>JBFFWQ010000062.1:0-34205 GCA_041570195.1 Promineifilaceae bacterium (SeqCode) | reverse complement strand
TATCTTGCAAGCCAACGGCCGTTCCTTCTCAACCGGAGGCGACGTCAGCGGCTTCTACAAGCATTTGGATACGCTCGAAGCCTATGCCCGTCAGATCGTCGGCTTACTGAACCAGGTGATATTGTCCCTGCTGAATTTGCCGGTCCCAACGCTGGCGGCCGTGCATGGCATCGTCACCGGTGGCTCGCTCGGCCTGGTGCTGGCCTCCGACATCGTACTCGTCGCGCCCGAGGCGAGTTTCACGCCCTACTATAGCGTCGTCGGCTTCAGCCCGGACGGCGGCTGGACGGCGATGATGCCGGCGATCATTGGTCGGAAACGAACAGCGGCCAGCTTGCAGCAAAATAAGAGTATCTCGGCCGAACAGGCGCTGGCCTGGGGACTGGCAGATAAAATCGTGGAGAGCGATCGAATTCGACAGGAGGCGCTCACGGTAGCCCAGGATCTCGCTACCAAGAAGCGCGGCTCTATTCAGCATACGAAGCGCCTGCTTGTGGGCGGTCAAGGAGATCTGGCCGGGCGGTTGGAGTCAGAACGGAAATACTTCGTGCAACAGATCCTGACCCCTGAAGCCAGAGAGGGCATGGCCGCCTTCCTAAACCGCCAGAGATCTTGACAGCGATCGGACTAATCCTTGGCAATGTGTGAACTGTGTACCAGGAAGCTTTAGTCGGGCGCACAAAGTTGATCCCACCCCGCCCTCAACGGCGCACTCTGCACCGCGGCCGGCTGACGAGGCGGTTGCTGGAGGCGGTCGATTACCGGCTGGCGCTGGTCCAGGCCGGGACCGGCTATGGCAAGACGACGGCCCTGTCCGCCCTAGCGGACCAGGGCCAGCCCCTGGTTTGGTACCACATGGAAGCGGAGGACGCCGACCCGCTCGTCTTTTTACTCCATCTCATCTATGGTTTCGGCGAAACCCTGGGCGTAATCTCTGAGGCGCCCCTGGCCTTGCTGGAGCGATGGGAGAGTGATAACCGGGCCTCGCCCTGGACGGCCGTGGTCGACGCTCTTAACAACGAACTAGCCCAGCGGGTGACGGAGCCTGTCTTCCTGGTATTGGACGACGCGCATCATCTCAACCAGGCGACCGAATCGATCCGCATCCTGGATCGTTTCATCGGCCGGGCGCCAGCCAACGTATTACCCATCCTGGCCGGCCGCCATCCTCTGCAACTGCCAGGCTTGGTCAACTGGCGCGTGAGGGGCCAGGTGCTGGAGATTGGGCAAAATGAACTGGCCTTCACGGCCGGGGAAATCCGCGCCCTTTTCGGCGAACGGTATGGTTTTTCGCTCACGGCCGACCAGGTTTCGTTGCTGGTCACCCGCAGCGAGGGCTGGGCCATCGCCCTGCAGTTGGTCTGGCAGCGGCTGCAGAGTGAAAAGGGGACACTGAGCCAGGCCTTAGGCCAATTGTCAGGTTCGGCCGGCGATCTGTTTGCCTACCTGACCCAGGAGATCCTGGTCCGGCAGCCGGAAGATATCCAGGAGTTCCTGCAGCTGACGGCCATTCTGCGCGAGATGACAGCGGCCATCTGCAACTGCCTGCGTTCGGCCGGCGATAGCGACCAGATCTTGCGCTATCTCATAGAAAACGAGCTCTTTGTCGTCGATTTAGGCGATGGCCATGTGCGCTACCACCACGTGTTTCGCGATTTTCTGGCGCACCAGTCGCCGGCCGCTGAGATCCAGGCGGCGCATCGAAGAGCGGCGGCCTGCTACACTCATCTCGGCGACGACGAAGAGGCGTTGCACCATTGGTTGGCAGCCGGAGAGTTCCTGGAGGCGGCCCAGGTCCTGGTTGGCCTGGGGCGAGACATGGTGCGCAGCGGCCGGTTGGACACCTTGTCAGGCTGGATCGGCGCCTTGCCGCCAGAGGTTCTGGAAGGGCATCCGGCGTTGATGGCTTATTTGGGCGATATCGCCCGGCTTCACAGTCACTTCGAGGAAGCATTGGGCTGGTACCGGCAAGCTGAAGAAGGGAGCCGGGCGATGGGGGACTCCCGTGGCGTTGGCCAGGCGCTGCGCGGCCAGGCGCGGGTCTACCTGGACACGGTCGACGCCAGCCAGGCGGAGAGTCTACTGCAAGAGGCATTGCGTCTTTCGGACGGCCAGGAAGACCGAGAGAGCCGGGCACGGCTACTGGAACTATTGGCCGAGAATCTCGTCAATCGCGGCCGGTCGGACGAGGCCGAACAATATCAACTACAGGCGCGGGCGCTGCGCGAAGAGGGTCCGGCGGCAGCGGAGTTGTCTGTACGCCTATTACTTCGCACCGGCCGATTGGACCAGGCGCGGGCGCTGCTGGAAGAACGGGTGGAGGCGGAACGGCGCGAGCCGGTATTGCGGCCGCGAGCGCACCGGGAAACGCTGTTGCTGCTGTCGCTGGTCCTGGCGTTTCAAGGCGAACAAGAAGGGGCCTATCAAGCAGCCGTCGAAGGGACTGGGCGTGGACAGCAGCTCAAATCACAATTTATCACGGCGGTGGGCCATATGCGCCAGGGTCACGCCTGGTTGCTGCGTAAAGATGCTGGCGGGTACCAACAAGCAGCCCAGCACTTCCAGGAGGCAATCGACTTGAGCGAACAGCTAGACGTGTCCAGGCTTCAAATCGAGGCGTTTTGGGGCCTGTGCCAGGCCCACGGCTTTCAGGGCGACCTGGTAGAGGCGCGCCGGGTGGCCGAGCAAGGGATAGGCATGGCCCAGGCGGTGGGCGATGAATGGGTCGAGGCCTGCATACGTATCTCGCTAGGCGCCGGCTATGCACTGGCCGGCCGTTTCTCCGATGCGGTCAACTGGTTGAGCCAGGCCGGAGATGCCTTCCGTGAATGTACCGACACGCACGGCCAGGCCCTGGCCCGCATGTGGTTGTGCCTGGTCTGGCACCAGACAGAAGACAAGACGCGCCTGGAACACGATGTTGTCGACCTGCTGAGGTTAGTCCGGGAAGGCAATTACGATTTCCTTTTCGGGCCTAAGACATTGCTTGGCCCGCCAGAGCCGCGCTCGCTGGTGCCGATCCTGCTATTCGCTCGGCAACAAGGTCAAAGTTCTTACGCTAGGACATTGTTGAGCCAGTTGGGTTTGGTCGAACTCGAGTATCATCCAGGCTATCGGCTGGAAGTACGGACCCTTGGTCCTTTCCAAGTGTGGCGTGGCTCACAGGAGATCGCGGCCGATGAGTGGCGCCGAAAGAAGGCTAGACAACTATTTCAGCTCATGCTAACAGCTCGAGGCGGCAAGCTGGAGCGAGACCAGATCGTCGAGATGCTATGGCCCGAACTCGGCCCCGACGAGGCGCAGCGGGACTTCAAGATCGCCATGAGCGCCCTGTATAGTGTGCTGGAGCCAGGACGCGGCCGCAAAACACCGTCGGCCTTCATCGAGCGTGATGGTACTCTCTATGGCCTGCGGCCGGAAGCTGACCTTGGACTGGACGCGCAGCGATTCGAGGAACTGATCGGCGCTGGCGATGAATCGCTGGCCGAGGATCCTGAGGTAGCGCTGCGAAAGTACCGTCAGGCACTTGGCCTCTACCAGGGTGAGTATTTGGGGGAGTTTCCCTATGAAGAGTGGAGCAGCGAGGAGCGGGAGCGACTGCTCACACTGTATTTGCGGACGGCCGAGCGGGTGGGCCAAATGCATCTCGATCAGGAAGCCTGGCAGGAGGCCATCGAAGCGTGTCATCTCATTCTGGCCCGGGACGACTGTTGGGAGAACGCCTACCGGCTGATGATGGTCGCCTATGATCAACTGGGTAACCAGGTTGAGGTCCGGCGCGTCTACCAACGCTGTATTGAACGTCTGCAGGCTGAACTGGGTGTTGAACCGGCGGCGGCCACGGCCGAGCTGTACAATGCAATCCTGGCCCGGAGCTAGAAGGGGCTGACTGCCGTCCTTCAATATTGACTGCAGATATCTTTACGCTCAAGCAAGCCGATCTAATGTGACTACCTGTTGCCAGAGGCACCGAAATCGTCAATTATCGCATATAATGTCTTTGTGTCTGTGACGCTGCTGTCGAATGAGCGTCTATCGAAACGCTGCGGTCACATCCGGTCATCTGGCCGTGCTGGTTCTGGTCGCCGCACCTAGGCGGCACGGGAAAACGCTAGGGCGAAGGCTTAAGAGATGGCTCGTCGAGTACGAATAATCACCTACGTAGCGGCCTACCTGTTTGCGCTTGGCGTCGCGCTTCGTTATGTGCTCACCTTTAGCGGCGACGATCTGAGGTCGATTGTCCCGCTGCTGGCATTTTACATGGTGCTGCTGATTGCCGAGCCATTCCTTATTCGACAGCATCGGCGGCTAAGCTATCTCTATCTGATACTGCAAGTTGCCATTATCAGCGCAATCTCATTCACTATTCCAACTGTAGATTTTTGGGCGGGACTGTTCTTCCCGCTACTTGTGCAGGTCATGAACAATTATCCCAGTCGAGCCGGCTATCTAATCACCGGCGCCTTCACGGTGATAATGGCCCTATTGATGCTCCTGGGATTGGGCGTTGAGGCCGGTTTGCCAATAGCAATCACAAACGCGGTTGCTTTCTTCCTTATCGCCGCATTCACCAATCTTCTGGGCGAAGCCGAGGCGGCGCGCCAGGAAGCGGTAGCGGCCCGAGAGGCAAGCCAGAGGCAACAGGCCGAACTGCAATCCGCACACCGGCAACTACTATCCTACACCGCACAGGCGGAGGAATTGGCCGTCTTACAGGAGAGAAACCGACTAGCCAGAAATCTGCACGACTCGGTTACCCAGACGATCTTCAGCATGCGGCTGACGGCCGAGGCTGCGAATATGCTCATGGACCGTAATCCGGAAAGAGTTCGGCCAGAACTGGATAAGCTGCAGGCGCTGGCCAAATCAGCCTTGGCTGAAATGCGCTCTATGATTTTTGAACTGCGGCCGACGGCGGTGACTGAACTGGGTCTCATACCGGCACTACGTCATCATATTATCACATTGGAAAGACAATTCGGTTTGACGGTCGATTTGCAGGTGAGCGGGGAGCCACACGTGTCCGAGTTGGAGGCTCAGCGCTTATTTCGGATCAGCCAGGAAGCGCTCAACAACGTCGTCAAGCACGCCCATACAGACAAGGCTTGCCTGACGCTACGTTTCGATGGCGATCACGTGTTCTTGCAGGTCAAGGATCAGGGGATAGGTTTTGAACCGCACGCCCTATCTGCGGCCGAGGATCATATGGGGCTCGTCGGCTTACAGGAACGGGTAGACGCGCTGGGTGGCCTATTGTCCATTGACTCCCAGCCAGGCCAAGGTACGCGAGTGACGGTTGAAGTGACTTCGACTAATGTGGACGAGAATGATGGATAAGATTAGCGTGTTGATAGCCGACGATCATGGCGTCGTGCGCCAGGGTTTGCGCACATATCTGGAGTTGCTTGACGACATCGATATCGTCGGCGAAGCACAAAATGGCATCGAAGCTGTGGATCAAGTACGCCAGCACCGGCCTGATATCGTGCTGATGGACCTGGTGATGCCAGAGATGAATGGCGTTGAAGCTACCCGCCGAGCCTTGGCCGCCAGTTCGAACACCAGAGTTATCGTGTTGACCAGTTTTGCCGAAGATGAACTGGTGTTTCCGGCCATCGAGGCTGGCGCGACTGGCTATCTATTGAAAGACGTCGATCCGGCCGAGTTGCACCAGGCTATACAGGCGGTGCACCACGGGGAAGTTCAGCTACATCCAGACATCACGAAAAAGCTGATTCATCGGGTCGCCGCCCCGCAAACGGATAAAAAGTCCGCCCACGGCGACCTCACTCCGCGAGAATTGGAAGTCCTGTCGCTCATCGCGCTGGGAGAAAGCAATCGCGAGATAGCCGCGTCGCTGTCTATAAGCGAGAAGACGGTCAAGACCCATGTCGGCAATATCCTCGGCAAACTTCACCTATCCGACCGCACCCAAGCCGCCATTTACGCCTATAAGCACGGCTTAGCGCCAGACGAATAAGTTAAAGGAATTATCCGTCGCGAAGTTATTCGCTATGACGCCGGCCCTTACAACTTCGGTCGTACGCCCTCCGACGTATCACCTCCTCCTAAAGACCGATCTTCGAGATCGGTCTTTTTTATTGGCCCCGGACACGCCCTTTGCTCGATGTGTTTCGTGACCTGATCCCTTAAACTGAAAGGAGCGTTTCGAACAGGGCAAACATAGGAGAGCAGGATGCCCGCCAATTCATCGCGGAAGATCAGGATCTTGATCGTCGACGATATGGAGCCAGTTAGGCAGGGCCTTCGCACCATTCTTCAGTTATCGGAGGGCTTCGAAGTAGTGGGAGAAGCTTGTGATGGCATGGAGGCAGTTCGTGCGGCCGAATCGCTCAAACCTGAAGTTGTGCTCATGGATCTAGAGATGCCTGTGCTTGGCGGCCTGGAAGCTACGCGACGCATTAAGGAGCAGCAGCCGGAGATGGGAATCGTGATCCTGACGATTCATGGTAGCGACGAAGTTCGAGAGCAGGCAGCCAAAGCCGGCTCAGATGCTTTCATCGAAAAAGAAGCCCCTACCAAGCGCCTGCTTGCAGCTATCCGCGAAGTCGGCGCCTCAAGTTTCCGCCATACAGAAGGAGAAGGGCATGGTCACTAGAGCGGGCGCCCAGGGAGAATCAATAATCCAGGATGCCATGCCAAAGCGCCGCTGGGACATTGACTGGCTACGTGTTTTGGCCGTGGTGGGATTGCTAGTGCCATACCATACCTACCGGGTCTTCGACATCTGGGATGACTGGTATGTAAAGAATGATCAGTTGAGCGCTGCATTGAACTGGTTTCTGTATCTTGGTGATGGCGTTGGCATGCAGTTGCTTTTCCTGTTGGCGGGATCGGCAACCTGGTTCGCTCTGCGCCGCCGGACTGGCCGTCAATATGCCTGGGAGCGGATCAAACGGCTCCTGATCCCTTTTGTCTTCGCTTTGCTGGTAATCGTGCCCCCGCAATCCTACCTGGGGCTTCGACATCATACGGCTTACACAGGTTCATTCCTCAAATGGTACCCCGATTTCTTTACTGTCCATGGAGAAGACATCGGTGGGTATTCAACGGGCGGCTTTACAGTAGCCCACATGTGGTTCGTGCTGTTCCTCCTGATTATTGCTCTGGTTGCCCTTCCCATATTCCTGGTTCTCAAGCGAGAGTGGGGAAAGAGAGTGATTGATTTCGTGGCCGCTGTTTGCTCCTGGCCGGGCGTGATTCTGTTGCTCGTAATCCCAATTATCGCAGCTGAGCGGCTCATCGATATTTACCCTAACCCGCTCTACTTCTTCATATTCTTCATCTACGGCTACTTCATCCTGACCGACCCTCGTTTTGAGGAAGCCATCGATCGCCACAAAGGAATTGCCCTGGTGTTTGGACTGCTTGCTCTTGTATTCTTCGCGATCTGGGTAGATCGCAACCTGGGAGCGACGTACAACATTCCCGGATGGATGGAAACCACCTTCCGGAGATGTATCATGTCCTGGCTGCTGATTGTCGCCCTTCTCGGTTATGGGAAGAAATATCTTTGCTCGCCCCCAAAGAGCAGAAGCTCGCGCCTGTTCCTAGGCTATTTTGGCGAGGGATCTTACCCGTTTTACATCCTGCATCAGACTGTCATCGTCTTCATCGCCTTTTTTGCAGTGCAGTGGGCGGCTGGCGTAGCGGCTAAATATCTGGTGATCGCCGTGGCCGCCTATCTCGGAACTATCATTCTGTACGACCTTTTGGTCCGACGCGCCAATGTGACCCGTTTTCTCTTTGGTATGCGGGCGCTCAAGCGAAAGTCGCCAGAATTATCTGCCCAGCGGCCGGGAAAGAGCGCTGCCTGAACGCGCGGAGAGGAGCTTACACATGGTGAAGAACGTCCAGGACACTATTCAGCCCAAGAGAAGACGCGATTTGGATGCCATGGGCGGCCTGGTAGTCTTGGGCCTCATTTTCTTCCACAGCGCCCGGATATTTGATACCGGTGACTTCTACGTGAAGAACGAGCCTACCAGTGACTTGGTGACAGCCGTCCTGGCCTTCGCCGTGACCTGGGCCATGCCCCTCATGTTCCTGATGGCCGGGATGGCCGTCTGGTATTCGTTGCGAAAGCGGACCGCCGGCCAGTTCGCGATGGAGCGGATCAGACGGCTCCTGATCCCGCTCGTATTTGGCATCCTGGTCCTCATCCCGCCTCAGGTCTACATCCGCTTATCGGGCGACCCGGCCTACTCTGAGTCTTATTGGGATTTTCTGGCCAGTTTCTTTGACGTCGAGATTAGGCTGACCGAATTCCCTTTCATCGTTGTCGCGACGCCAGAAAGAGGGCTCTTTGAGCCGGGCCAACTATGGTTCCTGATTTGTTTGTTCGCCTTTTCGTTGGTCTTGCTGCCTGTCTTCCTATACCTGCGCCGGCCGGCCGGAAACCGCGCGCTCACGCGAGGCGCAGACTTCCTGGCGCGGCCGTGGGCCATTTTTTTACTGGCCACTCCCCTGATGCTCATCCAGGTGCTGCTCGGCGGTGAAGTGAGGCTTGCGGCTTGGAATCGCTATTCCTACCTTCTTTTCATCCTCTATGGTTTCGTGATCGCGGCCGATAGGCGATTTGGCCATACTTTTCAGAGGAATTGGAAGTCAGCGACCATACTGGGCCTGCTTACCTTCTTATCTGGTCTAACGCTATACATCATCGCTTCCGAGTCGGCCGGCGCCGATCCCTTCGAGGATAACGATCTCACCAGCCTATCCTTTAGATTCGTGTATTCCTTAAGTGGTTGGTTGTGGATAGTCGCCATCCTTGGATTGGCCGGTCGTTTAACGCACCCACTTCGCCGTCGCGAGCCGGCGGGTGCACCATCGGCGCCCGCCGGGGACACGTTTGACGGCGCATCGTCCCAGGTGTTCGAGCCGTCCAGCCAGCCTTCTTTGATGGACCGGATCATGCGCTATGCCAGCGAAGCACAATTACCCATATACGTTCTGCACCAGACAATCATCGTGGCCATCGGATTCTTTGTGGTGACGTGGGGACTAGACTGGCCACTGAAATATCTCGTAATCGCCTTGGCCACATTGGTGGCTACTCTAGGACTCTATGATGTGCTGGTCAGGCGAACCCAACTGACCCGGTTCTTGTTTGGTATGAAGCCCCTGAGAAAAGAGAGAGCAGCTGTACCCGCTGCCAGAGCGGGGTAGGAAGAAAATCAGCGAAACGAATCAACAGATGGAAGCTTAAAACAAGGAGAATGATCGTGACAAGCAGCACCATGGGGATTGCCGAATCGATGAAGAAGCCGGTTTCGGCCAGCAGCAAGGCCGGCCGACTGCACTACCTCGACTGGTTGCGGGTGATACTGTTGTTCGGCGTCTTCCTGTATCACGTCCTGAAACCATTTGATCCGATGATAGCCTGGCATATCAACAACGCAGAAAAGACCGACGCGGTCATGGCTATTCTGATGACCATTAACCCCTGGGGGATACCGTTGTTCTATCTGGTTTCCGGCGCCGGAAGTTGGTTCGCCCTACGCCGCCGAAGCAACCGGCAGTACGTCACCGAGCGGGTTAACCGGCTGCTCCTGCCACTGATCATCGGTTCCATCTTACTGTCGCCGTTTCAACGGTATCTCGAGGCGCTGCATCAAGAGACCTTCCAAGGCTCTTTCTTCAGCTTCATCCCGGAGATGATATCGGAGTACGGATCGGCTAATTGGTTTACGCCGGCGATATTCGGCCGTTGGGGGCTTCATCTCTGGTTCCTGGGCTTCTTGTTCGCCTTTTCTCTTCTGGCGCTACCCATCTTCAACTGGCTTAAGAGAAGCGTCGGGGCTTCGTTCACCGCTTGGCTAGGCCGGTTGGTGGAGAAGCGAGGTGCAATACTACTGTTCATCCTTCCCTTGGCTCTCATCCGAGCGCTAGCGCTTCTACTGGCCGAGAGCGAAGAACATGGTTGGGTGGACCTTATCTACTTCTTTTTCTTTTTCGTCATGGGTTACATCATTTACTCTGACGATAGGTTCGTTAACGCAGTTCGAAGAGATCGTTGGCTGTTATTTGCCAGTGGCATCGTGGGTCTGGCGGCCTATTTTGTGCTTTCCGTGGCGTTTGGCGAAGAGGCCGTTCTCGATTGGGGCATGAAGTTTGTCTTTCCCGGTTCTTTCGTGGGCAATCTCTTCTTCGTGGCCATCAGTTGGGGTTGGGCGCTCCTCGTTCTCTACGTGGCCATGAAGTACCTGAATTTCTCCAATAGACTGCTCGTTTACGGCAACGAAACCATCATGCCCTTTTACCTGCTGCATCAGCCGGTGATCATCGTGGTTGCCTATTTCGTGGTCCAGTGGGATGCAGGCATTCTGGTGAAATTACTGGCCATTGGCGTCGGCTCGCTCTTGATTCTGCTTGGATTAATCGAGCTACTGATCCGGCCGTTTAGGCCGATGCGCAGGCTCTTCGGGATGAGGATTAGGGGACAAAAAGCGGAAGAGACCAGGACGGCCCTTGCCTGAGACAGCGCGCGACGCCACGCCGGATGGACAACACAGGATTGGTTGCCCTAGTGGGCGAAGATAGTTGTTGGCAGAGTTTAGGCAGCGATCCGTTAGCTCTTCGCCGCAATGGCACATTAGAAACTGCAAGGAGCCTTTATGAACGAGAATCTGGCTCTCAGTAAGAAGTCATTTAGAAGACACGATCAGGATTGGTTGCGGGTGTTGGCCATCGCTCTCATTTTCATCTACCACGCCGCCGCCCCTTTCCACCCCTGGTTTGAGTGGCATATCCGCGGTTACCCAAAAAGCGATCTCCTGGGTTGGATGAGCGCGGTTGGTTACAGCTGGCCCTTGCCACTCTTCATGCTGCTAGCCGGAGCCGGCACCTGTTTCGCCTTGAGAAAGCGCAGTTACAAACAATATGCGGGTGAGCGATTCACGCGCATCTTGCTGCCGCTTATCTTCGCAATGATCATCCTCATTCCTCCTCAGGTTTACATGGAACGACTCCAGCGACTGCAGTTTAGCGGATCGTTCATTGAATACTTGCCGCATGCCTTGGATGGCGGTCCTTACCCGGAGGGCAACATATCGGCCGGCCAGTTTTGGTTTCTTTTTTACTTACTGTTCTATGCCCTGCTGGCGCTGCCCTTGTTTGCCTTCCTGCGTAGTAAGACCGGCCGGCGATGGTTATCCGGATTGGCGGCATTCTCCGAGCGGCGAGGGGCGATCCTGCTCTTTGCCGTACCGTTGATCCTTGGTCAGTTGGCGCTTGGCTGGCGTTTTCCGGAGAGCCATAACCCTATCAACGACTGGATGTTCCACGTGCAATTGTTCCTCATATTCGTTTTCGGATTCATCTTATTCTCGGATGAGCGATTCGAACGAGGAATTGACGGCAGCTGGCTGGCGATCTTGATCCTGGCTATCATCACGTCGGCGGGGTTGTTCCTGTTGTTCTTCGCCGGCCCTGCAGGCGTCGTTGATGTTGTAATGGGCAATAGACCCAATCTCGTATTCAGGACGAGCGAGATGACCCTGTACTACCTCTTGGGCAGCATCCTTCTGCGATTGAATACCTGGACCTGGGTGCTATTGCTCCTGTGGCTGGCACGAAAGTTTCTGAGCTCCACGGGCAGATTCCTGGCCTATGCTAGCCCAGCCGCCTTTCCGGTCTTCGTCTTGCACCAAACCATCATTATTGTCATCGCCTACTATATTGTGC
The DNA here is from genome assembly GCA_041570195.1 of Promineifilaceae bacterium (SeqCode). Classification (GTDB taxonomy): domain Bacteria; phylum Chloroflexota; class Anaerolineae; order Promineifilales; family Promineifilaceae; genus UBA11865. The sequence continues at coordinate 22,499 of JBFFWQ010000062.1, read as the reverse complement.
AGTGGCAAACGGGGATTCTGCCAAGGTTTCTAGCCATTCTCGTGATATCGCTGATCATCACCCTGGCCTTGTACGAAGTTGCGAGACGTTGGCGCGTAACGCGATTTATTCTTGGCGCCAAGAGTACCGCAAGACCATCAAGTACAACAGACAGAAGTCCTGAGGCGAAGTTGCGCACCAGTTGATTGATCCGGCGACGGTCTGGGTAGTTGCGTCACCCTACTCGTCGTTGCTCTTATTGGCTAATTTCATTATGTGCTGGCGGCGATGAACGCGCATCTTCGCCATATAAGATTGGAGGATAGAACATGCGTAAGAGAGGATTGCTACTAGTTGTGATTATGCTGGCGGCGGTTATAGTGACCACCGCTTGCAATGCCAATATCGTCAATGGATCCGGCGATCTGATCACCGAGACGAGAGAAGTTAGCGATTTTGACGGCATCAACTTGAGCGGATCGGGCGAGGTGATCGTCACCCAAGGCGATACAGAGTCCCTTACCGTTGAAACCGACGACAACGTCATGGAGCACGTCAAGTCAGAAGTGCGGGGTGCGACGCTGCATCTTGGCTTCGAGGAGGGGTTTAATTTGATTGACCCCACCAGGCTCATCTTCACCGTGGGCGTTGACGACCTCTCAGAATTGAGCATCTCGGGCTCCGGCGATTTTGAATCAGACAGTGTGGATACGGACCGATTCAAAGTGACCGTGAGCGGCTCTGGGGATGTCCAGATAAGCGACTTAACAGCCAATTCTGTTGAAACCAGGATCAGCGGATCGGGTGACGTCGACCTAGCCGGCGAAGCAAGGACGCAAGACGTCACCGTCAGCGGCTCGGGTAAATATCACGCCGGAGATCTAGCCAGCGAATCGGTCGAGGTACGCATTAGCGGGTCTGGGAACGCTACCGTCTGGGCCACTGAATCGCTTGATTCCAACATCAGTGGCAGCGGCACCGTTAACTACTACGGCCGGCCATCGATCAATACCTCTGGAAGCGGTTCCGGACAGCTCAATAACCTGGGCGAGAAGTAATTGGCGTACCCTGCACCCGCTGGGTAGCAGTGGGGCCAAGGGCTTATGCGCTACCACCGTTATCGTTAGGAGCGAAGAGAAATGACAACTGAAACACATCCAAAAGACGTGGAAAAGGAGAAACAAAGGACGGCCAGCGCCGCTCTTTCCAGCGGGATCTTCCTTATCGGCCTGGGTGTCTTGATGGCGACCGGATGGTGGTGGCCGGGCATTATGGTCGTCATCGGGCTTTCCAGCGGGGCGGCGCTGATCTTCCGCGGTAAAACGTGGCAAGGCATCAGCACCCTGGCCTTTTTCTGTGGAATCGCCATTGTAGTCGAGATCGTCCGCAGGACTGATGTGAATGGGGTGGTCATCGCCGCCTTTGTCCTGATCGGTATCGGCGTGATAACCCTTCTCAGGGCCCTCTTCTTCCGCGAGTAACTAGCGCAGTTGGCCTGCCCGCTGGGCAATGGCCTGCTTTGTTGCCAATACCTGGAAACATAGAACGGCTTCCAGGTATTGGCCAAAAAAATAGATTTTGGAGATCAAATCTTCACGGCTATCATTGGCAGGTTACTTGACGAACCAACGGTAAGAATTCGCCTGGCCTCATAGCCCGAGAAGGTATCCGATGGAGATGAATGGCACGACGGTAATCGGCCGACCCGTCGAAACTGTATTCGCCTATGTGAACGATGTTTCCAACGATGTTCACTGGCGCACCGGCATCGATGGCTCGCGGCTAGATCCAGGTGAATCGCTGGGTGTTGGCACAATCGGATATTCAAGCGCCGGCGATCTGGAAGTCGAATGGCGGGTGGATACCTACATCCCTGGCGAACGCATAGAATGGGAATTATTGAACGGTCCGTTTTTGGGCCGCGGCGGCTATCAACTCGAGCCAGTCGACGGCGGCACGCGATTTACGCTGCTGGCAGACATTGAACCGGCCGGCGTCTATAAGCTCCTGGGATCGCTATTCGCTCGGATGGGACGGCGCCGGAACCAGGCCGATGTGGTGAAGCTACGCGAGATCTTGGAATCGACAGCGTAGTAAATCCGCCGCAGATCTTGCAACCCTGCCGCCAGATCGCGGCTTCTAGCAGACTCCGCGTATCGACCCGCGCCAATGATTCAACGCTCGTATATCGCGCTAATTTCCCTGCCTGTTTCGTCAGGATCACGACTCTGTTTCCTTAGAAAACCTCTGAGCTGATCGTGCCCGGGCTTTGGCTGCCTCCTTTTCGCGGTTCTTCGGTGGCGCGCTCGTCTCAAGCGAATTGATCAGGTCCCGGGTAACCACTGCCACCTGCTCAACTGCAGCAAGGAAGGCGGCTTCGTTCGCTTTGGACGGCTTGCTGAAGCCGCTAACCTTTCGTATGAACTGTAAGGACGCCGCCCGAATCTCGTCGTCAGTTGCAGGCGGCTCGAAATTGGATAGGGTTTTGATGTTTCTACACACAGGCTGATCCTCAAAGCGCGATTTCCGGTTCCGTCAGATTGGGCCCGATTGTTTCCTATTTCGTCAAGCATTACAAATCCCGGCTCACAACAGGTAGAAGCCGTCCGTCGAGAGCCGCTGAAAGCCTCTTCATACTCAGACCAGGTTATCCCCAGGTCGCCCATATTCCCTCTTGCCAGAAGCACCAAAAACGTCAATTATCAACTATAATATAGGTGTGCCTGTAACGCCGCTAATCGCCAATACACATATCGATAGCGACGGTCAAAAAAGTCAGTTGGACACATCATATTCAATGGCCCCATAGATGGGCACTTTCATCACTCGTGCCATTTGCAGCAACCCCACGCCAACTGCCAATCATTTGAGGAGACCATGATGGACAAGCCGGCAAATACTCAGAAACAAAGCAAGAAGCCAAGGTTAATTAGCTTTCGCATCCGGAAATCCCCCTATTATGCGGCCACCGAGCGTTACGGGTGCAGGGCCTATACGACTTACAACAATATGTACCTGCCGCTGGTGTACGAAGACCTGGTGAGTGATTACTGGCACATCAAGAAGGGTGTCACCATATGGGATGTGGGCTGCCAACGACAGGTTGAAATTACGGGTCCAGATGCATTCACATTTCTCCAGCACCTAACTCCTCGAAACCTGACCCAGTTTGAAATTGGCCAATGCAAATATATCGCACTTACGACGGAGAATGGCGGGGTTCTCAATGACCCCGTCGTCTCGCGTCTGGGAGAGAATCATTTCTGGCTTTCGATTGCGGACCGAGATGTCTGGCTCTGGGCGAGGGGGCTCGCTACCGGCATGCAGATGCAAGTGACCATCCAGGAACCGGACGTATCGCCGTTGGCTGTGCAGGGACCCAGATCATTCGACGTCGTGGCTGATTTGTTTGGAGATTGGGTCCGAGAACTAAGATATTTCTGGTTCAAGGAAACGGAATTGGCAGGCATTCCGCTGATTCTTGCCCGTTCGGGCTGGAGCAAGCAGGGTGGTTACGAGCTATATCTTCGCGATGGCAGCTATGGCGATAAGCTGTGGGAAATCGTCATGGAAGCCGGGCGGCCGTATGACATGAAGCCGGCCACACCATCATGGATCGAACGGATCGAGAGTGGCTTGCTGAATTACTGGGAGGACGTGAACGAAAGCACTAATCCCTATGAAGTTGGTTTGGGGAAGTTTGTTGATCTTGATCAACAAGTAGACTTCATCGGCAAAGAGGCGTTGAAGAAGATCAAGGCCGCCGGGATAAAACGGAAATTGGTAGGAATGGAGATGCACTCAGAACCCCTGGCCCAGCAAACCGAATACTGGGCAGTCGAATATAATGGCCAATCGGTTGGCGCGATAACAAGCGCCGTCTATTCACCAGATTTGGACAAGAATATCGCGCTGGCCATGGTTGGCATCGAGTGCGCAGATGTGGGAACACAATTGGTGGTTGACATGAAACCGACGAGAGTGGAAGCAACCATCACTCCATTGCCTTTCGTCGACAACCGTGAAAAAGTATTACGCGGGCTCATAAAAGAATAGCAGAGCTCACGCCGGGAGGGCAATACATGTCGTTTGAGCGACTTTTGAAACCGCGTTCCATTGCCGTTTTTGGCGGCGCGCAGGCGCAAGAGGTGCTGCGCCAGAGCGATCGCATGGGCTACAAGGGCGAGATCTGGCCGGTTCACCCCAAGAAAACGGAAATCCTGGGGCGCAAGGTCTATCGCTCAGTCCAAGAACTACCGGGAAGCCCCGATGCAGCATATGTGGGCGTAAATCGCCACCTCACTATCGACATAGTCAGAGATCTTGCCACGCGCGGGGCGGGCGGCGCGATCTGCTATGCTACCGGCTTCACCGAGGCCGGCGAGGAAGGGGCCGAGCTCGAAAAGCGGCTTCTGAAGGCCTCGGGAAATATGCCCCTGATTGGGCCAAATTGCTACGGGCTCCTCAACTATCTCGACGGGGCGATGCTCTGGCCCGATCAACAAGGCGGCCGGCGGGTGGACGAGGGCGTGGCAATCATTACCATGTCATCGAACGTGGGATTCAATCTCACCATGCAGCGGCGTGGCCTGCCAATCGCCTACATGATTTCCCTGGGTAATAAACTGAAATTCGATCTGCATGATGCGATCCGCACCTTTGCGCAACAAGATCGGGTCACGGCGCTGGGGCTCTACGTGGAAACGCTGACTGACCCAAAAGCCTTTCAGGAAGCCGTCAACATCGCCAGAGCGTTTGGCAAGCCCATCGTCGCTATCAAGACCGGTCGCTCTGAGGTCGCCAAGAAGCTGGTCGTATCGCATACGGCCTCGCTTGCTGGTTCCGACGTTCTCATTAGCGCTCTGTTCGAGCGACTTGGCGTGGCTCGGGTTTATTCGCTGGAAGCACTCATAGAAGCGCTGAAGATGCTACATGTTCTGGGTCCCCTGGACGGCGGCCGGATCGGGGCCATGAGCAGCTCGGGTGGCGATCTCGCGCTTCTCGCTGACGCCATGGGCCCGGGCCTATCCATGCCTCCCTTGTCCGAAAAGGTAACTCAACGTCTTCAGGCACAGATCCATGAGCGGATGGTGGCTGCCAATCCGTTCGATTTCCAGATGTTCGATTGGAATGACGAAGAGCAGTTGGCACAGAACTTCACCGCCTTTTTGGCAGAGGAATTCGACTTAGCGCTATGTTTGCTCGATTATCCGAGGGAAGACCTCTGCGACCAGGCGAGTTGGGGTGGAGCCGAAAGAGGCTTTGTGCGAGCGGCACGGCAGACTAGCACCAAGGCGGCAGTGCTTGCCACCTTCTCAGACACGATCTCGGAGTCAGTGGCAGCGCGATTGACGAGAGAGGGCGTTGTAATGCTTGCCGGCATCGACGACGGGCTGGCCGCTATCCAGGCCGCGGTAGACGTGGGCACTACCTGGAAACAGCCTCCCAGTCCACCGTTGCTAGATAACTCCGGCCGGCAAGAGAACAGTTCCAACATAATGCTGGACGAAGCCAAGTCTAAGAATCTGTTGGCCCGTTACGGCGTGCCGGTTCCGGCCGGACAAGTCGTTCGTTTCCCTGAAGAGGCGGCAGCGGCGGCCGAAGCGCTAGGCTTTCCAGTAGTCGTCAAGGCGCTAGGCGTTGCGCACAAGACCGATATAGGCGGCATCAGACTCGACCTTGACAACGCAGACGAAGTGTTGGCGGCCGTGACGGAAATGTCCGAACTCTCTGACGCCTTTCTGATCGAGAACATGATCGAGGGAGTCGTGGCGGAACTCATCGTCGGGGTTGCCTATGACGAGCAGTTCGGCCCGAATCTTGCGGTCGGCGGTGGTGGAACACTGGTCGAGTTGATGAAAGACAGCGCCTCACTCCTATTGCCGACTGCGAGAGAGCGGGTTCTGCATGCGCTGGTTCACCTGAATTGTGCCTCTCTCTTTAGTGGTTTCAGGGGGGCGCCGCCGGCCGATCTGGACGCCGCCGCCGACGTCATCATGGCCGTCGCGGGCATGATCGAGGACGCGCCCTCGGCCATCGTCGAGCTCGACATCAACCCGCTTATGCTGTTGGCCAAGGGCCAGGGGGTAGTTGCGGCCGATGCCCTGATCATCCTGAACGCGGAGCCTACGGGCGACCCGGCTAGGGTAGCGGACCAGGAAAAGGAAAGATCCGAATGAATGACTTCCTCAAGATCAACAGAAACGGCCAGATTCTCGAGATCATCCTCGACCGGCCGAAGGCCAACGCCCTCGACGCCCCTGCATCCCGGGAAATGGGGCGGATCTTCGCTGATTTTCGCGATAACCCAGATTTCAGGGTCGCGATTTTGACGGGCGCGGGGCAGAAGTTCTTCTCGGCCGGCTGGGATTTGAAGGCTGTTGCCGCTGGCGAAGAGTATTTCGGAGACTTCGGAGAGGGTGGGTTCGGCGGATTCGCGGAGTTGCCAGGCTTGCTAAAACCGGTGATCTGTGCCGTCAACGGCATGGCGGTCGGCGCCGGGTTCGAAATGCTCCTGCGCGCAGATTTCATCATCGCGGCCGAGCATGCTCAATTCATGATGCCCGAGGTTCGGATCGGCGTCGCGCCCGATGTCGGCACGATCATGCTGCCCAAGCTACTGCCACGCCAGAAGGCGCTCGAGATACTCATGACGGGCCGGCAATTCAACGCCCGCGAGCTGGCGACTCTCGGGTTGATCAACGAAGTCGTCCCCGCGGATCAACTGATGGAGCGGGCTCGCGCGTTGGCGCAGGATCTACTCAGGGCAGCTCCACTTTCTCTGGCGGCCATCATGGAAGCGCTTAACCGGACCGAGCAGCTCACGTTTGAAGAGAGTTGTGCGGCGTTGCGGTCCAAGACCTGGCCGGCGTTCATGAAAATGCTCGAGAGCAGTGACGCCCGTGAAGGCGCCAAGGCCTTTGTGGAAAAGAGAGCGCCCGAATGGAAAGGTTAGTCAGCCGGCCGACGACTCGATTCCTTTTCCGAACCTATCCTCAACGTTCAGTCGTTAGATAATGACCAGGATGCCCCAGGCAATGAGTCCGACGCCCACAACTCGGCCGAACTGATCGCCTCTGGCCGCTAATTTCTCAATCAACACAAAGGCCGTGATGGCCGCCATCCAGAATAGATTCATGACCCCGGCGGCGAACAGCAGGGCCATGATTATCCAGCAGCAACCAACGCAGTGAAGGCCATGCTTCAAACCCATGAGCATGGCCCCGCTACGGCCGTTCCGCCATTCGGTCATCAAGTATGTCACCGGCGAGCGGCATTGCTTGAGGCAGGCCTGTTTCAGATGCGAGAATTGGAACAAGCCAGCCGCAATGAGGATTCCGCCGGTCAACCAGGGCGTATTCGTGGCCATCATTGGCGACAACAGCTCGGCCGATAACAATCCCATCTGCAGAAGAGCAAAAACCAGGCTGAACAAGACCCATAAGAAAATGTAGCCCAAAAAGAATAGGATTGTGCGGAAATACGGGAAGCTGTGCGGTTGGCGATGACGCTCGATCTTGCCGTGCATCAGAATCATAGGCACGGTCGTGGGGCTCATCATGGCCACTTGCATGATAGTCCACATGGCAAAAAGCACCCAGAACCCATGGACGCCGGGCATGGCGGAATGGCCCGCGGTCATCATGGCGACGTCCATGGGTTTATTGAGTTGACCGGCCATATTGACCGTATAGATCATCGCCGCCAGTATGACGGCCGCGAGACCGGTCAATACGATCAATCGATCCCGCCTGATTACAGTCCAAGCAACAGTATTCGTCATTCGTTTCGTCCAATTAGCTACTTGCGGCCCAGCCCAGCTTCGGGTGCGCCTACCAACGCGACTCGATTGCCCAATACGACCTTGCCTTCCTCCATATCATAGTGCGCCTGGCCAATGCCCTCGAAGCCGTAAACCTCGCCCAGGCAAGGATCGATCCGGCCGTCACAGACCAATTGATTGTAAGCGGCCGCCTGCGGGTCGTTGGTGCCGTGGGACCCCTGGAGCCGTTTTTGGCGAACCCAGTGGTAACGCAGATCGACCGAGGCCGTGTAGCCCGTCGTGCCAGCGCAAATGACGACCATGCCGCCGGCCTCGCAGACAAAGATACTGGTCGGTATCGTCGCTTCCCCGGGGTGTTCGAAGACGATCTCAGGGTTACGGCGCTCGCCGAGCACGTCCCAGATGGCCTTGCCGAAGCTCCGGCAGCCGTTGGTCCACTCCCGTTGCCCAGGGCCATCGGTCCAGTGCGGAGGAACGCCCCAGTGGGAAAAGTCGCGGCGATTGATGTATCCTGCCGCGCCCAATTCCTTGCAGTATTCGCCGCGATCGTCAGCCGATACGACGGCAACCGCCTTCGCTCCATGCGTAGCGGCTAGCTGGATGGCCTGGCCGCCAAGTCCGCCCGATCCGCCCCAGACGAGGACCACGTCGCCTTCTTTCAAGACGTTGCCATCCCAACCAAAAAGCATGCGGTAGGCGGTCGTACCGACTAATGTCGGCGCGGCGGCGGCTTCCCAGGTCAGGTGGGGCGCCTTGGGCAAAACCTGGTGTGATTGGGCGACACAGAACTGGCCAAAAGAGCCGAAGTTCGTATTGTAACCCCATATAACGGCCGAAGGCGCCGTCATGGGATCCTTGCCGGCTTTGATCCAGGGATCGTCGGGATTCCAGTAACCGTGGTGAACGACGACTTCGTCGCCGATGGCCACGTCGTCTACCGCATCACCTAGCCCATACACGATGCCGGACACATCGCTGCCGCCGATATGGAAGTCATAGGGTTCGCCCATCTTCTGGCGAATGCGAATGACGTCGATGGGGATGCCGCGGGCGGCCCAAACATTATTGTAATTGATGCCGGCGGCCATGACAGCAATCAACACCTCATGCGGCTTGAGCTCGGGCACTTCGATTTCTTCGACCTGAAAGGCGCTTCGCGGATCGCCAAAGCGATCCTGGCGAACGACCTGGGCATACATCTTTTCTGGAATCTCTCCGACCGGCGGTAGAGTACCAACTGGCGTTGTCTCTGTCATGATTCAGCCCTCCTCTTTTACACAGAGAATATGGTTACAATATTCTGACCCGTTTACGATTAGGGACCCTGCCAGTCAATCCTGGCGTACTCGGCGCTCTGTCCCGATAGATCCCAATTTCTTCCCCAATCACGGTACCGGCTCTTGGTTCCCCTGGAGACTGTCACGTCTGGCGCTATCCAATAATGGGTGTTGTTTGCGGTAACAGGCGTTTCTCCATCCCGGCCAACGATCGGCTCCACCTTCCCATCGATGATCTTGGGGACGGTCACGTGCCAACCTGTCTCTAACTCTTCAAAGGTGATAGGTACTTTCTTTTTGCCCAGATAGTCCGATATCATGATCGAGAACCAGCTTATGGGGCCGCCTGCATGACCTCTAAAGATCTTCTCTAGGGCCTCATCCGCCTCCGGGCTGCCGTCTTCATCCAGGTAAATGGCGAATGTCCATCCGCCTTCGGCCAGGGGTCCAGGCGTCTCCAATAGCAGTCCTGTTGTCAGACCATCCAGGACGACATCGCCGTAATGGCCCTCTTCGCAGTGAATGGCCCACCAGGATAGGCATCTTGTGTAGGTCGGATCGGCCTTGCCCATCGATAGGACACATGGACACCAAACATCGCAGTTACAATTCAACAGGAAATCACCCTTAATTTGCCATTCTTGTGTCATATCGTTCTCCTTCTTAGGTCATTATTGGGTAAATTGCTTTGGGTTCCAATATCGATCATCGCCTGATAAACGGCCGTTCTGAATTCCTGGCGGATGGGATAAGTCATAGACGGCATGTATTGGGCCATCAAGATAGCAACCAGCTCTTCTTGCGGATCGATCCAGAAATATGTTTCAGCGTGACCGCCCCAGCTGTAGTCACCTACCGAACCCATGAAACCAGTCTGGGCCACATCCAGCATGACGCCAAATCCCAGACCATAACCCATTCCCAGCATGGGTTCAGTGCCTTCAAAGGCGATCGGCAACAGATCAGCTGGTAGATGATTGCAGGTCATCAACGCCACTGTTCTAGGACCGAGCAGCCGCACACCTTCCAGCTGACCCTTATTGAGGATGCACTGGGCAAATCGCAGATAGTCAGCGGCCGTGGATACCAATCCATGACCGCCGGCATGGGTGACGATTGGCGGCGAGTATTCACTGGTAGCGGGCTCGTCGAGAATCCCTAGGTCGTCGTCTGGAATCTTGCCGTACAGCGTCGCAAAACGGCCCAGCTTTTCTGGTTCGATGAGGAAAGCCGTGTCAACCATTCCTAAGGGATCAAAGATCCTGTCCTTCATGAAGTCAGCTAATGGTTGCCCCGATAGTAACTCCACCAGATGGCCGGCCACGTCAGTTGCCATGCTATAATGCCACTTTTCACCCGGGTGAAACATGAGCGGCAGGCCGGCGATGCGAGTCGTGATCTCTTGATTCGTCAGGCCGGGGTTGAACAGATCAGCTTTGTCGTAGAGCTTGTCGACGGCCGAATTTGAGTCTTCGTAGCCGCCATAGCTGAGCCCGGCCGTATGGCGCATCAAATCCTGGATGGTAATCGGCCTCAGCGGTTCGACCAGGACGCCGCCTTCGGTCATCACCTTCACTTCCTTGAAAGTGGGAATGAACTTGCTTACGTGATCGCGAAGGTTGAACAGTGATTCTTCGTAAAGCATCATCAGCGCCGCGCAAGTAACCGGCTTGGTCATGGAGTAGATGCGAAAAATCGTATCCAGTTCCATTGGCGATCTTGACTTGATATCCTGGCAGCCGGCCTTGTCAAAGTGTACAGTCTGGCCGCGGCGGGCCACGCACGTCACGATACCTGCCAGCTTGCCACTATTCACGTAACGGCTCGTGAGGCTATTGATGCGTTCTAATCGCTCCGCAGAGAAACCAATTTTTCCGGGGTCGGATAGGTCGATTGACATGGAAGGTAGGTGATTATCCAACAAGGGCTGTTTGCTCACTCGCCAGTTCCTCCACATCGATGTGGCAGCGGATCATGTGTCCCTTCGAGTCGTTTGGGATCTTCCAATCGGGAGTTACTTCATTGCAGATCTGGCCCAGGTGGCGGGGGCAGCGTCGTTTGAAAGGGCAGCCGGTTGCCGGCGGCGCCATTTCAGGCGTATCACTGGCAAGCAAGATCGGCTTTGCGTCTGGGTCCGGCTCCAGTACCGCGCCCAGCAACGTTTCGGTGTACGGATGATAGGGCGGTGTGTAGATTTCATCGACCGTGCCAATCTCGCACAGGCGGCCCTGATACAACACGGCCACGCGATCGGCAAAGGCGCGCACGACCGCCAGATCATGGGTGATGAAGATATAGGTTGTGTTGCGCTCTCGTTGCAGATCGGCCAGCAAGTCCAGTACGGCCGCTTGTACCGATACATCCAAAGCGGAAGTCACTTCATCGCAGAGCACGATCTCGGGATCAGCGGCGAAGGCGCGGGCAATAGCTACGCGCTGTTTCTCGCCACCCGATAATTGTCCTGGGTAGCGTAGACGATACTTTTCGTTCAAGCGAACGCGGTTGAGCAATTCGACTTGCCTTGCCCGTCGCTCATCGCGTGTCATTTTGGGATAGTACCGTTTGAGTGGCTGATCGATGATTTCGGCCACGGAATGACGGGGATTGAGCGAAGCATCGGGATTCTGAAATATCATCTGGATTCGTTTGCTTAATTCTATCGTCCGATCATCGACATCCACCGTTAGGTCGAAGTCCCCGAACTGAATATGACCACCTTTGGCCGGCAAGAGACCGGCGATGGCCCGGACAATGGTTGTTTTACCACTGCCGCTTTCTCCCACTAAGGCCAGCGTTTCACCACGACGTACGGTTAGCGTTACATCACTGACAGTCGCCGGCGGGTCAGGCGTTGAGCGCAAGCGACTGATTATCCCGGGGCGATAATAAGATATCTTCACATCCGAGAGTTCAAGGGCTGTGTCATCTTGGGCGACGCGCTCAATTGTGTGAAAAACCTCACGCAATTCCTCGTCGAAATCCGTAGCCAAAACCTCTTCCCAGTGGTGGCAGCGCACCAAATGGGATGTCTCGTGAATGGCTTTCAACAGCGGCGGCTCGACGGTGCAAATGCTGGTGACAAAGGGGCAACGTGGAGCAAAAGAACAACCAGGTAACGTGCCGGGGATAGGTGGTTGTCCGGGCATTGATTTGGCAATGCCGGCCAGGGACAGCCTGGGAATAGATTCTAGCAAGCCCCTCGCGTAAGGATGGGCCGGTGTCCTGAACATTTCAGCCGCGGTGGCATCCTCCACGATTTCACCCGCATACATAAGGGCCACCCGGTCACTAACACGGGCGATCACGCCCATGTCATGACTGATATACATCATGGCCGTGCCCATCTCTGAGACAATATCCCGCAATAGGTCAAGAACATGCGCTTGCGTCGTTACATCAAGACCAGTCGTCGGCTCATCCAACACGAGCATTTCCGGCTCGGCCGCCAGAGCCATGGCCACCACAACACGTTGTTGTTGTCCCCCCGACAATTCATGCGGGTAGCGTTTTGCCATCACCTCCGGTTGGGGCAAACGCACTTGGCCCAAAAGCGATATCATCCGTTCGTCGGCCTCTCTCCCGGAGAGTTCCGTATGTAGCTCTATTGCTTCGACGATCTGATTGCCGACGCGCAGGGTGGGTGTTAAGGACTCTCCCGCATTTTGGGGAATGAGGGCGATCTGATTGCCGCGTATGTTTTCCAATTGGCGAGACGTCAGGTTAAACATGTCCAGGTCTGAAAAATGGACGCTGCCTGCCAACAGTTTGCTGCCAGAGCGTAAAAAGCCCATCATGGCCTGGCCCAGGGTACTTTTACCGCAGCCTGATTCGCCGACTAAACCAAGCGTATCGCCTGCCTCGATACACAGCGACAGATTGCGTAGCACATGGACCAATTTCCCCCTCTTTGTATGATAACCGATGGTCAAGTCGTCTATATCGACCAGGGGAGTGCTCATGCAGGGGCCCCATGGCTTCGGTCCAATCCAAGCGCTTTGGCGAAGGCGTCCGCAAAGAGATTTATTCCGATAATTAGGGTGCTCAGCATGATCACCGGCCCAAAGACTGCCCAGGGCTGAATGGCCAGGATATCTCGATTTTTAGCAATCATGAAGCCCCAGTCCGGGGTTGGCGGCGTAACGCCAAAACCCAGGAAAGAGAGCGAGGCGAAGGCTATTAACATCCATGACCAATTCATGGCCCCATCGACTAATAACACATCGCGTACGTTAGGCAGCAATTCGCGCGTAACAATGGTGCGTTTGCTCTCCCCTCTAGCCCGGGCGGCCAGCACAAATTCACTCGTCACATAGTCATGCGTTGCGGCTCTTGCCACGCGAATCGTCAGAACACCATAGGTGAAAGCAAAGGTCAGCGTTTGCACCCGCATATCGGTGCCCAGGATGGCAATAATAAGCAGTAACAACAATAGCCAGGGAATAGATAGAAGGGCATCGACGATACGCATGACAATCTCATCAGTGCGACCACCGAGAAAACCTAACAAGATACCTACCAATCCACCCCAGATAATGGCCAGGCTTATGGCTATGAGGGTGACCAACATGGCAACCCGTCCGCCCATCAATGAACGCGAAAAGACATCGCGGCCGAGTTTATCTGTACCGAAGGGATGGTCAAGTGAGGGAGCTAGATTACGGTCCGGGGCACTCATAGCCAGCGGGTCATGAGGGACAATTACGGGAGATGTGATGGCTAAAATCAAATGAATGACGATCAAGGATAATCCGATCATGCCGGCCTTGGAATAGCGTAAGTTTTCCCACGTCTCCGCCAAGGCGCTGCGCCGCTTGACTGTTGTCAATTGCTCTACTGTTGGTGTTTCGACTGCCATTATTTTTCTCCGCTCTCAGCTTCTACCGTGCATCTTCTGTGGACCGTTTATGGTTGATATTCGCTGCCTAGTGCCCACGCGCCGTCCGCAAACGGGGATTGAGAACAAGGGTTAGCAAGTCTGCAATTAAGTTGACCGTTATATAAACGATGGCCAGGACGACGGCGATCGCCATAATGGTTGGAAAGTCCCGGTCAGTGATGGAATTAACCATCAGTTTTCCTATGCCCGGGTAGTTGAAGACTGTTTCGATCACCGCAACACCACCGAGCAACCAGGCCAGGGTGATGGCGACGACATTAATCGTTGGCAGCATGGCATTGGGCAAAGCGTGCCGGAAAACGATCCGTCTCTCGGGAACACCTTTCAATCGAGCCATTTGAACATAGTCACTGGTCATCACGTCAATCATATTGGTACGAACCATGCGTAAAATATGGGCGACCATGATAAATGTGAGGGTTATGATTGGCAGGACGATATTGGGTAATAACTCGCCAATGGAAGAATCTGTGGGAACCAGCGTAATCGCGGGAAACCATTCCAGACGAATAGCGAATATATATATCAGGATTGTCGCAGTTACAAAGCCGGGCAAGGTCATACCAACGATCGACGAGGTGGATACAAAGATATCCGGCCACTTATCGCGGGTGAGTCCGGCAATAACACCAAGAAAGATGGCCAGGGGAATGCCGACGATTGCCGCTGCCAGGGCCAGGACGACCGTATTACGCAGCTGGTTGCCGATGACTTCCGAAACCGGATTCCTACGGACCATAGATGTCCCTAGATCGCCTTGTAAGAAACCGCCTAGCCATTTCAGGTATCGCTCGTGCATTGGGGCGTAAAGACCAAATTCCTCGCGTAAGGCATCCAGGCTTTCGGGGGTTGCCGACTGGCCAAGATAGGCAGTTGCCGCATCCCCTGGTAGTGCTTCAACACCCAGGAAGACAATGAGGGAGATTATGAAGAGAGTGATAATAGCGAGTACGAATCTTCGGCCAACGAGGAAGATCATAATATGCCTCTTCTAAACACAGCCAGCATCAGTTTCGAGAGATTGTTTTACATCGGGAACTATCTACTCACAATGATCCAGAGTAAGAGGTGGGTTTCCCCACCTCCTACTCAAAATTCGACGATTAACTGTTACTCACAGCTAGCATCTTTCGTTATGCCAGTCCAATCAATCCAGATGTCTGAGAGTGGGGGAATCCCATCAACACAACTCTTCTGGACGCGGATGAGGTTTAGGTAATAGGGGATGATCGTGCCGCCATCTTCATGGAGCATTTTTTGAGCATCCAGGTAGTGTTGGCGACGCGTATCAAAGTCCGGCTCGGCGCGAGCCGCATCGAGCAGGGCATCGAATTCCGGGACGTTCCAGAAACTCTCGTTCCAGGCGCCACCTGATCGATAGATCTCGTTGAGAGCCGCATCGGCCCCACGGGCATTCCAGCAAGTCATCACAAAGGGTTGCACCATCCAGGCATCAGTCCAAAAACCATCTGATGAAACGGTTGTAATATTGACATCGATGCCCGCCTCTGCGGCGCTCTGCTGATAGATTTCGGTAAGGGCAGTCCAGTCGGCGCAGACATCGGATGTGTACAAGTCAACTTCAAAACCGTCGCCATAACCAGCTTCCGCCAACTTGGCTTGGGCAGCCTCAATATCTGGTAACGGGTCACATTCGGTGTACACATACGGGTCACCGGGCATGACGGCCGAATCACAAGAAACAGTGCCGGCCCCTGAAAGAGCGAGATCTACCATCTCCTGTCGGTCGACTACGAGATGCATTGCGTCGCGCAGATCCGGATTATCGAATGGCGGAATGTCGGTTCGCATGACAAAGCCCGACCAATCACCGCCCGGGATCTGATCGATAATAAAGTCTGGGTTTCCTTCGAACCGCTGTGCTTGTTCAAGCGTGACGCCCAGCCAATCAAGCTGACCGGCCAGGAGCGCCGTAGCCTGTGCCTCAGCATCGGCGATCCCATAAACCTCAATTGCCTTAAGCCCTGGAGGACCATCCCAGTAATCATCATTGGCTACCAGAATGGTTGTGCCAATCGGATCCAGCCGCTCCAGCTTGAACGGACCCGAACCCCTACCTGTGGCCAGGATTTCTTCGAGACCATCTTCCGGAATAACGCGGGCTCGATAATCCATGACCGTCGTAGGGAAGTCAACGACGGGCGAGTTCAAGTTGAAAACAATGGTGAAATCATCTGGCGTCGTTATACTATCAATGACCTCAAATGTAGAAGCAAGGATGGATGTTTCAGAGGTCTTCCAGTGATTGGCGGAGTAAGCAACATCGGCCGAAGTGAGTTGTGTGCCGTCATGGAAGAAGACATCGTCACGAAGGTGGAATGTCCATTCATCGCCAGCATCGTTGCTTTCCCAGGAAGCTGCTAAGGATGGCTGAGGAGCCATATTGTCATAGGCCGGCTCTGTCAGGCGATCATAGAGCAGCGATATGGGTGGCCAGAAACGGGAAGCATCCACGGGATCCAGGTTCTCGTTTCCACCATAAGCCAGGCCGTCGGTAAACCGCAGAGTCCCGCGCTCGTCCATGACCTCTTCTACGGGTACCGGCTCAACGATCCTTGTCACCTCAACTTCTTGAACTTCGGTGACGACTTCACCTTCGACAATTCTAGTGACTTCAACTTCTTCTGTTATCGTTTCCGTTTCGGTCACAATTCGGGTAACTTCGACTTCCTCTGGCTGGCAAGCAGCGAATACTAGACCAGCAAGGACAATCAATACAAATAGCAAGAATCTCTTCTGCCTCATGTTTTTCTCCCTATTTTTAACCTATCTCATGGAGCCCGTCATCACGTGTAACAGGTTTATGTAGCAGATCTTTGTATCCAACCACCTCCCTTACTCTTATTTAGTTAGCCACAGGGCAATTAATCGTTTGGGCCCGGCAACATACGTCTACACAGCGCGGTGTATCAACAAATTACAAATCCTCATCCAGTGTCCCGTCGAGGATCATGAGTCGCCGTCGTACTGAAGACCCAGAATCAGGCGCGATCGACAAGTTGTTCTGGCCTGCCGCTTTTCTATCTATGGAGACTTGGTATAAGGAACCGAGTCCACCAATTTTGCCGTTCCAGGAATCAGCGGCTGCTTGTAGTATCGTTCAGCCAGTATCGTGTTTTCCCAGATCTATCATGGCCAAAACGCGTCGTTGAACAATTCTCCAGCTCAAGACCAGGTGGCCTTGGGTTCAGAAATTTGCGGTGGTCCCACGTCTCTTTGCGGCACTCTCATTTTTTCAAGATGTTCGATAATGGTATCGATGGTTCGATCCAGTGTCTCTTCCGACTTGTCCAACCCGTATATAACGGATGCACCAAGCATGCCAGCAAAGATCATCTCGGCCAGGTCGCCTGACTTCACATCCATTGGTAGTTCGCCCTGTTCTTTACCGGCTTCCAAGAATCGAGCCAGCATGGCCTTGAAACCGATGAATCCCTGGTTGACGTCATGAGCCAGGTGAGGCTGGAGGTAATCCAGTTCGACAGAGAAGGTGATAAAAATGCATCCCCCGGGAAAAGTTAAATCATCTTTTAGATAACGGTCTCGATAATTCTCTAGCAGCTTCACGACTTTCAAAACAGGGCTGTCTATTTCGTCGAGGCCGGCAAGCGTTTTCTCACGCCAGATCTGTTGTGCATCGCGCAAAACGTGATTAAAGAGGATCTGTTTGCTGGCGAAGTGATTGTAGAAGCCTCCCTTGGAGGTATTGGCGGCGAGCATGATGTCGGTGATGGACGTGCTGCAATATCCATTGACGGAAAACAATCGCATGGACTCTTGGACGATTTTATCTTTCAACTTCATGGCCAGCACGCAGCCTCGGGGCACAGAGACAGACCGGTCGGTCTCTCTTTCGTTGGATTCTATCATAAATGCGATCACACTGTCAAGGTTGCCGATACGCCGCCGATACGCCGTGTTGCCGTTACGCCGTCTACTCTTACGCTTGAATAATATGCTGAAGAACCTATACTCTTGAACCAAGACCTTACCGCCGCAATCTTGTGCACGTGTAAACGATTAAGAACACGCACCATAACAAGCAAAATAACTTCCGGAGTTGACCTGGCGCCATGAAAGCAGCCGTATGTTATGAGTTTGGAAAACCCCTGCTGGTAGAAGAGATTTCTATCGATCCCCCTCAAGTAAACGAGGTACGGATCAAACTCTCCGCCTGTGCAATCTGCCATAGTGACATTCTTTATATGGATGGGGCCTGGGGGGGGACACTGCCGGCCGTCTATGGACACGAAGCGGCCGGGATCGTCGTCGAGGTTGGTCCCAGCGTCACACTGGCCAATGTGGGCGATCCGGTCGTTGTCACGCTCATTCGCTCCTGCGGGCGCTGCTTCTATTGCGATAAAGGCGAACCTCATTTATGCGAAACGACCTTTCGGCTCGATCACGAAGGTCCCTTGCATAGCAAAGACGGCCAACCCATTCTACAGGCGTTGAGAACGGGCGCATTTGCCGAAGAGATCGTCGTTCATGAATCCCAGGTTGTACCTGTGCCCGAGGATATCCCTTTAGACAGCGCCTCTCTGCTCGCTTGTGGCGTCATCACCGGCTACGGAGCCGTCGTCAACACTGCCCGAGTGCCGGTTGGTAGCAGCGTTGCCATCATCGGCGCCGGGGGTGTGGGATTGAACAGTATTCAGGGCGCGGCTTTGTCGGGCGCAACGCCTTTGATTGCCATTGACTTGTTAGATGACAAATTAGAGATGGCCAAACGCCTCGGCGCTACTCACGGCATCAACGTCGCACAGGGAAATGTTGTTGAGCAAGTGCTGGCCTTAACCAGCGGCCGTGGCGTCGACTATGTCTTTGTTACCGCAGGTAGTAAGCGCGCCATGCAACAGGGTCTGGCGCTGTTACGCCGATCGGGAATACTTGTCCTGGTTGGGATGCCTGCCAGCGGCGTCAAGCTAGCCATTGAGGCCGCCGATTTCGCCAACGACAGCATGCATGTCATGGGCAGCAAAATGGGTTCTACTCGACTGCGCGTTGATGTACCCAAATTGGTTGCTCTTTACCAGCAACGCCGCCTTAAACTAGATGAACTTGTCACCAATCGGTACCCGTTAGAGGAGATCAATGAGGCGGTAGCGGCCGTCAAGCGCGGCGAAAGTATCCGGAATGTGATTGTCTTTTAATCACGATGGCCGATTGTTACACCTTCAGCCAGCCATAACAAGAACCACCACATCTAAATATCATGAGAATAAAGAGCATTGAAACCTTCGCCAATAAATATGTCGGCTTCCTACGTTTAAGGTCTGATGACGGAGCAGAAGGCTGGGGGCAGGTCTCGACCTACCACGCAGACATCACAGCCCAGGTTGTGCACCGGCAGATCGCCCCCTATGCCCTGGGACGCGACCCCGAAGAACTGGAAGCGCTCCTGGATGAGATTCTGGAAATTGAGTTTAAGTTTCCCGGCTCATACCTGCGGCGGGCCCTAACGGGGTTGGATACCGCCGTATGGGATCTGCGTGGCAAGCTGGCGGGCAAAAGCGTTTGCGAACTCCTTGGCGGCATACCGCGCCCTTTTCCAGTCTATGCTTCTAGCATGCGACGTGATATTACGCCTGCAGACGAGGTTGAACGTCTGGTTACGCTCCGGGATAGACACGGCTTTCAGGCATTCAAGTTTCGCATCGGCAAAGAGTGTGGCCACAACCAGGATGAATGGCCCGGCCGAACAGAGGCCATTGTCCCCGCCATGCGCCAGGCCATGGGGGATGATGTCACGTTGTTGGTAGATGCCAACTGCTGTTATGGCCCGGAAAAAGCAATTGAAATGGGCCACTTCCTTGACAGCTATGGCATCAGCCATTACGAAGAGCCATGCCCCTATTGGCAATTTGAATGGACGGCTGAAGTGACCGGGGCGCTACGGCCGTTAAACATACAGGTCGCCGGCGGTGAACAAGACTGCTCAACCACCCACTGGCAACGCATGATCGACGCTCATACCTTCGACATCGTCCAGCCTGACCTCTGCTACCTGGGCGGCGTCACCCGTATGTTGCGCGTTGCCAGAATGGCGCACCAGGCAGGCCTCCAGTTCACCCCACACAGCGCCAACCTCTCTCTAGTCACCCTCTTCACCCTGCACCTCATGGGCGCCATCGATAGCCCCGGTCCCTACGTCGAGTTTTCAATTGAGGATGAAACCTACTATCCCTGGCAAGTTGGCCTTTACAAGCCGGTGCTTGAGATCCATGATGGTCAAGTGCAGATTCCTGATGCGCCGGGGTGGGGTGTCGAGATTGACCCCGAATGGCTGAAGGGCGCGACCTATCTGATCAGTGAATCATCTGCCTGAAAGTGATGCTGAATGAGAGCGGCGGCCGTTTCCGAACTGCAACTGAACGGGTTCATGGCAACGACTGTGGTGATATCCAACCCGTTCGGTTCCCCGTCACCGGCCTTGACAACCGCGCCCGCTCCCTGGCTGTGCCCGGCAAGGCCGATTTTGGAGGCATCGATCACGCCATGGAATTCACTGCCGGGTTCATCATTCTGCTCGAGGATCCACACCAGTCAAGCCAGTACGTCGCTTTCCTGGACCGAACATTAATTGGCGGCGATGACGATATAAGGGCCATCAAGGACCCATTCAACCAGAATAGGTTTGTACCATTCCGTGGCAGACTCTCCGGCGACATCATTTCCGCCCCAATCATTGGCCCAGACGATAGCCAGAGATTGACGGTCGCCGGGACTTGAGGAGCTTCTCCACGGTCGGGTGACTGTGCAATCCAGCGCGTGGTTTCCACTGGAATGTCCGGTCACCCTCTCTTCAGGGAATCTGTCCGACGGCAAAGCGAACGCAACCCCCACAAACAACAGAGCACCGATCAAAACTACGAAGACCCCTTATTAATTATCTGCCTCCTTAGATGAACTATCCAGCGATTAATCTATTCATTATTTGATCTGGCACGTCAGTCGTTATGCTATATACACCTAAAGCGCTAAGTGTTGCAGCTTCTTCCTGGTTGTTTACCGTCCAGCAGTGTATTTCTAATTTCAGTTCATTGGCCGTGCTCATTAACGCTGGCGTTATAAGTGAATAGTGAAGGTCAACCCCGTCCAATCCATCATGCTTAACTTTCTCCAACATAGATCGCGTACATGCAAAAGGTTCACTGCTTAACCAATATGCTTTATTATCGGGAAATGATTCTTTCACCGCGGTAATGGTTTCATAATCAAAAGCGATGAAATTGAGCTGATCCAGCTTTGGATCATGATTGAATTCCCTTTGCAGGATTGGCACTAGGCTGTCGTCACCTTTCAATTCCACAAACAGTTTTTTCCCTTCAGGAATCAGGGATACAACTTCAAACAAGGTTGGGATGGGTTCACCCCTATATTTTTCATCTTTCCAACTGCCAACATCCAAAGTTTGCAAGTTGCTTAATGGCTCATCGCTGACCACCCATTTCTTTCCGGATGTTCTTTCGGTATTCTGATCATGGATGACCACAATATGTTGATCTGAGCTCAGACGAACATCAACTTCCACAGCATCTGCACCTAGAATCCATCCTAACTTCGCCGAGGCTACGGTATTCTCAGGCGCATATGCTGAAGCTCCACGATGAGCAACGACCATGGTATTCCTTTCGGATTGCTTAGGTTGCTGGCTTCGGGAGAGCATCACTTGTCCTGACGCAGGGCGAATAGAACTTTGAACAGGATGAAACGAACGATCGGCGGCATATTCAAGCTAGTCCAAGAATGTAACAGCCTAAAGCACATGGCACAACCTCTTGCCACTGCCCTTCCAGAACTGGATGGCCTCACGCCTGAACTCAAGTGTGTAACTCTTGCGTTTTGCCGGCATTCGTTTCCTCCCGAAACAAGTGTACATGATTCCGCCTTATCTTCATGTCCATTTTCTCGGGGGAAGATCAACGATATCATTGCATCCACTAAGAAAGGAAAACACTTTTCTGTTCAAGTCAAGACCATTCGTGGTTCAACTTGGCAGTTCGGTAACATGGACAAGCTTGTGAAAATCGAGTTCGAGGCACAAGCACAAATCGTAGGGGACAATCGACCTTCGCCGGTCAAAGATCTCGTATTTGTCTTTGTGAAACTCAGAGACTGTGGCACTGATAGGTTCTTTATTTGTACATGGCCAGAATTATGCGACTTGCTGTCACAAGGTCATTCTGAGTACCTGGCGAAGCATGGTGGGGTAAGACCCAAAAGATGGGACTCGTTGCTCAGTGCAGAGTCGTGAACAGCGAGAGTGTCCAGAATATTGTGTAAACCCGAAATCAAGCTAATATGAAACGCTTGAAAGCGAGAACACAAAATGACACAAAGAAAGAGCCGTAAAAGGGCCAATCCGCAGGATTATATGCCGGACGCTGAAAGCGTTGCGGCAGAGCTGGCCAAAGCCGAGTCCATGGACGATTTCTTCGGCAAGGAGGGCATCACCTCGGCATGCTCGGTACAGGCTTCGCCAAGCTGTTCGCCAATACCCTGGAACAGATGATGGATGCGGAACTGTCGGAGCATCTGG
>JBFFWQ010000061.1:0-34327 GCA_041570195.1 Promineifilaceae bacterium (SeqCode) | reverse complement strand
GTCGTCCGGGGCCCAGAGAGGATTACGGCCGCCTTCGACTTCGCTGCCATCCTGCTCGCCGCCACGATCGGTATCGGCTTGGCACGGAGAGGTGCCCGCAGCCAGCTCGCGTATGTTCGAGAGCCCGTCACGGTCATTGTCGGCCGCAGAGTCGTCTTCGCCCACGATCAGCCCACACCGACGTTCCCAGCCGTCTGGCATTCCGTCTCGGTCTCTATCACCTTCATACTCGCCTTCTTCTTGCGGGCCGTCAATCCAGAATCCGCCATTCCATTCGCGGAACAGCAGTTCCTTTGGATCGGCCGGATTGGGAAATTCGGCGACGATGCGGACACCGTACGACCCACCATGCTCGGTGAGACTGTAGGGAAATCCGTAAATGCCGTCTCCGGCCGCGCCGTCGTGATTGTTGCCGTCGTCCCGCAGCACGATCACATCAGTGCCTCCTTCGTTATCGATCGCCGCAACCACATCGGCTCCGGGGATCAACCCTTTGCGATCCATCAACGTGGCCACAATGGGCACGACGTCCCCGGCTTTACCCTGACCATCGTTCAGGTTGAGCAGGTTGCCTTCGAGACGAATCGGCGATTCCACCGCCAGATTCATGATGTAGTCACCTGGGATTTCGGCGTACCGTACCCTGAAACCCCATTCGCCAGGTTTGGGTTCTTTGACAATCACCACGTCCTGGAAAGGATCGTTGCGAATGTCCCATTCCCCTGGAGTCGTTGCATTGGGCGGACTGATGGGGATCCAACGTTCGGCCGGATCCATCCCGGGCATCAGTAGTTCTACCCAGCGGACCCCTTGGTCATCAGGCTGTTTGCCGGCCGCCAGGAACTGAAAGCTGCGCACCGACTCGTCGATCACGGCGAAATGCGTGTTGTAGTCCTCTGTCGGCACGTTACGATGCAAGAAGTGGAATAGACGGGCAGCGTCTTGCGAGGCCACGTCTATGTACTCGTTGGCATTAGCGATGCCTAGCTGGCCGGGATAAAAATCGGCCGCCGCGACACTGGCCATCGCCTCAGCCAGCTCGGCCGATGCGCCCATGGCCATCATCTCATTTTTCGACGATTCAACTGACCTCAGCGAACTGGTTCCCAGCCCAGAGGTAGGCACTGGTATATACGTGCCACAGTTGTGGGCAGCGATCTGGGCTAATAATGCGCCAGGCGCCTCTGGCCCCAGACCGATAGTGTCTACACATACACCGGCCGTTTCCAGTGCACCCCTGACGGCCGGGGTGTCGTATAGCGGGTTGACATTTTCCCGCCCATCGCTGAGCAGGATGATGTGGTCAGGATTGGTATTGCCGGGGTTGGCCAGCAACATATCCTTGGCGTCGATCAGGCCTTGACCCGTATTGGTCCAGACATCCCGATCGGTGACCGTGTCAACGGCCGCTTTGGCCGTCGCTATGTCCACGGAAACAGAGACGTCGTCGATCCGGGCCAAACGGACGATATTCGCGTTGGGACAATTGCCGCTACCTCCTGGCAGACCGCAACCCACGGGGTTGTTTTCCCCACCATGACCGATGATGCCAATACGATCGCCATCTTTGAGTAGATCAGGCAGGACTTTGCCTGCTTTCTTGGCATTGTCGATGCGCTTTCCCTCGCCCGGAGTATCCTCCGTGGCCATCGATCCCGACTCGTCAAATACGTAGACCGTGTCGACGTTGCCGGGAGGCACGTACAACAAGGCATCTGTCTCACTGTCACAGATTGTGGTATTGAGGCAGACTTCGTAGTCCACGAAAAGGGTGCCGCCTGGCTTCACCGGCGGGATGATCGCGCCCCAATATTCGCCAGGCCCGACTTCCTGGAATGATCCCGGAACCAGGACAGGGGCGTCGCCCTCAGCGTCGAAGGATATGGTGGATGAGTCGATGCCGCTGACCGGCAGCCCACTGCTGGTAACCTCGAATCGAGTCAAGGTCGCAATCGGACTGCTGGGATCGCCTACCATGGCGTGGCCGGGGTTGTGGACGGGTTCCAATATGTTCAGTGTTGGCGTTGAGCAGGTAGCGGTCACCTCATAGGTCATCACGCTATCAAAGCTGGTCACGTTGACCACCAATTGGTCGTTGGCTGGGAATCCAGCAAAGAGCCGGGTGGCATTGTCGCCAATGTGCGCCGACCGCTGCACCGACGGCGTGCCGGTGTTGACGGCCAGGAAGTTGATCCCGACCTCGCCCCCGAGGGGCTGGGTTTCGACATGCAACTCCACAAACTCGCAGCCAGCCTGTGGGTTGATCCGGAAATATCTCCCCGTCCAGTCCTCAGGAGACGATTCCACCCAGCTCTGGCTACCACCGGACATGCTAACGTTCTGAGCGAACCCTGGCGTTCCGGTGGGCTGATCGTCGGCATCCGGGAAAACCAGCTCCGGCTGGGTAACCGGATTAGCATACGGATAGGCGTAGTAGGCAGCTTCGAAATCGACGAAGGCCCATTTTTCGGTCTTGGCCCCGCCGGTCAGAGACACGATGGTCTCGTCCATCACGAAAACATCATCAAACTGATCGCACTTACGGTAATGTTCATAAACCGCCTCGATTCCGTACTCGGGGTCTCCTGGCGCGCCGTTACCGCCATATTGCTCGACAAGATATTGAGCATGTAAATCGGTGTATGACAAGTCGTAATACGAATTGTTACTATTGTACGAGGAGACGCTGTAATCGGCGTCGTTTGTCGCATTGGTGGCGTTTTTGCCGGCCAAATTGGCCCAGCCTTCTATCCAGGCATTGCCGGACGAATAGAGTGGCTTGAAGTCCGCATAACAGTCATTGTACGAGTACTGGGTGTAATGTTGGACCTCGTGGAAGATGACGCCGTCGTCGCCGGTGCCAACGCCATTGAGGACCATCGGCGCATCAATGCCGATGTTGCAGGTGCCCGAGGATGCCCAGTAGGCGATCCCTGACCAGCCCTTGCCATCCCTCATTTGGATATTAAGGACCGAACTGCAGCCATTGATGTACGGCTCGTGGGCTGTATGGCCGCCAATGGCGCTGTGGGCAAAGACAGCTTCCCAGCTCTCTTGCACGGCGTCGGCGACGTCGGCCGCTTGAGATTCTCCCGCGATCCCGTGGACATAATTGACACCGTCCACAGTGTAGGTGCTGGTATCGGTTGTATACCATACCCTGATGATGCGCGGGTTGCCGCCAACTGTGAAGTTCCGTTGGTAGCACTCAGAAAGGGTGATGCCCTCGACCGCCGGGGCGGTGCCGCCACTGCAGGCGGCCGCAGGCCCTAGTATGCCACGCGCCCGAGATTCAGCTTGGCCATCGGCGCCAGCTGAAAGCTCAGCGGCTTCGACCGAACCGGCTGCCGAGTTCGCCTTGGCGTGTTTGTCATCCGGACCGTGAGCTAGGGTGATGAAAACAGCTATCAAGCTGAGAATTAGCGCCAGAATCGGGACCTTAATTCTCAGCTTGTAATTCATCTTCATGTTCTTTGTACTGGCGAATGTAGTCATTTTTGCCGACATTGTTCCTCCTCCCACAACTTCTCGCCCCAATTCCCGCGCCATAAGACACGCAGATTGCCGGGGCTTCTCCCTAAGCAACTTTCCGCTTATCATTCTGCTCGCGCGCTCTCCCTTCTTAAGGCTACTCTCGATGACAAGTAGCCTGCAGGTCTACAGTAGACTGTACGTCGTCAGAACTAGTGAGACATTCTGGACGCCAGATCACGAAACCATTCACTCCCCAATATAGCCTGTCTTGAACACCCTGTCGATGCCATTGATCCTGCTACAGAAAAACTACCCCCGTCATTTGCTCAGATCACACACTCCGACGATCGGCTCGTGGTCGCCAGCCGCCTTTCACGCCAGGGCAGGCTTGACCCCGATCTTTAAGAAGCAACTTACTCAAGCTGAGATGTGCAATACGGGCAGCGCGTCGCGGTTAGGGCGATTTCGGATCGGCAGAAGGGGCAATCCTTGGTAGTGGGCTCGGCCGGCGCTGCTTCCTCTTCCCGTTGCAACCGATTGGCGGCCTTTACGATCAGGTAAATGATGAAGGCCACAACCAGGAAGACGATGATGGCGTTGATGAACAAGCCATAATTGATCGTCGCCGCTCCGGCTTCTTGGGCGGCCGCCAGCGAATCATAGCTTTGC
This sequence comes from Promineifilaceae bacterium (SeqCode), assembly GCA_041570195.1. Classification (GTDB taxonomy): domain Bacteria; phylum Chloroflexota; class Anaerolineae; order Promineifilales; family Promineifilaceae; genus UBA11865. The sequence continues at coordinate 30,184 of JBFFWQ010000061.1, read as the reverse complement.
CCATCAAGGCTGATGAACAAATCAGCGAAATTGACGCCACCGAGCAAGTAGCCGATGGGCGGCATGATGATGTCATTAACCAGGGAGTTAACGACGGCCGCGAAGGCAGCGCCAATAACAATGCCTACCGCCAGATCAAGTACGTTGCCGCGCAAGATGAACTCTTTGAACTCTTTAACCATTATCTTTTCCCTATCTAATCCAATTGGCTTGTCTGTCCGAACCAAACTCAACCAGCCGAGAACGCTGTCTACTATTATAGCCGCTTCACCGATAGCAGCTTCCAGGGCGGCCTACGACTCGTCCATGACATCTTCGTCGACGAGGACACACCTGAAGCCGACGACATCTCCCCTGTAATCAAGATTAGCCCGGTAGCGATCGGCCGCCCGTAGGTGCCTTGCTTCGACATACCAACCCCCGCCCCGCAGCACCCGCGTCTCACCTTGCTCCGGTCCCTCAGGATCAGGCTCAGTACTGGCGCTTTCCTGATAAGAGTCCGCAGCATACCAGTCGCTGCACCATTCATAGACGTTGCCGGCCATATTTAAGGCGCTCCGATGTTTCGGCTGTTTCCGTCAAGCAAAGATGCCTCCTGCACGAAGTCTACCACAGAAATTGCTAGCCACTTTTCCTGTTCCGCCACGGCCGGCCCTATCGGCTCTGGCGACGAGCGGCGAGCTTCTGGCTGTCAGCTAAGCCACGGTGGCGTCCAGTGATAGGCGACCGCCGCCGGGATGGGCTGGGTCGGTAGGTCTCGGGCGGCGGATGGGACCTTCGGCCAGCCGGCTTTGTACGCTGTCGGGCTGCTGGAGAACCAGGGCCACCTGCCCCAGGGCGATGAACGGCAAGACTGCTACCTATCTTCCTAAGGCATCTACCCTTTCCGCTGCCGGATAAGAGGGGAAAGCCCGACACAAAGTAGCAACTTCTGCTTTGGCTTCAATGAGGACGTCCTTGTCTGCTTCATAGCCCCTGGTAGACGACCATATGCTGCTCAGCAAGCGGCCGATTCGTCTCATCTCGGCTACCTTCATCCCCCGCGTAGTCACGGCCGAAACCCCTAGCCGCACGCCGCGCCATTTCATGGGACTGACCGGATCCTCGGGCATTGCGTTCTTATTGCAGGTCAAATCAGCCAACTCGACGACCTTTTCCGCTTGATCACCAGTCAAACCGGCCGGGCCAACATCAACCAGCATGAGGTGATTGTCTGTTCCGCCAGCAAAGACAACAAATCCGTCCTCTTCCAAAGCAGCCGATAATGCGCGGCCGTTTCTAACCACCTGAAGGGCATAAGATCGAAACTCCGGCTGCATGGCCTCTCCCAAACAGACCGCCTTGGCGGCAATTACATTGAGGTGGATGCTTCCCTGAGAGCCGGGAAATACAGCGCTATTCAACCGCCTTTTCCAACCACCGTCCCGCGTCAGAATAATCCCCCCGCGCGGTCCCCGCAAAGTCTTGGTGGTCGTACAGGTGACGATATCGGCGTGGGGCACCGGGTTTGGATGAACACCTCCGGCAACTAATCCGGCGATATGGGCCATATCGACCAGGAAATATGAGCCAACTCCACTGGCTATCTCAGCCATTTTGACGAAGTCAATCGTCCGTGGATAGGCTGATCCGCCGGCGATTAAGAGTTTCGGCCGGTGAGTTCGGGCCAAATGGCCTATCTCGTCATAATCGATTTCTCCGCTATCTGCTCTTACCCCGTAGTGGACGACATTGAACCATTTGCCGGATAAATTCGGGTCTGCTCCATGGCTGAGATGCCCGCCAGCTGCAAGAGACATGCTCAAGACAGTATCTCCGGGCTGGAGTAAGGCCACAAAGACCGCCAAATTTGCCTGGGAACCAGAATGGGGTTGCACATTGGCATAGGAAGCGCCAAATAGCCTGCAAGCCCTGTCGATCGCCAACTGCTCGACTTCGTCGACGATTTTCGACCCGCCGTGAAAGCGCCGGCCGGGATACCCTTCTACCGTCTTGTTGGTGATTTTGGCGCCCAAGGCATCCATCACCGCTTGACTGACGATATTCTCAGATGCGATTAGTTCGATCTGATTGATCTGCCGTTGCGTCTCACGATGCAAGACATCAGCCACTTCGGGATCGCTTTGCTCGATCGACTGATAGAAGAATTGACTCATAAGGGTTCCTGGAGCTGGCGTTCGAAATTGCGCTGAAGTTATTTCAAGGTGAGCTTGTAACTATTAGCTGTGAGCTTTTAGCCCCGAGCTTCTGGCTCTTAGCCCCGAGCTGCGAGCTTCTAGCTGACGGCTTTAAGCATTGAGCTTTCCCGCCCGCCAGCCCGCTCGGCAATCCTTCGTCTCATAGGGTTGGGCCTTCTTTTCCAGCGAAGCAGTTCGACATGGAGTAACTATTCTACCATACTGGCCGCGGAATCATCGTTGGCTATGGAACTGCCACGGCCGTCTGTCGGGCCAGCACGGCCAATAAAGGTCGCCTCATCGCGATTCTGTACCTTCGTTGTCTGCCAGCGCCCGTGCCGCCTCCTCTTCCCCGCTTCCCCTCTCCTCCTCGGATCCCTGTTGCTCACGCCGACTCTGTGCTATACACTGCCAACCCAAGCTCAAAATATCCTGTAATTCCTGTCCAAGATTCTGGAGAAAAGCCAGTGATTCAAACGACGATTAACGGCCGCGATCACGAGCTGCACGTCGAGCATGGCGACGAGACGCTGGTCGAGTTGCTGCGCGGGCAACTGGCACTGACCGGGACGAAGCTCGCTTGCGGCACTGGCGCCTGCGGCGCGTGCACGGTCCTGGTGGACGGCCGGCCGGTGGCCAGTTGCCTGCTGCCGGTCCAGTATATCGTCGGCCGCAACGTGCAGACGATTGAGAACCATGGCCCCGATGATTTGCACCCGGTGCAGCGCGCCTTCATGGCCAACGACGCTCTGCAGTGCGGCTTCTGCACGCCCGGCTTCATCAATAGCGCCATCGCCTTCTACGAAGGCTGGCGGGCCGAGCATGGGACGGCACGGCCGGAGCGAGAAGCGATCGCCCTGGCTTTGGCCGGCAATCTATGCCGTTGCGGCGCTTACCCCGCTATCTACGAAGCCATGACCCAGGCAATCATCGGCGACTTTGACGAAGATACGGTCATCGAGCCGCCGCGCTATGAGGCGCTGGACAAGGTCACCGGCCAGGCCAGCTTCACCGTCGACCAGCGCTTCGAGGACCAGCTGGAAGGTGTACTGCTGCGCGCCAAGTATCCCCACGCCAAGATCGTGGCCATTGACGCCTCGGAAGCGCTGGCCATGCCAGGCGTCGTCGCCTTCAGCGAGTTGCTGGAAAACGACCGGTTGTCCCGCTTTGCCGGGCAGCCCATCGGGGCGATTGCCGCCGTTAATAGGCGCGTGGCCCGCGCGGCCTTGAAACGGGTCAAGGTCGTCTATGATGTTTACCCGTCGGCCGTGGGTCCGGAGCGGGCGCGCCAGGCCGATGCGCCGGAAGTCTATAGCGGTTTTGGCCTGTTTCGCAGCCCGCCCAACGCCTCTGAAGGTACGGTCATGCCTGGCCGCTGGCGCCGCAACTTACGCCGCAGTCTCATCAGCTTCACCGACAAATCGGCCGGCAAGGCTAGACGGGCCGTTAATAAGGCGCGCCGGGACAAGGCGCCCGGCCTTTTGGAACTCAAAACGAACAATTCGGTCCAGGTCCATACGGCCCTAGAACCCCATGCCTGCCTGGCCAGGTGGGAAGGGCGAGAGCGGCTGACGGTATACCTTTCAACCCAAATGGTTCACCACGGGGCGCGGCTCATCGCCGAGCATTTCGACCTGGAAGAAGAAAACGTGAAGGTTATCGCCGAACACGTGGGCGGCGCCTTTGGCGGCAAACAGAACGTCACCGACGAAGCGATCGCCGCCATCACGCTGGCTCAGCAGGCCGGCCGGCCGGTGCGCGTCGTCTATGACCGGCTGGAAGAAATGAGCTACGCAGCCTTCCGTCCGGGGGCCGAGGTCCAGATATCCTTGCTCACCGGCCAGGATGGGACAATCCAGGCGTATTCGGTCGACAGTTATGGCGACGCCGGCATCGCCGTCGGCACCGGGGCCAGCACGATCGTCGGCTTGCTGGGCCCGGACGTGCCCCGGCAAACTGTTCAAACGGATATCGTCAATCACGGCCCGCCCGGCAAGCCCTTTCGCGGCCCGGACGGACCGCAGGCCATGTGGTCTCTGGAGAGCGCGGCCGACGAAGCCGCCTATCGCGCGTCCCTTGACCCCATCACGTTGCGGCGGCGTTGGTATGCGGACGATCTGATCCGGGGCAAGCTGCTGGACTGGGCCGAAGCCTTGCCGGTTTGGGCCGGGCGTGAAATGGGCCAGCAGATCGGCCGCTTCCGGCGCGGCGTGGGCCTGGCCCAGGGCGCCTGGCCCTTCCTTTATAATGGCGACAGCGAGGTCATGGTCGGGGCCACGCCAGACGGTTTCTTTGTCCGGGTGGGTACCCAGGATATCGGCACGGGCACGCGGTCGGTCCTGGGCGCGGCCGTGGCCAAGGTCTTCGGCGTCGCTCCCGCGCAGGTGAAGGTCGAGCTGGGCGTTTCGGACGCGCCCCTCGGGCCCACGTCCGGCGGCAGCCAGGCCACGAATTCGATCTACGGGCCGACCGTGGCCGCGGCCGAGCAACTGCGCGACGAGCTAGTGGCCGCGGCCGAATCCGAACTGGGCCTGGCCCGCGCGACGGCGGCGGCCGGCGGCATCCAGCACCGGGCAGGTTTCGAGAGCTGGCCGTGGTTGCTGTCGCAAGCGGCCCCGCGATCGGCGACCGATTCGCGCGGTTCGGAGCCGGCTTTCAACTTCCTGGCCGAACTGATCCTCAGCGACAAGCACCTGCCCAGCATTGGCCGGGGCTTGAGCAAGTCGATCACGGTGACGGAGGTGGAGGTCGACACCCGGCTGGGGCGGATCCGGCCGCTGGGCGTGTGGAAGGCGGTGGCGGCGGGCAAGATCTTCGCCCCCGTCCTGGCCCGCAGCCAGATCCAGGGCGGCATCGTCCAGGGACTTGGCTACGCTCTCTACGAGGAGCGGCAACTAGACTTCAGCAGCGGCTTCATGGTCAACGCCAATCTGGAGGACTATCATATCCCGGGCATCGCCGACACGCCGCCCATGGAAGTTCATTTCGTCGAGGAAGGCTTTGAGTCGGTGCGAGGCCAGGGTATCGGCATCGCCGAGCTGGCGACGGTCGGCGTGGCCGCCTCGGTGGGCAACGCCGTGCGCCAAGCCACCGGTTGGCGGCCGCTGAAGACGCCGATTCATCCGGCCGACGTGGTCAAGGGGGTGGGGCAATGATCACGATTACGACCACAGTTGACGAGGCCATCCAGGCCGAAGGTGAATTCAGGGCCGGCGGAACGGACATCGGTGCTCGACGGCGCTTGGGCATCGCTAACGGCCCATTGGTGGACATCCAGGCCGTGGAAGGCCTCCAGCAAATCACGCTGGCCGAAGACGGCTCGGCCGTCATAGGGGCCATGGTCACGCTGCAGCAATTGGCTGACCATACGGCGCTGAACGACTTTTACCCGGGTATCGCTCAACTAGCCGGCCGGGCGGCCAACCCCCAGATCCGGCACATGGCCACGCTGGGCGGCTCATTATTACAGCGCACCCGCTGCGCCTATTATCGCCATTTGGAATTCGACTGTTTCAAAAAAGGCGGCGACGCCTGCCCGGCGCGGGATGGTTTTCACGCCGACGGTGTGCTCTTTGACCTGGGGCCGTGTGTCCATCCCCATCCGTCGACCACCGGCGCGGCCCTGCTGGCGTACGAGGCCCAATATCTCACTCACGGCCACGAACCGCGGCCGCTGCCCGAACTGTTCGGTGACGGCGGCGATCCGGCCGCCGATCATACCCTGGCCCCCGGCGTGCTACTGACTCAGGTGATCTTGCCGGCGCCGGTTCCCGGGACGCGGGCGGCCTACTTCCGCACCACCGGCCGGGCGCTGGCCGAATGGCCCATCGTCGAGGCCATGGTTCGCTTGCGGGTGAGTGACGGCCGGTTCGACTTCGCTCGAGTGGCTGTCGGGGCGGTGGCCAATATCCCGTTGCGGCTGCCGACCGTGGAAGCGGCGCTGGAAGGCCGGCCGGCCGATGGCGAGACGCTGCGAGCGGCCGCTGAAGCGGCCGTCGAAGGCGCCAACCCGCTACCCCAGTCGGCCTATAAGTCGGACTTCCTGATCGGCACGGTCCTGGAAGCATTGGAACGGGCCGCGACCGGCTAACGCCAGTGAGAAGCCAGGCTTTTTTGGTTTCAGGTAGGGCGGCATGACGGTATTGGCGAAAAGCCTGGCTTCTTGGCGCACTGCGCTGGAGCGAGCAACGGCCGGTTAACGCCAGTGAGAAGCCAGGCTCTTCTGGTTTCAGGCAGGGTGGCGTGACGGTATTGGTGAGAAGCCTGGCTTCTTGCGGCATAGAGTCAAAGGAGAACGTTATGAGTACCCAGCCTCTTGATCCAGACCAATACAAAAAGAGCAGGCTTCAAGCGTGGGATGCGGCCGCGCCTGCATGGCAACAGTGGTCGAACGTCTGGGACGAGGCAACCCAACATATCAGTGACCGGCTTATCGAAATTGCCGACATACAGGCCGGTCAGCACGTGCTCGACATCGCAACAGGGCTGGGCGAACCAGCCGTCTCGGCCGCTCGACGTGTCGGTCCTACTGGCCGGGTCGTGGCCACAGATCTTTCTCCTGGCATGTTGAAACTGGCTCGTCAACGGGCCGCGGCGATGGACATCGAGAACATCGAATTTCGTCAGATTGATGCCGAAGAGCTGGATTTCCAGGGCGAAGAGTTCGATGCTGTATTGAGTCGATGGGGAGTACAAGAGTTCCCTGAAATCTCCGTCGCCTTGCAAAAGATATATCAACATTTGTCGCCTGGAGGACGGTTGGCGGTCGCTGTCTGGGCTACCCCTGCGGAAGTTCCGTTCCTTTCGGTACCTTCAAGAATCATTCGGCAACTGTTCGACGTTCCTGCTCCACCGCCGGGAACGCCAACGCCATTTGATTTAGGGAAGGAAACGAAAGTGGTTGACGTATTTGCTCAGGCCGGCTTTGACGAAGTTGAAGTCGAGAAACAGACCGTCACTATCGAGTTTCCGTCCTTCGCGGGCTTCCGAGCCTACCTCGAAGACGCGTCTCCCATCGTTCGAGATGTCTTAGTAAGACAGACTGCTGAGAAGCAGAAAGAGGCCTGGCCAGCCATTGCTGAAGCCTTCGAGAAGTTTACCCTGGCCGATGGCTGCCTGCGGATCCCAAATGTCACGATCTGCACAGTCGGCAGGAGATAATCGGGTAGACTGACGACCAACAAGGCGGTTTGCTATGTGGAGCGGGCTCCGGCCGGTCAAGTCACGTGAGAGGCCAGGTTTCTTTTGGACCCTCATCATGCCGCGATGGATGCGCGTGAAAAGCCCGGTTTCAGGACCAAAGCTTCTTTTGGTCTGCAACGGAGCAGCCCGGCAAACAGGCGAAGGGCCTGACTTCTCGCGGCAAGGCGGGCGACCCTGAGGACCCCGATCCCTGCGCCCCGATCTCTGAACCAAATTGCACTTGCCATAATAGAACAAATGTGCTATACTCTTGCACATGAAGGGCGCTGGTAAAATTCCTCCCACAATGACCCTCTCTCCTCCTACCAAGGAGTCACTCCTTCAGGCCAGTCGGCGCCATCGCGCTTATCGCGTCGCCGGCATCGCCTCAGGCAGCGTTGCCTCCGGCAACGGTTTCCTCGACGGCATTGCCCTGGATGTTGCTGGCCCGGTCGCCGGCACGGCGCCGGCACGGCCGGACAGCATGCAATCTCGTCCAGGCGTCATCCAAACCGGTCCCAGAACCCGGTCCACAGACTGCAACAGCATCCTATGCTACAGCATCCCACAGAGCCAACTTGCCCTGGCTCGCTTGCCCGGCTAATTCGCCCTAGCCACAGGCATTTACCTCTACCCTCCTAAGTCCCAGCCAGCGCCCTTCATGAAAGCGGTCAGCCTTCAGCTGCCAGCCTCAAGCCGCCAGACTCAACCTGCCGTATCATCCCTCAGCCTTCAACCTTTCCCCAAAGCTCGGCTGCCGTTAGCTGGCGACAAAAGCAAAAACGGCCCTGCCCACATAATGGGGCAGGGCCAAAAAGGAAAGAAGAGAAACGGACGAACTGATAGTCGAATTTATTGTAAATGAGCTCCTTTCCTTTGATTTAACAGAGCTATTCGGGTCTAAATAAATACGAATTGGATGGCCTGGATTCAAACCTAGCCAAAAAAAAGCCAGCCTGAAGCAAACAAAAGAAAGGCCTTGCTATTATAGCAAGGCCTGCGGAAAGAGGAGTCAAAGGGTAGTGAATCGTCTGACGGCGGATATCCCTTTTTCTCACTTATACAGAGCATCTAGAGGCACGGTTGATGCACCACGGTGCGTTTTTTAAGAGATCCTTTAGAGTTCTTAAGGTGGACCCCAGCGCAATGCACCGCCGGAAGCCGGCAGATCGACCGCCGGCCCGCCATCGGCCGGCAGCCAGCGCAGCGGACCGATGATGGGGTAGGTCGAGCTGGGTCCGGCGTCGGCGATCACGGCCCCCCGGCCGTCGGCCGCCCATAGGTAGTCAACGAAGTAATACGCGTCGTCCCGCAGCCGATCCGTCTCGGTCGCGCCGGCCGGGATCTGGGCCAGGTGGTAATTGAGCGGCAAGGACGCGTCTTCGCGACCGGCGGCCACGAAGGTGTATAGTATGGACTCCCCGGCCGCGAACGGTGCACGAAACAGCTGAATCTCGGGCGATTCAGGCGCGCCGTGGATGATGGTCTGGCTGCCACCGGTGAGCGGATCGACCTGGGCCAGGCCAGGTACGTGGTAGGCGACCTGATCGCTGGCCAAGAAGCCGATCGCGCTGTCGGCCGACCAGGCCCAGTCACAGCATTCGATGCCATCGGCGTTGGTCACCGGGTTCCAGTCGCCATCGGCCACGTTCACCACGGCCAGACCGCCACCTTCAGGGTAGTAGCCGAAACCGATTTGCAGCAGACGGCCATCGGGCGACCATGACCCCGGCCAATAGAAACGGGTCTGGACCTCGGGAAAGACGTAGTCAGGATCGTCCAAATCCGGGTAGGGATCACTGGGCAGCAGCACGGAATACTCGGTCGCCGATCCGGCCAGGATGAGATTGATGCCCTTTAGCCCGAAGGCGATGTGGCCGCCGTTAGGCGAAAAGCGCGGCCGGTCGATGGTCTGGGTAATTTTCGCCGATCCAGTACCATCATCTTGAATTGGGCCGCCGTCGACCTTGACGATGGGGTTGCCGCCGTCGGGGTCAGTCTCGATGAGCATATTGCCGCTGACGTAGATCAGCCGGCCGTCAACTGGCGACACGTCAAAATCACGGATGCCAAACGTGGTGTCGGTGATCTGGCTCAAGGCTTGCCCGTCGGTTTCCAGGCGCATGATCTCGCCCGTTTCGCCAACGAAGTAGAGCGGGGCCGGCAACAACGTGAGTTCGGCCATCATGCGCGGCGATGCAACCGTGGGTGACGGGCTGACCGGCGGCGTGGGCGGCCGAGCGCCGGCTGTGGGCGTTTCAGACGGTTCGGCGACCATCGTGGCCGCCGGTTCGGGCGTCTCGGCCCGGCCGGCGAACCTGTCGCTGACAAATTCGCAGGCTAACAGCAGGGGAATCAACAGCAGCCAGGCGGCTCGCCAGCCCGGCCAGAATCGTCTAAATTTCACCGTGCCACCTCCGAAAAAAAAGAAAGGGACAGGACAAACAGGATGATCAGGATTATAAGGGGTTGCGAGTTGGAAGGGTAGTTTTGATTGGGGATCAGGGATTGGGGACAGGCAGCTGAACGCTGAAGGCTGGAGGCTGAGGGCTCAAAGCTAACCGCCGGAGAACACCATTGTCATATCTCCGCCGGCCTGAGCGGATTCATGAGCACAGCCAGGGTCGCGGCCGTCGCACAGGCCGGCGCCAGGCCCAAAGCCAAGAGCCAGGATCCGTCCGTGGCATCGCCAGCTGTCAGTCCCAACAGGCCCCAACCTACGACATTGGCTCCGATCCACCAGCCAGCCCTGGGGAAACGCCGCCGCAGCAACAGCCATTGCCCAAACCCAATTGACAACCCCATCAAGATAAGCGCCAAAGCTTTCGCCCAGAGTGTATTTATCGCTTCGTCGCCCAGAAGGAATGCCAGCGCTCCGAAAATGTTAATCAGAATCAGCACCAATCCCAGCAACCATCCTCCGGCTGTAGCCAGCACCCACCAACCCATACGAGGCAGATAGATCCGCAGTAACACAAATTGGGCCAATCCCGTCAGAATGCCGGCCGTCGCAACAAAGATGTAGAAAAACAAATAATCTGCGGTGATGTGGCGCGTCCCATTCACATAGATAAAGTCGCCGACGAAACTCTCTACTATCTGGACAATGACGAAGTAGAGGCGAAGGGCCACCGGGACACACAGCGCCGTCAAAATGATCCAGGCCGGATAAAAGAACCAGGCCGGTCTTCCGATGAAGGTCATGAGATTTGGCTCCGAATGTGAGAAATTGTGCCAATGTTCGCGTAAAAAGGATAAGGGATGTCTCGAAATTCCCGCAGAATAGTGACTAACAGGTGTCGTCTACTTTCGCCTTCGGCTTCCACGATTGCCTCGACAAAGACGGTTACCATCTCCGCTCCGAATTCCTGCCGGAATGAGATCGGGTACAAGCGAAGCATCGCCGAATACAGCCGTGTGGCCAGCCGGATAACGACGCTCATGAGGAAGTTCCCACCTCAGCCTGTTGCGCCAACGAAACCAATGATTGCAGGCGCGCGGTCTCGGCGCTCACGATGAGACGTCCTAGATTAGTCAGCTTGTAGGCTTTTCGTTCCCGGCCCCTTTCGATGCCACTTGCTGCCGGCGACCGTTCAATCCAATCCAGGTTCAACAATCTCTTGATCGCCTCATACAACGTGGAAGTACTCAGTCGAACGCGGCCGTCGCTCAAGGCGGCCGTTTCCTTCATGATTGCGTATCCGTGTTGCGGACCAGACGCCAGAACCAGAAGGATAAAGAAAGTAGGCTCCGTCAGAGGTAAGTTGGTCTCGATGTTCATCGTTTCTTCTAACCAGATCCATAACAGACTAATACATCGTTTGACGACATATTAGCATGCAAAAAGACCGATTGTCAACTGGCCTCGAGCGCTGTTATTCTCATGTCGGGCGGCAGTGGGCGAGTTTGGCAGAGAAGAAGGGGCGCCGGTCCCGATCGGGGAAGCCCATGACTGGCCTGCGCAAACACACCAGTGCAGGCTGGTGGCCAGCCGCCGGCGGGTTGGTGATTGGTTATAGCTGGACGGTTGCTGAATGACGGCCGCTGGTGCCTAGAAGCGCAAGGTCAGGGTCTAAACCTTAAAAGCTAAAAGCTGACGGCTGTTCAGTTCCCCGCGCCTTCGGTCCGCAGGGTATAGGCGCCCGATTCGCCAGCTTCATTGGCCGCTACTTCCAGCAGCAGGACGAGATCGAAGGGCGCTTCCAGTTCCACGATCCAGGCCTCGGGTTGATCGGCCGTGGTGCCCAGCACGGTACCATCTTCTGCCAGTAGGGCCAGGACGGGTGCGAAGTCGTCGCTGTCCAGGAACAGGCTGAAAACCTGGCCCTCGACCAGGGGCAAGACGTAGCGGACCCGGGTGTCGGACTCGAGCACGCCGGAGACCTCGTCGCCCAAGGACAACTCGCCGCCTTCGGCCAGTTCGCCGGCCAAAGCGCCGCTGAGATGGTTGATGGCTGCCTGAAGCAGGGGATCGCCCAGGCTGAGCACGGCCGCTTCGTCGACCGGCACGCGAATGGTGGGCTGGACGCCGATGCCTTCGATATGGATCTCACCTTCGGCGTTTACCGCCCGGCCCTGGGTGAAACGGAAGGATTCCTCCTCGGGCATCAGCACTTGCTTGACGCTGCCGCCCAATCCGGCCGTGGGATAGTGACCGACGATGGCCGAGCGATCGTCCAGGCTCATGTCGTAGCTGAAGAACTCGCAGGCGCTGGCACAATTGGGCCCGACAATGACCGCGACCTGCCCGTCATAGCGTAGATCTTCGGCCGGCAAGAAAAAGCGATCTTCGCCACGAGAATCAAAATAGAAATCATCCAGTTCCTCGTCATAGCGGCCGCTGTTGCCCAAGACCAGGGCTTCGTCAAATACATAGGCGGCCAGATTATCGGCCAGAGAACCGCTGCCGCCGCCATTGACGCGCATGTCGACGATCAGGCCCGGGATCTCGGCTTCGTTGAGCTCGCGCATCAGCCGTTCCCAAAGCTGAACAGTCAACAGTTCGTTGTCGGAGAAGCTGAAGATCTGCACATACCCCAGGTTTTCTTGCTCGAGGAACTCGTACTCCAGCGGCTGCTCGAAGCCGGTCAAATCAGAGCTCAGCGAGGAAAAGCGGAAGCTTTCGAACTCGCCGCTTGCCTCCAACGTAGCGCTCTGTTCGACGTTCTGGCCGGGATTCTTCCAAGTTATGTCAACTTCTGTGCCGGCCGGGAAACGAGTGGCGTAGCGAAGCTGCTGCAGACGTCTGACATGCTCAGTGCTGTGGGGCGCTTCGTAGGGCGCGGTTTCGCTCACGACTTCGCCAATCGGCTGGCCGTTCAGGCTGATGACTTCAGCGCCCAGCTCAATGCCGGCCTCGGCCGCCGGACTGCGACGGGTCACGTGATTGACGATGGTCCGGCCGTCATCCAATTCGCGAATGGCGATGCCCAGCCCACCGCCAGCGGCGGCCCGGAAATCCTCGATAACCGTCGGTCCGGATACGTGACCATCTGGAATCGACCAGGCAAAGTCGCGCAGCGCACGCTGGTATTCAAGACTATCGCCGTCTTCCTGGGCTTGCTCGAAGCGCGGCCGGAATTCGGCCTGCAGGGCGTCCCAATCGATGCCTTTATATTCGGTGAAGGCGTATTCCTTGCGCATTTGATCAATCAGGCCGTCAAAGGCTTCCGGGTAGGGCAAGCCGGAGTAATCATCCAGGGCGGTGCTCTCAGGCTCAATCAGGTCGACGACCTGGGCCCGGGCCCGGTCAAATACGAAGGGCTCCTGGTTGAGGTCGACGACTGAGTAACCGCCCGGGGCGGCGACGATGGGATCGTCCTCGGTGAAGAGCAAACCGTCCTCGCCAAAGCCGGAGGGGAAACCCTGTTGGTCGTCGGCGGCATAGATCAGGAACTTGCCGCCAATAATTTCGCGCTCGGTGCTGGCGTTGTCGCTTATCTCGGTCGAGGCGTAGGCCGTGGACCAGCCGCCGCCGGCCAAATCGCGTTGCTCAAGGAAGGGATCGCCGAAGGTGTTGGTCCAATAGGCGATGGCGTAGACCTGCACGCCCTGGTCCTCTTCGCCGTCGTTGTCGACGTCACGGTAGGTGCCCTGGGGCTCGAGGGGCAGGGAGACGGTATAGGAAAAGGGCGATGTGAAGAAATCGGAAGTGATCTGGCCCAGAGTCTGGGAGGCCAGGGGCATCAGAAAGTACTCGTTGCGATCGACGAAACCGGCCTGATCTTCCAGGATAACCAGCGGTTCGGCCACGCCCATGGTGAAGAATGGGTTGGTATAGGTGACGACGCCGCTGATGCTGACCGGCCCGCCTTCGTCGTTGACCACATCGGCCGGTGGGAAGGGGCTTACCGTTAACTCTTGGGTTGGCTCGGCCTCGGCCGCAGTCTCAGCTTCGCTTTCAGGAGTCGGCGGTTCGGCCGGCGGCTCCTCAGCCGCCGGTTCAGGCGTGGGCGTGGGTTCGGGTTCGGCCGCCTGGTTCTCAGTCGCCGGCGCCTCAGTTGGCCGCTCGGGAGTCGCCGTCGGTTCGTCGCCGCCACAAGCGACCAGCAGAAGACCAACTAACAGCAGGATCAATAGCATGCTTTTCTTGTACATTCGTGATTCACCTTGGCGGCCGGGCGCGGCCGGATTCGTTAGATTCAGGGCGCTCGGTAGGAAAGCGCTTTTGCCTGCCAGCGCGTCGGCCTGGGCGACCGGCGGCTGGTCGTAGTCGGAGGCAATTGTAACATAGAAGCGGCCGGATTGGCTCAAGGGAAGCTTAAGGGGAGTATAAGAAAGTGCGGCCGGCAGTGAATAGATCTTGCCCCAGTGACATGGACAGTCATTCTATCTGAGCGAGCCAAACTTCCTCAAACTCTGGGGGTTGGCGGCCAATGAATTGTCCGCCTGGGAGAAGAAACGCGTTTGAACGCGTTTCAGGGCTGGCTCAAAGCTTCCAATACGTTATGTAAACTGGTCGATCTTGGCCAGGCTTTGGCCAACAAATGTTATGTAAACCAGTTCTGGTGCTGCAGTGGACGTTTGATAGTTGTTATGTAAATAAAAGCTGGCGGTTTGGCGGGCAGCTTTAGGTCGACACGCCGGCGACTAGGAGTTCTAGCGCGGTGACCATGTCGGTCCGGCCGGTCTTGACGCCGACGTCCATCTCCAGCAGGTGCCTGTAGATTTGCTCCAGTTGAGCCAGGGAGAAGTTTTTGCTCTGGACGTGCAATTTGCCGGCCGGGAAGCTGTGGATCTTGAGCGTCTTGGCGATGTCGGCCGGCGAGTGGCCGTTCTCGGCCAGTTCTTTGACCTGGATCAGCAGCCGGAACTGGCGGACGACCATTGAGAACAGGTAAAAAGGGTCGGCGCCCTCGCTCAGTTTTTTGTGCAGCAACTGGGCCGCCGAGCGGCCGTGGCGGCTGCCAATGGCATCGACCAGGTCGAAAATACTGGCTTCGGCCACGTAGGGGCACAGCAGCGTGACGTCCGTGGCCTCGATGGGCTCCCGGCCTTTATAGAGGACGAGTTTCTCGATCTCGTTGTCCAGAATGGCCAGCTCGCTGCCGACGTTGACCGCCAGTAGGTGGACGGCCTGGGGCTGGATTTGGCCGCCAGCTTCTTTGACGCGATTACGTATCCAACGTTCCAGGCTGTTGCCTTGCGGTCGGGTAAAGGACTTTACATAAGCATTGTCACTGCCGGCGGCGAGTTTCAAGGCCGGATGCGTGGCCGGCACTTCGCGCGACTCGACAAAGACCAGGCGGGTCGTCTCTGGCAACTTGGGCAGGTAGGCCAGCAACTCGTCCATGAAATCCGGCTTGTGGCGCAGCAGGTCGTCGACGATGACCAGTCGTTTGTCGGCTAAGAAGGGGACGGAGTCGCAGGCGTGTCGCAGTTCCGAGAAAGTGACCCGCTGGCCGTCGAAGCGAGTGGTGTTCAGTTCCAGCATGGTGACATCACCTTGCTTGGCCTGCAGGCCGGCCAACGTTTTCTCGATGGAATGGTCGTCGTCGCCGTGGAAGATGTAGAACATGGCCGGCACCGCCGCGCAATCAGCCCACGGTTTCTACCCGGAAAGCATGGGTGTTGTCGTTCTTCGCCTGGCCCAAAAGCAATTGGAACAAGCGCGTAACCGGCGAAGGGGAGACTTGGCGGATACTGGTCACTCGCAGATCACCTAATTCGGGATCGACCGTGTAGCGGGCCTGGAGGGTCATGCCCAGCGGCCGCGAAGCGATGAGGGCCACGAAGACGACCAGGATGGCCACGGGGAGCGCGCCCAGAAGCACGGCTAGGTTGTAGATGGGCTGGTTTTGGCGGCGCCGCTCGAGGCTGAAGGTGGCCTGGGCGGCCAGGGTGGCCACGGTCGCCGTCGTGAGCAAAACGGTGCCACAGCTTGGATGCAGCGCCAGCTTCTTTTCGCCGGCATTCAGGCGAGCGTACGCTTCCTCGACGGCGGCGGCGACCTTGTCCTCGTCGACGGACCCGTAGATGTTCAGGTGGAAGCCCCAGGGGGTCGAATTGCCCTGGGCACTGAAGCCCTTGTGGCGCTCGGTGAGTACATTGATGGTGGCGTGTTCCAGGGCATGGTTGCGGCGGACGCGGTCGAGAACTGGATTGGACATTTGGTCTCCTGTAGCTGTTTGCCGGTTGCCGATAGTTGATTGCTGGTCGTCACTATAGCATGGAACGGGTCAGGGGCAAGCAGCTGGCCTACAATGCCGAATAACTTTACATAACACTTACATCCTATAACTTTACATAAGACATTTACATAAATAAGATCGCGACGCCTTGAAATAACGAGCGAGCGCGGAGTCACTACTCCGTGCAACCTGGGGCACCAGGATTCTATCGTCGGCTATGTCGACTCCTGGCCGGTGCTAGAAAATTATCCAAGGGCATCCTATGTCTTGCTGGATCGCGCTGGACACGCCCTTCCGATCGAGCAAAAACGGTTGCTCCGTGCTCTGGCTCAGGAGCGGTTAGACTGCGTTGAGGAATCTACACTCTGATTCACTTGTCTGACAGCTCACCCCTAGCCGCAGCAGCCCCGGATCCCGCATCACCATAGCGTCATCGAATCGAGGAAGAGCTGGACCAGGTCGGCCGCGCCGGCCGGGCGGGGGGAGAGCTTGGTGACCCGATGCTGGGGTAGGGTGCCCTGGACCAGGATCTCCACGTCGGCCGGGCCGTAGCCGACGGCCGCAAGGCCGTTGGGCATGCCGGTGCGGCGCATGATGTCGACGATGGCGCCAGCCAGCAGGTCTCCGGCATCTTCCGGCGCTGCGTCTGAAATGTCGACGCCCATCAGGCTGGCGGCAAAAAGGTGGCGCTGGGGATCGGCCGGAGCGGTGAAGCGGAAGACGGCCGGGGCGTTAAGAATGACCGACATGCCATGGGGGATGAGGGGGTGATCGTCCGGGTAACCTTCGACGGCGAAGTCACGGACCATGCCAGAGACGGGGTAAGACATGCCGTGGGGCAGGTGAACGCCGGCGTTGCCGAAGCCGATGCCGGCGAAGGCGGCCGCCAGCAACATCTGGCCGCGGGCGTGGTCGTCTTCGGGGTTTTTGATGGCCGGGACCAGGTATTGGGAGACCATCTGAATGGCCTTGGCGGCCCAGATGTCACTCAGTGGGTTGGCGCCCTGGTAGGCCGGCCGCAATCCTGGGCTGTCGGGCGCCGGCCGCTTATCAAAGGGCAGGGCGGTGAGCGACTCGATGGCGTGGCTCAGGACGTCGAGCCCGGTGCAGGCGGCGGCCATAGGCGGCAAGGTGCGGGTGTTGTGAGGATCGACGATACCCATGACCGGTCGCAGCGCGCGGTGGGCGATGCCCGTCTTGGCGTGCATTTCCAGCAGGTCGAAGATGGCCACGCCGGTCGTTTCGCTGCCGGTGCCGGCTGTGGTCGGGATGGCGATCAGGGGCATCAGGCGGCCGGGCACCGGTCGGCCATCGCCGATAGGTGGGTTGACATAAGCTAAAAAGTCGGCCGGATAGGTGGCGTACAGATTGGCCACTTTGGCCGTGTCCATGGTGGATCCGCCGCCGACGGCCACGTAGCCGTCAAAATCGCCACCGGCCGCGAACTCAATGGCCGTCCGCAGTGATGCGTCGGTGGGTTCGATACGAACCCGGTCGAATAGGACGGCGTCGATCGCCTCATCGCGCAAAGCGGCCATCGTCATGGCTACCGGCTCGCTTTCGGCCAGCCGCGGATCGGTCACTACCAGAACACGCCGGGCGCCCAGCTGGCGCATGTCGGAGCCCACCTCGCGCGTGGCGCCAGGGCCAAACTTGATGCTGGAAGAATCCATGGTGAAGATAGTTTCGAGAGTCATTGGTTGCTCCAGATAGCGGCTAGGTTCGAGCGGTTAGCAATTCGCCTTCAGCTCAGCCTGTGTTGTTCATCCTTCAACCTTCAGCCTTCATCCTTGCGTCTTTAATCAGGCCTCACTTCAAAGGCTGGCGTGCTGTTGGTGAAGGAACCCATATTGCCCCGGCGGCTGCGCATGAAGTAGCCTCTGTGTTCCATCCTGTATTGGCCAGGTTCGGCATCTTCCGGGATCGTCCAGAAGACGGTGAACTGGAATGAGTCCAGGATGTATCGGGTCCAGCGCACAATGGTGGATTCATCGCGGTCGGTGTAAACGCGCTTCCAGCGCGGCTTGGCGGCCGTGCCCTCGTTTCTGTAGATGGACAGAAATGTCTCCGCCCTCTTCTTGTCGATAAAGGGATCGGCGGTGATGAAGGTGGTCGATGCTGTTTCCCCGTGGCGGTAGGCGTCTTTGGGGAAGGCGGTGATTTCGCCAAATTTCCGCGGGCCAAAAGCAGGTTTGCTGCCGAGCGGTTGCTCAAGGTTTCTCGCTTCGGCCTGGCCCACAAGGTCGGGCGGCTTGGGTCCGGCCGGCGCCGGCCGGTTGTCGCGCATTGTTTCAGCCAGCCGGGCGAACTCCTGCCGGTAGGCTTGGGCCGTCTTGGGGCCATAAAGGGTCGAGGCGCCCTCGTAATGTTGCAGTTCGTACTCTTCTTCGGTCGTGATGTAGCTGGAATAACCGTTGGCGTAGGGCGTGACAGCGACGTCTGTTATCCGCTTGCCCCTGGCCGAGGGCACGCCCTTGAAAGTGTTCAATATGTCGGTTCGCAGCCGGCGGCCGGCCATGGTGGTGATTTCGGCCGGCACCCCGGCAACGATCAGGTTGCCAATTCGCAACAATTGCAAAGGTACGATTTCAGGCACCAACGGCGGATCGTACAGGCCGGGGGCCAACAGGATCGGTTTTTGCCCATGACCGCGGCGCACATCGTCATCCACGTCGGGGTGCAGCCCTTCCAACTTGGCCAACGACATGAATTGACGGATCAAATCCCGGACCCCGATGGTGAGGGCCATGGGATCATCTTTGGTGATACCTTCTTCAATCCCCGGCACTTTCAATGACGGTACACCATCCACGGAGCTGCCTCTGGCAAAGGAGACGCCGAAAGCGGCCGGCCAGGTCAACCTATGACCGGCCTTGTCGTCGACGTCGTCGATCTTCACAAAGGTGTGGCGGAAGTCAACCGGTCCAGAAAGTGGTCTGCTGGCGATGCCCGAGAGATGGCTGGCCTTCTGATACTGTTTGCGCCCGAAGTTCCTCACGTTTCTCATATACTCGGCCGGTTTCGGCGGCCGGGTGTTGGCCGAGATATCGCCGCAGTTGGCGTTGGCAAAGGCGGCGACATAGGTGGGGCCGGACGAATAAGGATCGCTGCCATGATCTCGTTCCATGAGATAGCTGGCGTAGCCCTTATTGTCGCCGCTGATGAGCTCATTCTCCTGCCCGAGATTAGTGGTATGGACGGCGAACCAGTTCAAGATGCCAAGCTCGCGGCCGCGGCTGCTCACGAATTTGAGCAGCAGCATGAGCCTATCGGTCGACTTCTTCACATCCTTGTCGACACCCTTGTTATTGAAATAGGCCTTCAAGGAGCGATTTTTCCCGCAGTTGCTCAGTAGCCCCTTGGCCATAAAGATATCGCCTTCAACTAGGTGGCTATTGGCCCGCTTAATCGATTGAACGATGCCGTCGACATGACTTCCGAAACAGCGCTTGTCAAAGCCGCCGATGGTCAAATTGTAAAGCTCAAACTCCGAATAGCCGCCCGGCGCGGCATGCGTGTGATTGCCGGTGATCATGACGTTGTCGGTGGTATAGGCGTCCGAATCAATGCCTTTTGCTTCCTGCAATTGCCGGATAACCTCGCGTTTGAGGGCAATGGTTGCCGACCAGATATCAGCCACAACGATGACCACCCGTTTCTTGGTCGGCTTGTGCAGGATGACAAAGGAGCGGGCGTATTGCCTGAGATGAATGCCGCGCGACTTCTGGTTCTCCTCAGCGAAACCCATCATCACGCCATCATAGACAGGACCGGTAATGTCGTAGATGCCGGTGCCAATCTTGTACTCGCTCATGATTCCTCCTCAAAGAATAGGCTGCGGTTGCCTTAGCTTAGCTCAGGGACAGAGAGCAACGCGGATTAGGACTGGGTGTAACCCGGTAGGCGCCTGGTTTCGTTCATCGTCGCTGATCGCTGGCCTCTGCTAACTCTTGCCTCGTATCGGCCTATCAATCGGCAACCCGCGTGCAAGCTTCCCGATACATTATATAACAGATCGGCCGGATGATGAATGGTCTTGCGTTAGTCATGCCAGAGAAAGCCGGACCATCGTCGAACCGTTCCGTAGCTGAACGCGACTTTATTCGTCGGCCTCAAACGTCGGCAGGCCCAAATCGACCATCGGCCGGCCTGCCAGGAAGGCGTCCAGTGCGGCTTCAGTCGCCCGAACATCGTCCCAGGGATATTCGGTAGCGCCGAAACACATGGACTGTTCGTGCCCTTTGCCGCAGATGAGCAGCACGTCGGCCGGCCGGGCCAGGCTCAGCGCGAAGTAGATGGCCCGGCCGCGATCGGCTACCCGCCAAAAATCGACGCCCTCGACGGCGCCCTGGCCGGCGCAGCCTTCGGCCATCGTGGCCAAGATATCTTCCAGGGCCTCAGTGCGTGGATCCTCGGCCGTAAGCACGGTCAAATCGGCGTCGCGGGCCGAGATCTGGGCCATCAGGCGGCGCTTTTTCACGTCGCGCTTGCCGGCGCTGCCGAATAAGGCGATGACCCGGCCGTTGCTCGCCGGATCGACCAGGCTCCGCCCAGCGGCAATGGCCTGTTCCAGGGCATTGGGCGTATGGGCGAAATCGACCAGGACCAGGAAAGGTTGGCCGCGGTCGATCCGTTCCATGCGCCCTTCCATCCTGCTGACCGCTGCCAGTCCATCGGCGATGGTCGCCGGCGCTATGTCCAGGGCATAACCGGCGGCCGCGGCGGCCAGCATGTTATAGAGGTTGAACCGGCCGACCAGGGCGGATGACAACGGCCGCGGCCTATCAGGGGGCGGCAGGCGCAGCGTCAATTCAGTTGAACCGCCGCCATAGCGGATCGCTTTGGCCGTTACATCAGCCTCCTGGCCCAGGCCATAACTTATCTGGCGCCCAGTCGGAATCGCCGCCAACCGGTCATACGAACCATCATCCCGATTCAGCACCGCCGTCTTCACAATTCGCCGCTTCAAACGCGCTGCGGCCGCCAACCCCTGAACGCCGGTCCCGCTTCCCTGATCCCCGTACGCGACGCGGTCGCCTCGCGACATCACCGACCCCCAGCCCCCATCTCCCAACCCCCAAAATAACTTTTCCTTGGCCGAAAAATAGGCCTCGAAGTCGCCATGATAATCCAGGTGTTCGTGAGTGATATTGGTGACCACAGCCACGTCAAATTCAATGGCCCCCACGCGTTCCTGGGCCAGGCCGTGGGAAGTGGCCTCCAGGATGCAATGGCTGGCGCCGGCCTCGACCATGCGCCGCAGGTAACCTTGGACCACCGGCGCTTCCGGCGTGGTGACATGCAGGGCCAGCGGCTCTTCCTCGTCGCCGATGGCCGCCTTGATGGTGCTGAGCATACCGGCCTTCAGACCGGCCTGGTTCAAGATGCTGAACAAGAGATTAGCCGTGGTCGTCTTGCCGTCGGTACCGGTGACGCCGATCATGACCAGCTCGCGGCTGGGGAAGCCAAACCAGGCCGCGGCCAGCCAGGCTTCGGCCACGGCCGTGTCCTCAGCCTGGAGATAGGGTACGCCCGCCAGCTCTATCTCCAGCTCAGCCGGATCACGCTGGCCCAGAATCAAGCTCGCGCCCTGCGCGACGGCTTGGCCGATGTAGGGATGGCCATCGGTGCCGGTGCGCACGCGGGCTACGAAGCAAGCGCCAGAGTTGACATAAGCTGTATGCTCGACGATGGCGGTAAGTTGGACGTCTGGCCCGTCGTAAGCCGGAGGCTGGGGATAATCTTTGCCGGCCACGGCCGTCTGCCAGCCAGCCAGAAGTTGGTGTAGCGATCTCGTGGGCGATTGGTTCATGCGGATCTCTATGCAGGGGTCCATTGTACCTGACCTGCAGCAAGCAGCGATGGTAGGCGACCTTACTCCAAGTCAATCATAGCTTCTCCACCAGCAGCACGGCTTCGCCGTCGACCACCTCCCGGCCGTCCTGGTTCTGGCAACGCGTCTTGAGGCTGATGATGCGCTTGTCCGGCCGCCACTTGGTGACTTCGACCTCGGCGGTCAGCGTATCGCCGGCGCGAACGGGGTAGAGGAAGTTCAGTTCTTGCTTGAGGTAGACAGAGCCGGGGCCGGGTAGTTTCGTGCCCAGCACGGCCGAGATCAACCCGGCGCTGAACAATCCGTGGGCGATGCGCCCTTTGAATCGGGTGCGGCCGGCGAATTCGTCGTCCATATGAACGGGATTGAAGTCGCCGGTGATGTCCGCCATAAGGCGGATGTCGTCTTCACTTATGGATCGGGACAGCCGGGCCGTTTCGCCGATGGGAAAGTCGTCACGGGATTCGGTCATTAGTCACTCCGTAGAATTAGCAATCAGCCGTCGGCTTTCAGCCTTCAGCTCTGGAATATCGGCGATGTGGCGGGCGAAGGTCTCGGGGGTGATGTTGCTGCCGCAGACGATGAGCGCCACCTGCTTGCCGCGCAGCCGCTCGCGCAGCGGGCCGACCAGGGCGGCGGTCGAGGCCGCGCCGGCCGGTTCTACGGCCAGCTTGGTGCCCTGATAAAGACGCAGCATGGCCCGGCGCATATCGTCGTCGTCGATGAGCACCAGGTCGTCCAGGTAGCGCCGGCACAGTCCGTATGTGTAGGGCATGGCCAGGGGCGAGCCCAGGCTGTCGGCGATGGTGGTCACCGCCTCGATGCGTTCGGGCTTTCCACTGGCGAAGCTGCGCGTCATGGAGTCGGCCCCGCGCGGTTCCACGCCGAACACCTGGCAACGAGGCATCATTTGCTTGACGGCCGCCGCGATGCCAGCACATAAACCGCCGCCGCCGATGGGCACGACAACGGCGTCCAGATCGGGAACTTGTTGACATAACTCGAGCCCGACGGTGGCCGTGCCCAAGACGGTGCGCGGATTCTCGAATGGATGGACGAAAGCCCGGCCCTCGTCCTCTTCGATGCGGTGAACCTCGTCAAAAGCCTGGTGGACGTCGTCCACCAAGACCACCTGGGCGCCGTAAGATTGGCAGGTCTCGATGCGGGCCAGATCGGCATAGCTGGGCATGACGACCTTGGCGCTGACGCCCAGGATGGCCGCCGCGTAGCCGACGGCGATGGCGTGGTTGCCGGCGCTGACGGCTGTGATGCCGCGGGCCAACTCATCCGGCGCCAGGCCCATCATGTTGGCCAGCGCGCCGCGCGGTTTGAAGGTGCCCGTATGTTGAAAGAGCTCCAGCTTGAGAATGACCTGGGTGTCCTGACCAACTATCTTGACGATGGAGTGATTGCGCCAGCCCCAAATCGGCGTTTCCAGAACATAAGGATCGATCTGCCGGCGGGTCTCGCGAATGGCGTTCAGATCCGGGCCATCAGAAGTCAATTCGTCCATTTACCACTCTCGAGGATGGTGATAGGCTTGCATCTGCAGACGCGTCGCGTGGCGCAGGCCGTCCCCGCCCTCGATTGGGTCGACAGCCATCACCTGGCCATCGGCGACATAGGGCAGGTCGATGGCCACCGGATCGCCGGCAGCCAGGCCGGGCATGGGCATTAGCCGGGCGGTCAGCGGCTTATTCAGCCGCGTGGCCAGTGCGGCCACGTCCAGTAAAATGGCCGCCAGCGCGTCCTGGCTAACGTCTCCCGGCAGCGGCACCGTGTCCAGACCTGTCCCGCATATCGCGGCGTAAGAAAGCAAGTCATAGACGGTTACCTGGCCGGACGCCGCTCGTTCAGCCAACAAGACGTCCTCCAGTACCGAGAACATAACGCTTGAAAAGCCGCAACGCTGGAAATTGGCGCGGCCGATGGCCTCGGCGACGAAGGCCGCGGCGAACAGAGTGCCAGGCGAGCCGGCGCGGCCCAGGCCGAGGGCCTCCAAGGCCGCGAACAAGCTCTTGCCCGGCTCGGGGGCTGGGGCGGGCGAGAAATCGATTCCATCAAACGCGATGCCCGTGGCCTCGACAAGCTGCCCGGCGGCGGCCGACAGGCTGTGCGCCTCGCGCTCGACGGCCGCTTGCAACCTTTGTCGAGCGGCTAAAAGCGATGGCGCGTCGCTCAGGCTCTCCAAAACCAGGTCGGCCCCTTCCACGGCGATGGCGAAGCGGGGCGAACCACCCTTGTGAAAAGCGGCCGGGAAATAGGGTGATCCACCCGGGCAATTGGCCAGGGCACAGAAGTAGAAATTACCCGATCCATCACCGGCCAGGGTGCTGATGCGGCGGATGATCTCGGCCACTGCTCGGCAGCGGCCGACGTCGATGGCCCCGGCCGTGTCGGCGATTTCGGCCGCAACGTGCACACCGCGACCGCTGCCGACAATATCTGGTAGGGTGTCCAGCCAGCCGGCATCGTGACGCAGTAGCACCGGACCCAGACAAATGAACTCTGCTCCAACCGCATGCGACAACTCGGCGCTTTCCCGGGCCTGTATCGCCGGAAAGCGCTCAGGGCGCCACCAGGAGGGAAACGGCGTCGTGGCCAGGCGCAGCGTCTGGACCTGGTCCGCGAACATGTGCCGGGCAGCGTCAAAGAACGATTGACCTCTGGATGGCTCGAATGTCGGCTCCACGAATAATGTTATCGCGCGAATCTTCATGATTTGACAGAACCTCTTGCCGGGCTAGAATCAATTTACGTTATGACACACAAAGAACAAGAAACCAGTGCGTCCTCCGGCAAAGGCGGCCGGCGTCGCGATAAACCCAGGACCGATCAGGTCTCAGCCTATTTTGCCGCCTGCCCGCGCTGCAGCTTTTTCCTGGCCGGTTACCGGCTGGTTCAGCAGGACTTCGGCGAGGCGGTCAAGAAGTCGAACAGCGGCTGGTTAGATTTAACCTGGAATCTGGCTGTGCGCAACCTTGTGCAAAAGAGTTTCGGTTGCGAGATGGCTGACGACTTGCAAGTATTTCAGGGCATTTGTCCGTCGTGCCGGCGGACGTTTGTCTATGAAGCGCATCAGGAAGAGGGCGAGGCCGACCAGTTCAGCATCAAAATCAATCCACGTTTTTGACATAATATGAGCCGTGGGACCGGCCGGAAGATCGCGGCTTCAAGGATCGCGGCTTCAAGGAGCGCGGCTTCGTTGACGGCGGGCTTCAAACAGGATGATCGCCGCCGCCGCGGCCGCGTTCAGCGATTCGGCCTGGCCGGCCATGGGCACAGCAATGGAGCCGCCACCCAGGAGCCTAGCCTCGGCGCCAATGCCGCGCGCCTCGCTGCCGACCACCAGCGCGGCCGGCCGGCGCCAGTCGACCTGGCTATAGTCCATTGAACCGCTGGCGTCCGCCTGCCAGACCGCCAGGCCGGCCGTCAACTCTTGGATAGTGGGCCAGGGATGGGACAGCACCGGCATACGCAGCAAGGCGCCCATGGTGGCCCGAATGGCCTTGGGGTTATATGGGTCGACGCAGCCAGGTCCCAGCAGTAGGCCATCGGCGCCGGCTGCGGCCGCCGTACGGACCATGGCACCTAGATTGCCTGGGTCGGATACCCGGTCCAGGATGAGCAGCAGGGTGGGATTGTCCGGCAGAGGCAGATCGATCATGGGCATGACAGCCAGGACGCCGGCCGGCGACTCGGTGTCGCTGGCCGCGGACATGACCTTTTCGGCGACCATCGTCACCTCCAAGCTGAGCCTGGCCACGAGTGGCTCATTGCCGGGGCTGTCCAGCCAGCTTTCCGTGACTAGGACTATCTCCGGCTGGCGGCCGCTGGCCACTACTTCGGCCAGCCATCGCGTCCCCTCGACCACGAACGCCTGTTCGCGCCGGCGGAAGCGCCGGTCCGACAGCAGGCGGCGGACACGCTTGAGCTTTGGATTTTGGCTGCTGCTAATCATCGATCCTACCAGCGAATGAGCCCGATTCTTGTTCGGCTTATCCTATTCTACCGCTGACCGGGAATATATGAGAAGTAACTTCCTGAGGGTGGCCGATTCCATAAGACAAATCAATTGTGAAACACATCACGAACCATTTACAAGCAGGCCAAGTTGCCTTTAAAATCGGCGATGTGGCCGGCGTGTGGGGCCAGACACGGCTAGCGGGAATGGGGCATTCTTTGACGTATTTGAACGCCAGGGAGGTGTGAGTCGGGCACAGATTAGTTGACATAACCCAAGCACACTGCCTGCGTATTTGGAACATGTGTCTTTTCTGCATCACAACTCGCATAATGACAGAAGGAGAACCATGATGTTTCACAAAAAGATGTTAATGGTGCTGGTAACGATCAGCGCAATACTGTTGTTGGTGTTAGCCATTGCGCCGGCGTTGGCTAAGAGCCAGACGTCTCAGGAGCTAAAGGAGGCGCTCGGAAAGGAGTTGTATTTCGACGTGAAGCTATCTCAGCCCACCGGGCAGTCCTGCGCCAGCTGCCATGATCCCGATTTTGGATTTGTCGATCCTGACCTGGATCTGCCCGTATCCGAAGGCGTCCTGCCAAACATGTTCGGCAACCGTAATTCGCCTAGCGCGGCCTACGCTATGTTTAGCCCGATCTTTCATTTTGATGTGGATGAGGGCCTATTCATTGGCGGACAGTTCTGGGATGGCCGGGCAACCGGCGAAGAGCTGGGCGATCTTCTGGCCGACCAGGCCCTGGGCCCATTTCTGAATCCGGTGGAAATGGCCAATCCTGACAAGCGCATGGTCATTCGTGACGTGGCGAATTCGGCATATCGTCCACTGTTTGAACTAGCATGGCCCGGCGCCGATCTGAGCAACTGGTCGTTGATGAGCGACGCAGAGATCGAAGCGGCCTATGATCAGGTGGCCTTGTCTATCGCGGCCTTCGAGCGAACAGAGCTGTTCGCTCCGTTCAGTTCCAAATACGATGCTTATTTAGAGGCCTGCCTGGGCTTGGGCGGACGGCCGGATAAATGCGCCATGGGATCGGGCCCCAAGGCCGAAAGGGCGGCTGGCACGGTTGGCTACACGGAGCTCGAGTGGCAGGGCATGCAGCTATTCATGGGCGTGAATAATAACGACGGCCGGCTGACAGGAAATGAAGGGGCGATGTGCTCCGGCTGTCACATAGCCGATTGGACCTCAGATCCGGGCAATGTGGTCGTGCCAGATTGGGCGCCGGAAGGCCTGGTACCACCGATGTTCACTGACTTCACATTCGATAATCTGGGTGTGCCCAAGAACCTGGCCTATCCCTTCGACCCTCTCAGCCCAGTCGATCTTGGCCTGGGAGACGTCGTGGACGACCCGGCCGAGAACGGGAAGTTCAAGGTGATGACCCTGCGCAACATCGGTTTGACTGAACCTTATGCGCACAACGGCTTTTTCCGCACCTTGAAGGACATCACACATTTCTATAATACGAGGGATGTTGCCGACTGGCCTGATCCTGAGTATCCGCCGACGGTCAATTTCGACGAGCTAGGCAACCTGGGTTTGAGCGACTCACACGAAGACGCCCTGGTGGCCTTCATGCGCACCCTGGATGACGGTTACCAACCGTAATCATCTATCCAGCACCCTACACGAACGGACGTGGACCGCGCACTATGCAAGGTCCACGTTTTTCGTTTACCGGTGTGCTAAAGCAGTCCTTTAATCACGCAGTTTGATCGTGACAGCATGAGTATTGGTTCCATGGCGCAGGCACAAGACTCCTTCCTATCCATGCTGGCTGGATACCGCGATGTCTTCGCGGATAAAGCGTACATTGTCTTCCTGCTCGTTTCGATCGTGATGCTCATTCCTTAGCAACAAATATAGACCACGCTATCCGTCTAGCTGCGCGACGCTCATGGCGTTCCGGCCCAGCGATATGGCCTCATGATAAGCATCAACGCGGCAATCGTGGACAATTGTGACCCGAGCCGGGTCTGGCATTGATCGGGCATCATTTCAACCATCGCCGCGGCCGGTTTTCTGAGCCTATATTACGCGATCCGATCGCGTTTGGCGTCGAAGGATGGCCCGCCGCAATCGAGCGCGGTAGTTGCCTGAATCGATCGTGTCTCCCACCACACACCCCGGGTCCAAGATTGCAGGCCAAGAGGTATTCCCCGTCCATAATGCATGACATCCTGCCTGGAAGCTCAACCACTTAGGCGAACCTCGCTGGGCAGGATGTTCAATCGGCGCAAAGCACCCAGGGACCGAAGTTGAAAAGTGCGCCAAACACTCCGCAACGAGCCCCCTTCGTATAAGCGCCAACTCCCGCGATAGACTGCCGTTCTGTGCGTCTGTAGAAATAATAGCACAGCACACGTGAATTTTACTTAAAGATATCTATAAATTTCGATCTTGAACATTCGGCCGCATTTGATTACCATTAAAGTCGTCAGGCAAAGTGGGATTAGCCAAGGGTTGATTGCCCATAGCTAGCAGCCATAAGGTGTAGGCTCATGGTCGAAAGCCCTTATTCCAAGGAGAATGATTCATGCTCGTAAAAGAAAGAATGTCAGCGCCAGTCATCACCGTCGAACCAGATCTGCCCATCATGGAAGCCCTCAACTTGATGAAGACGAAGCGGATCCGCCGCACGCCTGTGGTCGATAGGAAAGGCAAATTGGTAGGCATTATTTCGGACAAAGATCTGCTCGATGCTTCACCTTCAGATGCTACTTCGCTCAGCGTGTGGGAGATCAATTATCTGCTGAGCCAGATCAAGGTGGCCGAGATTATGACCAGGGAAGTGCTGACGGTAAGCGAGGACACGCCCATCGAAGAGGTGGCCCGCATCATGGCCGACAACAAGATCGGCGGCATTCCTATTATGAACGAAGACAATGTGGTTGGCCTGATCACCGAAACCGATCTGTTTAAGATCTTTCTGGAGTTGATGGGCGCCCGGGTGGAAGGCGTGCGTGTGACGGCCATGGTGCCCGAAAAGCGGGGCGAATTGGCCCTAATCACCCAGGCCGTGGCTAAGGCCGGCGGTAGTTTCGTCTCTTTCACCCAATTCGCCGGCAAGAGCGAAACGAATCGCGAGGTCGTGTTCAAAGTCCGCGGCCTCGACGAAGCGCAGGTCATCGAGCAGGTAACGCCCTATGTGGAACAGATCGTAGACGTACGGACTTGTTGCTGATTGCGCGCACCCCTGAGGTGCATCACTGATTCCCCGGAGACTTCGGCCCGCGTAATCGCCGGGCAGCACCGATTCAGTTTCCGGGGAAATCACTCTCTGGGAAGTTACTTTGCATGGCCCAACGACTGCAACTATAATGAATGGTGAGGTGAATCGCCATGAATAAAGCTGTGGCGCTTTATAAGCTTGCCCGCCCTTTTAACGGTTTTAGTGGAGCGCTGGCCGTTTTTTTGGGCGGTTATGTGGCTCGAACCGGGGAGTGGTTAAACGTGGTCCTGGCGGCCATGGTAACCTTCCTGGTGACCGGGGCCGGCAATACCTGGAATGACTATCTAGACGTCGAAATCGACCGCATCAACAAGCCTGAGCGGGTTTTGCCTTCGGGCGCGGTCAGCCGGCGGGCGGCGCTGATCTTCGCATTGACGCTGAACGCCATCGCCCTCATCATCGCCGCCTTCATCAACCCGGCCGCCTTCGTGGTGGCTTTGTTGGCCTCGGCCATTCTTTATCTCTACTCTTGGAAGCTGAAGAGTACAGTGCTATTGGGCAACCTGACGGTGGCGATAATCTCGGCCATGAGCGTTGTCTTCGGCGGCATCGCGGCCGGCAACGTTCGACCGACCATCCCGCTGGCGATCATCATCATCGTGGCCATCACCGGCCGGGAGATACTGAAGACGCTGGCCGACTACGAGGGCGATTTACGGCAAAGGGTCCGGACCATTTCCACGGCCTGGGGCCGCCGTTGGGCGCGCATCTTCTTCTTCGTCATTGCCGCCGCCACCGGCTGGATTATGCTGGTGCCCTACCTGCTGGATATGTACAAGCCGGTCTACGCCTATATCGTGGCCTTTGGCGTGTACCCGGTCATCCTCTACGCGTTGGTGAAGGTGACCAGGTACTCCAGCGGCCGGCAACTGGAGCGGGTCAGCCAGATCATGAAGCTGGATTTCCTGGTCTGGTTTGTAGCCGTCATCTTGGGCGCATCAGCCTAAGCAGATACCCTGGCTTTTCGCAATTCTAAGAAGGAATAGACAGGACTAAACGCCGGTTGTTCGGGTTGGTCAATCCCTAGCGACGCTGACTAATCAACAGCTGACGGTCAATTGTTAGTTGTTGACTGTTGCCCCCGGCTCCGGCACGCGGGCCATGATGAACTGATAAGTCCGCTCGGCCAGATCATCCCAGCCCCT
>JBFFWQ010000060.1:0-34384 GCA_041570195.1 Promineifilaceae bacterium (SeqCode) | reverse complement strand
GTTACTACAACGGCACGGTGAGGGACTTCAATACCCGGATCGAGAGCTTCCCGGCCAATCTCCTGGCACCGGTCTTCACCATGCAGGCCCGGGAGTTCTTCGAGGTGGATTCGCCGTCCGAGCGGCAGGCGCCGGTCATCGCTCTGGAGGATCTGCCGGACGATGCACGTCGGATCGACGTCGACCTTGGGCAGGGTGTTCGACTTCTCGCTTCACGAACGGAAACAGAACAGGCGCATCCCGGCGAGTTGATCTGGCTGACACTTTACTGGCAAATGACCGGCGCCCCCGGCGATCGGTCAACGCTAGATGCACCTATGTACGTCGCGGAGCTCTACGGTCGCGATGATGCCTTATTGGGCAAGTTGCAGAGTTACCACGGGGGCGGGCTATACCCAGCTTCGCTGTGGTCGCGAGGCGATGTTCTGGCCGATCAGGTGGCCGTTGAATTGGGCCAGGATCTGGCCGTTCCCGTCCAGGGGCGAGTGAATGTGAAAATTGCCGGTCAAGAGGAGTCGGTTGATGTAGGAATGGTGAAGATCATTCCACAGAGCTGGCCAGAACCGGCCGAGCCCGTTTTAGCCAGTATGAATGGCATCGATCTGGCTGGCGCCACTCTATCCGCGGACGGGATGGCCCCTGGGGAATCGGCCCGAGTAGAACTGCGCTGGCAGGTCAGGGAAGCGCCTGGGGAACATCTGACTACTTTTGTTCACCTGGGCGATCCGTGAGAACAGCCGCTGGCTCAAGGCGACAGTACGCCTCTAGGGGGCCATTACCCGACGACCTTGTGGGCGTTGGGCGAGGTTTTCAGCGACAGTTATGATTTGCCCATACCATTTGATCTATCCCCAGGACGCTACCCGGTTCATGTGGGTCTCTACCGGCCGGAGACCGGCGCCCGTCTGCCGTTGGCCGTCGACGGCGCTCGCCAGCCCAACGACGCCTATTTGATCGGCTGGCTGGAAGTCCAACAATGATGACCGGAGTTCAGCGTCGGACCTTGCACTTCATCGTCGCAGCCTATTTTTTGCTGGCGGTGATGTATAGCCTGGCGACTCCACCTCTGGAAGCATCGGACGAATACAAGCATTACCCGGTGGTGCAGCATATCCAGAACCAGAGGGCTTTGCCGCTTCTTGACCCGGACGATCCCGGCCGCTGGCTGCAGGAAGCGGCGCAGCCTCCCCTGTACTATATTATCATGGCCGGGCTTACCTCCTGGATCGACACTTCCGACCTGGATGAAGTACACCTTGTGAACGCCCATGCCTTTGTCGGCAATCCGAACCAGTTAGGCAATAAGAACCTCATCATTCACCAGCCGGCGCGAGAAGCTTTTCCATGGCACGGCACGGTGCTGGCGGTCTATATCATCCGCCTGGTCTCTATTTTGCTTGGGGCGGGCACGATTCTGCTGACGGCTCGCCTCGGAGCGCTGTTATTTGACTCCCGGATCGGTTACCTGGCGGCGGCGCTGGTGGCGTTCAACCCGATGTTCATCTTCGTCAACGCGGCGGTGAACAATGATGCCCTGGCCATCTTCCTGGCCAGCCTGGGCCTGATGCTGCTGGTCCGATTGTGGCGCGAAGCGCCAGACCCGCGGCGGCATTGGTCGCGCTATGCCGCTCTGGGTTTGGTGTTGGGCCTGGGGATGCTGACCAAGCTGAGCGTGGGCGGCCTGCTCTTGCTGGCGGGCATCGCCCTGGCCTGGCTGGCCTGGCGCCGACGACAGTGGTCGCTTCTACTGCTTGGCGGCGGGTTGGTCTTGGTTGTCGCCGCGCTGGTCATGACGCCGTGGCTGCTTCGCAACCTCAACCAATACGGCGATCCGACCGGGCTAGATGTGTTCATCCAGGTCCAGGGAGGGCGCGACAAGCCGCTTACATTGGCGGGTTGGCGGGGCGAGTTTGGCACATTCTATCGTAGTTTCTGGGGGCTGTTTGGGGGGGTCAATGTACCCGCGCCGGAGTGGGTCTATATTTTATATAACGCCCTGGCGATCGCCGGGGCGGCTGGATTCATCTATTGGGTCTGGGGCCAGCGGAGCGCCGGTCGGGAAGAACTAGACGGTGAGGCGGCGCCTTCATTGAGGACGGCCCATGACGGCCTGTGGTTGCTGGTGGCCTGGCCCTTGATCCTGTTGGTGCTGCTCATTCGCTGGAATATCATCTCGCCTGCTTTTCAGGGCCGGCTCATATTCCCGGCGCTTGGGGCGATCACAATCATCATGTCGGTCGGTCTGCTGGCGCTGGTGCGGCCCTCGATGAGGTCCAGGCTGGCCATGGGCATCGGTCTGCTGGCACTGGTCATCGCCGCCTTGCTGCCATGGTCGAGTATCCGGCCGGCCTATGCCTATCCAGAACCGCTGGCGACCGTACCGGAAGCGGCTCAATTCGGGCCGATCACCTTCCAGGGAGACGACGGCGTTTTGCAGCTTGTGGGCGCGGAGGTGCGGCCCGGGCAGAGCACCACGCCAGGCGGTGAGCCGGTCGAGGTGATCCTTTATTGGCAGGCTTCGCGGCCGGTGGAACAAGATTACCTGAGCAATGTGCATCTGCTAGGCCGCAGGGCAGTTTCCGTCGGGCAGGTGAATCGCTACCCCGGGGGCGGAATGCTGCCAACGTCGTTTTGGTTGCCAGACCAGATTTGGCGTGACGTTTACCACGTTCATGTGAATCGGGAGGCGGAGGCGCCGTCACGGCTGGAAATCAAGACCGGGCTCTATGACACAGCGCGAAAGCAAGATCTGGAAGCCGTGGGGCCAGACGGCGAAGCGATTGACTTGTTGCTGGTCGGCCAAGCCCGGTTGGCGAGCGGTGATGAGCGGCCTCCTCCGCCCGAAGTCCCGTTGGAGGCATCATTTGCCGAAGGCATCAATCTGTTGGGCTATGACTTGGTTTCTGATCCTGGCGAGGATATCCTGACGGTTCGGTTACACTGGCAGGCTACGGAGCAACCGGCCGGCGATTACACGGTCTTCGTGCACCTGATCGACGCCAATGGAGAGCAAATCGCCAACGGCGATGGCCCACCGATCTCCGGTGATTTTCCTACCATTCTCTGGCTTGACGGCGATGAAGTCGTCGACGCCCATCAATTGTCTTTGCCGACCGACATACCGACCGGCGAGTACGAGATCGTCGTCGGATTATACGATCCAGTGACGACGGCGCGCCTGCCGCGACTTGACGGCGCAGGCGACGCAGTTCGCTGGCCGATCGTCCTGAAGGGCAACCAGTAGGCGCGGCCAGGGAGGGGTTTTGCGCCCAGCTCACTACCTGGAAGTTATTGCCAGCAAAATGCAACCCAAAGCAAGTAATGATCCAGCGCTTTCTGGGGATGGCCTGGTCCTGCACTTGATCTTAAAGGCGGCAATCCAGGAGATCGATCGAAAGGGCGTCGTCAGGCAGACGCCGGCCGTCGCCGATAGTGGCCGGGTAGCGCTGGCTGCTGGCGAAGTCGTAGGCGCCGAGGAGTATGTGGTCGGGCAGCCCATCATAAGGGGGTAGTTGTCGGATATCGTTCACCTGCCAGCCGGCCGGCACCTGCAGCAGATCGGCCCGCAGACCCAGCGGCGGTCCGTCGGCCTGGGCTAACAACCGGCCCTCGGCGTCCAGGAGTTGGACGAGGAGCGATGTGGTGGTCAAATCGGCGGTCTGGCCTGTGGCGGCGGATAAACGCCAGATGCTGGACAACTCCACCGTGTGCTCGCACAGAAACGCATCGGCCGATAACAATTCATAGGGTCCCATGGTCGCCAGTGGTTGCAAGGCGGCCACTTCGGGGGTCAGCCGTCCACGATAGGATGTGGCCGGCCCGGCTTCTTCATAGGTCGTAACAAAGACATGGCTGCCGGCTGGTGATTTGTCGGCGACAATTCTATCAGTCAAAGGCTGGTCGTGAATACCGTAGTTATAGCCGGCGTTCGTCAGTAGATCCGGCACTTTTACAGCCTGTACGGGACGGCTGCCGGCCGAATCTCGGCTGGCCAAATTGTAATCGACCAGTTCCTCGACGAACAGGTAGTTGCCCAGCATGGCCACCAACTCCACACCAATAGGGTATTGGCTCCGAGCCGGGGCCAGCCAGTCGGGCAGATTTACGAAGACGATGCCCTCTCCAGCTGGTCGACTTTGTGTGACGGACTGGAGTTCGGCCACCGGCTCGGTCAGGCGAGCATAGGCGTCGAGACGGTCACGGACGAAGAGCCAGCTGGCCAGCAAGACAAAGGCGAGCGTGGCGGCCCAGAGCAAGCGGCCGAACCGGGATAAACGATAGATCGGCTCTAGCAATACCGGCCATAGCAGCGCCAAACCAATACTGGCCAGGTAAAGCAATCGCGGACCATGAAGCAGATAGCTGGCCGGCAAGGCCAAGACGATGAGCAACGAGGCCATGGTCCACCAGCTCCATCCCAGGAGCAGCGGCAGGCGATTGGTCCGGATTTTGGCGCTCCAGAATGTCAGCCCAATGACGACGGCCAGGCCGAAGAGCACGGTGGCAGCAGCTACAAGCGGCTCATCGGGTAACCAACGGCCGAACCAGGCCAGCGGGTAAACCGCGGCCTGGATCACGTAGAGTAGTTCGTTCCAAAGGCCGGCGCCCTCAAATGAGGCTTGCGGCGCCCGGATCAGGGGTAGAAAACGGTAGGCGATCGCATAAACAATGCCGGCGAAGAAAAAGATGAACCAGGGCTGGCTCACCTGGCGGCGAAGATCGGGCCCGAGACTATAACGGCGGATGGGCGGCAAGCGATCGTGGGCATTCCATTGAACGAGGGCGGCCAAAGGGCCAAACAGGATGGCTGACTCGTGGCTCAGCAGAGCCAATATGAACAAGGCGGTAGTAATCAGCCACCACAGGGCCTGGCGGCCGGACGATGCTATGGCGCTCAGATAGGTGTGCAGCGCCAGGAGCAGCAAACCGGCCGTGGTCGGGTGGACGTTGTGACCGTAGACGGCGATGGCCTGGTAGGAGAAGGGGAATAGGGCTAGTAAAAGGGCTGTTGCCAGCGTCCAGTGGAGTCGCCGCCACAAACGCCAGCTTAACAAAGCCAACAAGATCACGTTGGCAACGTGTTGAAAGACGTTGAGACCGTGGAGCAAGGGGGCCGGATAGTGACCGAATATGTCTTCAATAAGCAGCAGGGGCAGGAAGGTCAGCGGGCGGTAAAAGCCAAAGGCCTTGGTCGGCGCCCAGACGGACAACAGATCCAGCCCACCGGCAATGCGGATGTGCAGTAGATCGTCATAGATCAACGGCAGGCGCAAGGTCGGCCAGTAGAGAATCAGGGCGATGAGTCCGGCCGTAGCGAGGACGGCCAGAAGCGGGATCAGCGACGATCTGGTCAGGCTGCTGGATTGATGCATGGCGCCAGATCGAACCTAGCTTCAGGTCCGGCCAAATTCTTTGGCCAGTTGGCCGGCCGAAAGGTGGATAAGCGTTGGCCGACCGTGAGGGCAGGTATGAGGGCTGGCGCAGCGCTCCAGTTGGTTGACCATGGCTTCCATCTCTTGCATGGTGAGGGTTTGGCCGGCTTTGATGGCGGCCGATTTGCAAACGCGCAGGATTATCTGGGCTTCAAGGGCGCTTTGGAGCGGCTTCTTTTCGGATTCCAGTTCATCGACCACATCGATGAGGGCTCGAGCCGGGTCTAGCTTGGCCAAGAGGGCGGGGATGGTACGAACCATGAAAGTGTCGGGGCCAAAGGGTTCGACCTGGAAGCCGATGCGGGCTAGCAGATCGAGATGCTCATTCAGCAATGTGGCTTGAGCGGGCGAAACATGAACGGCCTCGGATGTCACCAGCCCTTGAGCGGCCATCGGTTCGCCGCCATGGCTCTGTTCCCAGCGATCCATGAACTGTTCATAAAGGATGCGCTCATGAGCAGCGTGTTGGTCGATGAGGTAGAGACCATCGGGGCCTTCGGCGATGATATAGGCCGTACCGACCTGGCCAATAACGCGCATGATTGGCAGACCCTGGCCGCCCAGGGTCAAGGCGGCTGACTCTTGAGGCGCAGCGGCCTGACCGTCGACGGCCAGCGGCGCCCACTTGAGGTTTAGGCTGTCTTGACCAGTCGCCTCGTCGCGCCGGCTGAAAGAGCCTCGTTCGGATGCGCCGGACCAGCTAGAGCCGGTCAAGGAAGCGAAATGCGTCGCATGGGGCACGGGGCTATCGGCGATGATGGTGCTGCGAACGGCGCGCTGGACAGCGCCAAAAGCCGAATTCGCGCGGCGGAAACGAACCTCCGTTTTGGCCGGGTGCACGTTGACGTCGACGCTCTCGGCCGGGACTTCGAGGAAGATGATGGCCATCGGAAAGCGGCCGGTGGGCAAAAGGGTGTGGTAGGCCTGGATGACGGCATAGGTCAGGCTGTTATCCCGGATCCAGCGACCGTTGACGTAAAGGATGATCTGGTTGCGTTTGGACCAGTGGAGGCTCGGCGGGCCGACGTAGCCGGAAACGTGGCTGGGGGTCTGGGGTTGGTGGTTGTCGACAGCGGCACCGTTAGCCGCGTCTGAGTCTAGGGGCAGTAGCTGTTTGGCTGTGTCGGGCCCGTAGACGGCGGTGAGGACATCGGTCAATTGGCCGCTGCCGCTGCTTTGAAAGGTGATGCGGTTATCGTGGCTGAGGCGAAAGCGCACGCCGGGATAGGCCAGAGCGTAACGGGTCACGTGTTCGTCGATGTGCCGCTTTTCGGCAGTGACAGATTTTAGAAACTTGAGCCGGGCAGGCGTGTTGTAGAAGAGGTTGGCCACGGCGATGACTGTGCCTTGGGGCGCGCCGACGGTTTCGCGGCCGGCTTTGTGCCCGCCCTCGAGGGTTAGCCGGACGCCGGCCGTTTGGCCCTGGGCGCGGCTGACGGCGGTCAAGCGGCTGACGGCGGCGATTGCGGCCAGCGCTTCGCCCCTAAAGCCCAAGGTGGTGACAGCCTGTAGATCGTCAGCTGATTCGAGCTTGGAAGTGGCGTGGCGTAAGAAGGCCAATTCCAGTTCGTCGGGCGGGATGCCGCGGCCGTCGTCGGCGACCTGAATCAGCTGCCGACCACCGCCGCGTATTTCGACGTTAATCGTGCTGGCGCCGGCATCGAGGGCGTTTTCGATCAATTCCTTGACGACAGAGGCCGGCCGTTCGACCACTTCGCCAGCGGCGATTTGGGAGGCCAATTGGTCGGGCAGAACTCGTATGGGCATAGGCCGGTATTATAGCAGCTTTAGCTTTGAGCTTTTAGCTACTGGCTGTGAGCTTCTGGCTTATAGCTTTGGGTTTTGGCTGTGAGCTTTTGGCTGTGAGCATTTAGCGGTTGGTGAAAGTTGACAGCTGTCAGCTTTCAGCCGTCAGTCTGCTGGCGCGGCGGAACGTGCATAAGTATACTGGCGGTCGTTTTCCCGGAGCGAAGGATGATGCAATTAAGGAGAGTGAATGGCGTTTGAACCAAGTTATGAGGTGCCTGAAGATAGACGGGCGTATACGCTAGAAGCGGGGCCGGTGGGCTGCTTGATGCTGCACGGATTTCTGGGAAGCCCGATCAGCTCGCGACCGTTGGCGGAGTACCTGGCGGAGCAGGGAATCACGGTGCATTGTCCATTGCTGCCGGGCCATGGCGAGTTGCCGAACAAGCTGTATAAGGTTAGCGGCTGGGATTGGCTGGCGGAAGCGGAAGAAGGGCTGCGGGCGATTCGAGAGAAGTGCAAGCAAGTATTCATTATGGGTCACTCGATGGGCACCGTTTTGGGCGCGCACCTGGTTAGCCAGAATGATGATGTCCTGGGCATGATTATGCTGGCCCCGGCTTACCAGGTGCCGGACAAACGCCTGCGGCTCATGGGCGTGGTGCGGCACGTGATGCCGTGGTTTCATCCGCTGTGGATGAAGCGCCTGCATCCGTTGGTGTACGAGCGGCTGCATGATTTCGATCCGACGCTGGACTTTGACGATCCGGCGGTTCAAGCGCGGTTGCCGGAAATGACGAAGGTGCCGACCGGGGCCATTGACGAAATGCGCAAGATGGTCGAATCGGGCCAGGATTTGTGGCCGTGGATGGCCCTGCCAGCGGTCATTTTGCAGGGGAAAAAGGATATCGCCGTGGATCAAGCGGCGACACAGACGCTGTATGAGGCGCTGCCTAATGAAGATAAGCAGCTGTTGCTGTTTGACGAGGCGGGGCATGAGCTGATGCGGCCGTTTGAGGCAGCGCATGAGCAGGTGTGGCTGGCTGTGTATGAGTTTGTCGTTGCCCATTCGAAAAGAAAGAATATGGGACGTGGATGAACGCGGATTAGCAGGGTTGAATGAGGGGATTTGGGGACACGGATCCTCACAGATCGTACGGATTTCCCTGTTGGCTGCAGCTGGCTTGGACGAGGCTCTTGGACGTGAAATAGGATTGGATTGAAGATGGCCAGGATTGTGTTTATGGGTACGCCGGAGTTTGCCGTCCCGGCGCTGCGGGCGTTGATCAATAAGCAAGAGGTGGTCGGGGTGGTGACGCAGCCGGATCGGCCAGCAGGGCGAGGCCGACAGGTAAAGGCGCCGCCGGTGAAGGTGATCGCCCGAGAAGCGGGCATTCCGGTCTACCAGCCTAGATCGTTACGAAGTGAAGAAGCGGTCAGGCCACTGCGGGCGTGGGCGCCGGAACTGATCGTCGTGGCGGCGTTCGGGCAGATCTTACGGCCGCACGTGCTGCAGCTGCCGGCTCATGGTTGTTTGAATGTCCATGCCTCGTTGCTGCCGCGCTGGCGGGGCGCGGCGCCGATCCAGCATGCCATCCTGGCTGGCGATATCAAGACGGGGATCAGCTTGATGCAAATGGACGAGGGGCTGGATACCGGGCCGGTGTATGCCAAGCGGGCAATCCCCATCGGCCCAGAGGAGACGGCGGCGACGTTGCATGATCGGCTGGCGGCGCTGGGCGCTGAACTGTTGGGCGAGAAGCTGGAAATGATCGTGAGCGGCCGACTGACGGCCGAGGCGCAGGATAATACCTTCTCGACTTATGCGCCGATGATTAAAAAAGGGGATGGAGAAATTGACTGGGGCCGGCCGGCGGCCAAGATCGAGCGGCAGATCCGGGCCATGACGCCGTGGCCAGGCGCATTCACGAGCTGGGAGGGTAAGACGCTGAAGATCCTGAGCCGGGAAGTAGTGGGAGAGGATGTGGTGATAGAAGGGCGGCCGGGGCTGGTGGTGAAGATGGCTGGCGGGGCGGCGGTGGCGACGGGAGAGGGAGCAATTGGACTCGGGCGAATCCAGTTGGCGGGGAAGCGGGCGACGAGGATCGAGGATTTCTTGCGCGGTCGGCCAGAGTTTGTAGGGGCGGTTTTGCCTGGTTGAGTCAGAATGACAGGAAATTGGACAGGATTCGCAGTATTGGCAGGATTGTGTTGTTCGAGAGGGAGTGAATTGCAAACGATGAATTGTGACGGAGGGGCCAGTGAAGGAGAAAAGGAGAAGAGGGGCAGAGGAGAAGCGGGATGCTACTGTGGTGGAGGGCGAGGGCGAGACTGGGTTGGGTTGAGCAGTTTGAGGGTGTGGCAAGGGGGTCTTTTTGGATTCATTAGCATGGGGTCTACCTCTTGAGAGAGTATAGCACATTTGTTCTGGTTTAGCAAGGGAAATGGTCTTAAGAATGCGCAGATTTTGAGGGGTCAATTTTGGGATTTGGAACGTGGCTTCTAGGGGCTGGCGAAGCGCGCAGAGCAGAACGAAAAGTTGATGTGAGCGGGCGGACGCCGGGAGAGATCCGGGAGATGAATCGCCCGGTTGGTAAGCGAAACCCGTTCAAAACGGGTTCTGAAAGAACGGTAGACGTTTTGCACCCATGGCGTGGCACGGGGATGTCGGCCGGCGTTGGGCCTGTCGTACAGGACAGGGTCGTCGAGGGCTGGAAGTGGATCGCACCTGGGAGGTGCAATGCATTGTGGGATTGGGAAGATGGTTGACTGGACTTCAGGCGGCGCTTCCCGTATGATCACGCGGCGGGTTGATGAGACCTGCTTAGAAGAGGTATGGAGTAGATAGTTTATGGACATTCTCGTCTTTGGCGCCGGGGCGGTGGGGGGTTACCTGGGCGCGCGGCTGGCCAGCGCCGGGCATGATGTTTGTTTGGTCACGCGCCGGCCGGCGGCCGAGGCAATTGAGCGGCATGGATTAACCATCGTGCAGGACGGCCGGCAGACGGCGACCCGTCCGGCGGTGGTGCCGGCTTTGCGTCAAGCCTTCCTGGAAGGGGCCGAGTATGATTTGATCCTTCTGGCGATGAAGTCGTACGACGCCCAGGCAGCGCTGTATGAACTGGTGGCCTTTTGCCCGGCTGTTCCGACGGTTATTACGCTGCAAAATGGGATCGGGATCGAAGAGACGTTCGCGGTGGAGATCGGCGCTGAGCGGGTCATCGCTGGCTCGCTGACGACGCCGCTGAGTCATGAAACCACGCAGCAAATCGTCGTCGAGCGCTCTGACCGGGGTTTGGGTTTGTCACCGGTGATGCCCAGGGCGGATATCGGCCGCTGGGTGTCGATGTTCCAGATGGCCGGCGTCGAGACAGTGACCTACGACAATTATCGCTCGATGAAGTGGTCGAAGGCGTTGCTGAATATGGTGGGCAACGCTAGCTCGGCCATCCTGAACCGGCACCCGCGGGTCGTTTATAATTACGGACCGACTTTTGACCTGGAAATGCAGATGTTGAAAGAAACGCTGGCGGTGATGAAGACCAAAAACTTGACGGCCGTGGATTTGCCGGGCGCTCAGGCCAAACGGCTGGCTACGGCCGTGCGGCGGCTACCGAAGTCGTTGGTGAAGCCAGTGCTATCGGGGATGGTGTCGTCCGGCCGGGGTAACAAGATGCCTTCGTTTCATATCGACCTGATGGCCGGCCGGGAGCAGAACGAGGTTTCGTACCACAACGGCGTCGTGGCCAGGCAGGGCGTTGACCTGGGAATCAAGGTACCGGTCAACACGGCGTTGAGTGACATTTTGTTGAAGATCGCGTTGAAGGAACTTGACTACCAGGTTTTTAACGGCCGGCCGAAGAAGCTGGTTTCCGAGGTGGAGCGATATAAGGCTGGGGAGCGGAGATCGTTTTTGGATGAAGAAGATTAGGGGCTGGGGGTTGGTTACTGGTCGCTGGTGGTTGGCGGCAGGTGGCAGGTCATGATGCGGAGTGATGGGCAGGCGCTGCGGAAGGAGATCGTTCGTGTAGGGCGGTTGATGTATGAGAAGGGGTTTATCGCCGCCAGTGACGGGAATATTTCGGTCCGGTTGGACTCGCAACGGATCTTGATCACCCCATCGGGGTTGCATAAGGGGTTCCTGGAGCCGGAGCAGTTGCTGGTGGTGGATAGGGACGGCCGGCGGGTCGGACCTAGCACGGCGGCGAATCGCAAACTCAAGCCGACCAGCGAGCTGCCCATGCACCTGGAAGCGTACCGGCAGCGGCCGGATGTCGAGGCGGTGGTGCACGCGCATCCGCCGACCACGGTGGCCTTGTCTATCGCCGGGGTGTCGCTGGCCGACTGTTTGTTGCCGGAGGTGATCGTCTTTTTGGGCATCATTCCGACCACGGCCTATGCCACGCCGGCGAGCGAGGAGAATGTGAGGGCCATCCGGGAATTGATCGCCAATCATGACGCGCTGGTCTTGCAGCGGCATGGCTCGCTGACGGTGGGGGATAGCCCGATGCAGGCGTTTATGCGGCTGGAGACGGTGGAGCAGAATTCGCGGATAGCGTTCATGCTGCAGCAGTTAGGAGCCAGCCATTCGCTGCCGGCGGCCGAAGTGGAGAAGTTGTTACGCCAACGACAGGAAATGGGGCTGAGCCGGCCGGGGGAGGCGGCGGAGTTTTGTGATTACTGCGGGGCATGCCACCTGGGCGATGAACATCCAGCGACGCTGCGGCCGGGGAAGGTGACCGGTCGGGGCCCAAGTGAGTCACGGCACGGATCGCCGCAGGGTTTGCCGCCTGTCAGTAGTCCGGCCGTGGGTCAGGAGTCGGTGCGGGAACTGGTGGCGCAGGTGGTGCGGCAGACGATGGGCACCGGAAGTTGAAAGCCGATCCTTCTCAGCGATGCCTATTTGGTGAAGTCGTACCTGAACCGGCCAACATTGCCGTCACTATCGTAAGCTAGAACGATCACCGTATGTGAACCCGGCGACAGACCGTCTGTATTGAAATTGTGACACGGACTGA
Organism: Promineifilaceae bacterium (SeqCode); assembly: GCA_041570195.1. Lineage (GTDB taxonomy): Bacteria > Chloroflexota > Anaerolineae > Promineifilales > Promineifilaceae > UBA11865. The sequence continues at coordinate 22,188 of JBFFWQ010000060.1, read as the reverse complement.
GTCCGGAGTTGCCGCCCAGACAGTAGCGGTGTTCGAGCTCGGTCTGCACGGGGCTGCCGCTAGTAGCGTCAATATAGAATTCAACCTTACTGATCGCAGCGTACGGATTGTTGGGATCGCCGTCAGGATCGCGGACCAGGACCTCGAGATTCAGCTGGTTCGGTCCTTTATGAACCGGACCCAGACTCACAATAGGTTTGCCACAAGCGGAGGAGAGATCAGCGCTCTGCGAGAGCTGAAAGGTGAGAAGGCAGAATTCGTCGACCAATGCCTGACCCAGGAAGGACAGACTCCCCACGGTGATGAGCGCCACGAGTACCAGGATGAAGGCGTATTCGGTGAGTCCTTGCCCGCCTTCATCCCGGGATGGGTGAAAGCGGTGAGCTATCATGATAATACCTCGAATTGGATGAGTATATGTCACCGTTCTCTTGCAAGCCCGGGAAAGCAAACGCAAGAGTAACTCAATTATGTTGGTAACAGGGTAACACAGAGGGGGCAAGTTTCGGGGGGACGCTTATGGACTATCTGTACCATGTTCTGGATTTTTGGGGTGGAAAATAGTACTACTATTGACTAGGGTGACCAACTCTATTACCATGTTTTGTAGGTCGCATCGCCCCGCCAACGTTGCCATGACCCGCTTTATTGATCCTAGCCATGTTGGAGCCAGGTATGGTCAGTGGAGCCTGGAAGCATTTCTATCCAGAGGCAGCCGGACAGAGAAACCAGGGACGGGACTCGCGACTACTCCTGCAATCCAGCCAATCTAGCCGAAGATCTTTGAACGGAACCGGGATTGGACCACGGCCGACGCCGGCCAGTGCCAGCCCACCTAGCCATTGTAAGGAGGCATTATAATGAATCAAAGGCATCGGGTGATCGTCTTCTTCGTCGCCGGTTTATTGCTGATAGCCATGCTGTCGGCCACCGCGACGTTACCGCTCAGCGCCGGCGGACCGGAGACGGGCCAGGTAACTATCATTCGCGATGAGTACGGCGTGCCCCATGTGTTCGGCTCGACCCCTGAATCATTATGGTACGGCGTCGGCTATGCTCAGGCCCAGGACCGGCTATGGCAGGCAGATCTGTTGCGGCGCCAAGGCGGGGGCACGTCGGCCGAGTTCTTCGGTCCGGGCGCCTTGGGCGGCGACATCTTCTCGCGTACGTTATTTGGTTCGGAGCAGCATCGAACGGATATGTTTGTTTCTGCCTCGGCCGAGACCCAGATGGTTCTGAACGCTTTCACCGACGGCATGAATGCCTGGATCGAGGAGGCGGCCACCAGCGGGCAATTACCGCCGGAGTATGGCGCCTTGGGCTTGAGCGTGGAGCCCTGGCAGCCTGAAGACAGCATCGCGGTATTCCAGTTTCTACTAACCGCCTTTGGCGAATTCGGGGATGATGAACTGAACAATGCCGCCCACCTGGAGGAACTGATAGCTCGTTTTGGCCCGGCCGAGGGTCTGGATGTGTTTGCCGACACTCACTGGCTGAACGACCCGGACGCGGCCACCACGGTGCCGGCCGAGGGGGCCTTGAACCCACCATACCGGGGCGCGAATCCGAAAACCAATCTGCCGCCGGGGATGCGTCTGGGCCTCGAGCAGGTGCAGGCCGCCGAAGCCGCCTGGCAGCGCAATCTGGATCGCCTGGGCCTGCGGCGCGGACCGGCTTCTAACGCGGTTGTCCTCGGCCCGGGCATGACGGCCGACGGCCGGCCGCTTTTGCTGGGCGGGCCGCAGATGGGTTATTCGGCGCCCCAGATCAACCACGAAATAGGTATCCACCGGGGCAACTTCCATGTCACGGGCATGGAAATCGCCGGCGTGCCCTGGGTGCCCATTGGCGTAACCGAGGAATTCGCCTGGACCATGACTTCCGGCATTTCCGATAACGTCGACATCTACTATGAAATCGTGAACCCGGAGAATTCGGGCCAGTACCTGTTCCAGGGCGAGTGGCGGTCATTCGATTGTCGCCTGGAAACATTCGTCGTGCGTGGCGCACCGGATGTTACCCAACCGGCCTGTGAATCGGTCCACGGCCCGGTGTTGGGCACCGCGCCAGGCCTGGCTTTCACCCGCAAATCGGCCGCACGTGGACTAGAAATGCAGTCTTTCGGGGCCTCGTTGGAAATCCCCCTAGCCAGGACGCCGGACGAAATCAGCGCGGCCCTGTCACGCCTGGGCCCGAATCTGAACTTCCTCTACGCCGACGCGCGGGGCAATATCGGCTATTGGCACTACGGCAAGATCCCCGTCCGGGCCGAGGGCGACAATCCCTGGCTGCCGCACGACGGCAGCGGGGCGGCCGAGTGGCAGGGCTTCGTCCCGTGGGAAGAGATGCCGCACACGCTTAATCCGGACCGGGGCTGGATCATCAATTGGAACAACAAGCCCGAACCTAGTTGGAACAACTCGGTCTTTGGCTTCGGCACTTGGGGACCGGTGCAGCGAGTGGATACGCTGTTCAACCTGTTGAATGGGCTTGAACCAGGCGCGGCGACGGCCGGGACGCTGGCCGATATCAATCGGCTGGCCGGCTTGACGACCGATACGCCCTCGGGCAACGCCAGCGCGGTCTTCGTGTCGTCGTTGCTGGGCGAAATGCTGGGCGGGGTGGATACCGGGGCTGATGGGCGGCTGGCGGGCGCCGTGGCTATGCTGGCGGCCTGGGACCGGCTGCAGACGGATGAGGACGGTAATGGCCTCTACGATAGCCCGGCGGTGGCCGTCTTCAATGCCTGGTGGCAAGTGTGGGCCAATCGGGTTTTCGCCGACGATCTTGGCGGCGTTTTTGAACAGGTGTTGAGCGGTAACCTGACCTACCGGCTGCTGGCCGACGATCCGGCGCTGCCGTTGCTGCATGATTATCTGGGCGGCGAAACGGCCGAAGAGGCCTTGACTGCCAGCCTGATAGACACGCTGGACGCGCTGACGGTTCAATACGGCACGGCCGATCCGGCCGGCTGGCTGCAGCCGATCGCGGAGATCGTCTGGGCGCCGCTGGGTGTCGGGACAGTGCCCAATACGTTGTGGATGAATCGAGGCACCTACAACCAGATCGTGCATCTGGGCAAGGGACCGCAGATGGTCGGCATGAATGTCATTTCACCCGGGCAGAGCGGAAACCCGTTCAGCCCACATTTCAGCGATCAGTTGCCTTTGTACGCCGGCTGGACCTATAAGCCCATGCGGCTGAACCGGCCGGACCTGTTGGGTTATACGGAGTCGGTTGTCAGGCTGACGCCGTAAAGCTACCAGGTGCCAGGCGCGTAGTATGCAGGCGCCTGGCACGCATTCCTTTTTTTGGCCAGACCCAATGGCCCTACAGCCGGGGTGTCCGCTTGGTCTATTCAGCGCAGCGACTCTCTAGAAGCGGCACCGACCCGCCGGCCGCGCCGACGCTGAAGACAGTGGCGCTCTTGCCCTCCCAGCGATCGCCGGCCAGGACGACTTCCAGATTTCCGTCGCCGTTCAATTCGAGCACGCCGGACACCGTGTAGCGCCAGGGATAGGCCAGGTCATCGGCCTGAGAATAGACGTCCAAAACGAGCGGCTCTACATGTAGCTGGCCCCCGATCTCCATCAGTATCGCGGCGAGCACATAGTCGCCAGCGTCCACGGCCGGGAAGCGGCCATCATCCTTGAGGCGGGCGGCCACGACGACGATCTCGCCCAGGCCGTCTCCGTCCAGCTCTGCACCATACGCCTCCTGCACGGCCAATTCGCCGGCAGTGATGGCCAGCCCCTGACCGGCCAAGAAGTCGGCTACGGCCTGGCGTTCGAGCTGGCTCATCTCGACGGGCGCGACTAGCTGCGGGGCTACGGCCCAGGTGGCGCCGGTAACGGCCAGCGCCGAGGGCTCGGCCGGCGGCATCAGTTGCACCCTGTAGCCAGGGCAGATTCCGCCAATTTCTAGCACTCCACTGCCGGTCCCCTGCCCCAGGAGTTGACCTAGTTGGAAGAGACCGTAGAACTCGCCGCCCAACAGGGCCGAGGCGGCCGTCTCAGAGTCAACCCAAAGGGCGTCTTTGAAGCCACCTAAAATGGTATCGGTGTGGGCATCGTAAATAACGGCCAGCGGCGGCGCCGGCTGCAGAGCAACCAGCAACTCGTATTTGGCCGCCGCATCACCAGGTACGACGGTCAGGATGTATTCCTGGGTCCGTGGCAAGATACCTTCCCAGGTCCGGTCCTCATTGACTACCCGCTTCAGGGGCTGGCCATCGTCCACGCCAAGTAGGGCGAAGTTGACCAACCCGGTGCTATTGAGGTCGACCAGCAGCCGCTTACCGGCCTCGGCCTCGAAGACGTAGCGGTGGGCCTGTCCCGGCAGTATGGACCGGCCGATGCGCCAGGGAGAGCCATTGGCCGGCAGATCGATCCGGATTGGCTGGTCGACATGATCGCAGGGGCCGGCGAAGACGACGTCGGTTTCCCTGACCCAGCCCGTTTCGCCGGGCCCGGTCTGGATCTGGTGCCAGCCGTTCTCGGCGCTCAGAACCACGGCCCAGTTGCCGAGATGGGCGATAGGGACGAACGCCGTGCTGGGACCCAGATAGACGGTGACCACGGCCGTGCTGCCGGGATGGGCGACGATACAGCGATCGGCCGGCGGGCTGCCGGGGTCGACGATGACCGGCAGAGCGGGTTCACCCAGGGGATCGATGGACAGGTTCAACGTGTAACTGGTTGACCGGGGTGCGGTGACGATGATCGTATATTCCTGTGTGCCGGGCAAGGTGCCCTGCCAGCTGCGAGCAGGATCTTCCAGTGACTTGTATGGCGCTGAGGCATCCATGGCCGCCAGGGAAAAGTTGGCTGCCGTGCCGGTGGAGATCAACTCAACGCGGGCGGTCTGCCCGGCCGAGGCGTTGAAGACATAATGGTGTTCCTGGCCGGCCGCAAGGGCGCCCTCTTGGGTAGACGAAATCGCGGCGGGCGCGAACTGGATGCGTTGAACGACGGGTGCGGGCGGCTGGGTCTCGGTAGGCACAGGAGTGGCCGAGGGCGGGACAGGTGTGACGTCGGTCGCGGTGGCTTTGAGGGTTGGGGCTGGTTCGTCGGGTTGGGCGGTCGTTGGGCTGGGAGAGTCCTGGGATACCTGAGTCGCGGCCGGAGCGGTTGTTTCATCCCGGCCGAGCAGTTGGCAGCCGGATAGGAGAAGGGCTATGATCAGCAGAAGCAGAGACTTCTTCATAGGTTGTCTCCTTGATGGGCGGCTGTCAGATTTCTGGTGCGGTGTAGGTAACCTTGAACAGCCTGGAGTGCGCTCCAGCAAGATACGAGTTCGATCTCAAGTATAGCGGTAAAAGCGGCCGGGACAATTGCACTGGACAGGCCAATATCATCTGCAAGAAAGGAAGTAGTCCAGCCGCCTTGGCCAAGTTCATTGATTCCTTTGATCTAGGCTTTCAGTATGCCGTCACAAGGCCAGACAGATAATTCCGTCAACGCGCTAAGCAGATGGCACAGTGTTTCGCCGGTTAGGTCAGAGACGCACGAGGGGAGCCGTCGCAAAAGCTATGCCGCTTGATGTTGTTGGCACGGGAGCTGGATGGTGATTTCGGCCTCGGCAAGCGCCTAATGAGCTGAGATTGAGAATGTGCACCCCAGGAGGGACACGAAACTGGATTTACCGATCGTGAGTGAGTGATCAGATCACCTCCACCTCCAACCCAAACACGGCCGACAGTATCTCGATGTCGGCCAGGTTGTGGCCGCTCATGAGCAGGTAGTGGTGGGAGGAGACGGTTTTGAGTAGCTTCTGGCCGTCGGCGATCTTGATGATACCGCCGGTGAGGCAGTCGGAACCGGGGTATTGAGCGTAGCCGGTCAGGGCGCCTTCGGCCACGGTCCATTTGGCCATGGTGGGATGGAGCTTGGCCAAAGTGATGTCCCCTTCGGGTAGGCGGGCGTCGATGGCGGTGGCGTTGTCGTCGACGATGGCCAGGACTTTGGAGCGCAGGTTCCATTCGGTGGCGAATGATTGGGGCACCACGCCCAGGTAGCCGCAGTGGGCAACGAGGATGTGATCGTCGGGGTCGGCGACTTCGGGGAAGGCCGGGATGCGCTCGTGCTCGAGGGCGGCCTGGCCCATCAGGAAGGGGTAGATGTTGGTCATCATGATGGGCACGCCCAGCGACTTGTGCAGGATGTACTTGGTCATCATGGAGACGGTGTCGGCTTCGCAACCCCAGATGAGTCCTTCGTCCTCGTACAGCAGGTTCCAGGCCAGGCAAGGGGTGGTGTCGGAGTAGAAGGATTCGTTGAGGCAGTTCATGCCCATGGCGCCGATGAATGGGTCGCCGGCCAGTTCGCGCTTGAGGGCCAGGTAGACCTTGACCGCGCTCCGCAGTTGGCCCTGAGAGATAGCGCCGACCGGGATGCCGCGCTCCTGGATGAGGGCATCGGCCTCGGCGTTGGGGATCAGCTTGGCGGCCGCGCCGAATTCTTTGAAGCTCTTCTTGACCAGGGTGAAGCCGAATTTGTCTTGCATACGGCCGATGCACTCGTCTTCGAACCAGTAGAAGCGCTTAAAGATATCGCCTTGCATGCCCTCGCCAGGGTTGTCCTGGAAGACGACGAACCTGGTCTGGCGCAGCCGGCGCTTGACACCCAAGCTCTGGCAAGCCTTTTTGGTCTGCTCCAGCTTGTACGGGGCGATGACGCCGACACCTTCGCTGCGCAGATAGCTGACGATCTCCCAGTCCCACATGTTGAGCATGCCGAATTCGGAGGTGGCGACCAGGATGGGTAGGTCGATGGCCTTGAATTCATCTACCCGGCGGAAGGCCTCACCTAGCAGTTGGGGGAAGATGACGGCGTCGGCCGGGGGCCGGTCGGCGCCCAGCGAGACCGGATCGAGCAAATCGGCCTCGGCCGCCAGTAAGGATTTCAAGTTGTCGAGCTGGATGTCAAACTCGGCGTCTTTGCCTTCGAAGGTGAGCGGAAGTAGACGGGCTTTCATGGCTGGACTCCTGGGGGAATTGGACAGGATTAACAGGATGGACAGGATTGGGACGTCGGCACAGTTGGGCTTGGTTTGTTATCAACGGTTTTGGTGCGCAGGCCGCGTGAGAAGAGGTAGCAATCGGTAAAGCGTTAAGCAGGATCAGGCGGCGTGGCATAGTATGATATTGTAATGTTTTTGGGGTGGATTTCTAGTTCGGAACGGGTTATTGAAAACAAAGAGGCGGCCGGTTGGCCGCCTCTTTGTTTTGGAGAGAGGGGGAAGGAATCTGCTGATCAGAAGACGGAAATACTGAATCTCTTTCTTCTGATCAGTCTTTGAAGTGCTTATTCATAGCGCAGCGCTTCGGCGATGGTGACGTTGGCCGTGGCCCGGGCCGGTAGCCAGGTTGTCAGCAAGCTGGCAACGATGATGGCGGCGGCGATGCCGATCAAGGCCGGCCAGGGGGGCAGGAAAGCCAGGCCCTGGTCGGCGGCTACTTGCAGATAGAGGTTATAGGCGAAGGTCAGGGCCAGGACATAGCCGATGACGGTGCCCAGGCCGGCCACGAAGACGCCCTCGAAGAGGAAGACACCCTGGACCATCTTACGCTGGAAGCCAATGGCCCTCAGAACGCCGATCTGTTGACGGCGCTCAACCACGGCGCGAATGGTGATAACGCCCAGGGCGGCGATGCCGATCAGCAATCCCAGGCCGATGAAGCCTTGAATCAAGTAAAAGATGCTGCGTACCGACTGGCGACTGGCGTCGAGCTGCTCTTTGAGCAGGACGGTCTGCAGGCCGCTGCGGCTGAATTCGCTCTCGACGGCGTTGGCCACGGGCCGGGCATCGGCGTCTTCGGGCAGTCGAAGGAAGTAGCGATTGGCCCCTTCGAAGCCCAGATCGGTCGCCGCGGCAGCGCTCATCATCGCGCCGAAGAAGCTGGGCGCCGAACCCAGGACACCGATGACGGTGAAGTCACGGGCCTGGCCGTCTGCTCCGACGATCTGGATACTTACCGGCTCGAATTCCGTGTCGCTGCCGGCGATTGAACTGATGAGGAAAGAATCCTCGTCAGGTTGGTAAGTGGGGTCGCCGGAGCGATCTATAGAGAAGTTATCGACGACCACCAGCGACGGGTCGGATATCAAAGCGGCCCAGACGGCGGCTTCATCCGCATAACCTTCGGCGATGCCGGCCAGCTCCAGGTTCTGGCTGGCGAAGAAGGCGTCGTCGACGCCGTTAATGGCATAGGGGGCCGGCCGCATCATGCCGGGGCTCTGGGCCTCAACCGGAGTAAATAGTGCAGCGGCGAAGGCTTCCGGCTGGGGAATCGTCCCCTCGGCCGCCAGGCGGTCGACGGCCGCAGCCATCTCTTCGGCGTCGATGGGATTAAAGGGGTTGCTTTGCAGCAGCACGTCGTAACCGCCGCTGCCGGTCTCACTGTTGAAGAAGTTGCTGAAGGTATTGGTGATGGTGGTGGTGCTGACCAGGGTAAAGACCACCAGGCTGAACATGGCCAGGGTGGTGGCGGTGCGGCCCTTGGACTTGACCGGGTAGGCGATGGACACGCGGGCTACCGGCAACAGGCGACCCAGGCGGCCGAGTAAACCGGCAAAGAGATTCAGCAGGGCGTCGGCATTGTACAGGAATAGCATGATGGCCCCACCAACCAGGAACATGCCGCTGATGAAGAAGTCACCCGGGTTGCTTCCCAGCTCGGATAGGCGGCCGACGTCGCGAGTGGGCAGCGACCAGTAAAGGATGAGGGCCAAGGCGGTTAAGGAGTAGGCCAGGCGGTTGGAAACCAGTAACCAGGCGGCGAATTGGCCAACGCCGATGATGAACAAGGAAACGCCCAGGCCGTAAACGCCGGCCTGTTCGGCGATGTTCACGCCGACCCAGGCGAAAAGGTAGCCAAGGACGATGAGAACCGGACCACGAGCCAGCAAGCCAAGCCAGAAGCTCAAGACGGCCTTGGGTGCGGCCAGCAGGAACATTCGGGCAGCGGCGCGACGATTGCCGCGCCCGGCCTTAGATAAGGCGGCGCGCCAAACGGTGAAGGGGCGTACGAACAGGGTCCATTGTGACTCGCGAGGTAGCGCGGGCAGATCAAGGTCGCGGATGGCGGCGATGATGTTCACCCGGCTGATACGCACGGCCGAAATGGTGATGGTCAGGAACGATAAAACAAGGCCCAGACTATAGCCGATCACGGCCGAGCGGGGAGAAACCCGGGGGCTGATGTTCAGGTCGCTAGCGCCGAGCAGTCCGGTGACGGTGCCGGCCAGGAGCAGCGCGGCCAAGACGCCCAGGGTGGCCCCGATAAGGGCGGCGATGAAGTTGTAGGCGAAGCCCTCGGTCACGAATTGGCGCACCAGGTCGGCTCGCTGCAGGCCAACGGCGCGGCCCATGCCCAGCTCCGATTTGCGCTCGGCGGCCAGCACCGAGAAGATGAGGAATATGAGCAGAATGCCCGAGAAGATGGAGAAGGTACCGAAAGTGACAAACAGGGTAGTGATGAACTCAGCGCTGCTGGCAGCAACCTCTAGTTGGTCGGCTTTCACCTGGTTGACGATCAGGTCGCCGGCGACGCTCTCCAGACTGGCTACGGCGGCCGCCGTCTCCTCGACCCCGCTCTCGGCATCGCCGACGTTGGAGACGAAGATGTCGGTAATCTGGTTTGGCTGGTCAAAGAAGGCCTGGGAGCTGGCCAGCGACCACAAGACGGCCGATCCTGCGCCGGCTAATTCGCCGTCAGGGACAATGCCGGCAACGGTGACCGACGAAGGCATGCCTTTGACCAACAACAGCTCGTCGCCTGGAACGACGTCTAATGCCTCGGCTAGGGAATTGTTGACCAGAACCTGGCCGTCGGCCAGATCGCTGAGGCCGGCCGGTTGGGCCAGGCCGTCGCCGATGATTGGACCAAGACCGCGAATCTCGGCCGCCGATTCGGACAGATTGGAGCGGCTATTAAGGACGGGCAAGCTTTGAATGGCGGCTGGTGTCAGGCCATCAATGATCGAGCCATCCGCTGTCGACGGTCCCACCAGTTCAGCTGCTTCGGCGGCGATGGATGCGGCGAACCACTCTGAACCGGCGCTCGAGACGTCGGCCGCGGGACCATTGGAGCCAAAGCCAAATCCGGCGGCCGACTCTACGGACGTGGCGCTGATTTGCTCGTCGATGCCGCCCAGACCGTCGAAGACGCCTGATTTCACTGAGTAATCGACGGTGTCGCCGATGGCCAGGGCGCTGGTAATAATTAGCGTCGACAAAGCCAGGCCGGCGATGATCAAGGCTGTCTGCGATTTGCGGCGGCTCAGATTGCGGATGCCCAGTCGGAAGGGAACCGGATAGCGGATGGCTGTGTAGGCGACGACGGCCACGATCAAGCCCAGCAGTACAAGCAGGGCGATCAAGAGGTCATTGGCGGGAATTCCGAAGATGTTTTCCATGAATATATTTCCTCGCGTGTTTACCTCTAACGCTTAGGAGCCGTCGCCAACGACGATTGGCTCGACCGCTATTTGTAGTTCGGGGGTTAGTTCGGGCGCCTGGCGACGGTAGTCGCCTTGGCCTTGGCTGTGGCCATTTCCGTAGCCGTTACCATTGACGTTGACCAGTTCGGGCATGGGGACGGCTGGGCGATCTTCGCCTCGGCGATCTTCGATTAGGCCGTCGCGCATCCAGATGATGCGGTCGGTCTGGAGGCCGATTTCTTCGGAATGGGTGACGATGACGAAGGTCTGGCCGTTTTCCCGGTTGAGGCGGCGCATCAGGTCGACGATGTCCTGGGATGTTTTGGAATCCAGGTCGCCGGTGGGTTCGTCGGCCCAGACGATGGCCGGCTTGTTAACCAGGGCGCGGGCGATGGTCACTCGCTGACGCTGGCCGCCAGACAGTTCGGCCGGTAATTGGTCGGCCTGATCAGCCAGACCGACGGCGGCCAAGGCTTCCAGGGCAATCTGGCGCGCATCGCGGGTCTTGATGCGCTGGCTGGTGTCCAGCAGCAGGGGCATCTCCACGTTCTCCACGGCCGTCAGCACTGGCAGCAGGTTATAGAACTGGAAGACAAAGCCCATGTTGGCCGCCCGGTAGCTGGTCCTTTCCTTATCGTTCATGGTGGCCAGGTCGCGGCCATCAATTTCGATAAGGCCAGCATCAATATCGTCCAGGCCGGACAGCGTGTTTAGCAAAGTGGTCTTGCCGCAGCCGGACGGGCCCATAATGGCCACCATCTCGCCGCGCTTCACCTCAAGATCGACGCCTCGAAGGGCCTCGACGATGACTTTGCCGGTGTTGTACTTCTTGATTATTTCGTTCGCTAGGATGATTGAATCGCTAGTCATTGTTTTCCTCTTTCTCTAAGAAGTTGCTAGTTATTAGTCTTTCGACTCGCCTAATTACGTTCTTACTCGCTTTGATGTCCTTTGATAGTGTGTATGTTAGCGTGATGTATAATTTTTGTCAAGTTTTTGCATATATAATTTAATAGTTTCGACTGGCGATCATCTGCTGGCAGTATTGGCAGGAGATTTCATGCGCGAGAGAGCTTTTATTTTTTGGTACAGGCTTTGGCGGGTTGGGCGCGGCGGCACGGCTGGCGGCTTGGGGATGCCAGGTGGAGCTGTTCGAGAAACGCGACAAGGTCGACGGCCGGGTTTGTCTCTATGAAATAGATGGCTTCAAGTTTCACGGCGGGGCGGATGATAATAACAGCGCCTTTCATGTTTGACGAAATTCTTGAATTGGCCGGCCGACGTGCGCCTGAAGGACATGAGGCCTTTTACCCTTTGTCGCCAGTGCCTCGTCCGGGCTCAGGGGGCGATTGGACGGTTGTCGCCAGGCCATAGGCCGTGCTGGCCGACATCGCTGCGCCCGACTTTCCATTGGATTGGCTGCAGACCAAACCACAGCGTGAAACTAGATCCAGAATCTTCGGCCAAGCGCTGGTGAGCGTTAATCTGGACGAGGATAGGAAACGGGGTCAGCGTCTCAATGCTGGAAATGCAATGAGATTGGGCCACCGCCGATTGAGAGGCAGTCAGCGTGAATTCGTGGTCAAAAACGGGCATAATCATATCGAACATTGACTTCATTCAATAAATGAGCTAACTAATAGAAGGCCCCGGTCAAAGGCGCTGAGGAATGATGGTTGGGATTCGCCCGGGGCAGCGTATAGGTAGAAATGAAGCTCTTCCGCAGACCTATCTTGTAAGAGAGGTAATGAAAATGCGTTTTGTGGTATCAGGTGGTACAGGCATGATCGGCCGGCCTTTGGTGGCCAGCCTGGCGGCCGACGGCCACGAAGTGAAAGTATTGAGTCGTAATCCCGATAAGCAGCGGCCGGCATTACCTGAGGGGGTCTCCGTCGAACAATGGGACGCCAAGAACATGGGCGATTGGTCTCGACACGTCGACGGCGCCGACGCGGTCATCAATTTCGCCGGAGAGGGCATTGCCGGCGACAACTTCCTGCCCGATAGATGGTCGGCCGAGAAGAAGCGACGCATTCGCGACAGCCGATTGAATGCGGGCAAGGTCGTAGTGGAGGCGATTCGAGCGGCAACTGACAAGCCGCGGGCGCTTATCCAGTCGTCGGCCGTTGGCTACTATGGACCGCGGGGGGATGAGATGGTGACCGAGGATTCGGCCGCCGGGAGTGACTACCTAGCCAAGATCTGCGTCGAGTGGGAAGACGTGACGGCGGAAGTCGAATTGATGGGCGTGCGGCGGGTCATCACCCGGACAGGACTGGTACTGACGGAAAAGGGCGGTCCGCTGGAAAGGTTGGTGCTGCCGTATAGATTGTATGGCGGTATGTACTTTGGCAGCGGCCGGCAATGGTGGCCCTGGATTCACATCGAGGACGAGGTTGATGCCTTGCGCTTCTTGCTGGAGAATGAGGCGGCTACCGGGCCGTTCAATTTGACGGCGCCAAATCCGGCCACAAACCGCGACTTTGGCAAAGCGCTGGGGAGGGCCCTGCAGCGGCCGTCGTACATGCCGATTCCAGGTTTCGCCATGCGCTTATTGGTTGGCGAGGTGGCTACCGTCGTCCTGGATGGCCAGCGGGCGCTGCCCAAAAAGCTCGAAGATCTGGGCTTCAAGTTCCAATTCCCAGAGGTCGAGCCGGCGCTGCTGGACATTGTCAACCGTTGAAACAGGAAAGTGGGGCGCACATCGTTAGGATAAACAGGATAACTGGTTGGTAGATTTCGACGCTCGATATGGTGAGAGCATCAAGGATCGTGTCGTAGCTAGGGAAAGGCGCGCCGATCAATTGATTCTTGTTACCGGGGTAACTGGGTACGTGGGCGGCCGACTGGTACCGCGGTTGTTGTCCGAGGGCTACCGGGTTCGGGTGTTGGTCCGGGGCCATCCGGAACGGTTGCGCGGCCGATCATGGCGCGACGACGTGGACGTGATCGTCGGGGATGTGCTGAAGCCGGATGACCTGGCGGCAGCCATGGACGGCGTGGATACGGCCTATTACCTGATCCATAGCATGCGCGGCAACGATGAGTTCAGCCAGCAGGATGTGCAGGCGGCCGGTAATTTCGCCAGAGCGGCGGCCGTTGCCGGCGCGAGTCGCATCATTTACCTGGGCGGTCTGGGCGATCCCGAGGCCAACCTGTCCGAGCATTTGCGGTCTCGTCAGGATACCGGAGCTGCTCTGCGCCAGGTCGGCGTGCCGGTAACCGAGTTTCGAGCGGGCATGATCGTTGGATCGGGCAGCCTTTCTTTCGAGATGGTACGCGACCTGACCGAGCGATTGCCGGTGATGGTCTGCCCGCGCTGGGTATTCTCCCGCACCCAGCCGATCGCCATCGGCGACGTCTTAGCTTACCTGGTGCAAACACTTCACGCGCCAGAAGGCGTCGACCAGATCGTCGAGATTGGCGGACCAGACGTGTTGACCTATGCCGATATGATGCGTGGCTACGCCCGGGTGCGGGGCTTACGGCGGCTGATCATTCCGGTGCCAGTGCTGACGCCAAGGCTCTCGTCCTTCTGGGTGCATTGGATGACGCCGGTGTCGGCCAGCATCGCCCGGCCGTTGATCGAGGGCTTGCGCAATGAGTTAGTGGTGCGCGATGATCTGGCCGGCCGACTGTTCCCCGATATCCAGCCCATTAGATATGAAGAAGCGGTCAAGCTGGCTTTGAAGCGCATGGAAGAGGGCCGGATCGAGACGATTTGGAGCGACGCCCTGGCCTCCAGCCGCGGCGACCAGGGGCCGTTGCTGCTGGCTCACGAGCAGGGCATGTTGATAGAACGCCGGCGACAGATTGTGGAGGCCAGGCCGGAGAGCGTTTTCCGGGTTTTCAGCGGTATCGGAGGCGAGCGCGGTTGGCCGGCATACACGACGTTGTGGCAATTGCGAGGCGCTTTGGACAGGATGGCCGGCGGGGTGGGCATGAGGCGCGGCCGGCGCCACCCTGACCAGTTACGCGAAGGGGATGCGCTGGATTTCTGGCGCGTTGAGGCCGTTGAGCCCGATCACCTCTTGCGGCTACGCGCCGAGATGAAAGTGCCGGGGTCTGCCTGGCTGCAATTTGAAGCCCGGCCGCTCGACGACGGTCAAACGGATTCAGCTCGTACAGATCTCATCCAGACGGCCTACTTTGCCTCGCGAGGCCTGTTGGGGCAGATCTATTGGTACGGGCTGTATCCGCTGCATAACCTCATCTTCGGCCAGATGATTAGGAATATCGGCCAGCAGGCGGAGGATTTGGACGCAGGACGGGCAACGTCCGTGGCGCCTGGGGGTTGAGCGACCTGGCGGCTGCTTATTCCGCTTTCTGGAACAAGACCCGGTTTACTTCGGCCCAGGATAGATCTCGGCCGCGTATTGACGGGGATTCGGCCGGTAGATTCTCAAAACGCAGGCTTCAAGAAAATCAAGCGTCTCTTGGCCCAAGCGCCCTTTGCTGGGCAATGACAGGCGCACATCATTTCGTTCCATAAACACCTCCAAATCAAGCGGGTAACAAAAAACACCCTCCCCGGGAATTCGAGGAGGGTGTTAGTGATTAGAGCAATCAACTCAGATCAAAGTCAGTTCATTCCCACCTGAACCCAAGGGTCAATTTGCACCAAATGATGATGCGCGTGAAGAGCAAAATGACCACAGTGGGCCGAGCTGCAACCTGGTTTTGAGCACATGAAGGAGCGCAGCATGGCACTGACTGGAGAGACGGTCAAACGGAAACTTGTGTGGAAATTACGAACAAGCTGCCAGAAATGTCAGATTTGGATTCCAGCCTGCGCAGGAATGACAACTTGTTGGTGAACCCGCATTTGAGGGGCGGTAATGTCGACGGCGAAGGTCGGGATCGGGCACAAATATCCCAATATTCGCGGCCGATTGTGACAAATGTCACTTGTGGCGCAGAAGAACTTATATTACACTGTAATCGGCAAATCTTAGGGGAGGCTTTGTCTCTGCGCTGCTTCAACTTCGGGATGCCAGTGTTTGTTCTTAGGAAGGGAGTGCGAGGGATTTGGCGACGAGGAGCTCAAGCCGCAAAGAAACCGGTGGATTTCAGCGCGCATACGCCCACTCAGATTACAGCCACTACTATTCATTCCGCCATTCCCTTCTTTTGCCGCTTCATTGTCGTCACAAAAGGAGGTTACCTCAATGAAACATAGACGTAGACTGATCTTCTTTACACTTCTGTTTGTTCTTCTTGCAGCTGGCGTCTATAGCGCCTTCGCCTGGACGCCGCTCCCAGTGGTCGACGATCCCCTGGTCAGGATGCCCGGCACCCAGCCAGGGCAGACCACGCTGCAAGCCCCCACACGCTGCCTGAATTGTCATGCAGGGTACGACTCGGCCGTGGAACCGGGCTTCAACTGGAAAGGGTCAATGATGGCCCAAGCAGCCCGCGATTTTCTGTTCTGGTCGTGTATGACTGTAAGCGCCCAGGACTCGATCTGGGCCGCCGGCCGGCCCAATGCCACCGACATCTGCGAACGCTGTCACTTCCCCAAGGGCTGGCTCGAGGGACGGTCCGACCCGACCAACGCTTCGCTTATGACCGGCGCCGACTACGACGGCGTGCAATGCGACTTCTGCCACCGCATGTGGGATCCGCACTTCGAGACAACATATGCAGGCGCGCGCGAGGGCAACGACTGGTTGGGCTACTGGGACGAGACCAACGCCAGCGGCACACCCTCACAGACTGCGGCCGACGCCACTTACGCAGATGATATGGCCACTTCCCAGTCGATCTTGCAGTTCAACGGCGCGAGCTTCTTCACCAACAACCGGCCGCCGGCGAACTATATAGAGGCCGGATCTGGGCAGTTCTATATAAGTCCTGACGCGGCCAAGCGCGCTTCCTTTGCCGACGCCACTGCCCGGCACCAGATGCTCTACAGCCGCTTCCACAAGAGCAAGTATATGTGCGCGACGTGTCACGACGTGTCCAATCCGATCCTGGCCAATCTGGGTGCCGACCCGAGCCTACAGCTGCCAACCGAGGCGAACTCAGCCTTCTCCTATCTCCACGTGGAGCGGACCTTCTCGGAGTTCATGCTCTCGGCTTACGGACAGCAGGGAGGCGCGGCCACAAATCCGGAGTTCCAGGCCCAGGGCGCGCCTGACATCACTTACGCCGCCAAGTGCCAGGACTGCCACATGCGCGACGTCGTGGGCAAGGGCGCCGATCTGAATAACGCGGTGGTCCGACCGACTGACAGCATTGAACACCCACAAAGCGGGCAGCCTTTGCACGATCTGACTGGCGGCAACGCCTGGGTCTCCTACGTGCTGGCCAGCGCCGTGCCTGGGCATCCCAACCACGACCCCTTCAACGAGGCTGAGCTCAACAAAGGGCCGGCCGTTCTCACCCTTGATCTGACCCAGGGCGAAGGCATCGACCCGGCGGCACTGTTGGCCGGCGTGGACCGGGCCAAGCAGCAATTGCTGCTGGCAGCCACCATCAAGAACCTCGCCTACGATCCGGCCACCGGGGCGCTCTCCTTCCAGGTGCAGAACAACAGCGCCCATAAGCTGATCTCGGGCTTCCCCGAAGGGCGGCGCATGTTCGTCAACATCAAGGCCTTCTCAGTCGGCAGCCGGATCTACGAGGCCAATCCTTACGACGTGGCCAATGGCACGCTGAAAGGACTGGACTATCCTTACCAGCCAGACCCGAACGGAGTTCTGCTGGATCCAGATCCACTTGGCGCCAACGAGGCATATGTGGACGAGCTGGTCTACGAGATGAAGCCCAGCAGCACCGATCTGACCGGTGAGACCAAGACCTTCCACTTCGCCTTGGCCACCGGCCGCTACAAGGATAACCGCATCCCGCCTAAGGGATTCGACATCGGCGGTGCTGCGGCACGGGTCTCGATACCGGTGTGGCACGGCGTGGAAGATCCAAACTACTTCACGGGTGCTGAATACGCGGGCGGCTACGACGATGTCTCGCTGACTATCGAGCCAGGAGCTGACTATGTAGAAGTCAGCCTCTACTACCAGACCACGAGCCGCGAGTACATCGAGTTCTTGCGCGACGAGATCAAGGGCACTGGCAACTTGACGCTATCCAGCCCGACGCCTTCAGGCGAGCCCGCCGCGTACGTCGTCCAGAGCGATCCCTTCTTCAGCCAGCTGAAGGCCTGGGGCGACACCATCTGGAATCTGTGGACGCACAACATGAATGTAGATGGTGCGGCGCCATTCCTGATGGCCCAGGCCACGACCGGCGCTCCAACAACGTGCGGCGTGTCGGCGCCGACACTGAACGCAGCCACACCTGGCCACACGCAAGTAACGCTGGACTGGTCGGCGGACAACGGCGCAACGGGCTACAACGTCTACTACGACCAGGCCGGCAAGGCCCAGCTAGTAGCCGACGCGGGCGATACAATCACCTATCTTGATAGCGGATTGACGGACGGCGTGGAGTATTGCTACAAGGTCACGGCCTACGACGCCACTTGCGAATCCAGCTTCGGCAACATCCTGTGCGCGACGCCGCAAAACCAGGGTCAAACCACGGATCCGGCCGGGGTGAGCACGATGGAAACGGGCATCTACACCGGCAAGGGCAAGGACAAAACTTACACGGCTCAGACGACCTTCAACGCCGGTGACGGCGTGGTCATCCGGGCCTACGTGGTTGACGGCAACGGTCTGCCAATAGCCGATGCCACGGTCGATCTGCTGATCACGGGTCCTGAATCGTTGACCCTGGTCACTGGAGTGAGCGATGCCAATGGCATGGCCGAAGCCACCTGGCAAACCAAGGCGCCAGGCAAACGAAATCCCGGCACCACGCCAGGTACCTACACAGTGGAGACCAAGGGCGTCACGGCCGCCGGCTACCATTGGGATGGCGTGACGACCTCGGCGACTTTCACTATCCAATAGACGCCAGTTAGAGCAACTTCTGACTAGCCACTGAGCCGCCGGTAGGCCATTAGGCCGGCCGCGTATTTTGATAGAAGGGAAGTTCGTAAAGAACCTCCCTTCTATCATTTTAGCCATCTGAAGCGATCGTTGACGGCGGCCAAGCCAACGCTTCAGCCGCGTTTGCTGTGCAGCCAGATGGTGGGCAGGCGGCGCAATTTACCCCATTTGCCAATGTGGGCGCGGCGGCTGAAAACATCGTAATCATGGTTCTCGATATCTTCCAGGATGGCCCGATAGAAGGTGGCGGCGGCGGCGATGGCGAAGCGGCCGCCTGGATCGAGCATTTGAATGCCCGGCCAGGCCTCTTCGTAAATCTGGCGGGCCCTGGCAATTTGAAACTTCATGAAGTCGCGCCAGCGATCATCCACAATCCCAGCGTCGACGTCCGCCTCACTTAGACCAAACTGCTTCAACTCGTCCAGAGGCAAGTAGAACCGGCCGCGCTGCCAATCTTCAGCCACGTCGCGCAAAATATTCGTCAGTTGCAGGGCGACGCCCAGTTTTATCGCGTAGCGGACTGCCTCTTCATTCTTGTAACCGATGATGTGCATGCTCATCAGGCCGACGGTTGAGGCGACCCCGTAGCAGTAGGTGGTCAGTTCTTCAAAAGTCTGGTAGCGATTCTGAACCATGTCCCGAGCCACACCTTCGATCAACTGCTCGGCGTAGCGCTGGGGGATTTCATAATGGGCGCGGGCGTTGGCCCAAGCGAAGGCCACGAGATCGTGCCGGGGCGGGCGCCAACTGAGAGCCCGTTCGCGCCAGGTCTGCAATAAGCCCGTTGCATCACCGGCGTGATCGTCCACGATGTCATCTGTCGTGCGGCAAAAGGCGTACAAAGCTCGGACAGCCTGTCGCTGCTCGGGCTTCAGTAGACCAGAAGCCAGGTAGAAGGAGCGACTGTGAAACGCGGTGATGGATTCACAATGATCATATGCCTGCTGCATGGCCTCGGCATCGGTCTTGTCTGCACGAGGGGTCGGGTTCACCGCCTGCCAGGCCTCTTGGGCCAGTGAAAGCAATGGCCTTTCCCAGGTTTCGTTGGTTATTGCAGTCATGATCGTTTTCTCCTTGTAAGATAGCTGTCAGCCGCCAGCCGGATTGATGGAGTCAATTTCGAACGATAGAGAGAATTTTAACATTGCCTCCATTATTTGTCAATGTATTGTACACATTTTATTGTACCCGGTATCTTGGTTTGCTTTACTCGGTGAAACCCCGTCTTGTAGCATCCCCTGAGCGACCGATTTGTCATATTGTCCCCGGTCGCTAGAATCGGGGCTCGTTGTGCAGCACGACAGTGCTGAAAGCAGAGAATGCATGAAAGAATTCATCCTGAAGCTAGACGCGGAGGCACTGTCTTTGGCGAACGCCGGGGGTAAAGGAGCCAATCTAAATCGCCTTATTCGGGCGGGAATGCCCGTGCCGCCTGGCTACGTGATCAGTACGGCGGCCTACCGTCATTTCGTGGCGGCCAATGAGCTCCAGGCAGAGATCGAGCGGATTAGCCAGGTTGGCAAGGATCCGGCCGCTTTTGAAGACGCCTCGCGGCAAATCCGAGATCTGTTTTCCGCCGGGTCAATGCCTGATGAATTGGCGATGGCGATCGGTGAGGCGGTCCAGGATTTCGGCGACCGTCCGCTGGCTGCCCGTTCTTCGGCCACGGCCGAGGATTTGCCGGAAGCCAGTTTCGCCGGGCAGCAAGAGAGTTATCTGAACGTCCGAGGCCGGAAAGCGCTGCTGGAAGCGGTGCGGCTTTGCTGGTCCAGTCTGTGGACGGCCCGGGCTATGGCTTACCGGCGGGAACAAGGCATTTCGCCGGCCGAGGTTAGCCTGGCGGTGGTGGTACAGGAGATGGCGCCGGCCGAAAGCGCCGGGGTCTTGTTCACCATCAATCCGCTGACCGGCAACCGGGGCGAGATGCTGGTCAACGCGACCTGGGGCCTGGGAGAATCGCTGGTCGCGGGTCGGGTCAATCCGGACAGCCTTGTACTAGACAAGGCCAGCGGCGAGATCAAAGAGCAAGAACTCGGCGATAAGGCGCTGATGACGAGGGCGGCGGAAGCGGGCACGGCCGAGGTCCCAGTGCCGGAGGAACAACGATCGTTGCCGGCGATAACGGCTGAGGAAGCCGCGGAGTTGGCCGCGCTTTGCCGCCAGGTGGAAGCTCTGTTTGGTTCGCCGCAAGATATCGAATGGGCGCTGGCCAGCGGCCGGATCTATCTGCTGCAATCGCGGCCAGTAACGGCGCTGGACAGCCAGGCGCCAGGTCAGGCACCCGGCGATGACGCCTGGCCGCCGCAGATTAACGTCGCACCGTTACCTTTCGATTATTGGAGCCAGATGGACATGGGCGAACGTTGGCCAGAACCGGTCACGCCTTTCACCTGGTCGACGGCCGAACCAATGATTGCCGAGAACCAGGCCCGCTCGGACAGTGTCAGGGCGATCAAGGGTCCGTTCGTGGACCAGGTCCAGTGGTCAAGAAGAGAGTACGGCCGGGTTTACTTCAATGAAGGAGCTATGATTCATCTGCTGCGGGACGGCTTTGGCATGCCGGCGGCATCGATTTCCAGCGCCATGGGCGGGCAGGCACATGATCAGGGCGCTGACGACGGCTGGCGTTGGGGCACATTCATCCGCCGGATTCCGGCCGTGGTCAAAATGAGCCTCAAGTGGGAGAGGGATCTAAAAGAGTATCCGGATCTCTTCCCGATCATCGACGATTGGGTAGAGACGTTCCTGGCGGCCGATTTGAGCGCGGCCGACGATGCGCAATTGTGGGCCGAGAGCCAGAGTATTTGGTATCGGCGGCTCATGGATGCCATGGATTATCATGCGGTGGCGACGGGCGCCTCGTCAAATAACATGGGGATGCTAGTAAGTTTCGTGAAACGGTCCACGGGCGACGAACAATTCGCCTACCGGCTGATGAGCGGACTCAAAGATGTCATCGCGGCCGAGATCGTCCCGGCGCTGTGGCAGATGGCAAACAAGCTGCGAGAGTTGGGGCTGGCCGATGTCGTCCTGAAAAATGATCCCGCCATGGCATTGACAGAGCTGCGACGGGCGCCGGGCGGCGAACCTTTCCTGGAGCTGCTGGAAGCCTTTCTACGGCGGCACGGCCATCGATGCATGAGCGAGGCGGAGTGGCTGTTCCCTCGTTGGATCGAGGTACCCGAGCAGGTTGTTGAGTCGATAGGCGGTTATTTACGAGCCGGCGATGAATATAATCCACTGGCGGCCGAGGCCAAACAGCGCCAGGACCGGGAACAAGCCACGGCCGAGGTCGAAGGCAAGCTCGATCCCCTGCGGCGGGCCTATTTTCGCTGGGCTCTGCGGCGGGCGCACAATACCATCCGGCTGCGAGACAACGGCCAACATTACCTGGTGAAGTTGCTGCTACCCATGCGGATCATCTACGCCACGCTGGGCCAACGGTGGGCCTCGCGGGACTGGCTAGAGGAGGCAGACGACTTCTTCTTCCTGGTCGTGCCCGAAATAGAGGGGACGATTTTCGCCGGTAAGCCACAGAAAGCCGGCCTGGATCTGAGAAAGATCGTGGCCCAACGGCGGGTTGCATACGACTATTGGCGCACCGCCCGGTTCCCGGAAACGCTAGGGGTTGACGGGCGGCCGATGCGACCGGTTTTGGGCGTTTCGGCAACCGATGTCCTATCAGGCATTCCGGCCAGCGGCGGATTGGCTCGCGGCCGGGCGGCCGTCATCCAGAGCCCGGCGGAAGCCGGCCGGGTCGAAGCGGGCCAGATCCTGGTCACCCGGTCGAC
>JBFFWQ010000059.1:0-34497 GCA_041570195.1 Promineifilaceae bacterium (SeqCode) | reverse complement strand
GCGACCTTTCCGCTGGCAACATCCATGATCAGGTCAACACGTCCGCGAGCGGTCTCAACGGGCGGAAGGCCCATCGACAGTTTCAGCGAGCTGCTCGGATCATATACTTGATTGAATTCAACTTCGTTGAAATCAACGCTGGCGACGATCTCCGTCGTCGGTACGCCATTATCAAAGGTGCCACGTCCAGCCTGGGTCAGGGCAGCCATCGTACCCACGGTCAGATTCTCGGCCTGGGAATAGATGATGTTGATCTCTGGATGCTGGGTGACGAGGTCCAAGATAACCTGCTTGGCCGTATCAGGTCCAGTGCTGGCATCCTGAACGCCGAGATCAGTGGCATCAGGGTCAACTGAGAGGACACCCTCGGCAAACGGATCGCCTCGTCCAGATTTCACCTCGGTGTGTTCTGGCCAACCGACCTGAACAAAGGTAATAGGTACATCAGGGTGGGCTTCCTTCCACTGCCTGGCCGCTTCAGCGCCCATCTCAAAGGAAATGCCGGCCTCGTCGCTACGGGCCACAGGGATGCCGGTGTCAGCTATCGGGCCGAAGAAGGAGGTCATGATCAGGCCTGCATCCAGCGCATCCATAATACCTGGAACCGCTGCTTCAGGCTCCCAAAGCTGCATCGTGGCCGCGTCCATACCCTGGGCCAAGACCTGGTCTACATTCTGGGTCATGATGGCCCCGTCAGACTGGCCATCAAAGGCGAATACCTCGGCGCCATACTTCTCAGCGGCGTATTTTGTGGCTTCGGCTATCTGGGCCTGATGGAACACATTAGATAGGTCAGACACGAAGAAGGCGATCTTCATGCCTTCTCCAGATGGCTCTTCGGCCGGCTCTTCGGCCGGCTCCTCCGCTGGTTCTTCCGCGGTCTCCTCAGTTGTATCGGCTGCAGTTTCTTCGACCTCCTCGGGTTCGGAGGTGTCCGTACCGCAAGCGACCAGCATGAGGCTGGCGGTAACCAGCAAGATCAGAATTAGTAACAGATTCTTCTTCATTTCGTACTCTCTCCCTTATGGATCTGGCACAGAGAACCAATAAAAGTCGTCGCGCCCATTCTCCTTAGCAAGTAGCGATAAGAAGTCTTTGGGACGACAGGGAACTTGCTTAAGTGCTGATTTCGGTCGATGCCACCTCCTTACACCCGCTACACTTGTTTCATCCCGGCCAACCAGATGTTGCTGCGGCCTCCGTTGGCGAAATTCTTGGGTGACTCACTTCTCCTCTCGAGAAATCCTCGTAACAATTAGAAGCCGCTGACGTCTTGGGCCAACCCGTATACCAGTACTTCGGAAACAACGCCGCCCTTGGTAAGCGCGCAGGTCTGATAGACCACATCGGCGAAATGTTCGGGGCGAACAGCCAAAGACTCGTCCCATTCGAAAGGATCGGCGCCATCAGCCGCAGACTGAAAGCCAGTGTTGGATCCACCAGGCACCAGCAGCGTTACGGCGATGCCATGGGGGCGTAGCTCCGTGTACAGGACTTTGCTGAAGGCGTTGACGCCGGCCTTGGCCGCCGAGTAGACCGACCATCCCGGCCAGGACCGCCTATCGCAGGCGCTGGACACGTTGACGATCTTGCCGAAACCTTGCTTTTTGAGTTGAGGGGTGAACGTTCGGCAACTCATGATGGTGCTGGTCAGGTTCAGGTCGATGATACGGCGGTTGATTTCATCGTCCATTTCCTCGATGGGCGCCACTTTCAGCGCGCCGCCTGCATAATTGATGAGGAAGTCGACCCGGCCGAAGTTGTCGAGCGCCGCTTTGAGCGCCAGTTCGAAGGTCTCCGCATTGGTCACATCACCTACTATGGCCACTACGTTTGCGCCAGGCGCCCTGCAGACTTCGGCCGTAGCGTTGAGCGAATCCTCGTTGTGATCGATCAGTACTAGATCCACCTGGTCCTCTTCAGCAAATTTCTCGGCCGTGGCTTTGCCAAATCCAGATCCAACACCCGTGATGACTGCCACTTTCCCACTTAACGATTCAGCCATATTTCATCTCCTTCTCTAAAAGCGTAGGCGATAAGCCTATGCCTGGCGTAGGCTTATCGCCTACGCTACTTCTCTTTGCATTTGAGCCAGCAATTTGCCTAGCTCTTGTTCATCAATCTGATAGGTATGCTCCGGTCCCGGAAACTGGCCTTGTTCAACCTCCGTCCGGTATTGCATCAAGGCAGTGGTAATGATCTCGGCCAGGTCGAGATACACCTTGAGAAATCGAGGTGATAATTCCTTGTATAAGCCGAGCATGTCTTGGGTAACAAGCGCCTGTCCGTCGCAGCTGGGCCCGGCGCCAATTCCGATGGTCGGAATCTCCAGGCTGTGGCTGATGACTTCGCCCAGGCTCGTCGGAATGCACTCCAGAATCAACCCAAAGGCCCCGGCATTGGCAAAGGCGACCACATCGGACAATATCCGCTGGGCGGACTCGGCCGTTCGCCCCTGGATTCGAAAGGCACCCGAGCGAACGATCTTTTGCTTGATGATGCCGATATGCCCCAGGACCGGAATGCCCGCGTCCACAATGGCCCGGACAGTACTCTCCTGAGCGCTAGTCCCCTCCACGTGAACGGCGTCGGCCCCACCTTCCTTCATCAGCCGCATCGCTGTTTCCACAGCCTGCCCATCGGATTCATAAGATCCGAAAGGCATGGTGGTGACGACCATTGAGCTGCCTGCCCCATTCCGCACGGCCTGGGTATGGTAGATCATCTCGTCAACGCTAACAGAGACGGCTTCAGGCCGACCGTTGCCCACTGTACCGACGGCATCGCTCACCAGGATGATGTCGACGCCAGCCTGGTTGATGAACAGGGCCATTGGATAGTCGTAGGCGGTCAGAAGTGTGATCTTCTCGCCTCGGCGCTTCTTCCGTAAGAGCGAAGACGGGGTTACTTTCTGGTTCGCACTCATCTAGCAAAACTCCATTCGTGTCAAAGGTTTATGCTAGTCCGCCGTCGATTCGGGCAGCAGATTTTCCAGATCCGCGTGAGGACCGGGGATGATGCGCGTAGATACCACTTCCCCGATCTTCGACGCTGCATTCCGGCCGGCGCCGAGAGCAGTGCGGACCGCGCCTACATCTCCCCGAACCATCACCGTTATGTAGCCGCCGCCAATGGCCCGCTTGTTCAGCAGGTCTACATTGGAAGCCTTTGCCATCGCATCGGCAGCTTCAATACTGCTAACCAGGCCAAGCGTTTCAATCATTCCCAGCGCCTGCATCCCGATCACTTCAACGTTTTCGTTTTTGGCCATTGAAACTTCTCCTGACAAATTCCTTCAAAAAATCGAATCACTAGTACTTCTTGTACGTCGTCTTTCCATCAAACTGCAGAGAGTTCAGAATTCCGACTATCACGGCATCAACCGGCGAGTTGTCATCCCACGCGGCGATCCGGGCGGAACTGCCTTCAACCACGACGACAAGTTCGTCAGGCCCTGCGCCTACAACATCCTGGGCAATATATGGCTCGCCGGTGGCTTCGCCCGTCTGGTCTGCGTTGCTGACCAGCAGCAATTTACTGTTCTCTAGACGAGGTTCCTTTACCGTACAAACTGCCACGCCAACTACCTTTGCGATCTTCATCTCATCCGCCTCGCTTAATGACCTTGCCCATCAGATCGATTAGCCGATTCACCGTGTTTGAATCGACGCCCTCTACCGGCTGGCTCGATTGAACTGCGGCGGTCGTACTCGCCGACGGCAGCGTACTAGAGGCATGCATGCACCCTGAGGGTTTGTTATATCTGTCGCCGGATACCGCGGTCTCGCTCGGAGACGGAGACGGCGTTTCGGGCGCAGTTTGCTTGCTGCCGTCCACCAGGGCAACATTTAGCTGTTGGGCGGTTTCCCGCGCGAAGTCAGTCAAAGTGACGCCAGGGCCTACCTCAAGCTGTTGCACGCCTCTGGCAGCCAGCTCCTCGATATCTTTTGCGGTGTAATAAACAGTCATCGTTATTACCTGCGACGAGGCTCTCTGCCTTCTAAAGACTCGATAGCCGCAATCGCCGCATCTCGGGACTGCCGCACAGCCGAATCTGAGCCCGATATCATCAAGCGCCCATACGCGCCGGCCGACGTGTAATGGTTGAGGGTGATCCTGGCCGCTTTCTCGGCCTCGTTGGCGGCCAGCACAATGTAGGCTGCCGGCACTACCTCGATCACGCAGAAAGTCTCATTGGCCAAGATGAGGCCGCCGGCATTCCTGGCGTTTATCAGTTGCGCTTCATGGGGATGGATGCCGGAGGTCAGATTAGCCGAGAGTACTCGGGGTTTTAGCCTATCCATTTCCGTCAGCTCCATGGATTCAAGCGCTTTGCCCCCGGTGTATTGCACTGCTTCTTGATGGCTGGAGTGAATTTCCAGGAAGCCATACTCACGCCCCATATTCAGATACCCAGGCTGCACATCGGTCGTCTTTAAGGCGATATCCATCACCTTGTAGACTTCGGCCGCCGGCGAGATCTCGATGTAAATTTGGGCGTCGCCCTCGACCGGAATCATGCCCAGCGTGCGCTTGCCTGTAAATGCAGCGTATTGCGGCTGCATTCGGTCAACCATCACATATGTTCGCAATTGCATCGTATCATCCTTCTTCTAAGAATCGTTTTCGTGGCAGCTGGTTAATCCGCGGTCAGCCTAACGACCCTCACACTATCGGGAAGCAGTTTCTCTACATTTCGATGGGGTTGGGCGATGACATGAACATTGACTAACTCGCCGGCCGCTTTTGCGGCCGCCGCCCCGGCGTCAACCGCAGCCCGAACGGCGCCAATCTCACCTCGAATGTAGACAGTGATATAGCCACCACCGACCTCTTCCTGACCATAGAGCTTCACATGCGCGGTTTTGATCATCGCATCGGCGGCCTCGATTGAAGCCACCAGGCCCTTGGTCTCTACCATGCCTAGCGCGTTCATTGGGAAATCGTTATTCACAACTTCACTCCTTTCTCTGAAACCTTCCAGGTAACCTTCTGGGTCTATTCGATCTTCTGAGAATTCAGTTTGATAACGTCAGCTAATTGGACAAAATATCGTCGGCGACGGTCATTGCCGCTCTTGTGTTTGTTGGCTGTCCAAGTCTTTGCAGGGTCTTACTTGTCGCCGACAGCAAGTCCAGGACGTTTTCTTTATTAAGTTGAGAGAGGGCGCCGACGTCCAGATAAAATGAACCGAGCCCATCCAGGCCGACCGCTTGACTCTCTCCAGTGGTAACATTGGCAATAAGCTGCCTGATGAACTGCTGGCTATCTACGCTGACCGGCAGACGAATATCTGTCCGGGTCCCGTGGCAGAAGCGCTGCGGCGAATTGCAACCCGGGCATTCGCGTCCGTCGATTGTCAGCGAAAGCCCCATCTCGCTCACCCCCCAACGAACCGCCTTGGCGGCGACGTCGGCCGAAGCCGCGGTCACGCGGGAAGTTGGAACCCTGGAAGCTGAGTCGGACCACAACGCCGCGATAGCCAGGCGCATCTGGCGGGCGGCCCCGCGCGGATCTGCGTCCTCGCGTATGCCTCGGCCACAAATCAGCACGGAGGCCGACAGGTCGGCGAAGAAGGGCAGCAAGTCGATAGTTATCCCGCCGGTCACGGTGACCTTGTAGCCCATGTCGATGAGCTGGCGGATGATGATCTTGTCTTCTTCGGCCCATTCGCGGCCGGCTGACTGGGCGTCCCACTCACGATGATAGACGATGCGCTCAACGCCGATGCGGCGCCACTCGGACGCCCTGGCCAGAATATCGCGGACACCGGTGAGCTCCATCAACATTTCCTTGCCCCGGTCGCGGGCAACCGCCAGCGCCTGTTCCACGGTTGGCAATGCGGCCCCGCCAATCACGGTAATCATGTCGGCGCCTGCATCAAAGGCCATGGTCGCCTCAAGCCCGCCGACGTCTGGGGTCTTGAAATCAGCCAGGATGAGCTTGTCCGGGCAAACCTCTCGAATCGCCCGGATTGCTTCGACCCCGGCCGCTTTACATAGAGGTGTTCCTATTTCAATAATGTCTACTTCCGGGGCAACAAGGGCCGCCATTACCAGCGCTTGTGGCAGAGAGGTGTAATCGAGAGCGATCTGTAGTAGGGGTACTGTTTTCATTTAGAAAGTGACTCTGAACCTACTTGACTTGGCGCGATTTTTACGTTAAACTAACAAATGTGAACTTTAATTATCACAATTGTGACAATCGTACACCAAAAACTTTGGCTTGTCAATATCAAAAATGCTCTTAATGAAAAACTGGTTTGAGTGGAATGGGGGCGAGGGTGTAGAGGGCAAGGCCCTCGATTCCTTACCCGTTGACTCCATGACACAGTTGCCAATCGAGCCGTACGGTTACAGTAGCGAAGAAGGCATGCACAATGACCAAGTATACCCGTGGCCACGAGCGTGACGCGTTGCTCGCGGACGTGGCCGAGATGTATTACATAGACGATCTTACGCAGCAAGAAGTCGCGCGTGCCATTGGCATAACCCGGTCGGCCGTCTCGCGTATGCTGACGGAAGCACGACACAAAGGCATTGTCGAGATTTCCGTGCGCCGGCCATTGAGCCTTGATTTGGAGCTGGAAGAGGCGCTGATCGAGCGCTTCAATCTGCTTGATGCCCATGTCTTGTCCATACGACAGCAGGCAAATTACGATACGTTGCGCAACAGGCTCGGACGGACGGCCGCGCAGGTACTCGAAAGATTATTCCGGCCGCAGATGATTTGCGGCGTGACCTGGGGCACCACGGTCGGCGCCACAATTGACGTTTTGAAAGTAACGAACCCCATACCGATGCAGATTGTGCAGCTGGGGGGCGTCCTGGGTTCCAGCAGCCATGCCTATAACGCCCAGGCTCTCGTGGAAATGATGGCCCGCAAGGTGGGCGGTGAAGGTATTTACCTTTATAGCCCCTTTCTCGTGGAGAACGCCGCCACAGCTCGTTCCATCATGAACATCCCCAACGTGCGCGAAGCGATCACCGCCGCCAAGCGGAGCGACCTGGCGCTGTTGGGGATCGGGACCATCACAGACGAAAACTACTCCAGTCTCTACCAGGGCGGGCACATTACCCTAAGTACCATTGAGGAGTTGCGCGAAGTTGGCGCTGTCGGCGATGTTAGCGCCCTCCATTTCGACGTTGAGGGGAATTTCGTAGACACGCCGTTTCATGATCGCCTGGTGGGAATTGGCGTTGACGACTTGATGGCGATTCCCGTGCGGTTCGCCGTGGCCGGTAGCCACGCGAAAGTAGAGGCGATCTTAGGCTCTCTACGTGGCGGCTGGGTCAACCAACTGGTGATCGACAGCAGCACGGCCGAAGCGGTACTGGCGCTGGATCAGGTGGCAGAGTTAGAAGCATAGCGTGCGGACATGGATTTCGATAATCTGCGGACCTTGTTGATTGATGGGGATGGCGTCCTCTGGCGTGGCGATGAGGCGATTCCAGGACTGGACCACTTCGCGGCCGTTCTACAGCAACGCGACATTCGCTGGGCGCTTTTGACGAATAATAATACGCGCACGGTTGACGATTACGTGACCAAGTTATCTGGCCTTGGTCTGGATGCTGATCCGGGCATGATCTTCACCAGTTCGACAGTGACGGCCAATTATCTCAAGGCCCGTTATGGAGCCGGCGCGCCGGTGCATGCGGTGGGCATGAGCGGTTTAATAGAGCCGCTCAAAGAAGCCGGTTTCGATCTGACGCATGGCGAGCAGGTGCCGGAACACGACGTGGTCGCCGTGGCCGCAGGTATGGACCGCGACCTTACTTATGAGAAGGTGAAGATCGCTATACGACTCATTTTTGACGGGGCTGAGTTTGTGGCAACAAATACTGACGGCACCTATCCGACGCCGGCTGGGCTGAGCCCAGGCACGGGCATGGTAATCGGCGCATTGCAGGCATCCAGCGGCGTCACGCCGACCATTATTGGAAAACCAGAGCGGGCGATATTCGAAGCGGCCATGAAGGCCCTGGATGCCGACCTGGCTACAACCGCGATGATCGGCGATCGCGCTGAAACGGACATCTGGGGCGCAAGGCGGTTAGGCATCCCTACCATCGGCGTTCTTTCCGGCGTCTCAACGGAAGAGCAACTGACCACCGGCGAGATTCAGCCCGACTTACTCTTTGAGAGCATCGCTGAACTGGCCCAGGCATTGGACGGAGCAACGCTTGTTATTCAGCCCGAATAATCTGTAATGAAAGAATCTAAAGCGCAGCCAGCCCATAATACGGGCGCCAAGGACGATCTTGTCGATTCGCAGACGTTCTCTGAGGGATCTGACAAACACACAAAACCATTGCTGCAGTTGGCTCTTGATTATATCGAACTGCCTCCTGCCCTGGCGATGGCGTTTTTGCTACGCGATGAGGTTGAGGCCATTGAAATCGGCACGCCGTTGACCAAGGCCGAAGGGATGCGCGCGGTAAGTACCATCCGCCACTTGTGCCCCGATCTGCTCATCATGGCTGACGTCAAGGCGCCTGATGTAGGAGGGCTGGAGGCCAAGATCTGTTTTGATGCTGGAGCGGACTGGATGACCGTGTTGGGCGCCGCCCCGCTGGTCACCGTGGGTCTAGCCCTGGAAGAGGCAAATAACCGCCCCGGCAAAGAGGCGCTCATCGAGCTAACTGGCATTCGCGATATCCTGGTCCGCGCCCAAGTATGGCGTGATCTGGGCATGGAGCGCATGGTATACCACCGCGGCTGGGATGAGGGAAATGCCTCGCGGACCTGGGCCCCGGGCGACTGGGAAACGATTCGCGTCTTGACAAATATGGGTTTCAAGGTTTCCGTGGCCGGTGGGCTTGATCTGGAAACGATTCCCTTCTTCAAGGGTTTGGACATCTCTGTATTTATTATCGGCCGGGCCATTCGTAAGGCGGCCGATCCGGTAGCCGCTGCCCGAGGTTTTCGCGCGCTCATCGACGAACTCTGGGCCGAACCTATTGGCGCTGCGGCTGTGTAATTCAAAGAGTCGCCGGCACATTGAAGCCCCGGCAACTTCGACTGAAAATCTTTTTGTAGGTGGTGAATGGTATGCTTGAAGACAAAGTAGAACTGGTAAGCAAGACAGAAGCTGCAGAAATGCTACGCTTGATGTACGAGACGCGAGCGTTTGAGGAGCAGGCCGAAAAGAGCTACATGCTGGGCAAGATCCATGGCACGATGCACCTCTCTATAGGCCAGGAGGCATCGGCTATCGGTTCCATCAGCACGCTCAATCCTGACGATTACATCCTGGGCCATCACCGGGGGCATGGCCTCTGTATCGCCAAGGGCGCAGATCTAAACTTGATGATGGCCGAGTTCTATGGCAAAGAGGTTGGCTATTGCCGCGGACGCGGAGGCTCGATGCACATCGCTGATGTGTCCAGCGGCAATCTGGGGGCAAACGGCGTAGTGGGCGGCGGCATTCCCATGGCTGTTGGCGCGGGTATTGGACTTAAGATGCGCGGCGACAAGCGGATTCTACTGTCGTTCTTTGGCGACGGGGCCGCTTCGACCGGCGCTTTCCACGAGTCCATGATCCTGGCCGTCCTATTTCAGGTGCCCGTGGTCTTTGTTTGTGAGAATAATCAATACGCGATGTCATTCGCAGCCGACAAGTGGACGACAAGCGAGCGGTTGGCAGGATTTGCGGCGTCATATGGTATGCCCGGCTCAGCCACAAATGGCAACGATGTACTGGCCGTGCGCCGGGCAGTGCAAGAGGCGGTCGATCGGGCCCGTGACGGCGGCGGTCCTTCCCTGGTAGTCAACAACACCTACCGTTATCGTGGCCATTCGAAAAGCGACCGCAACCGCTATCGCTCGCAGGAAGAGATTGAAGAGTGGCAACGGCACGATCCCATTCTGCGCTTTCGTGAGGTCTTAATTGCCGAAGGACTCTTCGACGCGGAAGAAATTGACGCCATAGGTGAAGCTGCCTACGCGGCCATCGAGTCGGCGCGGCAATTTGCGGAAGATAGCCCGGAGCCATCTGTAGAGACCATTTTAGATGGAGTGTACGCACCATGAGAGAGATTACTTACTTAGAAGCTGTTCGCGAGGCGATGACCCAGGAGATGGAGCGCGACGAGAGCGTGTTCCTTATCGGCGAAGATATTGGGCCATATGGCGGCGCGTTTGGCGCTTCGTTCGGGATGTTGGAGCAATTTGGCCCGGAGCGCATACTAGATACGCCGATTACAGAATTGGGCATTGCCGGTGCGGCCACAGGGGCAGCGCTGGTGGGCATGCGGCCGATCGCCGAGATCATGTTCATGGACTTCACGACCTTGGCCTCAGAGCAATTGGTAAACCAGGCGGCTAAATTGCGTTTCATGTTTGGCGGCAAGGCGACTGTGCCTATGGTTCTACGCACCCCGGCCGGTTCGGGCACGGGCGCGGCCGAACACCATTCGCAGAGCCTGGAAAACTGGTTTGTGCATATTCCCGGCCTGAAAGTAGTGATGCCCAGCACGCCCTACGATGCAAAGGGGCTGCTAATCGCCGCCATTCGCGATAACAACGCCGTAGTCTTTGTGGAGCATAAACTGCTTTACAAGACCAAGGGCCCGGTGCCAGAAGAACTGTACACCGTACCTCTAGGAACGACTGAAGTGAAGCGCGAAGGCAAGGACCTGACGATCGTTGCCACTTCGATCATGGTACAGCGTTCACTGGCAGCGGCAGAAGAATTGGTCGCGGAAGGCATAGAAGTGGAGGTCGTCGACCCAAGGACGCTGCGGCCTCTGGATGCGGACCCCATTGTCGAGTCGGTGATGAAGACGGGACGCGTGCTGATCGTGCACGAGGCAGTGCAAACAGGCGGTTACGGCGGCGAACTGGCGGCCGTTATCGCGGAGAGCAAGGCCTTTGGCTACCTGGACGCGCCCATCGTGCGCCTGGCCGGCCGCGACATCCCTATCCCCTACAACCGCAACCTGGAATACCATGCCGTGCCACAGGTTGAAAATATCGTGGCCAAGGCGCGCGAAATCGTGCAGGTGAAGGTGTGATATGGCGACTGATGTTATTATGCCCAAAGTCGATATGGACCAGGAAACTGGGACGGTCGGGGAGTGGCTAAAGAAAGAAGGCGACGAAGTCAAGCAGGGTGAAGCTATCCTGGAAATTGAAACGGATAAAGTGGCCATTGAAGTAGAAGCGCCGGCCAGCGGAATCCTGGCGAACATCCTCTTCGGCGAGGGTGAAACAGTTCCTATCGCCACCGTCATCGCTACAATCCTGGCGCCTGGCGAGCAGGCCCCGTCAATTGATCGACCTGCAAGCCCCGTAGAGCCAGCGTCAGAACCAGCCATGCCAACGAAAGCCCCAGAAGTTTCAGGACATGGGAATGGCGTGCCGATCACTCCTGTGGCGCGTAATCTTGCCCAGGCTTCCGGCATCGATGTAACGACGGTGACCGGCACGGGACCTCGCGGCAAAGTGACCAGGAAAGATGTGGAAGCGCAACTCCTGTCAACTACCGGCAGCGTAGATACGCTCGGGAAGATATATGCCACGCCGGCCGCGAAGCGCCTGGCTCGCCAGCAGGGCATCCAGCTAGATGCCTTGCTGGGCAGCGGGCCAGACGGCCGTATTCAGGCACGAGACGTGAAAGCAGCCGCCACGCTTCCGAAGCCGGTGGCCATCCCGCAGGAGCTGGCATCGTCCCTGGAAACTGCACAGGATTACGAAGTTGTCCCGCTGCGCGGCAAAAGGCGCACCATCGCCGAGCGCCTGACAGCTAGTTACCAATCGGTTCCGCACATCAACTTCACGGCGTCGATCGACATGACTCGCTTTGACGAAGCGCGCGCGCAACTGAACGAACGGGCTGAACAGGTAGGCAGCGCGCGCATATCGGCCACCGCGCTGCTGGTCAAGATCGTGGCCCAGACACTTACCCGCCATCCGTGGCTGAACAGTTCATTACAGGCTGGGGGCGCAACAGAAGAAACGGAAATCCGTCTGTTCCGTGAGGTGAATATCGGCGTGGCCGTGGCCCTGGAAGATGGACTGATCGTGCCGGTTGTGCGCAACGCAGCAAAGAAAGGCGTGGCTGAGATCGCTGCAGAAGTCAAAGACCTGGCAACGCGCGCCCGTGAGGGCGGCCTGGCGCCGGCCGAGGTGCGCGATGGCACATTCACGATTTCCAACCTGGGGCCCTTTGGGGTTGAGCGGTTCACGGCCATCATTAACCCGCCGCAGGCAGCTATCCTGGCCGTGGGTGCTACCCGGCCGCAGGTTGTGCCAGATGCCGATGGTCAGGTGGTGGTGCGGCCGATCATGCATGTCACGCTGGCGGCCGATCACCGCGTGGTGGATGGCGCCGTGGCGGCGCATTTTGTCGCCGATCTGAAGTCAGCCTTGGAGACGCCGGTACTGCTGCTGATGTAGCGCCGGTCTTAGGCCCTGCAATGACACGACA
Organism: Promineifilaceae bacterium (SeqCode); assembly: GCA_041570195.1. Taxonomy (GTDB): domain Bacteria; phylum Chloroflexota; class Anaerolineae; order Promineifilales; family Promineifilaceae; genus UBA11865. The sequence goes on along the minus strand of JBFFWQ010000059.1, from coordinate 22,064 downwards.
ACTGTGCAATGGAAGCCGGCTCAAACGCACGGCCGGCTTCTCCTCAGATCGGCCGAGCGCTGGCGGTGGCCGAAGCTCCGTGTTTCCTCCTCCGGAGATGGTCTACAGATCGCCTCAGCATAGCTCAGAGACACAGTTTTCACGCATATTTCCTGCCCTGCCTTACGAATCCCGATCATTGCCGGCAAGCTGCCCACAACTGTGGGTTAGCTCATGATGGCTCCTTCTCCATGACCGGCACACGCTTGACATCTTGTCTCCGAAGGAAGCGTTTAAGCTCAGGAAATGCTAGTGCAGCAATTCACTTCATTGACACTCAATAGCCAGTCGCATTTCCTACTGGACATCTGGCAAGAAGCAGTTGACAAGCTGGATAAAATATCCGCTGAAGCGTATTCTGAAGAATGGATCATACGCTACGCGACTGTCATGAAGCGACAGCGGCGTTTATGCTGCTGATTGTAAAATGTCGATGAAGATATCCCTTTTAAACCTTGATAGGTCGATCTATATTGACGATACAGGTCACGTCTCATGGTTCGCCAAAGTGCTTCCTCAGGACAATCGCTTTTGGCGTCATTGGATAGCCTTTTGGTCGCGTCCCGATTGCGTTTTTGCCGTTACTTCTTGCCGACGAATAGCCCATATCCGAGATAATGAAATGCTTCCTGTGGCACATCAAACTGCTTCTTGATAGACTGCCTGATTGCTGGATTAGTGATGTACAGGCGTAACGCCCTTCCCCAGGCTTTCAGAAGCCACTGCCAACCAATCCACTGTATTCGGCTCTTGACTTCGGTGCGGGGGTCAGCCCGACGAGTTTTGATCACCCGCTCCTGCAAACCAGATGCCTCCCAAAGCGCCCGCCAGGTCTCCAAAGTCGGGACACAAGGGCCCACTGCATCCCTAGCCAATGCAATCAGTTCAGCGGAAGGCTGCACGGTCCAAAAGCCTTCATTAATCCCAACGTAGCCTCCCGGCCTTGTCACCCGCACACATTCTCGAATCGCCTGCGCCTTGTCTTCTACAAATATCAATACTGATTCGGCAAAGACAACATCGAATCGGTTTGCCTCGAAGGGTAATTCCCCCACATTAGCAGTGCGAAACTTAGCTTTGGCCTCAACCTTCTCTTCCTTGGCACGCCGTCGTGACCACTCGATCATTTTCTCTGAGATATCCACGCCCGTCACATGGCAGTCATACTTCTTAGCGATATAGGTTGAACCGACTCCTATCCCACAGCCGACATTCAGGACTTCATGAGCATCTCCAATGTGGCATAACGACAGGAGCTCGATAGTTGCTTCAAAACCGCCAATATGCTTTGAAACGCCGATAGCGGCCTGCATGTCGAGGAATTGTCTGTCCACTTGAGTGTTCTTCTCAGTAATCATGATCTTTTGCCTGATTCTCATGCCAAGAGCACGGTCGACGAGGGCCCATAATCGCAGATTACTACCCCACAGCCATGCTCCACGCTTTCAGAATGGCGGCACCTTTTAACAGATCGATCATATTCCAGAAGCAAAAACGATTGACTGCCCATCCTCTAGCGGCCCATCAGAACCTGTGCCCGGTGTTCTAAGCCATCGTCAACCAGTGGAATCAAACCGTCTGGCAATGGCCGGCCGTCCAGGAAAACCTGCTTAACTCCCTGATTTAGCCGCTCTGGATTTGACACATCAATCCGGTAAGTTGTCTGACCGATCTGGTAGACTACCCGGAATCCAAGCCACGTTTCTGGGATACATGGGGCCAAGCGTAGCGCCGGCCCCTGACGACATACTCCCAGGATAGCTTCAAGGCCCAGTCGGTAAAGCCAGCCGGCCGAGCCGGTGTACCAAGTCCAGCCACCGCGACCGCAATGGGGTGGCATTCCATAGATATCGGCAGCCACTACATATGGTTCCACCCGGTACTGTTGCGCCTTTGCCTGGGTATCAGCGTGATTGATCGGATTAAGCATCTGAAAAAGGCGGTGAGCATCACTGCCTCGGCCCAAGTAGGCGCAGGCCCAGGCAGCCCAAGTCGCGGCATGGGTATATTGTCCGCCATTTTCCCGCACTCCCGGCGGGTAACCTCTGATATAGCCCGGATCCTGGTCGGCCTGGCCGAAGGGTGGGCTGAACAACAGGACCAATTGCTCTGCTGGTCGCACAAGATGCTTCCAAAGCGAATTGATCGCCTGCTGTGTCCTCTGCCCGCCACTAGCACCAGAGAGCACGGCCCACGATTGGGCAATAGAAGAGATTCGGCATTCCAGGCTGTTTTGGGAGCCCAGGAGATGACCATCGTCGCAATAGGCTCGTAAGTACCATTCACCATCCCAACCATGATCCTCCAGGGCAAATCGCAGCTGGCTCATGCGCTGACGATACCGCTCCGCCCGCGACTCATCGCCCAATCGCTGGCAGATGGGGATGAAACGGGCCAAAGTGGCATACAGAAACCAGCCCAGCCAGATGCTCTCCCCTCGGCCGGCAATCCCTACCCGGTTCAGTCCGTCGTTCCAATCACCAGCGCCCATCAAGGGCAAGCCGTGCACGCCGCTCCTGTCTGCCCGTTCAATAGCCCGGCAACAATGCTCATACAGGCTGGCTGGTTCGGTTGACGCCTCATAGTGACCATATCGTTCAAGCTCATCATCAGCCAAAGAAGGGGCCTGGAGAAACGAAACCGACTGATGCCAGATAGTCTCATCCTGGGTAACTGTCACGTATTCAGCGGTCGCATAAGGTAGCCAGAGCAGATCATCACTGATACGGGTGCGCACACCCCGACCCGATGGAGGGTGCCACCAATGAAGGACGTCACCTGCTTCGAATTGCCGGCTGGCGGCTCGTAGGATCTGCTGCCGCGCCTCTTCCGGAGCCGAATGGAGTACAGCCATCACATCTTGCAGCTGGTCTCGAAAACCATAGGCGCCACTGGACTGATAGAGACCCGACCGACCCCAGATTCGGCAAGAGAGATTTTGGTACGGTAGCCAGCGATTAAGCATCATATCCATCTGTTTGTCGGGAGTCTCCACCTGAACTGCGCCCAGTAGTTTTTCCCATTGATCGTGGACTGCCTGCCAGGCGGTGTCCACCTGGGCTGGGTCCCGGAAACGTCCTATCAGGGTCAACGCCTGAGAGCGATCTTTGCCTTGACCCAGCACAAAGTGAAACTCTTTCGTCTCCTCTGCATTTAGGTTGATTAATAACTGCAAAGCAGCACAGGGATCTGACCCGGCCATCACCCGACCCGTCAAACCAACCCGTTTCAATGCCACCGGTTTGGATAGATCACCCAACCTCCCCAAAAACTCGGTCCGATCGGCCGTAAGATTGTCCGGGTTCTGGCTGGCAACTAGAAAGGCCACACCGTGGCCGAACTCCGCTTCGTAGGGTTGCCGGGCCAGCAGGGCACCGGTTTGGCTATCATACTCTGGGATCAGGTATTGTTGGGTCCGGTCCCGGTTGACGCCCAACACCCATTCACAGTAATAGGTCAATGCCAATACTCTGGGCCGGCCCCAGGTATTTTCCAGTCTCAGGCTGATCAGCTTGACTGGTTCTACAACATCCACAAATAAGCGCAGCGTCTGCTTGAGTCCATGGCTGTGATGTTCAAAGATGGTGTAGCCAGCACCATGGCGGATCAAGTAGGGTGCTGCGGCCGGTAGTGGCTGGGGTGTTGGTGACCAAACCAACCCAGTGGCCTCATCGCGCAAATACAAAGCCTCGCCTGTGGGGTCACGTACCGGATCGTTATGCCAAGGCGTCAGCCGGTTTTCGCCGCTGTTTACTGCCCAAGTGAAACTGCTACCCGTTTCCGAAACAAGAAATCCAAAGCCACAATTGCTGATGATGTTAACCCAGGGCGCTGGCGTCCTCTTCCCTGATTGCAGATAGATGAGATACTCTCGCCCGTCAGCGCCAAAACCACCCCATCCGTTGTCATCTAGTAGGAGGTCAGGCCGGGCCAGCGGCGGTGTGGGCTCTGGTGGGCGCGTAATGCGCGGTGGCACAAATTGTGGTGGCCAAGCAGGGGGAGCATATTCTCGGGCCAGTTGTCGTGCCAAATTGCCCGCTTGCCCACGGAGCACCACCCGGGCAGCAGCCGCAAACAATAGTTGATGAGCCGGGCTCAATCGATCTGCTTGCACTACGAAAATGCCGCCAGGCCGATTGAGCCATTGATCGCCATGGGTGCGTTGCAACTGCCGATGCAGCTGATTCTGAAGTGCTTGATCATAACTGGTTCCCTGTGCATTCATGATTACCAGGTCGATCTTCAGGCCACGATGGCGCCAGTAGCGATGCGCCTGCAACAGGTCACGCAACAGACCTAGCTCTTCATCAGTCTCAAGAGAAACTAGCAGAATAGGGAAGTCGCCAGAAATAGCGTAGGGCCACAGAGCTGATTGGTCCAACCGGTTTTGGGCCAACTCCTCCGGGGATGGCCGAAGTTGGGAATGGGGGTAGATAAGCAGCGACAGCAACTTCTGGTAATGGGAGAGCTCGATCGACGTGAGATTGAGTTGGTGCAGCTCCAGCTCGCTGTGGGCAAGAGCTCGGTCAAAGGCAGTTGCTATCTGGCCAGGACGGCGATAGTGTTCTACCAGAGACAACAGCTGCTCGCGCGAGCCACCAGCCAGCGTGAGAAATGCGACCTCAACCGTACTATGCGGCTCGATTTCCAGACAGACTTGCAGGCACATGATGGGATCTAGGACGCATCCGGCCGATCCACTCAAACCGTCTGCCCCCGCACACAGAGCTTCCGGTTGGCGAGGAGAGCCACCTCGTTTAAGGAATTGCTCTCGGCTTGATTCGAAAGTCACGTCACTCGATGGATCCAGCTGGGTGACCACCGCATGTGCCATATAGAGCGGTGACTCATGGCCCTCGCGCGGGCGACGGCGAAACAGCAGAATCTGCTTTTGCGGCAGATATTCGCTCTCAATAAACAGTTTATTGAAGGCCGGATGACGTCGGTCTGCATTTTGCTCGCACAGAACCAACTCCCCATAACTGATAAGTGCCAAGCGGCGGGTACGGAGGCCGTGGTTGGTTAGCCGTACTCGTCTTATCTCTGCGTCCTCGCCTGGAGGCACAGTGATCTCTAAAAGACTTGAGATACCTGAAGCTGTGCAGTGAAAGTTCACCTGATGAGGGGCAAACGCGATTTCCCAGCGGGAGTCTGGATTGTTTGTTGGCTGGGGTGTGGTAGACCAAAGCTGGCCGCTTTCTCGGTCCTGTATGTATATCCACGTTCCCCAATCATCCCGGGTGGTGTCGGCACTCCAGCGGGTTAGGTCAGTTTCCTGCCAGCGACTATAGCCAGCGCCAGAATTCGTGAGCAACACACCGTACCGGCCGTTGGCCAAATAATGAACCCAAGGATTGGCTGTATTTACCGGCACATTCCAGGTCACGGCTAGCTGCTTCGACCGCACTGCGCCAGCCAACGTTACCTCCTGCTCAGGAACACCAACGTTTGATGCTTTGCTAGGCAACCGTTCTTGCAGCAACAGCTCGACGCTGCGTATTTGCAGATCGGCATGAAAACGACGGATCATTGGCTTGTCCAAGAGCGTATTGACCAATGACAGCATAATCATGCCTTGATGGTGGATCATGAAGGAGCGGATGATCGCCCACTCTTCACCCAGGGCCAGCCGAGATGGGGTGAAATCCACAGCTTCGTAGAATCCATAATCACCTATCATCTTCATTTCATTGAAGCGGGCGATATTGTCGAACACGGCCTGGGGTCGAAATGGCAGCGCCAGCATCGAGGCGTACGGACTGACCACCAGGTCATCCCCCAAGCCACGTTTGAAGCCCAGCCCAGGCACGCCGAAAGCCCGGTATTGATAGTTAAGATTGGCGTCGAAACGATAGTAGCCCGATTCGGAAATGCCCCACGGCACCCCTTTCTGCCGGCCGTAATCGATCTGGTGATCGATGCTGTTGTAGACGCTCTGGTTCAACAATGTGTCGGGATGCTCTCGTGCTAAAAGGCTAGGCATCAAGTACTCAAACATGGTACCGCTCCACGAGAGAAGCGTCAGCCCCCCCTTGGCCTGAGTCAGCGGCCTACCAAGATAGAGCCAATGATGCTCAGGGACATCTCCCTTGGCAATGGCCAATAAGCTAGCCAGGCGGGCTTCAGATGCCAGCAAATCATAACAGTTGGCATCTCGGGATTCACTGTCGACGTTATAGCCAATATGAAAGACACCCCGCTCGTGATTGTAGAGGAAAGTGAAATCCATCTCAGCGATTAACCGTTCCAAAGTCTGGCCAAGCTCCGCGAAAGAGCCTAACAGCTGGGTGACCTCCGCCTCGGCGGCCGACAGCGCCTGGCCGAATTGAAGACACCACTGGCGCGCCGCTTCTTTCATCTCAGGGTCTGCTGGTGCGTCCGGAAGTAGCAACAGGATCTCGGCCAACTGCATTTGAGCCGCATGACAAATGGCCGATATCTCCCGGCATGGCGCCCTCTCGAAAGGCAAGATGTCGGTAAGTGCCCGCCATGCGGCACCTAATTCTGAGCCCGCTTCAGACGACTGCAGCAGTTTAGGCGCGTCTGGCACAAAGGCTAACCAGGGCATCATCATGTGAACTTTGCGCTGCATATCGAACAGTTGGTGGCGGGCCCGATCAGACCAGACGCGAACGCTGTGCAGCGTCGCCGGATCCAGCTGTCCTTCGTTCAACAGAGACACCAGTTCCTGATCTACTAGTGGCCAAGTCACCTCCTTCAAACTGGTCAACAGTGAAGACCAGCGACGCGGATCTTCGCCGGCAACCTGCAATTGGCTCACGATAGAATCTAGACACCCTTGGAAAGCATGCACTCGCTCTGGGGCAGCTGGCGCTAGTGGTGCCAGGATTTCTTCCAGGACCGCCAGCGTATCGAGAAACCCGCGCCGCCTTTCCGGTCGGGGCAGATAGATATCGGGCACAGCCAGGCAGTTCTGGCGTAGGGCGACCAGGCAGCAGGCCAGATTACCACTGTCTACCGTGGAGATGTAGCATGGCGGTAGCGGTGCCAGGGTGGACGTATCGTACCAGTTTAGAAAATGCCCCCAGAACCGCTCCAGTTTCTCCAGGTTCTCCAGTGTGTTTTGCAAACGGACTTGCAGCTCCGGCAAACCAAGGTAGCCCATATCATAGGCGGCCAGAGTAGCCAGAAGCATCAGACCGATGTTGGTCGGAGATGTGCGGTGGGCCACCAAGCCTCGAGGTGTTTCTTGAAAGTGATCGGGGGCCAGCCAGTGATCTTCAGGCCCGACAAACTGCTCGAAGAAATACCAGGTGCGTCGGGTTAAACAACGCAGCTGGCGCCGCTGCTGCGAGTTTAGAGATTCCTCTGCTGGCGCTTGTGGCCGGCTGATCGTCAACATGATCTGAGGTCCCACTAGCCAGGCCAACAGTAGCGGTGCCGCTACCGGTAACGCGGTCCAATTGAATATGGCTACCAGTACCACCAACGCCAAAGCCAGCAGAGAAGAGGCCGACACTTCGCGCCAGACGACGTTTATCGATTGCTTCCTGCCCAGTAGCTGCACGGTGTGTGCTGCGGTAGTCCATTGAAGCAAACGCTTGCGAGTGATAAACATGCGCAGCATGACCGTGATGATAGCATCGCAGGCGATCATCGCCTGGTAAGGCAGGGCTACCAGCTCCAACAGCCAGCGCAATAGGGGCTTCTGGATGGTTTGGTTGGCATCGAAACGGACCGCATCCATGACACTGTGGACCAGACGGTCGATCAGGGCGATAAATAGATCACTGGCCAGAGTCAGCGCAGCAAGTAGAGTCCACACCGCGGGGGAACCGGGCAGCCACAGCCAGCCGGCAACGAGTATAAGCATCAGCACAGGCCGCAACAGGCTGCGCCGCAAGTTATCGATGATCTTCCAACGGTCGATCAGATGTAACTCATTGCGCGTCTTGCCGTCTCGCACGTGGGGTACCCAGGGCAGCAGCCAGGGCAGCAGCTGCCAATCACCTCGGATCCAACGGTGAGCCCGGCGAGCATAGGCCTGGAACGAAGGCGGGAATTCCTCATACACGATCACGTCGGATACCAAACCCGTCCGGCCATGCAGCCCCTCAAACAGATCATGACTCAGCAACGTATTCTCAGGCACTCTTTCTGCCAGGCAGCGTCTGAATAGGGCGACTTCATAAATCCCTTTTCCCATGTAGATACCTTCGCCAAACAGGTCATGGTACATATCTGACACTGGCAGGGAGTAGAGATCGAGACCACTCTGGCCGCCGAAGATGCGAGAAAAAGCGGAGTAATTGGTGCTGCTAGGTTTGATTTCTACGCGAGGCTGGAGCACCGTGTAACCACTGGTCACAATACCCCTTTCGCCATCTAAGCGCGCCTGATTCAAAGGATGGGCCAAGGTGCCGACGAGATGCTTGGCCTGACCACGGGGCAGCGTGGTGTCCACGTCCAGGGTGATAACATAGCGGATCTGGGGCAGAATAGCCATGTAGCCAATCTGGGTGGTGTACGAGGTTGTATTGTCTCCCAGGAGCAGCGCGTTGAATTCTTCCAGCTTGCCCCTTTTTCGCTCCCAGCCCATCCAGAATCCTTCCCTGGCATTCCACAATCGCTGCCGGTGAAAGAGGTAGAAGGGACCCAATTCCGCTGGCTGACCGTACCGTTGGTTAAGCCGCTGGATGCCCTGGCTGACCTGGGAAAGAAGCAGCTCGTCTTGAGGCATTTGTTGCTGGGGCGCATCACAGAAATCGGTGAGCAGGGCAAAGGCAATATGAGGATCCTGGTTGCGCAGGTAGTGCAATTCGAGCTTTTGCAGCAGGGCCTCGACTTCGGCATCATCACTCAGTAACGTAGGCATCACAACCATGGTTCGGCGGCTAGCCGGTACGCCGTCTTCAAAGGCCAGCTTGGGCAGAACGCGCGGTTTGACCAGCAGCGTCATCAGCCAGTTGGCCAGATTGACGGCCATGGTAAGCAGCGGAACGATCAACAACAGACTCACAGCCAGTATCGCTACGGACGAAGTGGTCACCTGAAGAAGATAAGCCAACGGCACCAGGTAAAGCAACAACGTCAGACTGGCCACACAGCCCAAATACAATAGGGTGGGATGTCTCTGAAGCCACCAGCGCCGCAGGCGCATGCGCCAGGGCGCTCTGTAGGCCAGCGCCTGCTCCAAGTAGGGCAGGCCATTATCAATGAGATAGTATCCCACGTGGGCTGCACTAGCGGGAAGCAAGGGTGGTCCCTGACCAAGTTCAACTTGATGGGCCAGAGAGACCGCTTGGCTGGCCACTTCCATCTCATCCCAGGAGGTTGCCCTTGAGAATCGTTCCACGACCTTGCGATACAAATCGCGGGTATCAAAGTCCATCTTCTGGTAAACAGCCGCCGGATCTTGAGCCAAGATTTGGTCAACGAGGTTGACTTCCTCAAAAAAAGTCTTCCAATTGTATATATCCAGCGTCCGGAGACCCGAGATGCACCAGGGCACGATGCTGTCGGCCGCAGCACTGCCGACATCGGCCAGATCCGGCAACGAGACCCCTGCCTGCTCGGTTGTGGGGGCGAGAGACTGGATCAATCTCTCGATGATGTTAAAACGGAGCATGGTCGGCAGTGCCCACAGCTCACCCATGCTCAAAGGCGTTATTTCCTGGTAGTAGATGAGAAACTGCTTCGCCCATTCCATTTCCAGGCGCATTGGCTGGCCAGCCAGAAGTTCCCGGGCCAACAAATAAACACGCGGGTAGTCACACCAGTCGCCGGCCATTATTCGCGGCAGCTGGCGATAATAATCGTGAGGCATGTCTTGTTCTATCTGGCGCAACGCATTGCTGATCACATGGTAGTTGTCCAGCAGCCACTCGCCCTGTTGCCCAGCCAGTTGATCGTTCTGGGCTTGCTGGTGGAAGATTGTATAAGCTTGGTTGAGGATTGCCCTTTGCGGGTCTAATCGATCGAGCGATTGCCGGTCGACCCCAAGCAGGCTAACCTGACGAAAGCGTTGGGCCAACCGACGAGCATCACGTTTCAGCGTAGCTTGGGAGCCAGGCTCAAGGTGGCCCACATTCACCACGTCTACTTCAGTCTCAGCCGTTGACATCGGCTAATGGCCTGTGATTTCTCTAGCCGCTACTTCTGCCTGGGAGAGGATCATGTCGTTCGGATCTAGATCTTGTACGATGAGCAATGGGGTGGTGCCATATTCGATGAAACTGGTCGTTAGGCTGCCATAGGGCCAATTGGCGTGACCAGAATAGCCGTGTGCGCTAATCACGACCAGATCCACCGCTTCATGTTCCACGAGTTGGTGCAAGCTGATGGCGATATTCTCACTAACTAGCAGGCGGGGAACGAAATCAACGGTCAGGCGAGTCGGCATACGTTTGAAGTAGTCGTTGGCTGCCGCCAAATTGTGATCAACGAAACGTTGGATCAAGTCCAGATCGTCTTGATTCAGCGGCGTTTGCCGGGGCATTTCTGGCTTGACCACCACATGCCCCAACAGTAGGCTCGCCTGGTGCCGTTGGGTTATAGTCTCCGCTGTTGGCAGCACACATTCGGAACGCAACGAGCCATCAAGCGGTACAAGCAGCCGCTGGTAGCGCAACTGATCCAGTTTCGTATCAGCAGGATTGTAAGCCCGGATCACCAAAGAAGAGATCAGCGACTCCTGAATGATCTTGCGAACGACGCTGTTGACATTCCAACGGCTTAGCCCCGTCTTGCCATGGCTGCTCATAATGATCAAGTTGATGTTGTGGCTGCGGGCATACTCGATGATCGTTTGTGCGGGCTGGCCTTCCAGCAAAACGGGTTCGGTTACCAGGCCAACCTGATCTAGACGATCTGTTACATCAAGCAGATACGCTTCAGCCTCTGCCTTACACAAGCGCCAGCCGAGGGGATCAATAGGCTGAAAACGATCGGTGGCGGAGGGACATTCCACGACATGTATTAGCTTCACCTCCGCCTCATAGACCTCGGCAAAAGCAGCCACATGGGGCAGTACACATTCCGCAATTGGCGATTGATCAAGCGGTACCAGGATTTTGTCGAACATGGCAACCCTTCCGTCTGGTGATGCATAGACGGCATCCAATTCAATCAAGTGGTTTGCTATGCATCTCTATGTTCAAATGACCACTCTATATGCAGCAAAATCACCTTCAACGGCGAGGTGATTCAGGCTTTGCCAGACCCAATTAAGCAAAGCCAATCAGTGGTCAATATTGAGTGAGATGGCCAAGATCTCAACCACTCCGTGGCCCACGTTCAGACAGCTATGTGGTGAACGGCCATTAAATCGCAGGCTGTTTCCTGGCCCAAGCACGTAACTCTTCTCATCCACAGAGTACAAGCACTTTCCACTTAAGCAATAAATGACCTCTTCCCCTTGATGTGGAAACAACGAGCCACTGCTAGTTCCTGGCTCTATGTGTAATACGTAAGCTGATATCAATTGGTCGATCCTGCAAGCTACCTCATGAGATGAAGAGTTCATCGGCGTTAGAAAGGACGAGCCCGTCCCTGCCTCAATTGGACCGTTATCGGACCAATAAACAGGCTGAAAAAAAACGCGGATATCAACCTTCAAGGCATTGGCGATCTTTTGCAGGGTAGCTAGCGTGGGTGATGTCCGTCCACGCTCAAGCAAGCTCAGAGTGTTGCGTGACAATCCGCTTGCCTCAGCAAGATCCTGTTGCGAGCAACTCTGCTGCTCGCGCAATAACCGTATCTGTCGAGCAACGTCGAGCGTGATCGCGTCGCCGCCGGTCATCGACAGTTTCAAGTTCGGTTTCATTTCTAACAGTATATTTCCAATAAGAATGCAGATACCTAATAGATCGCATCCTGTATATTAGTTCCACATTGTCACAATAGACATAATTGGTTGTATTTATCTTCACAGATTGACTAATAATATTGGCAAGTTGACCATTATAAAATACCACAAATACCTGAGGATGTCCATCATTTCGCAATGGCCGCACTGATCTTCTGATGTAACCCCGGCTGGACCGCCCTGGTCGCCGATGTGGTTCCCGAGAAGATGCGCGGCCGGTTTTCGCCAGCCGCAATGCGACCATGGGGCTGGCCGCCCTGGTTGTCGCCCCATTGGCCGGCCGGATCATTATCACAACCAGCACTCGGCTGGAATCCTTGTTTGCCGGTTATCAGGCGGTCTTCGTACTGGCCTTTCTCTTTGGCATGGGTAGCACGAATGCATTCCAGTGCATCCGGGATCCGGGACCTTTGGTGACGAATCGCAAGCCGCACCAGCGAGGCGATCTGCGCCGGGCGCTGCGACAGAACAGCGCTTTTGTCGGCCTGGTGATCAGCACACTGGTCTGGAACATGGCCTTGCAAGTCGCGGCGCCGTTCCTCAACGTCTATCTAGTCAGTGAGTTTGCGGCGACGCCCTTAACCATTGGCACCCTGGCGGCCATCGCCACGACAGCTGCTTTGGTGGGGCAACGGTTATTTGGCCGCTTACTAAACCGGAAAGGTGCGTTCTGGGTACAGGCGATGACCGGTTTACTCATCCCGATTGCTCCGTTGGCCTGGACCTTGATCACCGCACCCTGGCAGTTGGGCATCATCAACACCTTTTCGGGTTTCCTGTGGGCCGGTTACAATCTGGCAAACTTCAATCTGCTCCTGAAGATGACACCCGAGGAGCAACGGCCGCGAGCAGTAGCTCTGTACCAGACGGCCGTCTTTGGCAGCGCCGTCATCGGCCCAATAGAATATCGGCGCTGGTTATCTGCTATACCGTTTGGCTGATCAATTGGTAAATGGGGCAATCACTAGCGAGGAATTACCGCGTGATGATCTGGGCCGGCTGGAAGAGCATATCTTCAGCGCGGTTGGGCCCGAAACCCTGGAGCAACTCTTCAACCTCAAACGCAATACTCTCCAATTGCGGCCGATCGTGGTGCCTTCCCAGGATGTATTCAACAAACTGTCACACAATGAATACGCGGTCACCAATGACACGGATCATGTTTTCGATCGCGACGTCTACGATCATTTCATCCAGCTCGACACTCTGCTGGATGATATACTTATCCTGGTTGGGAGCGCCCTGGACGCCTATTTGTCAGCAGTCAATAACCGCATGAACGACATCATGAAAACATTGACGGTCATTACGGCTTTCTTCATGCCGCTGACCTTCATCACCGGTTTCTCTGGCATGAACTTCTTTCAACCCACGACTTCTGTACACACCTGGACGGGGATCATCGCCTTTGTTATCGTGCTGACGCTCATGCTCCTTATCCCCTTGTTTTTGATATGGTGGGCGCGCCAGCACGCCTGGATCTGATCCTTAGCGGCGTGCGCATCGTTCGCCCCGGTCGCGAAGCTAAAGGGCAGCTGATCGCCGATTCGGATTACCTTGTTCTGCACAATCGCCTGGAAACCGGAAATCAGTTGGCCTCTTTGCTGCGCCGTTAACTGGGCATCCGGGTGAAGTAAAAGGTATTGTGAAGGAGGCATGCTGCCATACTGTAGCGCTTCCCACAATTCATCCGCTTCGCGGGGTTTTCCACCCTGGTGCCATTCGGAGAAATTAAGGTACTGCCGGCCCTCCTCTACGTCGTGTCCCACCAACCAGGAGGCCGGGGCGATGTTTGTATACCAGGGGGTCCAATCCGTTTCGTTGCTGTGACAATCGAAGCAGGCGGTCTGCGCCAAGGCCCGGGTTTCTAGGCTGTCCCAGTTTGGTTCACTTTGCACCGGGGGTTGGCATGATTCCTACCGTACGGAACTAATTGAATCGCCAGAAAACCAACAACTACGACGGCCGCGATTATTCCGACTATCTTCTTGATTGACACAGAGTTGCCTCCTTCGACCTACCTTTTCGCGTGTTGTGCCAAGGTGCGAGATCAGACTATAGCCCTTCTCTTCGACATTGGCAGCAGCGCGGTTAGGGTTACATGCCGAGCGTCTTTTGAGAACTGTTTTCGAATACGGATATTCCAACTTGGCCAGGATCCGACCGTCCAGGTCACGGGTCAGGCGAGAGAGTTCGACCAGGGGCGTGCGACCGATGGCTTGTACGGCCGAGGGCAACAAGAAGTCATCTCTGCTCATCTTACTTCACCAAATATCGTAATTGCCACCCACGAAGTTCTGGTATGCTACATAAGCAACGTTGGGATTCGTATCATCTACAGCCACAAAAGCGAAAGTCGGCGTGCGGAAATCTACTCCGGGTGCCTGTGGGGAAGACAGGGAATTGTTGAGCATCACCGGGCTGGTCCAGTGTACCCCGCAATCAGTTGCTAGAATAGCGATAGCATTCACCTCATCATCCTAATATTAGCGATCATACGGGTCGAATCTGTCTTCGTATTCATCGGCATCTGCATCTGCCCAGCTGAATTCGTCGTCCAGCAAAGACCAATCAACTCTGAGTGGTCTCAGACGAACAACTTCCAGGGTCTCATCGCACTCATTGCATACGATGATCTCCCTTAGACGTGGGAGTTTGCTAAACTGGATTCGTGAATGGCACGATGGACAAATAACGGTCAACTCATTGACGGACTTGTTCATAGTATGCTTTACTCCAAGATCGTTTTTTAGAATACTTGCAACAGTCGTGAATCCATTGACTCGGCAACTCCCTGGCGCTCAACTGCCTCATCGAGGATCCTGTTGACCAATGCTTCATAGCTCCAGCCGTCAGCCTGGGCTTCAATAGCTAGGTCCGAATACTCTGGATTTAGGCCAGGCAACGGATTGATCTCTAGGATGTAGGGTTTATCGTTGTCATTGGCATCCAGGCGAAAATCCACCCGGGCCACATCCAGGCAACCTGTGACGCGGAAGGTGGCGGCCGTTAACCAGTTAAGCTCTTCAACCTGTTCGTCGGTCAGTGGCGCCGGGCACAGATAGTGGAACTCATGGGCCAGGTCGACCTTTATCCGGTTGGTGTAGATGCCGGCCTCATCGGCCGGGTAACGACTCATGTCGATTTCCAACGGCGGGAAGAAATGCAAACCTCGAGAGATTCGCCGGGCTTCCTCATCATCTGGCAGACGCCATGCCACAGGGCTACTCAGGTTACCAACTGCGCCAACCGTGACTTCGCGCCCTTCAATGTAACGTTCTACCAGCACTGGCTGGTCATAGCGTTCAAATAGCTGGCGTAGTTGCTTAGACAATTGATTCTCATCGCGGACGATAGATTCGGCGCTGATACCCATGCCGGTGCCTTCCCGGCTTGGCTTGACAAAGAGCGGGAAGTACATCTCCGAGTCCAATGCCTCGTCTAACCGCTCAAATACCTGAAAGGGCGGTGTAGGGAGATTATGATAGCTTAGCACGCGCTTGGTCATCGGCTTGTCCAGGCTCAGGGCCAGGGTCAAGACGCGGGATCCTGTATACGGCATGCGCAACATCTCAAGCATTGCCGGCACGTGAGCTTCCCGAGAATCGCCGAAGTGCCCTTCTGCGATGTTGAAACAGAAGTCGGGCTCGAGATAGCGCAAACGATCGTAAAGGGCGATATCACCCTCCACAAAGGTAACTTGGTGACCGCCAGATTCCAGAGCGGTTGCAATCGCGGCGACCGTCTCTTCCGAGTCCAGATCGTCCCAGTGATCAGGTGACATGCCGGCCCAGGCAGGCGCATTCTTCTTAAGGTTGGCTATCAAAGCAACGTGCATTTCGTTACTCCCTGTTTTCTTAATTTGTAGCTGTTTGTAGCTGTGGGCGATGCAAGAGGCTAGCTGATATCGACGATTCGGAATAGTAACAGGCCGCCTGGTGAATCAACGACCACCTTTTCGCCAATCCTGTGATTCAACAGAGCCCTGCCTAGCGGCGATTCATCAGAGATGGAACCTTCATCTGGATCAGCTTCGGCCGATCCGACGATAGTATAGGTTTCCGGCACGGCGCCGTCCTCCTGGATGACAACCGTGCTACCTATGGTGATAGCGTCTTTTTGCTCAACCCGTTGGATGAGCTGAGCGTGATCCAACCTGTATCTTAGATCGCTGATACGCTGGTCAATAGTTTCCAGTTCCTGGGCCAGGTAGAGATACTCGGTATTATCAGCAGAGTCTCCACCGTCTTTGGCGTCCTGGAGGTAACCAAGAACCTCGGGACGCTTGATTTTTAGGAGCGTTTCGAGTTCCGTCTGGGTCTTCCGTATTCCTTTCTCGGTCATATAGACCGGTTTCGCAGGCGCAATCATGTTTGCCTCATGTAAAAGAGACCCCCCAACCGCCAAAGCCAAGACTGGCAGGCCGTTGCCGCAAATCATCAGGAATGATTATTCTATTGTCTTGCTTCAAGCAAACAGCAAGGTGTTAGCCAGAAATCTGAGATTGACTGAAAACAAAAACGGCACTGCGCTAATCGCCAAATTGCTCAGCTCAATAACCGTTGCCCGACCATTCATCATCGTCCCCGTAATCAGAAGGCCAATCAAGCTGGACTGGTGACAGGCCCACGACTTCAAACACTTCATCGCATTCTGGACAGCTGACGAGGTCAAACATTTCGGGACGCTCGCCAAAACGAATCCGAGAATGACAGGCACGACAGTACGCCGTCAACGTATTTGTTTTCATATTAACCCTGGCCATCTGCTGTTCCTTCCCAAGTACCTAAATCTTCTGGTAGGTCAATGTGTGTCGTTTACTTACGATGCCAAATGAATAGTTTCACTCGAATTATGTGCCTGGCCAACTGGATTCACATCCGCAAGATGACGCATCCGTCATAGGACATTTGACTTATCTTCAGATCAGGCAGGGAATCGTGCAGTCATAGAGCGTCATCTATTGCTGCCGGATCATAAACAGACTCGCCTCGATGCAAGGCTCGGATAGCCTGGAGGATATCTGGAGCAGGTATACCCTTAGGAAGGCAACCTTTCACACCTGCTCCAATAGCGGTCGAGATTTCCCCCCTGTTTATTTCGTCAGTCAGTATGAGAAGCTGCGCCTGAGTGAGGCCCCTCAATAGAGAGATTGTCGGTGCTCTATCATCATCACCAAACATCACTGGATCGAGGACGATGACGTCCGGTTGAAGGCGTTGTGCAGTTTCAAGAACCTCGTCACCGTCGGCCATACCACCGACCACCTCCATATCTGGCGCCGTAGCAATGAGAGCACAAAGCGCGTCACGCACCGCGATATGCCCATCAGCCAGAAAAACTCGAATCGCATCATTCATAAATCACCTCGACTGACATTTGGCTTGATATCAAGATCTTATAGGCAAGGGCGAAAGGGGACATCGGCCGATTGACGTTAGCTATCTAGATCAAAAAGACCACTCACAGAGTGGTCTCGTAAGTCAAATGACTAAGCTTGGCAGTCGCGTTCTTTATTCTTCGTCGAGTTGGGCGATTCCCTGACGCAAGGCATAGAGCGCTGCCTGGGTACGGTTGGCCAGATGGAGTTTGGCCAGAATGTTGCTGATGTGCGTGCGAGCCGTTCGCTCACTGATGACCAGCTCCTCAGCTATTTGTTGATTAGATAATCCGCGAGCTACCAGCTGAAGAATCTCCATTTCCCGTTCAGTTAACGGTTCTTCAGTTGGGGGAAATTTGGAAGGTCTACTGAGTTCGTGAATAACCTTGAGGGCGATCTCTGGGTCTAGCGATGACTTACCGGCATGAACATTGCGAATGGCTACCAGCAGTTCATGAGGCGAAGTGTCCTTCAAGATATAGCCCAATGCGCCGGCCTTGATGGCCGCGAAGACCTTATCGTCGTCGCTGAAGCTGGTCAAAACCAGGATGCGTGCACTTGGATCATGTTCTTTGATATCGACGATTGCCTCGATGCCGCTCTTTCGTGGCATCTGCAAATCGAGCAAGATGACGTCTGTCTCTAGACCAGCAACCTTGTTGACAGCTTCCTCACCGTCAGCGGCTGTGCCGATTACTTCCATCCCTTCTTCTGTACCAATTAGAGCTTCAAGTCCCTTTCTAACCACTGCGTGGTCATCGGCCAGGAAAACTCGAATTTGATCACTCATAATAGATCCTCTACATTGAAATCAGTCCATTGCTTTGGCGTTGTTGAGCTATGCTTGAGGCAAGCAGCTACTATACAGCCCCGACCAGGAGCTGAATGAATGGTTAGCTCTCCATCAAAGCTTTCAGCTCGTTCCTGCATGTTGGTCAGGCCCATGCCGTCACTATCGGCGGCCGCTTCCGGGTCGAACCCTCGTCCATTATCCTCGACTTGTATTTCTACTTTTTCGCTGTAAGTCATATTAAGACGCACAATGACCTCGGAAGCCATTGCATGCCTCAGAGCATTATTGAGAGCTTCCTGGGCGATTTGAAAAAGCGCATTCTCCATCGCAGGTGACAGGGTTACCTCGCCTTCAACGACAAGCCGGTTCTTGACGCCAGCGCGGCCTTCCACCGAATTCAATCTCTGCTGCAAGGCGCGCACCAGCCCCTCTCTGGCAAGGATGGACGGCCGAAGCTTGTGTATTAGCAGACGCATTTCCTTCAGGGCTTGTTGTCCTGTCTCGCCGATCTGGGTGAAATATCCGGCAGTTTCCTCGTTTTTGTCTGCCAAAGCTGTGCGACGCCCGGCCTCAGCAAAAAGTGTTACGCTGTAAAGAGACTGCGTAACTGAATCATGTAACTCGCGGGCCAGTCGGTTACGCTCCTGTACCACCAGAAGCCTTTCAGCTTGCCGGCGCAAACGCGCATTCTCCACAACAATGCCGATCTCTTCTCCAACAGAACTGAGCAAGGCTATTTCATCATTGCCGAATTGGGCTGGATCCTTTCCCAACACACTCAAAGTACCCCAGACACGCTGCCCTCTTGAGATGGGTGCACCCACATACACCTTCAAATCCCCGATGCCTGCTAGATAAACCGTCCGGGAATCCTCCCCTATATTGGGAACTATCAAGGACTCTTTGTTCCGTGCTACCCAGGCTACTAATCCATCCTCCGAGGATATAGAGGCTATGGTTCCGATTACCGAATCGGGAATTCCCTCTCGGGCCGCGAGGCGCATGGTTCTGCCAGACTTGTCGCGTAGGTGAATGAATCCGGCTTTCCCCTGGGCGGCAACCAGAGCCGCCCTCAAGGACTTCTTTAGGACGACTGGCAGTTCAACTGGTGCGCTCACCGCCTCCAGGATGTCATGAAGTGCAGAAAGCTTTCGAGTTTGGTCTGAAAGTTGCTGCCGCAGACGTTCAAGGGTTAACGTTCGGTGATCCATCATCCTCTGGTCCGTATTCGAAACAGCCTTTCTTTCGATAGTATCCGAGAGACAAAGGTTCCAAAAACACAGGATCTATTGTACATCAGGTTGATGCTGAGTTGAGGGTTGAAGCTCCAAAGCGGAGGAAACAGCTCTCACCTCCACCTTTCATCGTTCAGTTGCTGTAAATGTTGTCGATTATGCTGATCTGCCATTGACGACGGGAAGCGCTTTCGCCATTGGTATTCCACCAGTATTGGAACAGGAAACAGCCACAAGGTCGCTGTGATGCTTCATACCCTGTCGGTCAGATTTCTTTCTATGTTAAGAGAGACCTCATAACTTCATAGGGTGTTTTCCCGTCATGGGCTATATGAGGCCTATCGTAATTATAGAAGTTTTCCCACGCCTCGAGTTTTACATTTAGATCAACATCATCGGTGCAGGTCAGTAGATGATAAAACTCTGTCTGATCAGTTCTGTGTGAACGCTCTACTTTGCCGTTGAGCCTGGGTGTTCGCGGTTTGATATACACATGCCGTATGCCCTGGTCTTCAACATGCCAATGAAAACGGGCTTGAAACTCATGACCCCGGTCGGTTCTGACTGTGCTAATCCGGAAAGGAAACCGTTCTATCACGTGGTCGATGAACTGGATTGCACAAGCCTGATTAAGCTTCGGATAAACCTGTAACGCCCGGAGCCGGGTCGCATCATCGACGGCTGTATATTGGTACCGTTTCACGATCTTGCCCTGACCATCAGTCAAACGCAAGAACTTCACATCTAACTGAACGTGGTGTCCTGGCACCTTCTTTGCATACCGTTTGGTGTGCGGCGCACGTTTGGGCGCTGTCTTTGGTAGCCGGTCCAGCCCGTGGGATCGCAAGACTCTGGTTACTGTGGACTCTGAAATCTTAATGGCGTGGTAGCGTTCCAGATAATACTTGATCCGTAGGGCTCCAATCTGATAATCAGTCCGGAGTGCCAGAATTTTCGCCACAACCTCAGGCGGAGTCTTGCGTGGATGGCTATAGGCGACAGGTCTTTTCCGATACAAGCCGGCCCGGTCACCGTTTTCGTATTTCTGTTTCCAGCGGCAGAACGTTGAACGAGGGACATTGAACTCCCTACAGGCCTTTGTGGCCCCTAGATGGATTGCCTATTCAAGTACAGCGAGCTTGAACCTGACCCTCAGTTCTTCTTTGGCTTCTTTGTGCATAGAACCCTCCCTTTAGTCGCTTAAATACTACGACAAAGCGTCCCGGGGAGTATGAAGTATCACACCTCTTCTAACGATCCCGAGTTACCCAGGAAGATAGAAATAGTACGAATTTCCTGGCTTTTCAGGGAATTATAGTTTATGCTTGAGCCGCCCTTTGAAAAACAGCTGATCGAATTCATGTGTAACACTTTCGATCGCTGCTACTCATCGTAGATATCTGAAATAACAAGAAGGCTACTGCCTTACCAGTGGTAATGGTCAGCATTTGCTGACAGACACTTATGAAACTGCTAGGACGTCAGCTGGAGTACTTGGTATGTTGACTGTGAGTCAAAAAGATGTCTTTGAAAACTAAGGGTCTTCTTGTCCTCGGGTTGCTAAGCTTGATTTGGGGTTCATACTTCTTATTGATAAAGGTTGCAGATGAATCCTTCCCACCTCTGTTCATTTCAACCGTGCGAGTCATACTTGGTGCGCTCATCGTCTACCCGGTTTTACGTTTTCAGAAACTCAAACTGCCGCGGCTGGGTAAGGCTTGGGTTCCGTTTTTAATTATTGGCCTGTTTGAAGCCTGGGTGCCTACTATACTGCTTTCTTTTGGCGAGAGAGAAATCTCTTCCGGATTGTCCTCGATTCTGTTCAGTACGGTGCCTATCTTCACCGTTCTTTTAGGGCACTATTGGCTGGGCGAACCATTCGGCCGCAACAAGAGCGTTGCCGTCGCTATCGGGTTCGCCGGCGTTATCATCGTCCTGTTGCCCGGCCTATCTGGCGGTACACCGACCGCTTTGATCAGCGTATTTACCATCTTACTTGCAGCCGCCTGTAAAGCCTTTTCCGCTCTTTATTCACACCGGATATTGAAAGGAAAGGAGCCGTTAGAAGTAGCCGCCGGAATGATGATTGCCGCCGCCGCTGTTGGAATACCGCTTACCTTCGCATTTGAAGATCTGAGCAAGATCACGCTAAGCGAGAGCAGTGTTATCGCTTTGATTCTTATTGGCGTCTTCGCCACTGGAGTAGGCTTTATTCTCTTTTTCTGGTTGGTCAAACACCGGGGACCAACTTTTGCTTCGCTGGTTCGCTTCAATGAACCGCTTGTTGCCCTGCTCCTGAGTGCGATCTTTATCGGCGCGTCCTTCGGACCATCGACCTTCATCGGCATGGCTTTGATTCTAATCTGCGTGGCGATTATGAGTGGTTACTGGGAAAGCATCGCGAAAAGATTCTGGGGGAAGCAAGAAGAAGTTGCTTCCTAACCAGCGATAATGAGCCAACTAATAGAGGCTAAGACTCGTTATTGACGTGATCTTGATGGAGCTGCATGTGCTCACCTGAAGCCTCGATAGCCAGGAATTGAGCGCTCCCCTGAAAAACTCAATAGGCGAAAAGTCTCGGCCGTCTCTGCTGCCGGCCGCAGCACAGGAAGGGGGGAGCAGCCAGGAGAAGAAGCAGGACAGGCAAACATGGGAAGGGACGAGGTCCAGGTAATATCAATCAAAGCCGGCTTCGCGGATGAGGGACGATGGGGGAGAGAAGTTAATGATAGCGCCGTAGAACGTCTTTCCGGGATCTAGATCTGCCCCAGGCGTCAAGAAAACACGGCT
>JBFFWQ010000058.1:0-35090 GCA_041570195.1 Promineifilaceae bacterium (SeqCode) | reverse complement strand
CCTGGTCAAGGCGGAAGCGGCTTTTCGTGAAGCCGACACGCCGGCCATGCGTCGATCCGGCCCGGTCTACCTTCAGTCGTTGACCGAGATGAACCTGGGCAATGTATTGCTCAACCAAGGTCGCTTTGAAGAGTCGCGGCCGTATCTTCTAAAGTGTGTGGCTGGTTTTCGCCGGGCAAATGCCCAGATCATGTTGGCCAATTCTCTCGAGTGCCTGGCCGAAACTTCGATCGAGTTCGGGGACCGAGACGAGGCGATCCACCAGTATGAAGAAGCGCTGACAATCGTAGCAGCGATACCCCACGATGACTTCGCCAACCGGTTGGCGAAGCGTGTTCGCAAGACACTGGATGGGCTAACGCTGTCCGCGGATCAACAGAATTAACGGCCGATCCGCAGAGATTGGATTATCCTAGGAATCGGCCGTCTCAGAGACCTATGTCGATCTACCCGCCGCCGCAAGCTGTCGTTCCAGCGCACTCGCCCGCCTGGGCGATCTGGACCAATGGCAAGCCGCTGACGATGAGGGTTAACGAAACAACTGCCAGGAGCCGGACAACTTTCTGTCTAATGGACGTGAACATCTTGAGCCTCCCGAGATGTCTACTGGAGGGCTCATTGAGTGTGGCGCCCAGCGAGTTCCGCGTTAGCTGATTCCCGCCGCTCATGAGACGCTCAACGGCCATCGATATGGTTGACTGTTAAGGGTTCCGCGTTGCCTAACTGCCTCCAGCTTAGTCCGGCGGCCCGATCAAATACATAGGGCAACGTTTGAAATCACTCAAGCGTCACTTGAATGGATTGAAACGTCGTCCTCCCCTCGTCCCCTTATCTCCTCCGGTCCACTCACCGACCAGGCACCAGTGACCAGCCACCAATTTTGCCGGCCAGGCCAAACCCAACTATGATCTGATGGAAGTAGATCATTTTCCGCCGGCAGCTGAAGAGAGAAATGTTCCGACATGAATGAATCGATAAATGACAACCACCGCCTCGCGGTCGCTCAGCTAAACATTCCGCCGCCATTGTTGCTGGGCCCCGGCCCGTCCAATGCCCATCCGCGGGTGCTGCAAGCCATCGGCATGCGCCAGGTGGGGCACCTCGATCCAAGATTCATTGGGATTATGGACGACGTGCAGGAATTGCTGCGCTACCTGTTTCAGACCGACAACAAGCTGACCGTCCCTATCAGCGGAACGGGTAGCGCGGCCATGGAAGCCAGCGTGGCTAACAGTGTCGAGCCGGGCGACGTGGTCCTGGTGGGCATCATCGGTTACTTTGGCGAACGAATCGCCGAAATGGCCGGCCGTCACGGCGCCGACGTGAGGCGCATAGAGAAGGAATGGGGTGGGGTCTTCAGCCTGGACGAACTGCGCGCCGGTTTAGAGGAACACCGGCCAGCGATTTTGGCCCTGGTCCACGGCGAGACCTCCAGCGGCGCCTGCCAACCTATGAAAGGCGTGGGTGAGCTGTGCCGTGAATTTGACTGCCTGCTTTTGGTCGACACCGTGGCCAGTCTGGGAGGTGTGCCTTTCTTCGCCGACGACTGGCTGGTCGACATCGTCTACAGCGGATCGCAGAAGTGCTTGAGTTGCCCGCCTGGATTAGGCCCGCTGACCCTGGGACCTCGGGCAGTGGAGAAGCTCATGAGCCGCCAGACTAAGGTGCGTAGTTGGTACCTGGACCTGACTTTACTGGTCAAGTACTGGGGTAGCGAGCGCACGTACCATCACACGGCGCCGATCAATCTGAACTATGCTCTGCGTGAAGCTCTGCGCCTGGCGGCCGAGGAAGGGCTAGAGGACCGTTGGCAGCGCCACCAGGAGGCGGCCGAGTTACTATGGTCCGGCCTGGGTGAGATAGGCCTCGAATGTCACGTCGAGCAGACGTCGCGTCTACCCTCGCTGACGACCGTCCGCGTGCCCGATGGCGTCGACGCCAAAGCCGTCACCGGCCGTTTGCTCGATGAGTATAACATCGAGATCGCCGGCGGCTTCGGTCCCCTGGCAGGTAAGGTCTGGCGCGTCGGCCTCATGGGCTACAATGCCCGGCCGGAGAACGTCATCCTGCTGTTGGAGGCCCTTAAGCGCGTATTGTAATCAGTTTCTGCCAATCAGCTTGACTTCGTTGACGATCCTGTTGTCGGGCTTGGCCCTAGTTTCAGCCGCGCTTTATTTGCGGGCCAGACATCGCGGCCCCCAGTCCCAGGTTTATCTGTTCAAGCCGCTGACCACGGCCTTGATCTTGGCCATCGCCCTATTGGCGCCTGATCCGCCCTCGGCTCTTTACAAATGGCTCGTCGTTGCCGGTCTGGCTCTCTCATTAGCCGGCGACATCTTTCTCATGCTACCAGGCGACTACTTCGTCGCCGGCTGGGCCGCCTTCTTAATGGCCCACCTGGTTTATATCGCCGCCTTTATCTCCGACGGCGGCCCCTACTGGTCAATCTGGCCCTTGTTGGTGGGACTGGCCTATGGGGTAACGATCCTGCGCTACCTGTGGCCTCATCTGGGCCGTCTGAAAGCGCCGGCTGCGGTTTACATGTTGGTCATCGTGTTGATGGCCTGGCAAGCCGCCGGCCGTATTGAGCAGGCTTCCGGGCTGTCCGCCTGGCTGGCCTTTGCCGGCGCGCTGCTTTTCATAGCCTCCGATTCGATCATGACCATCTACCGTTTTGTCAGGCCATTTGCCAGCGCCCGCTTCATCTACATGAGCGCCTACTACCTGGCTCAGTGGCTCATCGCCATGTCGGTGGTCGCCGGTTGACGGCCTTTTCCGGGATTGTCACACGGTTTATCCATTTAGCTAACTGACTAGGTTTGTTATGGGATGCCTATGCCTGAGCTTTGCTCAGGGGCGCGGACGAGCGCTGAAGAAAAGCAGTTTGCCCTCTATGGCGATTCACTCTGACCATCTTTGAGGGGCACGATCGTACTGTCGCTGCTTTCGACGATCATCGCACTCAGGCCACCGTGGGATAATTCCCGCAAGCCCTCGTTAAACGGCTCCAGGTCGTTCGCGCGGAACAGCACTGTCAGGGTGATGTCAGCGGCGAATTCTTTCTCCAGGATTTGCCCGCCATGAGCCTCTACCAACAACTGAACCTGTTCAAACAGGTTGTATGGTGCGGCCAGCAGCGTCGTGTGAGTGGCTACCTTCTCGGCCCGGGGCAACTCGGCCAGGACGGCTCTAACGGCGTCGCCATAGGCTCTGACCAGCCCGCCCGTGCCCAGCTTGGTGCCGCCGAAATAGCGGGTGACTACCACGGCCGCGTCACCCAGGCCACTGCCCTGCAAGACCGCCAGCGCCGGTCGTCCGGCCGTGCCCGATGGCTCTCCGTCGTCATTGCAATGGGCGATGACCGAATTCCCATGCCCAATGACATATGCCGGAACATTGTGACTGGCGTCGCCGAACTCGGCCCGGATACGCGCGACGAAATCCTTCGCCCCTTCGACGTCGAATACCGGCGCGATGGTGGCGATAAAGCGCGAGTTGGCTACCCTGATTTCGACCCGTGTTTCTTCGGCCGGAATGAGCTTGCGATCCATAAATTGTCCTCGAGTTCATGCCAGTTCATGCAGGCCAGCCATTATACCCCAATCCCGAAGGCCGGTGGACGCTTGTCTGAGTCCCGAGTTAGAGTGCTTGATGGCCGCCGCTTGGATTCTTAGAATCTAGCAACCCGCTTTCGTCTTCTGCAAAAGGGACCTGGCTACGAACTATGCTTTTGTTAATCACAAGAATTGCACTTCCTGCGCTGCTATTGCTAATGCTCATCGCTTGCCGCGATCAGACGACGGAAGAGTTGAACACGCCGACTGACGGCACGTCCAGGCCAACCCTGGCGCCGGGCGGCGCAGGCACTGCTGCAGCTACAAGCGCGGTTCAACTGCCGCCGGCCGCGGCCGACGAGGAAATTGCCCCAGAAGCGACGGCTTTAACGGAGCAGCCAACCGCTAGCCCAACTTCACCGCCGCCCGCCACGTTAACGGCAACTACCGCTCCGCCGCCCACGGAAACGGTCGTACCAGCCTGGCTGAGCTATGACGGTCCGTCTCTGAGGCGAGCGGATATGGGCCTGCAAATTCACCTGCATAGAGAAGATCTGGCCGGCATCATGGCCAATCTGCGTGATTTGGGCGTCGGTTGGGTGAAAGTTCAAGTCTCCTGGAAAATCTACCAGCCTGAGCCGAATCGTTTCGACGACTTTCGTTTCGAAGAGTTGGATGGACTGATAGCGGCCGCGGCTGAGAACGACATCAAGGTGCTGCTTGGCGTGGCCAAAGCGCCCGAGTGGAGCCGGCCGACCACTGAGCTCGATGGACCGCCTGGTGACTACGCGTTTTTTGAGTCGTTCATGTCGACTTTGGCGACCCGCTACCGGGGCCGGGTGGCGGCTTACGAACTGTGGAATGAAGCGAACCTACAGAGAGAATGGAATGGCGCGCCTTTGAGCGCTGCTTCACTGGTCGAACTAGTCCGGGCCGGTGCTGCTGGCGTTCGGGCGGCCGACCCAGAAGCGATACTCATCAGCGGCGCGCCAGCCACGACCGGCATCAACGACGGTATCGTGGCCATCGACGATCGGCAATACCTGGGTCAGATGGTGGCAGCCGGCGTGGCCGGTGTCGTCGATGCGGTCGGCGCTCACCCATATGGATGGGCGAACCCACCGGACAGCAGCGCCTATACTGGGACGCCGGCAACATCTAGCCATAATGATCATCCCAGTTTCTACTTCGCCGATACTCTGGCCGACTACCGCCAGATCCTAGACGGCGCCGGCCATGGGCAGACGCCGATCTGGGTCACCGAGTTTGGCTGGGGTAGCTACGATGGTCTGGAGAGCCAGCCGCCGGCCGGCCTGGAATACATGGCTGAAGTGAACGAAACACAGCAGGCTATTTACACTCGCCGGGCCTTCGAAATAGCCCAAGATCTGCCCAATGTGGGTCCACTTATCTTGTGGAACCTGAATTTCGGCCCGACCTTTGGCGCAGGTTATGCCGAATCGTCTTACAGCCTGCTGCGGCCGGACGGGGCACGAAGGCCGATCTTCGAAGCGCTGGCTACCGTGCCCAAGCAGTGACCGGCTCGTGGGCCGGGGGATCTAAAGAGCGCCGCCTTCCATGATTGGATGCGGCCGGCTGGGTTCCGTCTCAGGGCACGACGCGCCTGGCGGACCGTAGTAGTTATGCCACTGGCGCGTATAAGCGGCCAACTCGGCCGACCAACGCCGGTTGTCCCAGCCCAACTCCGGCTGGACGAAAGCCCGGATCGACGCCATTTGGTCGAGTCCACCGCGCGGCAATAGCAATCCCAGGCGCACGCGCCGGAGCAGCAAATCTCCCAGATGGACCACACCTTCCGCTCGAGCAGCCCACCGTAGTTCCGCCCAGAGGGCCGTGTGGCCGACTCTTTCGTCGACGGGCGAGAGATCACCTTTCGCCGCAGCCCTGACCAGATCCGGCGATTCCTGACCGTAGCGGCCGGCCAGCCGTGCTTTGAGCGCCGGATCAAGCGACGACAGCGGTTCCAGATCAACCAGCGTGTCCAAAGCTTGGGAGTTCCCCAGCTTAGGCTTCCGCCCGCCGCTTTTCTTGACGGCCCTCAAGGCGTCGCGAGCCATGACCCGGAATGTCGTCAATTTGCCGCCGGTAACGGTAAGCAGACCATTCTCGCTCCACAGAACATGTTCACGCGATTCCTTGGAGGGATCGGCTTTGCCCGTATCGACCACCGCCCGTACGCCGGCGAAGGTCGACTGGATGTCTCCCTCGTCCAGTCCCAAGGAGGGAAAACCGAACTCTACAGCGCTCATCAAGTACTCGAGTTCGGCCGAGTCTATGCGCGGTTCCCTACTTCCCATACCCGAGTGATCGACGTCGGTAGTTCCGAACAAGGTGACCCCCTCCCAGGGTAGGGCGAAGATCGGCCGGCCATCAAGCGGGTGTGCGAAGCTCACAGCTCGGGCCAGGGGTAGCTTCTCGGCCGGGAAAACCAGGTGACTGCCGCGTAGATTACGCAGCCGCTTGCGGCCGCCGATCTGGATTCGGAAGTGATCGGCCCAAGCACCGGTTGCGTTGACGACAACCGGCGCCATGGCTTCAGCGGTGCGTCTACTTGCCTGGCCCGATACATCGGTTAATGCCACGCCGCATACGCGTCCATCTTTCTGGCGCAACACTTGCTGAGCGCTGACGTAGTTGATCGCTTGCCCACCGGCCCGCACAGCCTCGCGAATGAGCCGCAGTACCAGGCGAGCATCGTCAGTCTGGGCGTCAAAATAGCGGTAACCGCCAGCCAGATCGGTGGTCCTCAGGCTGGGGGCCAGTGCGGCCAGGCTCTGCGGATCGTATCGCTTGTGACCCCAGCGCAGTCCCAGGAAATCGTATATCGCCAGGCCGAGCCCAAGCGCCCATAGCGGCGTCACATCGCCTGAGAAACCGGCGTATAAAAAACCCAAGGGTGTGACCAGACCACGACCCTCGCGTAAAAGGCGTTCACGCTCGTGGACCGAGGATATCGTGGTCGATATCTGGCCGTTACGTAGATAGCGTAGGCCGCCGTGGACCAACTTCGACGATCGGCTAGATGTGCCGGCGGCGAAATCCTGGGCCTCAATCAGCAGCGCCCTCTGCCCGGCCCGTACCGCCTCGCGAAAGACACCGGCGCCGGTGATGCCCCCGCCAATAATGATGATGTCCCACTCCTGATCGAGGCCTGCCCAGACCTGGTCACGCCATCCTTGCTGCCACATCGTTCATCATCCTCAAGTATCTGTCATCGTCTTAGTCGGAGCCTTCGCTTATCAGTTTGCCGGGATTCAGCAAGCCATTTGGATCCAAAGAAAGTCCTATGGTCTGCATCAGCTGTAAACCAAGCTGCCCTTTCTCAGCCGCCAAATAAGGAGCGTGATCGGCGCCGACCCCGTGCTGGTGGCTAATAGTGCCGCCCTGGGCGACGATAACCTTGGACGCCCCATCCTTGAGCTGCTGCCAGCGCCGTTGAGTCTCATCCGGATCGGCCGCCCTGCGAAAGAGATAGGTGACATAGATGCTGGCTCCATTCTCGTAGACATGGGATAAGTGGCAGAAAACCAATACCCGCTCGTCGAGATCGGCCAAGCCATCTCCTATAGCCTCTTTGATTTTCGCCGCCGTCGGTAAGACCGACGACCAGCGGATGGCTGTTTCCAACGTATCGATGGCATAACCCCTTTCCCACAAGGTGTTGCGGAGATAGGGGGAGCGGAAACGGCTTTTGCGCCACTGTTCGCCGATCATTCCGCCTACGGGCAAGCCGCCGTTGGCCCTTGCTATAGCCGAAAGTCGTCGTCGTGTTTTCCCCGCCTGGTAACGATGGCCAGTCACGCCGTAGAGCAACATGCAGCGCTGGGGACCGTATCCGAGTAGCCTGAGGCCCTGGTCGGCCCAGGGCAACAGTCGATCGCGGCCGGATAGAGCCAGGGTCGTTTCCGTCTCCTGGGCGTCGCTCAACCTGAGCATGGAGACCAGCAGGCCGGCCTGGACCATCGTTCGTACTGCGGCCGCACCTGATTCCCAGTCGCGGAAGAAACAGGCGTAGAAACCCTCGCGCTCGGGCAACGGCCGGACACGTACCGTGGCCTGGGTGATGAAACCATAGCGGCCTTCCGAACCGAGGATCAGGTGGCGGAGATCGGGTCCGGCAGCGCTGGCCGGCAGCGGCAGCAGATCGACCGCGCCCTCGGGCGTCTCCACGTGTCCACCGGCGAATAGATCTTCAATACGGCCATAATAATAGGATTGTTGACCACTCGAGCGAGTAGCGATCCAGCCGCCTAAGGTTGAGTATTCAAACGACTGTGGAAAGTGTCCCAAAGTAAACCCATGCGGCCGTAGCTGATCTTCTAGATCAGGCCCGGTTACCCCGGCGCCGAATGTCGCCAACTGGCTCATTCGATCTAGATCCAGCAGGCCGGCCATGGATCGCATGTCCACGCTAATCACTGGACCAGAGTCGGGCAGTGGATTAATGTGGCCTACGACGCTGGTGCCACCGCCGTAAGGGATCAGGCGAACATCGTTCTGCGTGGCATAGCGAAGTAGGGCTTGTACCTGTTCCGCGCTTGCTGGATAAGAAACCGCATCGGGAAAGACTCCGATCCGGCCTGATCTCAACGCTATCCAGTCAGGCAAACTCTGCCCACGAGCGTGGCCCAGTCTCTCCAGTGGATCCATATTCAGTAGCGGATGGCGACCCAGCCGCGAAGGTGGCATACCGGCAATCACCGAGTCGAGCGAAGCGTCCGCCAGCTTTTCGCCGGTGCCGATAAGTTGGGCCAGATAATGGGCGGCCGATTCTGGCAGCGGGTAATTCACCTCTTCATCGCCCCAGCCGTTCCAGCGTCTCATCGTCACAAGCTCCGCCGCAAATTATCCACCGGCATCTGCAGCCAACTCGTCAAGCACCTCCAACTCGGATTCCAGCTTGGAGAACGGTTTTTCGCCGGCGGCCATCTGCCATAGTTCGCAGCTATCGGACATCACCTGCCGGGTAAGTTCCTCGATTACCGTCTGGTCTTTGTCAGTCGTCGCCTGCAATAAGTCGTGATAGAACCCGCGCGAGTGAGCTCTAGCATCCGGTAGTTCGAAGTAAACCAGAGCCATCTGGCCGTAGAGTTGTTTAAAGCCATTCAAGATCAAGGTGAAGATCGGGTTGCCGGACAGGACCGTCATGCGATGGTGAAGCCGCCAATCGACCTGGGCGAAAGATGCTGGCGTTCCGTCGACGTCGACGATCTGCCTTAACAGCGCTTCGACACGGGCGGGGTAACGTTCGACTGCTTGCTGGAAGTAGGTGGGGGCCATCAGTAGGCGGATGGTCAGTAAATTGGGCACGAATTCTTCGGGCGCGTGCTCAGGGAACCGAGCGATGCCGCTCAGCACACCCAGATTACCCTCGCGCCAAAAGTCCTGCACGCGCGTCGGTCGTCCGTGCCTGATTTCGATCCAGCCGTCGCGGGCCATGCGCTGCAATGCTTCGCGCAAAGTTGGCCTGGTTACGCCCAGTTGTACGGCCAATTCGCGTTCTGACGGCAGCGACTCGCCAATGGGGAAGTGGCTGCTGAGAATGGCCGTAATGAGACGTGATTCGGCCGCTTCGGCCGGTTTAGGTGGCGCTTTCCAATTCAAATGCATGCCTCGCCTTATCAATAGCAACTGGTAAGAGGTCTGACCAGTTGGCATCAGTATAGCAGAAAGACGGTCTATTTGTCCAGAGGCAACTGAGGGTATTCAATCAGGCGGCCGCGTAAGCGGTTTCGGCGATGTCGGCTAAGTGCTCCCAACTGAAGTTAGCCCGAATATGGTCGCGGGCTCCGGCGCCCAAACTGGCGCGCCGGGTTTTGTCTCGCAACAGTTCGATCAGATCGGCGGCCAATCCGGCCGATTCACCGCTGGACCGCAGCAGTCCCGTTTCGCCATGGATGACATATTCGGGTACCTGGCCCACGTTCTCGGCCACCACCGGCATACCCAGGCTTAGCATATCGGCTAACTTGACCGGGCATTTCGATCGATTGAGCAAGGTGTCATCCATCAAATATAGGCCGACGTCGGCCGCGGCGAGCATATTTGGCAACTCCTGTTCCTCGATCCAACCGGCATCTGCGATGCGATCCGCTAGTCCTGCTTGTGTCAATTGCCGGCCCATCTGTTCGACATCGTCTTCAAAGAGACTGGCCCCAACGCTAAGCACGGCCGAATCCGGTACCTCTGCAAGCACCCGCTGCAATACGGCGATCAGGCGGTCGGTGTCAAATTCAAACAGGCGACTGTACAGTAGAATAACCGGCCGGTCTGTTAGGCCCATTTCGGATCGTTTCTGGCCTGCCAACGGCGTTTTGTCGGAGATGCCCGGCCCATTGGGCAGATAGTGAACCTTGGCCGGCGGAACGCCATGAGACCAGGCCAGACCCTGCAGCATGCGACTGGCGACGGTCAACCCCTGATTGTGTCTCATTCCCCATTGTTCCTGCCAGGCGAAAAGTCGTCTCTGCCAGCGAGAATAGGGTGCAATGTCATTCCAGCCGCCGGCTCCTTCCCAGTCGTCGGTGTCGGTTACCAGGCGCACGCTCCGGCGCCGAAAATGCCAGAACCACCAGGCGACGAGGCCACTGTATGCCTTGGGTTTGAAGCAGTGTAGGATGTCAGGTGACCAGGCGGCCACTTCGCGAATCAGGTGTACGGTCGACATCGGAGCGCTGCCGCCCAGGCTCGAATAGCGCACTTCGACGCCTTCTTCTAGCCAGTCGCGGTTCGACTCGGCCGGCGTTTGCCACGGGGGCATGAACATTTTGACATCGTGGCCGCGCCGGACGAGGACGCGGGCCAGAGGCAGCGCCCGGCTGCGCATGGTTTTATTGGGGTGAAAGCCAAAGGGCCCGACCATGGCGATTCGCATGCCGTTTTTTATCATGAATTGCCTCAATCAACGAGGTGCCGGTCAGTTGTTGTCTTAGTTGGCTGGCGTCCCGGTCGCCGTTGGCGTAGGCTCTGTTGTCGCCGGCTCAGTCGTAGGCGTCTCCGTGGCAGTCGGCGAGGGCGTGGAGGTCGGCATTGCAGTTGGCGTCTCCGTTGGCGTGGGTGTCGCAGTGGGCGTCGGGGTCTCGGTCGGCGTTGGCGTGGGCGTTGGGGTCGGTTCGATCACCAACACAGGCATCCGGGCCTCGATGCTAATCGGATCATACTCATTGGTGTACGGATTGTCAGGTCCGAAGACGGTCAGCCGGAAAGTGACTGGCCCCGGTTGAGCGTCTAGGGTATTCCAGAGGGCCAGCAAGTTGTTGTCAACCTGATGCGTACGCATTTCCTGCACTGCAGCCCAACCCTGTGGGTCATGGCTCAATCCATATTCGACCAGGTAACCGGTGTAGTTCGGTCCCATGGCCGAGCCGTGGATTTCTATGTCGTCAATCAGCATCTCGGCCGGGCTTGGCCGCGAGATGGATGCTAGCGGCCGGGGTGTATTCTCGTCGCAAGTACCGGCCGGCGGCAAGCGTAGAGGGATCGCTATGCCTCGTTGGGCCGCCCAACCTTGGCCGGCGATTGAGTTTTCCAACCAATTCCTAGCATTCTGTCGCTCACGAGCCAGAACGTCTTCGCGGCCATTAGCCACCAGGTTGAAAAGCGTTGCCTCATAAACCGAATCCGTACAGCGGTCGGTGGCCACGAGATTGGTCCACAAATCGACAAACAGCGATTGTAAGAAGTCTTGGTCGCGGCCGGGCGGCAACTGGTCATTGGCGAATAACTCGACCGCGCGCGCATCGCAGCCTGGCCCCGGCTGGGCGCCAGAGTCGGTACAAATCTCAACCTCCGTAATACCCGAAGCGCGGGGGAAGTCGACCGGCTGACGGCCCGCCAAATAGGCGCTCATGAATCGATTCCAGATCGGCGTCGCCAACCGGTAGCCAGATTGGCCCGCGGCCAGTGGCTGATTGTCAGTGTTGCCTACCCAGACGGCCGTCACCACCTCTGGCGTGTAGCCTATGGTCCAGGCATCGCGGACGTCTGTCCCCGTTGTCCCTGAGGTGCCAGTCTTGGCCGCCACATGCTGGCCGGGTATATTGAGCAAGTTGTTCGGGCCAAATTCGATTTGGCGGGCGCCATCATCAGCCAAGATATTGCTCAACAAATAGGCGTGCTCGGGGCGCAGTACCTGGGCCCGGTCGCTGACCGAGTTTTGCTCGAAAATGACGTCACCCTGGCGGTTCTCGATGCGAGTAATGGTGACCGGTGACTGATATTGCCCTTGGTTGGCCAGGGCGGCGAAGGCGCCGGCCATTTCGAGTGGCGGCACTTCCCCGCCGCCGAGGGCCAGCGACAGCCCATGGTCGCGCGGTTGACCAGATTCCTGACAACCCGAATCCTGCAGTGAGGCCAGGCCGACTTTCTGAACATTGGCGACGAAATTGCAGACGCCATAGTACTCCAATGCCTTCACGGCCGGGATGTTGTAGGAGTTGCCCAGGGCCGGCCGCAATCGCACCGGACCATGAAATTGATCGTCGTAATTCTTCGGTTCATAGGGTGGGTTGGCGCCATCAGGGAATTGCGTGGGCACATCCCAGATCAGCGTTGAGGGCGTCCAACCCTCTTCCATGGCCGATAGATAGACTAAGGGCTTGATCGACGATCCCGGTTGTCGCGGTGTCATGGCCATGTTGATCTGGCCGGAGATGTTCTCGTCGTTGAAGTCGGCGCTGCCGACCATGGCCAGGACCTCTCCGGTCTGGGGATGGAGGACGACCATGGCCGCGTTATTGGCGCCACCGGCGTTGAACTCCGCTCTACTGGCAGCGACGTTCTCCTCAGCCAGACGCTGGGTGCCTGGATCCAGGGTCGTGTAGACCCGCAGGCCACCCTGGTAAATCGCCTGAGCGCCAAAAAGCGCCTCCAGTTGCTGCAGCACGGCTAAAGTAAAGTGCGGATGGCGAATGGTAACATCTGGCGGCGTCATACCGCGCACAATAGGCGCTGACTCCTCAATAGTGGCCTGGGCCTCAGCCGGAGTGATATAGCCTGATGCGACCATTAATGCCAGCACTTCAGTCTGCCGTGCCAAGGCTCGCTCTGGAGCCGTATAAGGATCCCACAGGGCGGGCGCCTGCGGCAAGCCGGCTAACAAGGACGCTTCGGCCAGGGATAGCTCTGCGGCCGATTTGTCGAAATAGGTTTGAGCGGCGGCCTCAATACCATAGGCTCGATTTCCGTAATTGATCTCGTTGAGATACAGTTCCAGAATTTCCTCTTTGCTATACGTTCGGAAGAGCTCGGCGGCCAGGATGATTTCCTTCACCTTGCGACTGAACGTGACCTGAGCGCGCTCCTCTTCGTCCAGGAGTAGAGCGCGGGCTAGCTGCTGCGTTATGGTGCTTGCGCCGCCGGCGGCTTCGCCTTCCTGGGCGGCCCGGATAATGGCCCGCAGGATGGCCGGCGGATCGAAACCAGGGTTAGTGTAGAAGCGAGCGTCTTCGGTGGCGATCGTCGCTAACTGCAGATCTTCGTCGATCCGACTCAGCGGCACATAGGTCCGATTGCCGGTTGTTGGGTCGGCCAGCGAATAAAGCACCCGGCCTTCACGGTCAAGGATCTGGGCTGTTTCGAATGAACTGGCCCGATTTCGTAATTCACTTGGCGGGGGAAGCTGGCTGGCCAGGGCGATGTAGCCAACCGCAGCCGCGGCCGACGTCAGCACAAAGCCGACGACCAAGGCCAAGAATCCAACCAGTAGAATCCGGCTGGCGCAACCAAACCAGCGACCTATGCCTGGCGATGCGCTGCCACCCGACGGTACCGCAAGAGGAGGAGTGACCATGACCGGAGCCGCCTGTTGTTGGTCCGGTTGTTGCTGCCGCAAGGGTGCGCCGCGCGGCAGATCCGCCTGTTGCCTGGCCGGTTGTGGCGGCCGGTAGCGGGGCACGGGGCGTAGCGGCTGGGTCGGTTGTTCGGCCAGAGAACCAGGGGCCGCGGGTGGCGTTGGCTGGCCTAACTGTGTTTGACCTGGAAAAGCGCTCTTGGGCTGGACCTTGGTCGCATCTTCATCATCTTGTGGCGGTCGATCTTCCGTCGGCGGATCCTGGCGGTCGAGCGGCGGCGGAGGCGACTGAGATTCTGGCATGATCGGCGGAACGCTCGGCCCGGTTGGTGTGGCTTCCTCATCCTCAATCGCCGGCTGAACGCTTTCCGCGGGCGGCGATCCGGGTTCGCCGATCTCACGCATTAAATCGATCAGCGAGACGGTCTTCACTTCGTTGGGTACCGGGGCAGGTGGTTCCGGCGGCGCCTCGGAAGCGGGCGACGACTCCGCTATCGGCTCTTCGCGGTCATCTTCCGGCGACAGTTCCCTATCCTGCTCGTCCTGCATCTGGTCGCTTCCAGTCATTTAGAGAGTAAGCCAATCGGCCGCCAGGCAGCCGAGCACGGCTGATATTGCATCTACCTATAAGACGCCGGTCGGCGACCGGAAGTTCCGTATCCGGCCTTGGCTTCGCTACCGAAGCCATTTGCTTAGTCGGGCTTGCTGCGCACCAGGAGGACCATGGTGCCCCGCTGAACGACCTGATCATGCTGATCATAAACTCTGATCTTGGCTGTGACGCTTCCGCCGCCGAGACGAGGCAGGGCCTTACTCTCAGTAATCGTCATCTCGGCTCGAATCGTATCGCCGATGAAAACCGGCCGGGCAAACTTCCACTGCAATTCGCGGAAGGCCAGGACCGTACCTTCCATCAGGCCAGTCTGTACGATCAGACCAGTGGTCACCGAGACGACCAGGAGCCCGTGGGCCACGCGCTGGCCGAATTCGCCGGCCTTGGCATATTCGGCATCCACATGCATCTGGTTGAAGTCGCCCGAAATGCCGGCGAAGCTGACGATATCGCTTTCCGTAATGGTCCGGCCGGCGGTAACCAGATTCTTGCCTACTTCGATTTCCTCGTAGTAAAGACCTCGCGGTCGAAAAACCAAATCACTCATTGGAAACTCCAGTCAATTGATGTGACTCCGTCGCTTACTGGGCCACCTCGCCAGCGTCGGCCAACTTGGCCGACTCGTCGGCGACGGTCAACGCGTCGATGAATGGATCGAGATTGCCTTCCATGACACCTTGCAGATTGTAGCTTGTGAAACCGATCCGATGATCGGTCACTCGCCCCTGTGGGTAGTTATAGGTACGGATCTTTTCGCTACGATCACCGGTACCCACTTGCGACCGCCGGTCAGCGGCCACCGACGCGTGTTGTTTGGCCTCCTCCATTTCCTGTAGCCTGGCCTGAATGATTCCCAGGGCAACCCGCTTATTCTGGGTCAGGCTGCGCTCTGTCTGCACCTTGACCTGCATGCCGGTGGGCTTGTGAACGACGCGCACGGCGGTGGCGTTTTTCTGCATGTGCTGTCCCCCAGGGCCGGAAGAAAACGTCGACGTTATCTCGAGGTCTCTTTCGTCCAAGGTGATCTCGACGTCTTCGATTTCAGGCATCACGGCCACCGTGGCAGTACTGGTGTGGATCCGGCCTTGCGACTCCGTGACGGGCACACGCTGCACGCGGTGAACGCCCGATTCAAACTTGAAACGTGAATAGGCGCCCTTACCCTTAACGGCCATAATGACCTCTTTGTACCCGCCGACGCCGGTCTTGTTCTCGTCGAGGATGACCGTCTTCCAGCGGCGCGTCTCCGCATATCGCGCGTAGAGGCGCAACAGGTCGGCGCCAAAAATGCCGGCCTCGTCGCCGCCTGCGCCGGCTCGAATCTCGATGACAACATTCTTGTCGTCCCGCGGATCCTTAGGCACTAGCAGCTTGAGCAGCTGTTGCTCAAGCTCTTCTTTCCTGGTCGCCAACAGCTCAAGCTCTTCTTGAGCCATGATTTTCATTTCGTCGTCTTCAGCCCCGTCCAGAAGCTCCTGAGCTTCGACCATTTCCTTGCTGACGGCTCGATGCTCATGATAGCCTCGGACCAGGGGTTCGAGTTCAGATCGTTCCTGGGCCAATTCGGCCAGTTTTTGATAGTCGGCCAGAACGTCTGGCTCGGCCATTTGCCGTTCAAGCTCATCGTAGCGATCTACGATTTTAGATATTTGTTCTAACATACGAATGTGGTACTGCCGTTTTAACTAAGCGTGCAGGATTTCTGTGGCGGCGGACTGTCGTTGACACCATCCATGGCGCTACCGCCAGGCCCCTTGCAGGCGAATGGATTATAGCGGTCGGGTAAAGCCCGTCAAGCGGAGCGGGTTAACGGCTATTGCCTGGCTAGATTTGAGGGCTACAATTAGCGCAATATGAAACGCGAGTATCATAGTTGGTACAGTCCGTCACTCGGACGGGACATGGAACTATTAATCTTTGGTCACGCTGGGGCACGGATGCTGGTTTTCCCGACGTCGATGGGTAAGTTTTTCGAGTGGGAGGATCGGAGCATGACCGGCGCCCTTTGGGAACACCTGGAGAATGGCTGGATCCAGATGTTTTGCGTGGACAGCGTGGACGAAGACAGTTGGTACGCGCGCTGGAAGCACCCGGCCGATCGCGCTTGGCGCCAAACTCAATATGACGACTATCTTCTGCGCGAAGTGCTGCCTCTGTCAAGCAAGGTGAATGGCAATCCGTTCCTGATCACCGCAGGCGCCAGCTTTGGTGCTTACCATGCTCTCAATTTTGCTTTCCGTCACCCTTACTTGGTCAGTCGAACGATAGGTATGAGCGGCGTATATGATATCAGTGGTTGGACGGATGGTTATGAGGGCGATCAAGTCTATTTCAACAATCCCTTGACCTACATACCCAATGAGAACGATTGGGGGCGTTTGGATGCCTTGCAGCGAATGGACATCATCCTAGTGACCGGCGCCGACGATCCGCTGCGCTCAAGTACGGAAGAAATGTCAAGCGTTCTCTGGCACCGGGGAATCGGCAATGCGCTGCGCGTATGGGATGGCTGGGCTCATGATTGGCCGTGGTGGAAAGACATGCTCGTGCGTTACATCGGCGGTCACGATTAGCCGCCTTAAGGGCTTTGTGACCCATTCGCGCCCAAAAGCAAAGCGATAAACGTGGCAGCGCCGCGCTACTGCAGAATGTGACCCGACAGCTGACGGCACTCAACTCAAGGCTAGACTTTGGGTTCCAAGGAGGAGGACATGACTCTGAAAGTTGGTTTGCTGGTTGGCCGCGAGTGGTCCTTTCCACCGGCATTTATTGAAGAGGTCAACCGGCGAGACGAGGATGTAAGGGCCGAGTTTGTGATGTTGGGCGGGACGCGGATGGACGAACCGAATCCGTACTCCGTCATCATCGATCGAATTTCGCACGAGGTACCTTATTATCGCTCTTACTTGAAGAGCGCCGTATTGCAGGGCGTGACCGTCATCAACAATCCGTTCATGTGGACCGCCGACGACAAATACTTCGAGGCGACACTGGCCACCAGGCTGGGCATTGCCAGTCCAAAGACCTTAGTATTGCCAAACAAAGAGTATGTTCCGGGCATCGTTCATCCAGACAGTCTGCGCAATCTGATCGCGCCGCTGGATTGGCAGAGAATCCTGGACTACATCGGTTTGCCCTGTGTCCTCAAAGACGCCCACGGCGGCGGCTGGAAAGAAGTCTATATCTGCCATTCGTTGGAGGAACTCATCTACAATTACGATCAAACTGGCCTACTGACCATGGTCGTGCAGGAGTTCATCGAATGGGATCATTACGTGCGCTGCATGTGCCTGGGCCAGGAAGAAGTCCTGCCGATGAAGTACAATCCTCACGAACGACGCTACTATGTGGAACACGATCACCTGACGCCGAAACTCGGCCAGCGGATCGTGGAAGATTCGCTCAAGTTAGTGCGCGCCTTGGGCTACGACATGAACACTGTGGAATGGGCGGTTCGTGATGGTGTGCCCTATGCCATTGACTTCATGAATCCGGCCCCGGATATGGACGTCAATTCGCTGACTCCGTTCTATTTTGATTGGGTGGTTTCGCACATGGCCGGCATGGCCATTCGCCTGGCAAAAGATCCGCGCCCACAAATCGCCGAAACGAGGTGGAGTGGCCTTTTCTAGCGGCCGCTGGCCTGGCCGAACATTCTGAAGGGTCGAGCCCCAGAGATATGTCATGTTGCTCCAGGAAGCCATTCAGACCTACCATGATCTACTAACGGATCAGTTGGCCCAAGATTCTCAGGCCCAGTTGGACGATCAGTTGCGCCGCCGTGGTCTGTTCTTCGGCGATCGGCCGCTATGTACAGTGCTGCGGCCGCGCTTCTTCACTCCTCGCCAATACCGTTTCCTGCGCCAACGGGTGCGTCATCTGTTGAGCGCCTTTGACAAGGCTTACCTGGCGGCGGTGGCCGAGCCGGCTTTTCTCGATCAATTCGGCCTTGAAGATTGGGAGCGCGTGCTGGTTGAACACGATCCCGGTTTTCGCAGCCCGACGCCTGTCTCGCGACTGGATGCGTTTTTTGTGACCAATCGCGACGAGTTGCGCTTTACCGAGTACAATGCCGAGGTTCCGGCCGCCGGAGCTTACAGCGATGTGTTCTCAGAAGTGTTCTACGGCTTGCCGATCATGCGAGAGTTCATGCATTATTACGAAGTGCGCAGCCTTTCTACCCGGCACCACGTGATGCACGCACTGATGAATGCATATGAGCAGTGGCTGGGGCGGCGAGAGATGCCCAACATGATCATCTTGGATTGGCGTGAAGTGCCCACCTACAGCGAATTTCGCCTGTTCGTGGACTACTTTCATTCTCAAGGCCTCGACTGCATTATCGTCGATCCACGAGAAACTGAGTACCGCAACGGCAAACTGTACGCTGGCAATTACCCGGTCGACTTGATTTATAAGAGGGTCCTGATCACCGAACTGGTGGAACGTGGCGGTATGGACCACCCGGTCATACAGGCCGTGCGCGACAATGCCGTCTGCATGGTCAATCCATTTCGCTGCAAGATACTTTATAAGAAAACCAGCCTGGCCGTACTGAGTGACGAGCGTAATGAAGCCTTGTTTAATGCCAGACAGTTAGGCGCCATAGAACAACATATTCCCTGGACACGAACGGTGGCTTATCGCCATACTATCCACGAAGGGCGGCCGGTAGATCTGATCCCCTACATTTTGCGTCACAAGGAGCGATTTGTTCTCAAGCCGAGCGATGAATATGGCGGTAAGGGCATCGTCTTGGGCTGGCTAGCCGACGACAGTCATTGGGCTCAAGCGGTCAAGGTGGCGCTCGAAAGCCCGCATGTTGTCCAGGAGCGGGTGGAAATACCTTGGGAGTCCTACCCTAGCCTGGTGGATGGCCGCGTCCGGTTAAGTAATCGCATGTTGGACACGGCGCCTTTTGCCTTTTACGGCGAATACATGGATGGTTGCCTTACCCGTTTAGGGACCGACCCACTTCTGAACGTTACGGCCGGCGGTGGGTCCTCAGTGCCGACTTTTGTTGTGCAGAAGAGATAACGCGCCTGGGTAAGTCAGGCTGGCAAAGCCAATAACAGCCAAACGGAGCATTCGGGATGAGAGATCCATCTTTGACCATCGGCATAGAGGAAGAATACCAAATCGTCGATCCAGTTGATGGTAAACTGCGCTCGTTCATTACCCAGAGCCTGGAAGAGGACCATAGGGTTCTGCGCGAGTTTGTCTATGAACCGAAGATGCGCCAGTCGGTGATCGAGATCGGCACCAAGATTTGCCGCACGCCGACCGAGGCGTCGGAAGAGTTGGTCAAGATACGGAGGGGAGTGGCTGAACTGGCGGCAAGGAACGGACTGCGCATCGTCGCCGCTGGCACCCATCCATTCTATGCCCCGGGCGATTCGCCAGCTCGCCCGGGCCGGGAATCGTTTATGGGCGTGAAGCAAAACGAACGAGACCAAGCGATCAAACACCTGTCCTTCAGTACCCACGTTCACATTACCGTCGAAGACCGCGACTTCTTGATCGACGCTATGAATGTTGCCCGCTACTTACTGCCGCACATGCTGGTACTGTCAACCAGTTCGCCCTTCTGGCAGGGTTATGACAGCGGACTTAAATCATATCGCAGCATCTATCAAAGGAACTTTCCCCGAACAGGTATTCCCCGAGTTTTCTCTTCCTGGTCGGATTATACGCAACTGGCGGACACACTCATACGAACCAATTGTATGCGTGACGGCCGTGACATCTGGTGGGATCTGCGTCCGAATTGGGAGTACCCGACGCTGGAGTTTCGTATCTGCGACGTCTGCACAAGGGTTGAGGAAGCGGTCTGTATCGCCGCGATCTTTCAGGCCATCGTGGCCAAATTGTGGAAGCTACGGCATGACAACATGACCTTTCGCGTGTATCCGCACGATCTGATTGAGGAGAATAAGTGGCGCGCGGCTCGATTTGGCCTGGACGGCCGGCTCATCGACTTCGGCAAACAAAAAGAGCTCCCGGCTCGGGAGTTAATCGCCGAAATGGTGAGTTGGTTTATCGACGATGTGGTGGACGATCTTGGCAGTCGGGAGCACGTCAATTACGCGTTCAAAATTATGGACGATGGAACCAGCGCCGACCGCCAACTGGCGACATTGAAGCGGACCGGGAGCATGCAGGCCGTCGTTCAACAACTGATCGAAGAAACCAACGATCTGCCGGAGCCTAAAACTTCCTGATCTCTGAATCAGGCCTGATATTCGATCAGGTCGTCAGATATTGGTCAAACCAACGTGCGATGTGTTCTAGGCGCACAATGCGCCGGTCGGTGCGTCCGCCACGCGACAATCCATGCGATTCCTCAGGAAACAGCAGTAATTCGGCCGGCACGCCCATCGTCTTGAGCGCTACGAATAGCTGCAGACCCTGCTCCAAATCGCAGCGCATATCGCGCTCGCTGTGGACGACCAGCGTCGGCGTCTTGGCTTGGCCGATGTGGGCGATCGGCGACTGGCGCCACATATTTTCCAGGTTGTCATAGGGCGGTTTGTCGCCAAAGGCTCGCTGGAACTCCCAGTTAAAATCGCTGGATCCCCACATGCTGACCAGATTGGTGACCACCCGCTGGGCCGCGGCCGCCTTGAAACGGTCTGTATGCCCGATGATCCAGGCTGTCATGTAGCCACCATAGCTTCCGCCGGCTACGCCCATCCGCGCCGGATCGATATAGGCTTGATCGGCCAGCAAATCGGCGAAGGCCATCAAGTCGGCGTAGTCTACCGTTCCCCAGCCATTGGCAATAGCCTGGCTGTGTTTCTCGCCATAGCCCTGGCCGCCGCGTGGATTGCAAAAGCCGACCACGTAGTCTTGAGCCGCCAGGTAATAGAACTCATGCATGAACGTATTGCCATACTGAAGCCATGGCCCGCCATGGATCTCTAGAATTGCCGGGTAGCGCTTCTTGGGATCGAAGCCCGGCGGCTTGACGATCCATCCTTGCAACCTATTGTCATCCGCACCCTGGAACCATACTTCTTCGATCTGACCTAGATCGATTTGTGCTACCAGTTTCTCATTAAAATGTGTTAATTGGCGGCTCTCGCCCTGGCGAAGAGTTCTAAACCAGATGTTTCCTGGGTCAGCAAAGGCGCCGTAACAATAAGCGAGGCCGTCATTGGCCTCATCCAAGCTGAAAGCGCCAACCACGCCGGCCGATGAAACCTCGGCTCGCAGATCATCGCCTTCCGGCGTGATGGAGTATAGGCCCGTGCTTCCGTTTTGACCGACCTGGAAGTAAATCCGGCGGCTGTCGGCCGACCAGATCGGACGAAAGGTAGGCCGGTCGGCGATATCGCCCAGGGTGCCGTTGCCGACGTCAATGTCGTATGG
Source organism: Promineifilaceae bacterium (SeqCode) (assembly GCA_041570195.1). Classification (GTDB taxonomy): domain Bacteria; phylum Chloroflexota; class Anaerolineae; order Promineifilales; family Promineifilaceae; genus UBA11865. The sequence continues at coordinate 13,741 of JBFFWQ010000058.1, read as the reverse complement.
GGCCGTGATGTCCCGGACAGGGCCGCTGCCGTCCTGGGGCGACAACCAAATGCCGTTGTTTTTCCACCAACCGGCGGGCGTATCTTGACCGATAAAAGCCAGGTAGCGACTGTCTGGAGAGAAGCTGAGCAATGATTTGTTGCCGGGCGGCGTCTCCAGGCACTTGAAGTCGGCTTCAGTTGCTTGTCCACTGGCCGGTATGATAAATACGTCCGTCGCGTCTGGTTCCAGATCGGGATCGGGCCTGCGGTTGGACAAAAAGGCTATCTGCCGGCCGTCAGGCGACCAACAAGGCGAAAGCTCGTCGCATATCTGGCCATCGGTCAGCTGTTGGCTCACTCCCGTTTCCACGTCAATGGTCCAAATGTGCCAGCGTTCCTGGGGCAAATAGCCGGCGCCATCCAATTTGTAGAAGACGCGAGTGATATGGCGGGCCACGATGCCAAGTTCTTTACGCACCGGGTCGGCCTCCCGTTCAATCGCCTCCTGGTCCTTCTTGCGAAATTGGCAAACCAATTCGCGACCGTCTGGCGACCATTGGAAGTTATCAAAGGAGCCCTTCATAGCGGTCAACGACCGAGCCTCACCGCCAGCAGTCATCGGCAGTAGATATATTTGAGATTGATCTTCGTCTTCTCGGTTTGACATGAAGGCAAGTGTCTGCCCGCCAGGCGACCAGCGCGGATGCCGGTCGATTTGATCGCCGTGGGTCAGTTGCCGTGCCCGGCCGTCGTCGGTCTGGACCAGCCACAGGTTGGTATACTTCTTCTCGCTGTCACGATCCACGCGCTCTACGCAGAAGACAACCCGGCTGCCGTCTGGAGAAATCTGGCAATCGGAGACCAGCTGAAAACGGTACAGATCGTCGGCTTCTATTGATCGCATCGTCTTTTCGGACATATTCGCTCTCCTGAATCTACGGCGAAATGCACTTCCCCTAGTGATTCGCGCCTTGTTCTCGCCGCGCCTGGATGCGCGTGTCGCCATCATTTGACCATGATGAATAGATCGTAATGATAACCGGTCCGATCCACTTGCCAAGTACGTAACCAGGCCTCTGGATCCTAGCCCTGAGAACCCAATCAAACCGAAGGAAATGGTGCGTACTTCTATCCTCACAACCAGAATGCGCCGCTCTCAAAAGCCTGCAAGACTCATTCCGGTATGAATATCGAGCTCATTGGCAGGAACTAAGTGGCCGCGGGTTCTGCCCGTAAGCTTCTCTTCCAACTATCGCCATCTATTCTTACGTTCTGTGCATCAGGGAACCTTCTTCCCCGATAGAGCGTCCCTTATTTGTAAGCAAAAGAAAGCAGGCAACGCCCACTCCATTCCCCATCCGGGATTGCCCAAGAGAAGTACGTGGAGGTGTAGCGATGAAGAAGAAAATCGTGCTCTCGTTATTGTTCATTTTAGTGTCACTTGTCCTTGCGAACGCGGTTGCCGCCCAAGACGTAGAGCCGCTTCCCATTCCCATGCCTCCGGTCTGGGACCTGGAAGGGTTGAGCATCGATTACCAGTGGGTTGATGTCGAGATCAATGACCAGGTGGCGACAACCCGAGTTGACCAGCTATTTGTCAACGAAAGCGATCGAATGCTCGAAGGCGTCTATTTGTTTCCATTACCACAAGGCGCGGCGGTCAATGAACTGACCATGTGGATAGACGGCCAGCCCATCGAAGCCAAGATTCTGGAGGCTGACGAGGCGCGCAAGATCTATGATGAGATCGTGCGCCAGCTGCGCGACCCGGCGTTGCTCGAATACGTTGGCACCAGCGCTATCCAGGCCAACGTGTTCCCGATTCCTCCCAGGGAGGAGCGGCGCATCGAAATCGCATATTCCCAGGTCCTGCCGGCCGAGAATGGCCTGATCCAATTCGTATATCCGCAGTCCACGGAACTGTATAGCAACACGGCGCTAGATAATCAACGCATCCGGGTAGAGGTGCAGTCCGATGAGGCCATTCGGGCTATCTACTCGCCCAGCCATCCAGTGGCCATCGATCGCGATGGCGACTATCGGGCCGTGGTCGGTTTCGAGGACGCTGACGTGCTGGCCGACCAGGACTTTGAGTTGTTCTACACAGTTGCGCCGGAGGATATTGGTCTTAACCTTCTCAGCTATCAAGACGAGGGTCAGGATGGTTTCTTCCTGCTGCTCGTAGCGCCGGCCGTCGAAGTAGACTCTAACCAGATCGTTGCTAAGGACGTGATTCTCGTCGTGGATACTTCCGGCAGCATGGAAGGCCAGAAGATGAGCCAGGCCAAGGAGGCGGCCGCCTTTGTGGTAGACAATCTAAACCCGCGCGATCGGTTCAACATCGTCGCTTTCAGCACCGGCATCCGTAACTTCGAGAAGGGGCTGGTTTCGGCGGACGATGCCGCAGATTACCGGCAGTTCATCGAACGTTTGGAGGCCGTTGGCGGCACCAATATCAGCGGCGCCTTGCTGGAGGCGGTTGCTCAAGCTGATGAAAAACGGCCGACGACAGTCATCTTCCTGACCGACGGCCTGGCCACCGAGGGCATCACCGACACTTCGTTGCTGCTTGATACGGTCGAGCAGCAGGCAACCGACAATGTTCGCCTATTTGCCTTTGGCGTCGGGGATGATGTCGATACGGCGTTGTTAGACAGCCTGACCCAGAATCACCGGGGAACGACAACCTATGTGCGGCCAGGACAGGATATCGACGAGGCAGTAAGCGCGTTCTACGCCAAAGTCAGCACGCCGGTCCTGGCCAATATTAGCCTGGATTTCGACGACATCGTCATCGAGGAAATGTACCCTCAGGAACTGCCCGATCTGTTTGCTGGAAGCCAATTGGTTTTGGCCGGTCGCTACCGCGAAGGTGGCCCGGCGACCATCACGCTGGCAGGTGAGGTAAACGGACGTGAGCAGCGATTCGAGTACGAGGACAACGTCTTTCGCAGAAGCGGCGGCCAGGACTTCATTCCCCGTCTGTGGGCGACCCGGGCCATCGGTCATCTGTTGACCCAGATCCGACTGCATGGCGAAGATCCGGAGTTAGTGCAAAGCGTTATCGATCTCAGTATTCGCTACGGGATCATTACCCCGTATACTAGCTATCTGATTGAGGAGGACGACATCTTCAGCCAAATGGGCCGCGACGTGATCGCCGAAGAAGCGATGGAGGAGATTGTCGAGCTAGAACGCGAGGTCACCGGCGAGCGCGCTGTGGAGGCGGCGGCCGAAGAGGCTGATATGGCCGCGGCCGAGGCGCCACTGGCTCCTGCGCCCATGGCCACTGTTGTCGCCGACGATGGATCGGTTCAGACGGTCGGCGAGGTCGTACAAATGGTTGGCAGTAAGACCTTCGTGATGCGGGATGGCATCTGGATTGACACGGTATTCGATTCTGATTCCCATATTCCAGAGCAGGTAGGTTTCGCCAGCGACGCCTACTTCGAGTTGCTATCGGCCGCACCTGAACTGGGTCAGTACCTGGCCCTGGGCTCTCGGGTTCTGGTCGTACATGACGGCGTCGCCTACGAAGTTGTCGAAGGCGAAGGCTCCACAACCGTCACCCTGCCGACGATCGGTCGACCGGGCGATACGCCGCCCGATAGCGGTGGTGGGGATGTGGAACTGGTGGAGCCGGTAGATGCACCTGAGGCTATTCCGGGCCAGGTGTACAGTGAAGACGAGACGACTAGGGGCGAAAGCGGTTTGTGTGCCTCGGCGATGATCGCCCCACTTGGCCTGATTGGGCTTGTGTTAGTTGTCGGTTGGCGCAGGTATGGAAATCGGACCTAGTCTGGAAAATTCTCCACCGCCTGGCTAGGTATTCAGCCGGCGCCCGATTCACGGCGCCGGCTTTTCTTCTTGACGATGGCAGGAAGTGGTTCCGGTTACCACCAACTCTTAAAACTCTTTGAGATCGTCCCGATGGTGGACCCGCCCGGCGCGGATGCTTCAACGACCACCCGCACTTTCTGTCCCGGCCTGAGGTCGGTCAGGGTCAGCTTGCCATAGGTGTGCCCGCTCCCATCTGTCTCTGTCAAGTTGAATGTTTCACTCCTGTCATTGTAGAAGACGGTCAACTCCACTGAAACGCCCGTCACCGGCCGCTGCCCCTCTGGCGTTTTCACATCGACGTAGACGATCTGCTCTTCCCCGGCGTATAAGATGGGAGCCCGCAAGGTAGCAGATATGTCAGCCTCCCGCACACCGGCCGAGTCCAGCGGGCGACTGCGTCCTGGATCTTCAAATGCTCCCACCTGGCGATAATGGGCTTCGCCCAGGAAACCAAGTTGTACCCGGTAGTCCAGAGGCGCATCCGGCTGCCATTCCAGAAGTGCATTCTCGAAGTACTGCGCTCGTCTGCCGCCATCTTCTAGTTCGTCCGAGATCGCTCGGCCAAACAGATCCTCACCGCCATTCGCTTCAAAGAACGCCAGGAAGGCATCCCGAACCTGCATTTCCCTCTGCTGTACGCCCTCTGACAACAGGACCTCGGCCGCCGGGTTAACAGCCTGCTCTTCAGGTAAGGCCCAGCGGCCGAGCGGCGTTATCAGTATATGATCTTGGGACCGATCGTATTCCAGGCGCAGACGTTGGAAGTATTGAATCAACCGCTCGCCGTCCGAATCGAGATAAGCCTCGGTTAAGGGGTAACCGAAAATCCTCAGCCCGCCATTCTCCTCGAAAAACGCCTGAAACTCAGCGGCAACCGGCATGTGCTTGCTGGCATCGGCGACATCGGTCGTTCGCGTTGGGCTGGCGGTGGTGCAGCCAGCCAGCAGGACCAATAGGATGGCAACCGCCAGCCATAGCACCTGACGCCTCAGTTCGGATTGGTCCACCAACGCTTTGTCGTTCATCGGTCTCTATTCGTCAATGGCTCATCTGGTCTCGTAACGCACCGCGTCCGAACGGCCATCAATAGGCGCTCTCCTCAAGTATCTCATGCTCTTCACGTAGTCTCAGGTAGCTGTCATACCGTGCGGTCGAAACGCGCCCGTCTTCGACAGCCGCACGAACCGCGCAACGCGGTTCGTGCCGGTGGGTGCAGTCACTGAACTGGCACTCGGCTACCAGCGGCGCGATCTCGCGAAAATAACCGTCAAGTTCGCCGGGTTCAAGGTCAAATACCGCCAGGCTTCGGATACCCGGCGTATCGGCTACATAGCCGCCAGCCTCGAGGGGCACTAGTTCGACGTGACGTGTTGTGTGCAGCCCCTTTTCCGTGGCCTGGCTGACCTCACGCACCCGCAGACCGAGATCGGGCTGAACAGCGTTCAGTAAGCTACTTTTGCCAACTCCTGAACTACCTGTTAACACGGAGATTTTGTCTTGCAACTGATCTCGCAATTCGTTGATGCCTTTTCCGGTGATAGCACTGGTGTAAAGCACCATATAACCAAGCTTTTCGTAGACGTTAAATATCGCCTGGGCCTGGCCCGGTTCAACCAGGTCGATCTTGTTGACGCAGATAACCGCCGGCAGTTCGTTCATTTCGCTCACGACCAAGAAGCGATCTAGTTTGCGCAAGCTTGGCCGAGGCTGGCGAATGGAAAACACCAGTACAACCTGATCCGGGTTGGCAACCAGCACCTGCTCCTGGTCGCTCAATATACTGCGCTTCTCAGGCACAGGCCTGGCCCGGGAAATCACTCTGGTCCGCTCGGCCACCGATTCCACGAGGCCTGTGCCGTCCGGATTGATCGTGATAATTACCCGATCTCCAGCGGCCACAATAGCGGTGTCGTGTTTCTCTTGCTTAAGGCGACCCGGAATCTGGCAAACGACAAGACGACCGTCATCGGTCCTCACGGTGAAGAAGCCGCTCTGGGCCTTGATTACCAGCCCATGTATCGGTTTTGCCAGCTAAATACCCTCCAGGCCATATGTGCCGGTCTACCTACCTAATGACCCTATATCTACAGCAACGATTCCTATTATAGTCAGTCGCGCGCCTTATGTAAATAGCGAATGAATAGTACCGAGGTTGGATTGTGGTCCCACGCTTCTGGCGCCAGGCAAAAAAGCCTCCCGGATAACCGGCAGGTTCTCTGTCGTATGAAAGCCGCCTGAGCCGCTGATTCAGCTCCCTAGACGTTTGCCAAACTCCGCTGTCAGAGCAGGTAGCACTTTGAATAGATCACCCACGATGCCATAACTGGCCAACTTAAAAATGGGCGCATCGGGATCTTTATTGATGGCCACGATTACTTTCGAGGTGCGCATGCCGGCTTGATGCTGGATGGCCCCGCTAATGCCGCAGGCGATGTAAAGATCAGGACTCACGGTCTTGCCGGTCTGGCCCACCTGGTATTCGTAAGGGATCCATCCGGCGTCAACGGCCGCCCGAGAAGCCCCCATAGCCCCGCTGAGGACGTCCGCCAACTCTTGAACCGGTGCGAAACCGTCCGGACCACCTACACCCCGGCCGCCGCTAACAATGATGGTGGCATCATTCAGGCTTACCGTGCCCGCACTGCTTTCGAAGTTGACAATCTCAGTTGACACGTCGCCGATGGCGGCCGGAACCCATTGAGCATCGCCGCTGCCACCTGTTGATTCGGCCGGAGCAAAGGCTCGTCCGCGCAGAGAGACAAGTTGCGGCCCATCGGTGACGAAAACTTCTGCTTGCAACTTGCCGGTGTAGACAGGCCGGGTTACTTTGAGTGTGCCATTCTCAACAGATAGACCGATGCCGTCGGCGACCAGACCTGCGTCCAATTCAGCTGCCACCCAGGCAGCCAAGTCTCGGCCGCGAGTCGAGGCGCCAAATATCAGCGCTTGCGGCGAGCGTTCCCTGGCCATACCGGCCAGCACCGGTCCATAGGCTTCTACACGGAATTGGTCCAGTGTCGGATCATCGGCGCCAAGCACCTGGTCCGCGCCCAGGTCAAAGGCCTCCTGAGCCAACGCTCCGACATTATGTCCCAGGACGACGGCCGTTAGCGGCTGGCTCAAACCTTCGGCGGCCGTATGGCCGGCGCCTAACATTTCCTGGCTAATGGCCTTCATCTGGCCTTCGAATTGCTCAATCCATACCCATACGCCGCTCATATCACTTTCTCCTCAAATAGGCGATCGACAAGGATCTTGGCCTGCTCTTCAACCGAATCGGCCTCTATGATCTCTACCTTGGTGTCGCGAGCCGGCAGCGCCGAGATTTCGCTCCAATCGGCCTTGCTAGATCCGGGCGGGCCATCGAGCTCCAAGTCGGCTGCGGTCCAGACGGGGATTTGGGCACGATTGGCTTTGCGGATGCCCATGAACGATGGATAGCGCGGTTCATTGATCTCTTTAACCACGCTGATGACGGCCGGCAATGCCGCCTTCACCGTCTCTCGACCTTCCTCTACCAGGCGTACTACGGTAATAGTGCCGGCTTCGGGGTCCAGCTCTTTGATTTCGGCCACGAAGGTCAGCGGAGTCCAACCCAGCTTCTGGGCTGTCTGTATGGTTGTTTGGCCCGTATCACCGTCAATGGCCTGCTTGCCGAAGAGTGCCAGTTGCGCATCGCCTGATTTTTTGATAGCCGCGGCCAAGACGCGAGCCGTGCCCAAGGTGTCTGATGCGGCGAAGACATCGTCCGAGACAAGAATCGCTTCGGTACAGCCCATGGCCAGGCAAGTCTTTAGCGCGTCCTGGCTGGATTCCGGTCCCATTGTCAGGGCGACGGTGTCACCGCCGTGTGCTTCCTGGACACGAATCGCCTCTTCCACGGCGTATTCGTCCCAGGGATTCAGTACAGTAGGTTTGTCGCCGGGATCATCCCAGCTCACGATGCCATTTTCGACGCTGAAAACGGCCGTGGTACTTGGGGTTTGTTTGATACAAACGATGACTCTCATGTGGGGAACCTCCTAGAAAAGAATTGGGACGCAGATCTATACGGATTTCACTGATTAGGACTTGCTAGACTCAAAGCGGTCGTTGTTATCATCGATGGTGGTAGTCTGCGGACCATGTTGTCTCCATTGGAAATTGGACTCAGATTGCCTGAGCGCAGCTCTGGGACACGGATTTCACGGATCAGGGCCGCATAATTCATTCAGTATCGCCGTTTGAATGCGCCATCAAGCGCGGCTCGTTGAGCTGCATAACTCGGCGAGCGAATTCCTCATTGTCGAAGCTAAATGTCGCCGCGCGCCAGGAAAAATGGGTCATTCGTGCGGAGTCTAGGATGGCAATCTTTTCTGGGTGGGCGGCGGCCTGGCTCCTGCGCCTGAAGAAGGCGAAGACCAGCCTAGCGGCGATCACGGCCACGACGATCGCGATCATTACTCGTATCACCACCGACAGCCCGCTGGGCGACAAGACATAGATAAGTAGCCATGTCAAGGGACCAATTAGGAGCGCAACAAATCGTCCTAGACGGCCCATTCTCTCTTCCTCGCCGGACTTTCGACGCAATGCGGCCGCACATTGATCACATAATGGTACGTCGATTAGGCGAGTCAGGCGCCCCCGGCGCTTCTTCAAAGGTAAACGCTCCCCGGCCGGTCGTGAACAATGCACGCAGATTCCAGGAAACTGCACCGTCCCTCCCGGGCGAACTTTCACTTTGACCGATTGGCTCATAGGCGCCTGGCGTTAGGCTTCTTGCCAGTATTCTGCATCGTAAGCCGGGAGTTCCTTTCGTAACGGTCTATCCTTACGTTCGCCCAAGGCATATCCGGCCTGCATTAATTGGTGAATTTCGCTCGTGCCTTCATAGATAATGGCCCCGCGACTATTGCGCAGAAAACGCTCCACGTCATACTCATCTGAGTAGCCATAGGCGCCGTGCACCTGGATCGCTTCGTGAGCGGCTTTGAAAGAATTATCGGTAGCGTACCATTTGGCCAGAGATGTCTCCCGCGTATTTCGCCGGCCCTCATTCTTCAGCCAGCCGGCCCGCAAGTAAAGCAAGCGAGACACGTCGTACCATTGCTGCATCCAGGCTAATTTCTGTTTTACGAGCTGGTGCTTTGCGATAGGTTTACCAAAAGTCTCTCGTTCCTGTGCATAACGGAGAGAGGCCTCAAGGCTGGCACGAATGAGACCGGTCGCGCCAGACGCAACCGTGTAGCGGCCGTTGTCCAGGCAACTCATGGCGATTTTGAAGCCTTCACCTTCGTGACCGATGCGATTGGCAGCGGGAACTCGCACATCGGAGCAGTTCACCCAGCCGGTTGAACCAGCCCGGACACCCAGTTTATCGTGAATGTCGCCCGAAGTAACACCAGGCATCTCTGCTTCGACCATGAAGGCGGTTATTCCTTTGTAGGCTGGAACTACATCGGGATCGGTCTTGGCGAACCATAGGAAATGATGTGCTTTCGTGGCCAGGCTAATCCACATCTTCTCGCCGTTGATGATGTAGTCATCGCCGTCGAGCCGTGCCGTGGACTGGATATTGGCTACGTCCGATCCGGCGCCCGGTTCAGTGAGACAGTAGCCGGCATATTTCTCACCTTGCGCCTGTGGAGTCAAGAAACGTTGTTTCTGTTCTTCGGTCGCCCACTGGAGCAAGCCCATACTGTTGAGGCCCACGTGAACCGACATCACCACACGCAACGTCGTATCCACACGCTCCAACTCCTCGCATACCAGACCCAGCGTGACATAGTCAAATCCCTGGCCACCGTAGCGCACAGGTATATTAATGCCTAGAATGCCCAGTTCGGCCATGCGAGGCAAAACCTCAGCCTTCATCTCCTGCCGTCGATCATACTCCTTGATGGTCGGATACACTTCCCGTTCGGCAAACTCCTTTACCATACGGGCTACTTCGATTTGTTCGTCGGTGAGCGAGAGATTTATCATAGGCTCGATTCTCAGAGATTGGCACTCGAAATTGCTAATGGATTATATCGGCATCGCCAGGGGAGGGCAATCAATATAACGCTCTGCGTCATGAATCGCATCAACTGCCCCGGTCCCATGTTCCCTGACCCTGGATCTACTGGATCTCAAAGATAAAGACTCCGTCGCGGCCGAATAATTGACGCATACGCGGGTTCTTAGCCAAGTCGGCCGGCTCAAAGCGGCCGCCTTTGGCCCCGACGAAGATGTGGCTTACTCCCTGCTCCTTTAACCATTGAGCTGCCGCCGGATCCGACCAGTCAGACCGCTCGCTGGCCTCTTCATTGAAGCGGTTGACCTGTCGAGCCAAGTCACGATCGTAGATGTAATCTGCTGGCGGCGTTGTGCTGGCCCGTTCAGTAAGGGGGACGATCCAGGCCCCGCCGTCACTGCCGGCCCAGGTGCTACCCAGCCACAACCAGCTGTTGACCGCTACCGTCGCCTCCTGTGGTAGATTATCGTCTAACCAGGCGAGTCCGGGCGCGTCCGGCGCCCTGGCCAGGATCGTCACCGCATTCAATATGGTCACTTGTTGTCGCAGGCCGAATAGCAGGATGGCCGTCAGACCGGCGCCGGCTGCCAGGGCCAATAAGTTGTCCAGAAGTCGAAAACGGCCGCTCAGCCAGCGCCACAAATGGCTGGCAACGATGGCCAGTAACAGCGCCAGGGGCACAAAGGCGACGATGTAGGCACTATTCAAGTTAATCAGTGTTGTTCCAGGCAGGCCGAGCCGGTCAGTCGCCAATAGCCCGGCGACCAACAACATCCAGCTCATGATCACCACTGGCAACCAGACCCAACGCCTGCGCCGCAAAGCGGCGATGATTACTAACAGGCCAGCCGCTGCCGCCGCCCACAAGATCGCACGCTCCAAGCCCACGGTGATATAGCCAACCGGAAAGTCATTGTAACCCGGTATGGTAAAGGTGATGGCGGCCGGCCGGGCGTAGCCGGCCAAGCTGGCCAGGTGAGGCGCGGACAATATCATGGCCAGAGCGGCTGCCAGCGCCAGCCATCGACCCTGTCTACCACGACTGCCGAGCCATACCAGGGCGGCAAACGGCAGATATAAGAGAAAGACCCTGAAATGAATCAGAAAAAGACCGGCAGCTAGCAGGCCAACCAACGGCCAGGCGCGGCGCCAATTGCGCGCGCCGCGGATTAGCAACCAGGTGAAAGCCAGGGCCAGAGGCAGGGCCATCACCGCCGTGAGTTGGGTCATTCTACCCCAGGTGGCGTAGTAAGCAGGGAAAAAGAAGGGCAAGGCGACCAGCAGCGCCGCCAGCAGGCCGACGCTGCGCTTTCTGGTTAGCAAATAGGCAGCTGCATATACTGTCAAAGGGACAAGCCCGTTCAATAGCTGACCCAGGATCAACAACAGCCCCTGCAGACTCTGTCCGTCCAGCATTGTCAGGCCGGCCGACAGCGTGTGAAAGCCGAAGTGATAGGGGAACTCTTCGACCGGCAACAACGGCTGGTAGGTGCTGATGATCTGACCACTATCAGCCATTAAGGTTGTTATCAGCGCATGACGACTGGAATCAACCCAGGGGGGAAACGCCAGATCGCGAACGGCCAGTAGGCGTCCGGCCAGACCCAAGGCTAGCACGAACAGCAGGGCGCCATGGTGCCAGCTCAGCCGCACCGCGCGACGTGATACGGTCGCTTCTTGACTCGATTTTCTGCGTTGGATCAAGAAGAGGATGAGGACCGCCGCCCAACCGGCGATTAGCGCCAGCCAGAGTGACCAACTGGCCCAACGGCCGCCGACCGTGGATAGCCAGAGCCAGGCGACTGGCCAAATCGATGCGCCCAGAGCCAACGCAGCGCCCCACCAGGCAAATGGGTCCACCTTGCCAGGTAGAAAGCGCCCGGCCTGCATGAGAAGGCAGCCGGGCATGAACAGCAGCGCGAGGGCGAGCGCTATTGTCCTACTATGAGCGGAGACCATGCGACCCAGCTCGCTGACGGCCGTCCTGGCGGTCAGTTGGTATCGGCTGACGAAGCGCAAATCCTGGGCGGCCGTCTGGCTACCGACCAGCGCAAGTTGACCGTCCTCGTAACTATCCAGATCGTAGCCCCAAAGAGAGGCCTTATTGCCCGCTGTACCGCTGACTTGCAGCGTGAATCTCTGACCGGCTGACGCCGCTTGTGGTTCGAAGGACAGGGTGATGGGTTGCTGATCAGAGAGAGTACTGCCATCGAGGCTCCGGAAGGCGATCGGTCGGCCGCTGGCCTCCAGTAGCTGAATTTCCAGGCGAGCGTTGCCTTCGTTGCCATCTTGACCGGAAAAGAGTAACTCGACTTGATACAAGCCATTTTTCTGGGCCACGAAATCCTGACGGATCTGACTGGTCAGGTTGGGGGCCGGCAATAGCGTGTTGGCTCGCAACTGGCTGATGTCGACGGCCGTTATGGGCGTCCACCAATTGCTGAGCCAGGCCCAGCCCAGAAATAGCAGCCCCCCAAGGATGAAAAACGGCCAGAGCGGTAGAGTTGGCCAGCGGCTGAGCCAGCGACCTAAGTAATTGCCAACGTTGTCCTGGCTTGTGGAGGCCATGGTGACTCGCAAAGAACAAGGCCACTCCTCTGGAGTGGCCTCGGATTGATTAAACTCAGATGGCGCCGGGTGGAATTGAACCACCGACCCAGGGCTTATGAGTCCCTTGCTCTTCCTCTGAGCTACGGCGCCACGAGAACAGGAGAATTATAGCGAATTCAACCAACGCTGCCAAGCGCTCGAATTGATAAGACTAGGGGGTCAGGACACAACCTGACGCAGTGGAATTGGGACAAATACTAATACAAACAGAAGTAACGATATGATTGCGACTGCTCGGCGCCTTCCATCAAGTGGGGTTACATCATCGAATGGTTCCGCGTGGTATCGACCCACAAAAAACAGTAACAAGATCCAGATCCCCCAATTAAGCGATCGGGTAAAGATAACCAGCGCGATGAGAGCCACAATAACTGGCCAAAAGAGTAACCGAGCCCGTTTACCCAAAAGTGTATAGGCTATATGGCCACCATCAAGCTGCCCAACCGGAATGAGATTTAGGCCTGTAACCAGGAGCCCCACCCAACCAGCCCAGGCCACCTGTCCCAAAAAGACGTCATCAGTGCTGCTGGGCAACATTTGTCCTTTTACAGCGATTTTTGCCAATGCGTAAAGAATTGAATTGCCTTCCAACGTATACCCGCCTGTGGGTAATGGTTCTACAGGAGAAACATTTAATCCATACAACAAAATAGGAATCGCAAAGACTAAACCTGCTAGTGGGCCAGCTGCCCCTACATCCAATAGCGCCCGTTTATTCTTTACCGGAGATTTTAAACGGATAAAGGCACCTAGCGTTCCAATTGGCGGCAGTGGCAATGGAATAAAATAAGGTAAGGTTACGGGCACATTATGATATCGAGCTGCGAAATAGTGTCCTAATTCATGCGCCCCTAATATCGTCAACAAACTGGCACTGTAAGGCCAGCCTAACCACAAATCGCCTAGCCCGGGGACCCCGTCAATTTCTCGAATCGCAAACTCAATAAACGCTCCAATGAATAGAGTCGATAATATGGTGGCAAAAAGCAAAATGATATTGATCAGCCCATTTGAAACAGAGGGTATGAAGACAACCGGCACCGCTATTAAGGACTCCCGGCCGCTTTCGGCGCGAACAAATGGCGTAAAGCCATGCCGTTCAAAACGTTGTCTCAGGTCATCATAGCGGGCAGAAAGATCGACCTTGAAACGGCCGGAGAAGCGGATGTGACCTGTCTCTGGTCGATCCAGCGTCACACTTTCTGCGGTGTAAAGATCGGCCACATCATTTTGAAGCTCGTCAGCTTGCTCGAACGTGGCCGGGGATTTGCCGGCTTCGATCATCACTCGGTAGCGGCTTCTTCGCTCTCTT
>JBFFWQ010000057.1:0-35174 GCA_041570195.1 Promineifilaceae bacterium (SeqCode) | reverse complement strand
TTCTTGCTGCTGCTCTGTCAATTCTATGGCTGAAGGCTGAAGGCTGAAGGCTGAAGGTTGACCACTAGCGGCCGGTGGCTGAAAGCTGAATACTGAAAGCTGAAGGCCACTCAGCCTGGAGGTCGGATGCTCGATCAGTCGGCTCAAGCGCTGGCTGACGCCAATCTCCGAATAGTAGAATGGGGTCAGGTAGACGGCCCGCTCTTCGCGGACGGCTCCCTCTTTGATGGCTGCTTCTTTGACCGGCTTGGGCGCGATCTCGTAGGTTAGCGTCTCGCGTTTGATCAACTCGCTTTGTTCCAGCGTTTCGATGACGGCGGTGATCTTCTCGCTTTCCAGTCCCAGGATCTCGGACGCGGCTGGTTCCAGTTCCTCCTGGGGTACGTACACGTGGCCTTCGTCGGCCATACGGCTCAGCGTATAGGCGATGCCGGCCTCAATCCGGCCTGGATCGTCGTGGGCCAGGCCCAGGTTTTGGGCGATCTGGTCGGCGGTCTTGAAGCCAATACCGTAGACGTCTTTCACCAACCGGTAGGGCGTGTTCTGGACCACGGCCAGCGATTCGTCGCCATACTTCTTGTAGATCTTGATGGCCAGGTTGGTAGAGACGCCATGGGACTGCAGGAACAACATCACGTCCTTGATGGCTCGCTGCTCGTCCCAGGCCTTGACGACGCCATCGATGCGCTTGGGACCGATGCCTGGCACTTCTTGCAAGCGACCGGGTTCCAACTCGATCACATCCAACGACTGCTCGCCGAATCTGTCGACGATACGCTCCGCCATCTTTGGCCCTATACCGCGGATCAGGCCCGAGCCCAAATAGCGCCTGATGCCTTCGACGGTGGCCGGGCTAGATTGCTCGCATAGTTCGGCCTGGAATTGGCGGCCGTGCCTGGCGTGGGTGATCCAGCGGCCGGTCAGCTTCAGCCATTCGCCAGGGTTCAATTCCGGCAGGTTGCCGACCACGGTGATAAGCGCGTCGCGGCCTGAGGCGTACTTGAAGGGCAGCATACCCCGGGTGTCTGGCCTCAACCGCAGGACGGTGTAGCCGTTCTCTTCGTTGTAATATGTAATTCGTTCGACAGAACCACTGATCTGGTCCTGGGCCCGGGTGTCCATGGGCCGATTGTACTCGCTCACCCCCTATCCGTTCAAAAGCCTAATGGGTTGTGTAAGTTTCAATACTGCCTGATACCCGAAAAAATAATCGGGCGTCAAAGGGGAGTAATGTCAGATTAGCTTTTCAATGAGTTGTCGGCAGGACCCTTGCTTAAGCCCTAGGTTATCTGAAGGAGGAAGAGACATGTCAGCCAACAAGAAAATCCTTGTTACAGGCGCGACTGGCAATATTGGCGGTGCAGTTGTCCAAACACTGATGGCCATGGGCGCAAATATCCGCGCTCCTGGAACACGTTACGCCAATTCCCCAGGAGTACCAAGACGCAGGCGTTGAGGTTGTCAAGGGAGATCTGATGGATTCAGGTTCCCTGGATGCCGCATGGCTCTGTCGAGGCGTTCCTGTACACACCGCCTAGCCCGGAAGCCGACACTATGGCCCGCAACGCCATCGCCGCCGCCAGGCGAGCCGGCGGCCCGCATATTGTCAGGTTATCCGAAATCTCGCCAGAATCGGTCAGCGCGCTACGAGTGGGCCGGCTGCATCTTGAATCGAACGCAGAACTGCAATCCTCCGGCTTACTTCATACTATCTCAAGGCCCGTGCAGCTCATGCAAGTCATGTTGTTCGCTGCTCCAATAATCGCTTCCGAGGACATGATCTAGATGCCTCATGTAGATAGAAAATTGAGCTGGGTCGAAATCAGAGACGTCGCCGAAGCGGCCGCACTGACGCTTGCTGCGGATGGCCATGACGGCGAATCTTACGTATTGACAGACCTGGCCTCGATTTTCATTTCTGACGCTGCGGCCGAGCTTTGCCAGGCACTCGGCAAAGAAGTGACCTACGTGAACCTGCTCATGGAAGCAGCCAGAGCATCTATGCGCGATATGGGGCTGGACGAATGGTTTGCCGGCGCATCTTGCGAATATCTGGAGAATTTCAGCAATGGAGGAGGCGACCACACCTCGGACGATTTTGAAGAACTAACCGGCCACCCGCTGAGGTCTTATGGTACATTCGCCCGTGATTTCGCCCCCTCTTTTGGCGGATCCTGACCCGATCTGGCTAAGTTCCTTACGCATGATTTGATGTTTCATGTGTGAAGCCTGCGTCCCTGTCAACTCAAGTGACTGCGGGGCAGGGGTCGTTCTGGCACGTCCTCCAACAAGCCGCCATGGGCCAGAGCAACAATGTCCGCTTGAGTTAAGCGGTCTCCTGCCAGCAAGCGAGGCAGGACCATGTCGATGATATTTGTTTTCGGACTGCGCACACAGCCGGGCGCGCCGACAATTGATACCTCATCCAAATAGGCCAGCATCAGCAGGTTGCCAGGGTCAACCGGTGCCCCGAAGCAAGTTACTTGGCCACCGGCTCGCTCCACGGCGCGAGGCGTGATGTCGTAGCGATCCATGATGGCCGTCTCACCGGCCAGGATTATCATCTCGATGCCCTGAGTAACATAAGCCAGTATGACGTCGGCTAGTTGACGTTCGCCGGATTCGTCTTCAAGAGGCACATAGTCAACTCTCTCAATGTTCGAATGTAACTTCTGCAATCGCGCCGCCAGCGCGGTCTGGAAGCCAGCCGTCACTCGCTCTTCGACCGCGGGCGAACCGGAAAGGATCAGGCCAACGCGCTTTGGCGCTAACGGGGTCAGGTAGATGATTGGATTCTCGGCGGCAATGTCCTCGATCTGATCGACGACTGTCTTTGGCAGCGCGTAAGGAATTATTTTCAGGGTCGCCACAGCCTTGCCGGCCGGTACGGCTGTGTTGCGCGGCAATGTGGCCAGCGTGATCCCTTGGAAGTTGTTGAGCGCCGTTAATCGTGAGACTTCAACCCTAAGGAGGCCAATAGAGCTAGCAAACATGTTGACCCGCCCAGTAGCGGCTGAGGACAGTCGTATCCCTTGACCAGCCACATTTTGGGCAACGCGTTCTGCGGCCGCGTTCTCGTCAATATCATCAGGCATTATCAGGGCTACATATACCTTGCGACGTCCCAATGCCTGGAGCAGGCCGATATCGTCGGCGCTGATGGCTCTTCCTTTGCGCAGCACGCGCCGACCGTCGCCGCCGGCGATATTGTGGCCCAGGATATGGCCCTCGGCCTGATCAACAGGGACGGCCTCAAACCTCATAATATTCTGCCGGGTTAATGGACGTGGGTCGATTCCTCGCCGGCGCAAGCGGCCGGGTCTGCCTCAAATGCTGTTTTGCATCCCGCGCAACAGAAGTAATAAACCTTGCCTTCATAGCGCGACGTGAATCTCGCCGTGTCGATTGTGACATTCATGTGGCAGATGGGATCGATGGCTGTTTCCTCCCGTTCACTCGACACAGCCAATTCGTCGCCCTTGAGCTCCTGTTCCGCCTTCTGAAACAGTTGCAGGTTGAGCAACTCCTCGTTGCGTCGTTTCTGCACGATCTCGGCCATGATGCTCAGGGCAATTTCGTCCCCGCGGCTTGCCTGAATGTTTAAGCCGGCCGGCGCTTTCAGCGGGAGCATATCTGATTCCGATAGTCCTTGCCCGACCAGGTATTCTCTAACTGATTGGGCTCGCCTGGAACTGGCAACCAAGCCGGCGTAGGTTGGTTTCGCCGGCAGGACTCGCTCCAGAGCTCGCTCATCGTAGTTTCCGTGAGTCGCAACAACGACATAGGTATATGGCCGAACCTGCGTTGCCAGTTCGTCCAAAGAAGTGAGGACTTCGTCGGCGTGCGACATGCTCTCGCCGTTGCCATCGAGATCGACCGCGATCACGTGGTAATTCATCGCCCGGCCAAGATGGGCCAGGGCCTGGGCGACTGGCAAAGAGCCAATTATGAGTAAACGGCGTCGCGGATGCTGCGGTTCGATGTATATCTCCAGCATGCCACTGCTGAAGCAGGTCATGGGCAGATCGATCACGCCGGCACGCGCTTCCGCCTGCTCCGGTTCTGTGGATAGGCGAATCAGGCGACATTCATCGGCCGCCAGTGCCTTCAGCGATTCTTTGATCACCGTTGGCTGGGCGCAGCTGCCACCAATCCAACCGTGCATGGCGCCGTCGACGGTGACAATGGCTTTGTCGCCCGGCTTGCCTGACGTCGGCTTATCCGCGCGAACTACGGTAGCAGTCACGAATGGCACGCCCTCTTGGACAAGCGTATGCGCCTTAGCGAAGAACTCGTCGTACATAAGACACCTCGTCATCAGAGACCGGGCCCTGTTCGGAAGCCCGGTCTCCGATTCTACGTTTTAATCTGTGACGCCTGCGTCGCGTAAAGCACGCCAGACCTTCTCCGGCGTTATGGGAATATCGATGTGACGCACGCCCAGGTGCCACATAGCATCAACCACCGCGTTGGCGATTGCCGGGGGTGCACCCACCGTGGGCGACTCCCCGACACCTTTTGCGCCGATAGGATGATGGGGTGAGGGTGTGATCGTATGGCCGGTCTCCCATTTGGGCGACTCGACGGCCGTCGGTAGCAGATAGTCGGCCAGCGTTCCTGTGAGACACTGCCCGTTTTCGTCGTACACGATCTCTTCATACAAAGCCGGGGCCAGCCCCATTGTCAGGCCGCCATGCACTTGCCCCTCGACCACCATAGGATTGATGATATTGCCACAGTCGTCGATGGCCACAAAGCGACGGACGTGGACTTCGCCAGTCCCTTTGTCGACGTCGACGACACAAATGTAGCTGCCGAATGGGAAGGTTAGATTGGGCGGATCGTAATAATCGGTTGCTTCTAGACCAGCTTCCATGCCCTGGGGGTGATTGGTATAGGCGGCAAAGGCGATCTCTTGTATCGTTTTCGCTTGCTCTGGCGATCCTTTAACCTGCCACTGGTTGACATTCCACTCCAGGTCGTCTTCGCCGACCTCCAGCAAATGGGCGGCGAGCTTCCTGGCCTTGGCCTTGATTTTTCGCGAAGCCATTGCAGCGGCCGCTCCGGCCGTTGGCGTCGATCGGCTGGCGTAAGTGCCCAGTCCGTAGGGAGCAGTGTCCGTATCCCCTTCTTCGACTTCGATGTCGGCGGCGGGCAGCCCCAGTTCCTCGGCAATGATCTGGGCGTAGGTCGTTTCGTGACCTTGTCCCTGCGACTTGGTGCCGAAACGGGCGATCGCTTTTCCGGTTGGGTGGATGCGGATCTCGGCCGAGTCAAACATCTTGATGCCCAAGATGTCATAGTCGCGTGACGGACCAGCGCCCACCACTTCTGTGAAACTGGAAATGCCTATACCCATCAACTCTCCGCGAGCTCGTTTTTCCGCTTGCTCCCGGCGTAGATCATCATAGCCGATGGTGTCCATCGCCTTTCGCAGAGCGGCCTGGTAATTGCCGCTGTCGTATTCCCAACCAGTCGGAGACTTGTAGGGGAATTGGTCTGGCTCGATGAAGTTGTCCATACGGTACTTGGCCGGGTCGACGCCCAGCTCGTGAGCCATCATGTCCGTCATGCGCTCGATCATCTGCACGGCCTCAGTCACGCGGAAGGAACAGCGGTAGGCAACTCCTCCTGGTGGCTTGTTGGTGTACACCGCGTCAAAACTAACATGGGCGGCCTGCAGATCGTACGAGCCGGTGCAGATGCTGAACAATCCGGCCGGGAACTTGGAAGGATTGGCCGCGGCGTCGGCGGCGCCATGATCGGCCAGTCCAAGGACGCGCAAGCCGACGATTTTGCCGCTGGCGTCGGCAGCCAGTTCCGCCTCGAGATGATAATCGCGGGCGAAGCTGTCAGCCTGAAGGTTTTCGCTGCGATCCTCAATCCACTTGA
This sequence comes from Promineifilaceae bacterium (SeqCode), assembly GCA_041570195.1. Taxonomy (GTDB): domain Bacteria; phylum Chloroflexota; class Anaerolineae; order Promineifilales; family Promineifilaceae; genus UBA11865. The sequence goes on along the minus strand of JBFFWQ010000057.1, from coordinate 29,282 downwards.
CTGGTTTGCCCAGCAACAGGCTGGCCACGGCGCCGACGACGTACCCGGGATATACCGGGACTTTGCCGCCAAACCCGCCGCCGATATCTGGCGAAATGATCTGGATTTTTTGCTCGGGCAGACCGGTGACCAGAGCGAATACCGTGCGAATAGCGTGCGGCGCCTGGGTCGTCATATATATCTGCATCTTGCCCATGGCCGGTTGGTAGTTGGCCACCATGCCACACGTTTCAATCGAAGCGACGTGAATACGAGGAATGTACATGTATTGCTTGATCACATGGGGCGCCGCAGCGAACACGGCATCGGTGCTCTCCTGGTCGCCAGCTTCCCAGTGCCAGATACGGTTGGTCTTAATCTCTTTGTCGTCGCGAACAATCGTCTCGTCCTCGAGGGCCTTGAAAGGGTCGACGACGACATCTAGGGGGTCGTAATCCACGAAGACGTTTTCGACGGCGTCTGCGGCCGTATAACGATCCGTGGCGATGACGGCGCAGACTTCCTGACCGAAGTAGACCACTTTCTCTGTAGGTAGAACCATTTGCGTATCGGACATAAGCGTCGGCATCCAATGCAGATTGTGGGCCTCGAGATCCTTGCCGGTGATGACGGCGACAACGCCTTCCATTTCCAAGGCGGCACTGGCGTCGATGTCCAGGATCTTGGCGTGGGCATATGGGCTGCGGACGATGTCCATGTAGAGCATGCCTGGCAGCTTGATGTCGTCAACGTATCGCCCCTGGCCCTGGATGAAGCGGGGATCTTCCTTGCGTTTCATCCGGTGACCCATGCCGCATATTTCGGGCGGTGTGGTCACGCGAATGTCTTCCGTGGTGGGCACGGTCGCCGACGCGCCGTCGGGCACGGCATGTTTGCTCTCAACTCGATCTTCTACATGTTTTGGTTTTGCAGGGTCGTGGTAAGTCATGCCGGAACCTCCTCCGCTTCACTGTTGAGTTTTTCGGCCGCATACTGAATGGCTTCGACGATCTTGTTGTAGCCGGTGCAGCGGCACAAATTCCCGGAAATGCCCCAACGGATTTCCTCTTCCGTGGGATTGGGGTTCTTGTCTAGCAGATGTTTGGCGCTGATTATCATGCCGGGCGTGCAGTAGCCACATTGCAGACCGTGTTTCTCCCAAAATCCTTCTTGAAGCGGGTGCAGCTGACCATTCTGGGCCAATCCTTCGATGGTTTCGACTTCACCGCCGTTGGCTTGAACGGCAAACATCGTGCAACTCTTTACCGCCTCGCCGTTCAGATTTACCGCGCAGGCGCCACAACTGGTGGTATCGCAGCCGATGTGTGTCCCCGTCAGATTCAGGTCTTCGCGGATGAAGTGGACGAGCAAGGTGCGGGCGTCGACTTCACGCGTGAATTCCTGACCATTTACAGTCACTGTGATTGTATGTTTGCTCATCTTTATGCTCCTTTCGCTCGGGCAATTGCTTCGCCAATGGCGCGTTTTGTCAGAACACGGGTGAGGTCGCGCTTGTAGGCGACTGATCCTCGCAGATCGGCCGAAGGATCGCATTCCGCAGCGGCCGCTTGCCCGGCCGTTTCTACGACAGCGTCTGTGATCACCTGGCCAATGATCGCTCCCTCGGCATTCCTGGCCCGCATGGGCGTCGCACTGACGTTTGTCAAAGCAATTCGGGCCGCCGTGCAGGTGCCGCCATCCATGGTCAAGCGCACAGCCACGGCTGAGACGGCATAATCTCCCACCTTGCGCTCCATCTTCAGATACGTTTCACCAGTACCGGCGCCGGCTGCGGGGACCTGAATCTCAGTCAGTATTTCATTGTCAGCTAACGCGTTCTCGAACAAGCCGGTAAAAAAGTCGTCCACGGCAATGGAGCGTTTGCCGCCAGGCCCCTGGGCAATGATCGTGGCGTCGCAGGCCAGCATCGCCGCCGGATGATCGTTTGCCGGATCGGCGTGGGCCAGATTGCCGCCAACCGTGGCCCTGTTTCGCACCAAGGGATCGGCAATAACCCGGGCTGCGTCGGCCAGCAATCGATACTTGCTTTGCACCAAAGCCGACGCCTCGAGAGAGGATTCACGGGTCATGGCCCCGATGGCCAAGTGACCATTGCTCTCTCGAAGATAATCAAGGCCGCCGATGCCATTAATATCGATCAGGACCTCGGGCAGCGCCAAGCGAAAGCGCATGGCCGGGATGAGGCTTTGGCCACCAGCCAGGATCTTGGCATCGTAGCCATGTTCGTCCAGTAGCGCTACAGCCTCCTGCACCGTGCTGGGCGAGAAGTAATTGAATTCGCCGGGAATCATTGTTCCTTTCCTCCTTTGAAAATAGCCCTCAGCTTTCAGCTTTCAGCCGTCAGCTTTGCGACTTCACGCTAACACCAGTATTAAAATGACGACGACGAGAATGGCGACGACGCCGACCGCAACAGGCCGATATTCAGGTCGTATGAGATCGCCGACGACGTCCTTAGCCACGTTCATGGCTATAGATGTTTGCGACGGGGGTTTGTAGTCTAGCTCCGGCGCCTGAGCCATGGTCTGCTCTGCCTCTTCTTGCGCCGTGGCCGGATCGGCCGCCGAAAGAGCCACCTGCGCTTTCAGGTATTCATTTAGTCCTTCCAGGCTTTGGCGGATGATCGACTTGGCCGAGGCGTCGAGTAGACGCTGACCAACGCTGGCGATGCGCCCACCGATCTGCGCTGTACCTTCATAAACCATATCGGTGGTCTCGCCCTGACCGGTAAGTTCTAAACAACCGTTGGCTTTGACAAAACCGGGCGCGCCCTTGCCGTCGACGGTCATCTTGTAACTTGTGGGCTCGACAATATCGGAGAGCTTGATGTTACCTGCGAACTTGCCCTGTACCGGACCGACCCTGATGTTCAGGTTGCCAGAATATTCGTCCTCGCCGACCTCCGTGAACTCCTCGCCGCCTGGCATGACCGAAGCGAGCACCTGGGGGTCCTGTAACGCCTGCCAAACCAACTCCTGCGGGGCATCAAACGTGTATTCGCCAGCTACATCCATAGACATACCTCCCTAATGATAAAAAGAATCAGTTGCTGTATTCGCCGATGACGAGTTCCGAACTCTGGGTTTGACCGAGCGAGCTGGGCCCAAGGCGGCCAAGTGTTTCGAGAGTGCGGTGAGGCTTTGCAGGTTGTGGATGGGCAAGAAGTCGTCGATGAATGGCAAGGCGGCCGCAATTCCTTCAACCAACGGCTGGTAAGTAGATTTACCTAGCAAAGGATTGAGCCATATCAGTCGATGGCAGCGACGTTGCAAGTAAACCATCTCCCGCCGTAACTCGGAGACATCACCGCGCTCCCAACCGTCGCTAACGATGAGAACGATAGCCCCGCGGCGTAATACGCGACGACCCCAGCTCCGGTTGAAGGTTCCCAGGCTTTCGCCGATTCGTGTGCCGCCAGACCAATCCACGATTTCACGGGCCGCTTGGTCTATGGCCCGGTCTATATTATTCAATTTCAACTGAGGTGTGATCCGAGTCAGGCGCGTACCGAAGACAAAGCTCTCCACGTCGCCGAAGCTGTGCGATACGCTGTAGAAGAATTGCAGCATTAGACGAGCGTATTTCTCCATGGAGCCGCTGATGTCGGCAATGAGAACGAACGGCCGCTGCTTGACCTTGCGACTTTGCCAGAATAGGTCCAGCGGGACGCCGCCGTATTTGGTGGTCGAGCGCATTGCCTGGCGCAAGTGCAGCTTTTCACCGCTTGATTCGGGCGTCCAGCGCCGCGTTCGACGTTGACTCATTTGCCAGCGCATCTCCTGGATGAAGTGCTTTACTGCCTGCAATTCCTCCGGCGTCATCAGTGAGAATTCCCGGCGCTGGAGCACCTCGACGCTGCTGAACGTTCTCGACCGGTCGGTAACCTCAATTTCCTGGTCGGCCGGACGCGCCTTTTGAGCCATGTAGGCGACGATGCTGAACTGTTTGCGGCGCGTGGGCGGTCTGGGCGCCATGGGGTTCTTTGGCCCCTGGGGAGGCAGACCGTCGGTGTGGTTTCGCCAGAAACGGTTGAATAACGTCTCAAAGAGACGTAAATGATCCTGGCGCATGATCAACAGGCAACGGGCGGCATGGAAGACCTGGTCCCGGTCGCCAATGTCGACCATGGTCAGGGCCCGGGCAAAGTCCCAGCTCTGTTCGGTTGAGACCGGCAGCCCAGCCTGACGCAAAATGCGCGTGAAGAGCAGCGTATTCTCCAAGAAGTGGCTCGATACAGCCGACAATTTAAAGCCTTCTCGTAAGTCTCAGGGTCATTCGGTTGTAATAAGATTGTGCTGCCGGGCTGCTGTGGTGGCGGTTTTGTTAACCCGGCGTTGCCTGTGCGACGAGTTCACTGACTATAGGTCCGCGTATTTTGTCCACGTCGTCTTGATATTTGAGGATGATTCCAAGGGTTGCATCGACCACGGCCGCGTCGAGTGACCGTGTATGAAGATAATTTAACGCTTCAGCCCAGTCCAGCGTTTCCGCCACACCGGGTGATTTGTATAGTTCCTGACGGCGTAAGGACTGGATGAAATCCACGACTTGGGCTGCCAGTTGCTCCGAAGTTCCGGGGGCCTTTAGGCGCACAATCTCAATCTCTTTGTCGCGGGATGGATAGTCAATCCAGTAATAGACACAGCGACGCTTCAGCGCGTCATGAATTTCGCGGGTGCGGTTCGAGGTAATGACAACGATGGGTTTATTTTCTGCCTTTAAGGTCCCTATCTCGGGTATAGTTATCTGGAAATCAGATAACAGTTCGAGCAGAAAGCTTTCAAACTCTTCGTCGGCCCGATCTAATTCGTCGATGAGCAATACCGGCGCCTTAAGATGGCTCTGATCGATGGCCTGGAGCAGCGGCCGTTTCAGCAGAAAGTGCTCATTAAAGATGTCATCCGTGACCGATTCTGAGCTAATTGACTGATGTTGGCGGGCCTGGATCTCCAGCAATTGCTGAGGGTAGTTCCATTCATAAACCGCGTGGCCAATGTCCAGGCCCTCATAGCATTGCAGTCGAATCAGAGGCGCATCAAAGGCGCGGCTGAGCACTTTGGCCACTTCAGTCTTGCCAACGCCTGGTTCGCCTTCCAGGAAGACAGCCTTTTCCATTTTCAGCGCCAGGAAGAGGCTGGTGCTCAGGCCAACGTCGGTAATGTAGTCCTGTTCTGCCAGCAGTCTGGTTGTCGCTTCAACTGAATTGGGTAAAGGAATTGCTTGTGCCAGGTTTGTCACAGCTTATGTTCTATAGCACCGCCACGATTTGGCGAACACGAATAGGGTCACCACTTTCGGACCTCATCGTCCGAAATCGATTAGAGTCAGTTGGACAAAAAATAGGAGGTAATATATCCCGTTCAGTTATAGACCAGCGGTATTGTACGCCATTAGAATAATTCGGCCAATTCGGGCGATAAGCCAGGGCCTTTCAGTATTTAGCAGAAGAAATAAGACATGTACCTCTATCTGGTATCATGGAATCTTCGACCAAACCAAGAACCAGAAGAGGCACACATGCAGGATATCACACTTGGGCCTTTTGATGGTAGTGGAATCATGTTTGACAATGGGGCGTTAGGCCATCATTGGGAAGGGTTGACAGATACGCGCGGCACGCAGGGGAAGATATACCCGTTAGCTAGAATATTGACCTGGATGCTACTGGCTAGACTGAGTGGTGAGAACACGCCACACGGCATCTTCGAGTGGGTTCGATTACAACAGGAAGTGCTAGTGCGTCTTTTCGACTGCGAGCACGCTCGCACGCCCTGTTTGCACACCTAGCGCCCAGTTCTGGGCGGTGTTATTCTTCAAGAGGAACTGTAGTCGGCATTCAACCGCTTCCTGGACTGGCCCGGTGTGCAGCAAGTCTTCATGCTTGAGCGCCAGGTGACTGATGTTTGCAGAAGCTGGATGTGTTACGAAACTGTCTACGGCCTTACCAGTTGTTCTCCAGCGAAAGCCGACGCGGCGCAACTGCTGCATGGGACACAGGCCCTCAGGGGTATGGAGAACGGTTTGCACTATCGGCGCGACGTAACCTTGGCAGAGGGCAGAACCCGGACGACCAACCAGCGCTTCGCCGAGGTGCTATCCATTCCGAATAACTTCGTGGTTAGTCTCACCCAGAAGCTGCAGTTGACAAACCCGGCCTCCGCCCGCCGGCAGTTTGACGCCCGGACCAGTGAATTGCTGGCCTCCGTTCACGATTACTGAAAAGCCGTGTACTGGAAGGGTGCTTACTTGACACCACGTCCACCCGTGCTATACTTTTGCCAAGTTGGATTTTTATCAGAAAGTTAAGGTTTATTCATGATGCACTACTGCATGTGTATGAGGCGAGGGAGATAGCTGCCTTTGTCTCGATCCTGATAACAAGCTTCCAGACAAGACGAACGGCGGCAGCCTTCCTCGCCCAAGCCACGGGTGCGGCAACGGAGCCGCCGTCTTTTGTTTTCTAAGGCAAGCTTGTATTCGTACTTTTCAGGAATAACACCATATGTTGCAGACAATTGAAGAAACCTTAGCCCCTCTTCAATCCTCCAAATCTATCACTTCTGATAGCCTTGAAGCGCAGGTCGGAAACACACCCCTGCTGCGACTGGATCGTATCGAACGCGCGGCCGGATTGTCCCCTGCGGTGGAACTGTATGCCAAGGCGGAATGGTTCAATCCCAGTGGCTCGGTCAAAGACCGACCGGCGCTTAATATCATCCGCGTCGCCGAGTGGCGCGGCGAGTTGCGGCCGGGCAGTATGATCCTCGATTCCACTTCGGGCAATATGGGTATCGCCTACGCCATGTTTGGCGCGGCCCGCGGTTATCGCGTTAAACTGACCTTGCCGGAGAATGCCAGCCCTGAACGGGTGGCCGTCTTGCGCGCCTACGGCGCGGAACTGGTCTTCACCGATCCGCTGGAGGGTTCTGATGGGGCCTTGTTGGAGGCCCGACGCCTGGCCGATATCGGTGTTGATTTGTTCTACGCCAACCAATACAATAATCCGGCTAATTGGCAGGCCCATTACTTCACCACAGGTAACGAAATCTGGGCTCAAACCGGCGGCCGGATCACGCACTTCGTAGCCGGCCTGGGCACCAGCGGCACCTTCATGGGCACCAGCCGGCGACTGAAGGCTTTGAATCCGGCGATCGAGTGCCTGGCCATGCAGCCCGATGGCCCATTCAATGGCCTTGAGGGCCTCAAGCACATGTCGACGGCCATCCAGCCGGGCATCTACGATCCGGGGCAGGCTGATCGTGACCTGGGCGTCAGGACCGAGAAGGCCTACGAAATGGCCCGCCAACTGGCCCGAACTCAGGGCGTATTTGTGGGCGTCTCCGGCGGGGCAGCGGTGGCAGCGGCCGTCGAGGTCGCCCGCGAACTGGATGACGGCGTCATCGTCACCGTGCTGCCCGACAGCGGCTATAAGTATCTCAGCGACAGATTCTGGTTGCCATAGGCGCTACGCGCTGGGCGGCCGATATGAGAGTATATGCCTGTGCGAGCCGTCGGCCTGCAAGAAAACAAGATGCGCCGGATGAGATACTTATTATCGGTGCAGATCTGTGCAAATCCGTGTTCCGATTCTAGACCTGACAAATGCTACGTTTGAATCAGAAAACCATCGCAGAAATCCAGAGTCATGGGGTGGCCAGCTACCCATATGAGGGCTGCGGTCTGCTGCTCGGTCGGGCCGAAGACGGTCTGAACATCGTCGCAGCCATATTCCCCGTGCCCAATCGCTGGGAGGTCGAGGAAGAGAAGCGAGTTCGTTTTCTGATCAGCGACGGCGACATGTTGCAGGCCGAACTGGCGGCGGCCGCCCAAGCTCTGGACATCGTCGGGATTTTCCATAGCCACCCCGACAGTCCACCGATCGCCTCGCCGCGCGACCTGGCCTGGGCTGCCTGGCCGGGTCACAGCTACCTGATCACCGAGATAGGCCAAAGCCAACCAGGCCAGAGTCGCTCATGGCAACTGCTAGAAGACCGCTCTGGCTTCGTCGAAGAGCCGGTCGTCATAGATGTGCCCTAAACCTATCAATCTTGTTAATCCTGTCGATTCTTTTAGGAGAGGAAATGCCCGTATTTCGAATTCCCACCCCGCTGAGACCTTATTCCGGCGGCAATAGCCAGGTTAATGTTGGCGGCGCCACGGTCGGCGCAGCCCTGGATAATCTGACTGGCCAGTATCCCGACCTGCGCCAGCACCTGTACGACGGCCAGGAGCTGCGCAGCTTCGTAAACATCTATCTGAACCAGGAAGATATCCGCTACGGCAATGGCGTCGACACGGCCGTTGGCGAGGATGACACGCTGATGATCATCCCCTCGATCGCCGGCGGCTAATCCAACCAAAGGAAACTATTCGAGAGCGCCGGTCGGCGCCCTGATTGACCCCATCCCAGGCCGGCTATTTAGCTATGAACGCTTACTGGCCTGAACCGATGTTTCTAAACAACGCTTCAGCCAAAAGGATATTGCTTCTTTTAGGGAGCAATGGCCAATCCGTAACTGGAGATCAAGATGCCTGATGAACAAGCATTACGAACGGTAGATCAATCCGCCTTGCGGGTCAACCAGGCTTTCATCATCGCCCTGCTTCTACTGGCCTTTGTCTTGGACAGCCCCGTGATAGTGATCCTGGTAGCCTTGGTCATGTTGTTAGGCACGGCCGCGCCCCGGACTTCTCTATTCAAGTTGATATACAGGCACTTGCTGCGGCCGACCAGTCTCGTCAGACCTGACGTCATCCCAGACAATCCCGAACCGCACCGTTTTGCCCAAGGATTTGGCGGCATCGTTTTGGCGCTGGCACTGATGGCGTTGTTGGCCGGACCGGCCGGCTTGGGCTGGGCGCTGGTCTGGTTGGTGATCGTCCTGGCCGGGCTGAACCTATTCTTGGGTTTCTGCGCCGGTTGTTTCGTCTACTACCAGTTGAACAAACTTAACGTGCCCGGATTCACCCATAGCCCGGTCAAACGCGGCGATCAAGGGGTAAGCTGATGGTAGATCGCCTCTTGCTAAGCCTGGCCATCGCGTTGCTGGTAACGGTCGCACTGCTGGCGCTGCGCTTCGTGCATTTGCGGCGCGCGACGCGCCTTTCGGTCAGGATGTCGGCCGGCGACGAAAGGCCGACGATCCTTTATTTTCGGGGCGACCATTGTGGGCCGTGCCAGGCCCAAAGCTACCACCTGCGGCAATTGGAGCGCGAACTAGGCGACCGGCTGGCGGTGCAGGAGATCGACGCCGAACGAGATGGCGATCTGGCAGACCATTATGGCATTTTCACCCTGCCGACCACGTTGGTCACAGACGGAGGCGGGCAGGTCAAGCACATTAACTACGGGCTGGCGGCCGCGACGACGCTGGCCCGGCAATTGGAGAGCGTCTTATGAATGTCAAAGAGATGATCGCGCCGGACGCGGTCCAATTCACTAACGAAGAAATCACCCGCTATAGCCGGCATCTGATCATGCCTGAAGTGGGCATGGCCGGGCAACGTAAATTGAAAGCGGCCAGCATATTGCTGATCGGCGCCGGCGGCCTGGGATCGCCGCTGGCCATGTACCTGGCCGCGGCCGGCGTCGGCCGGTTGGGACTGGTCGATTACGACGTGGTCTCCTACTCTAATTTGCAGCGGCAGGTCATCCACGGCACCGGTGATGTCGGCCGGCCTAAACTGGAGAGCGCGGCCGATCGGATCAGGGATATCAATCCTTTCGTTGAAGTGGAATTGCATCCCAACCCGCTGACTTCGGCCAATGCGCTGGCCATCATGGCGCCTTATGACATCATCATCGACGGCACCGACAATTTCCCGACCCGTTATTTGACCAACGATGCCTGTGTTCTACTGGGTAAGCCTAATGTCTATGGCAGCATATTCCGATTTGAAGGCCAGGCTTCGGTATTTTACGCCGAAGAAGGGCCTTGCTACCGGTGCCTGTTCCCGGAACCGCCGCCGCCTGGGCTCGTGCCGAGTTGCGCCGAGGGCGGTGTTCTGGGCGTGCTGCCGGGAACTGTCGGCGCCATCCAGGCCACCGAAGCCATTAAACTGATATTGGGCAGCGGCGACTCTTTAATCGGCCGGTTACTGCTCTACGACGCGCTGAATATGACCTTTGACGAGGTCAAGTTGCGCAAGAATCCCAAGTGCCCGGTTTGCAGCGAAAACCCAACCGTGACCGAATTGATCGATTACGAGCAGTTCTGTGGCATGCCGGCTCACGATCAAAGCCTGTATACGGCCGGGATCGATGCCGAGGCGCTGGCCGGCGTGCCGCAGATGTCGCCCGACGAATTGAAGGCGCGCCTCGACGCCGACGAACGACTGGTGATCCTGGACGTGCGTGAGCCGCATGAGTGGGACATCTCCAACCTGGGTCACCTAGGCGCGCGGCTGATCCCCAAGGGACAGGTGCTGGAGCGCATGGGCGAACTGGACACGGCCCAAGAAATCGTGGTTCAATGCCGGACCGGCGGCCGCAGCGCCGAAATCGTGATGCTCCTGCAAGAGCACGGCTTCAGCAAGCTTCACAATCTGGATGGTGGCATCAATCGCTGGGCGGAGGACGTGGAGCCCAGCATGCCAGTCTATTGATCGAATCCCGGAGGGGGAGAATGGTGAAAATACACGCGATCCAGACCGGCCGGGTCCGAATCAAAGTTGCCCAATGGCGCCGCGAAAAGGGGGGCGGATTGGGGCGGCTGTTCTTCAGCCGGGATTGGAGTGAATGGCTGCCGATTTATGCCTGGCTGGTCGAACACCCTGAGGGACTGATCCTGGTCGATACCGGCGAAACGGCCAGGACGGCCGAGCCTGGCTATTTTCCCCGCTGGCAGCCCTATTATCGTTTTGCGGTCCGTTTGGACGTTTCGGCCGAAGACGAGATCGGTCCCCAGCTTCATCGTCTCGGTTTTGACCCTGATGATGTGAGACTGGTCATTTTGACCCATCTACACACAGATCATGCCGGTGGCCTTCATCACTTTCCGAAGAGCGACATCTTAGTTTCGGGAGCGGAGTATCAGAGCGCCCAGGGTCTCTCAGGTAAAATGATGGGTTACCTGCCCCATCGCTGGCCGGACTGGTTTGCGCCAGGGTTCTTTCAATTTGTACCAAGCCCTTTTGGCTCGTTCGACAAGCATCTTCCGGTCACGGAAGCTGGCGATATCGTGGTCGTGCCGACACCCGGGCACACGCCCAATCACGTCTCGGTGATCGTCCAGACCGAACCGGCAAACTACTTCCTGGCTGGGGACGCGACCTATGCCGAGCGACTCCTGCTGGAACGACATCCAGATGGGGTTAGCCCCGATCCGGATGTCGCCCTGGACACAATCGATCGAATCCTCCACTATGCAAAGAGTGGGCCACTTATCTACCTGCCCAGTCATGACGTCGGTTCGGCCCTGCGTCTCAGCCAGGACCGGCAGGTAGCGTTCCACGAGAGCACGATTGACGAAAGCCGAATGGGCTAGGTTTGGGGTCATTAAACAAGCGATCGGCGCAAAAAAAGGCGGCCGGACATTGACTGCCCGGCCGCCCAGGATGAACGGCGATTCATGCGGGGCGCCTACAATTGGGCCAGCAAGCCGACGCGATCGTTGAACGCCTCGATTAACTCGTCAATCTGATCGGTCTTAGGCTGAATACTGGTCCAATAGTCGTCGTCGTACCACTGGGCCTGGATTTCTTCAAAGGTCTTGCCTTGCTGTTCGACCCAGGTGAAGTATTTCAGGTTGTGGATGCGCTTGCGGTCGTAGTAGCTCAGTTCCAGTGTGTGGTCGGTGCCGGCGCCCATCAGGTAACGGTGATAAGCGGCCGCTGCGTCGACCTCCTGGAAGTGCCCTTCCTCTTCGTGCAGTTCCTCGAGCCGGCTCTGGTACATGTCCATAGAGTCGGTGGCCACGGTCAGGACGACGTCGTTGGAACCTAGCTCGTAATACTTGGCGAACTTGACGGCCGAGAGCATATTGGCGATGCTAGAAATGCCCAGCAGGTGCAGGTCGCCGATGACCTCGGCCGGAACGCCTTGGGCAGCCAGGTATTCGTGGCCGCTCTCGGTATTGAACAAACGCTTGACCTTGGTCGTCGCCTCGTCGTCGATGGCCACGACCATATCGGTGTTTTTCACATTGTGGATCCAGGGCACGTGCTTGTCGCCGATACCCTCGATGCGATGTGAGCCAAAGCCGTTATTGAGCAGCGTTGGGCATTGCAGCGCTTCGCTGGCCACGATTTTGCTGGTGGGGAAAAGTTGCTTCAGATAGTCGCCGCAGGCGATGGTGCCGGCCGATCCGGTGGTCAGGGTAACGCCCCGGTAGCGATCGTCGGGTCCCATGACCTCGTTAAGCACTTCTTCCATGGCCCGGCCGGTCACGTTGTAGTGCCACAGGTAGTTGCCGAACTCGTCGAATTGGTTGAAGATGACGATATCTTCGCCGGAGGCGCGCAGTTCCCAGCATTTGTCAAAGATCTCCTTGACGTTGCTCTCGGAGCCGGGCGTTTTGATCACCTCGCCGGCCACAGTGGCCAGCCAATCAAAACGTTCCTTGCTCATGCCCTCGGGCAAGATGGCGATTGAATCGCAGGCCAGCAGGTGGGAGTCGTAAGCGCCGCCGCGGCAGTAATTGCCAGTGGAGGGCCAGGCGGCTTTCTGCGAGGTGGGGTCAAACTGGCCCGTAACCAGGCGAGGTGCCAGGCAGCCGAAAGCCGCGCCGACCTTGTGGGCGCCGGTCGGGAACCACTTGCCGATCAAGGTGATGATCCGGGCTTCCACGCCGGTTATCTCTGGTGGGAACTCCAGGTAGTTCACCCCGCCGAATTCGCCGCCGGCCGCCACCGGCTCGTTGTGCCAGGTGATGCGAAAGAGATTGAGGGGGTTGAGATCCCACAAGCCCACATCGTCGAGCCTGGTCTTGATCTTGTCGGGGATCAGGCTCGGGTCTTCCATCTGTTTGAAGGTGGGAATGATGATATTCTGTTCGCGGGCCTGTTGAACGGCTCTCGCCAGGCCTTCTTCGTGTAAGGTTAAGTCAATCATGTGTCTGTCCTTTTTTGTGAGTGCTATCTAGAAGAAATAGAGACAGGCTTTTGCTCTTGACAAAGCTGTTCCTAATCAACAAAAAGCCTGGCTTCTGCTGCTTATAGTTCTTGCATCACCCGCCGTAGATCGTCGATATCGGGAGCGACGCGATAGGCGGCCGTGCCGGCCAATGCAACCGACTTCATGGCCCCGGCTACGTCTTTCAGGCCGTTGCCGGTATTGAGGACGACGATCCGCTCACCGGCCGAAACCAATCCCTCGTCCTTCGCTTTGACCAACCCGGCGTAGGCAGCCGCCCCGGCCGGTTCGCCGAAAACGCCGCTGCCGCGGGCCATGGTTGGAATAGCGGCCAGGATTTCTTCATCGCTCACACTAACGTAAGCGCCGCCGGTGTCGGTCACCGCAGCCAGGGCTTTGATCCGGTCGCGGGGCAGGCCGGCGCTGATGCTGTCGGCCAGCGTGTCGGCCTGGATCGGCGGCTTGGTCAGAACATCTTCGCCATTTTTCCAGGCCTGGTACATGTAGCTGCTGCCTTCGGCCTGGACGCCGACGAGGCGGGGCATGTGATCGATCCAGTCCAGAGCCAGTAGATCCTTTAGACCCTTGTGCAGACCGCCGATGATATTGCCGTCGCCTACGCTGACTACAATGACGTCCGGCGCTGACCAGTCCAGCTGTTCATTGATCTCGAGGCTGGCCGTCTTCTTGCCCTCGGTCATGTAGGGGTTGTAGGCCGTGTTGCGGTTATACCAGCCATACTCGGCCGCTGCGGCCAGGCACAGCTCAAAGGCGTCGTCGTAGGTGCCTCTGACCAGCATGACCGTCGAACCAAAGACCAGAAGCTGGGCGATCTTGGCCTGGGGCGCCGATTCAGGCACGAAGATGACGTTCTTCTGGCCGACGCTGGCGCATAGGCCGCTCAAAGCGGCGGCGGCGTTGCCGGTGCTGGCGGTAGTGATGATTTCAGCCCCTCGTTCGCGAGCCTTGACCACGGCTACGGCGCTGGCCCGATCCTTGTAAGAGGCCGTAGGCTGCCGGCCGTCGTCCTTTATCCATAGTTGATCCAGGCCAAGATCGGCCGCCAGGCGCGGCGCCGAATAGAGCGGCGTCCAGCCTACACGCAGCGGTGGCACGGCCGCGTCGGGCCGTACGGGCAGCAGGGGCTTGTAGCGCCAGATGCTGTAGTCTCGGCTATTGGCCAAGACCTCGCGGCTGATTTCGCGGCCGAGGCGCTCATAGTCGTACCGTACATCCAGGATGCCTTCATTGCCGTGGTCGGGGCAAACATATTCGACCTCATCCGGGGCATATTCGGCGCCACAGATGAGGCATTTCAGGTGCAAAATGTGTTCCATATTCTATTTACCTGGCCGTTAGGCGCTGATGTGTGTGCCGGTTTCACCAGCCAGGGCCCGGGCGATATTCGGCGGGTCAGTGATAATGACCTCGCCACCGCTGGCCTCTACGAAGTTGATGGCTGCCTGGATCTTGGGCGCCATGCTGCCTTTGGCGAAGTGGGTGCCCTCGGCCAGGTACTCCTTGGCCTGGGCCACTGTCATATGGTCGATCCATGTTTGTTCTGGCCGGCCGAAATTGAGGGCGCACTTCTCGACGGCGGTGCTGATGACGAACAGCTCGGCGCCGATATTGGCAGCTAACAAGGCCGAAGCGAAATCCTTGTCGATGACGGCCGGCACACCCTTGAGATCGCCGTTTTCGTCGGCTATGACCGGGATGCCGCCGCCGCCGACGGTGATGACCACCATGCCGGCGCCCAACAGTTGGCGCACGGCTGGCTCCTCGACGATGCGTATGGGCAGGGGTGAAGCGACGACTCGACGCCAGCCGCGGCCGGCGTCATCAACCACATCCCAGCCGTCAACATCACGCCGGCGGACGGCCGTCGGCTCGTCCATGAAGGAGCCGATGGGCTTGGACGGATTCTTAAAGGCCGGATCGTCCGCGGCCACTTCTACCTGAGTGACGATGGTGGTCACCGGCTTGTCGATACCCATTTCGCGGAAATCATTGTAGAGATTCTGCTGCAGGGCGTAGCCAATGGCCCCTTGCGTATCGGCGCCGCAGACATCCAAGGGCACCTCGTGCAATTCGTGGGAGGCCAACTCGGAGCGGCGCAGGATGAAGCCCACCTGGGGGCCATTGCCGTGGGAAATGGCCACATCCCAACCATCCTTAATCATCACGGCGATGTGCCGGGCTGTTTCTCCGGCCGCCTTATATTGATCGGGCACCGTCGAGCGGGCCTTGTCAAGGATCAGCGAGTTGCCGCCAATGGCAACCACAGCCACTTTCTTCTTATTGGACATCGTGACACACTCCATCAAGACGTGGCTATGCCGAACCGGACATAGCCAACGTCGAAAGTAATTACATGGTCAGGGCCATGACCGCTTTCTGAGCATGCATACGGTTCTCGGCCTCGTCAAATACGACTGAATGGGGGCCGTCGATGACCGCGTTGCTTACTTCGATCTCGCGGTCGGCCGGTAGGGGGTGCATGTAGATCACATCTTCCTTGCCTAGGGCCATCTTGGCCTCGTCGGCGATCCAGTCTGTGTATTGATCTTGAATGCGTTTGCCCTCTTCGGGATCATGGGTGGTGAGCAGCGGACCCCACGATTTGGCATAGATGATGTCCGCGTCTCTGCAGGCTTCTTCCATGTTGTCCACGACCTCGAATCCGGTCTTGAACTTACGGGCCTGTTCCCTGGCCTGGTCCATGATGTCAGGCATCAATTGGAATTCGGGCGGGTGGGCCAGCACGACGTCCAAACCGAAGCGCGGCATCTGCAGGATGAGCGACTGGGGTACCGAAACCGGCTTCAGGTAGGAGGAAGCATAGGCCCAGGAGACGACCATCCTCTTGCGGCGCAGGTCGCGGCCTTTTTTCTCGATGATGGTCATGATGTCGGCGAGGCACTGGTGCGGATGGTAGATCTCGCACTGCATGTTGAGAACCGGCACTCGAGAGGCCTCGGCCACCAGATTAAGATAGCGGTTGCCGATACCCCAGTCCACGTGGCGGATGGCGATGCCGTCGAAGTAACGGCCGAAGATCTCTCCCATTTCTCGCTCGGTGTCGCCGTGCGAGATCTGGGTCGTGCGACTCTCGATGAAGGCCGCATGCCCGCCCAACTGGGCCATGCCCGCCTCAAACGAGCCACGGGTACGGGTGCTGGAGAAGAAGAAGAGCATGGCCAGTACCTTGTCGCGCAGATAGGCATGGGGTTCGCCCAAGGCCCGCTTGCGCTTCAGATCCCAGGCCACATCCAAAACAGTTTCGACTTCCTCTTTCGAGAAGTCAAGGTCACCGATCAAGTCACGTCCGTGTAGGTAGGTTTGCATCATAAACTCCTTGATGGGGTTTAGGGCTGGGGGCTAGGGGTTGGAAAGACGCTTCACACATGCCGTCACGTTTCTCAAGGGATTCACCTGCGGACCTTTTGCATTAGGACGTTCAGCTGCCGGCCGATAATCTCCAGTTCGTCAGCAATCTGAACATGATCTTCTGTCGACAGGTAACCGAGCCTTAGTGCAATCTCCAGTTGAGTCTCTAATTCAGCCAGCGAGCGCAATGCTATGCCCAGAAATCGGCCGAATTCACGACCGGGACGGGCATGCCCTTCGGCAATGTTTGAGGCTATCGATATGACAGCGCGCCGCATTTGACTGACCAGACCATGATCCTCTGAGCCCGGAAAACTACTGGTGATGTCATATAGTTGCACTGCAATACCCACAGAGCGCTACCAAACATTCAGATCGCGATAGCTTCTAATATCGTTCATGGTGATCTTTAGGTCAGTTCAATCAACTTGTGCGCAAAACCCATGTGGAGGTGTCCAGGTTCCAGACCCTAGCCTCTAGACTCCAGACCCTATTCTGTTACTCCTAAAACCAGCGCCAACAACGCCATCCGCATGACGACGCCGTTGAACGCTTCTTGCCAGTAGCGAGACCAGCGGGTGATGTCTACGTCGGCCGGGATTTCGTCCATGCGCGGCAGCGAGTGCAGCAGGATGGCATCTGACTTGGCCTTGGTGGAAAGTAGTTCGCGGGTGATCTTGTAATTGGCCAGGGTCAAATCGAGTTCCCCGGTACGCTCATCGCGCGACTTGGTATAGTCGGGTTGCACCACCGGCTCGACCAGGATGACGTCGGCATCGGCGATGGCCTGCTCGACGTGCTCGACTTCCTGGTAGTCCAGGCTGTAGTTGGCCAAGTCGGCCTTAAACTCGTCGGTCAGCGACATATCCGGCGGCGAGACGAAGGTGATAGGGCAATCGAATTGGCTCAGGCCATATGCCAGCGAGTGCATGGTACGCATGCGCATGTCGCCTACGGCCAACCACTTCAGGCCATCGATGCGGCCCTTCTCCCGCAATACGGTGTACAGATCGGTCAGGACTTGGGTCGGATGCTCGCCCCAGCCATCGCCGCCGTTGATGATCGGCACCGAGGCCCACTTGGCTGCCTCGTGGGGCGCACCCTGTTGGAAGTGGCGCATGACGATCACGTCGCCGTAGAATTCCAACATTTTGACGGTGTCCTTGATGGACTCCTGATAAAAGTCGCCCGCGCGCGTCATCTTGGCGTCGGAGAAACCGGTTACCTGTCCGCCAAGACGGATCATGGCCGCCTCGTGGGCCAGCCTGGTACGGGTCGACGGCTGGTAGAAAGCGGTGACCAGGGTCTTCTCTTGCAACAGGTCCGTATTGCGCCGGTTGCGGGCGATGGGCTCGAGATCTTCGGCGATCTCAAATACGCGAAAGAACTCCTGACGTTCAAAGTCCTTGAGAGACAAAATGTCTCGACCAGCAAAGCTTCTCATCTTAAATCTCCTTTCATGTGGGTTGATAAATCAATAACAGCCTGTGGTCTTGCACAGGCGCGATTCTCTAGACTTTGCGCCGGATGAGACCCAGGCGCAAAAGGTCATCGCGAAAATAAGAATACGCTTTCAAGATCGGCTCGTTTTCCTCGTTGTACCCGACCTCTTCCAAGGAGAGTACGGCCGTAGGCGAAGGGACGTGTAATGTCTGGGCCAGATCGTTGCTGGCCAACACGGGCACAATTTCAGAAAGATAGTAGCTCAAATGTTGTCCGGCCACCTGACTCAGATAATCAAAGATGGGCATCACAAACGCGTCGCTTACGGTCGGCTCTTCGAGGAGCGAAAGGGGGATATAGTTGCAGGTCAAGATGACAGGCTGCTCGTCCTCCAGGAATAATTTACGGACCAGCAAGACGGGTTGCCCGGCCCCCAAGTTTAAGTCCGTCATGAGCCCGGAATCGGCCGTGCGGCGGCTTACCTCCAGCACCCGCGTCGAAGGTTCGTAGCCGTGGGCCTGCAATACTGCCTCATAGGACCAGATTTCATCCAGGCGTGAGCGAATACGCAGCCCCGGTCGGTTGACGAAGGTGCCGGCGCCTTGCTTGCGATAAATGACGCCTTCATTCTCCAACCGGCTGAGGGCATCACGGACCGTGGTCCGACTAACGCCCAGATCGTTGGCCAGCTCCATCTCGGCCGGTACACGATCATCGTCATAGGCGTTGTCTAAGATTTGCTGCTTGATATGAGCCTTGACCTGACCGGTCAAGGAGGGATTGCGCTTAATCATTGTTGGAGTGTCGAGATGTAAAATTTGTCAGATGGTATGGTTGTATGACAAATTTTGACACACCATGATGACGCTGTCAACTTGTTTTAAGGTTTTGCCAGCCAATGTGCACTTGGACCCAATTGAACGGCGGCTGTTTTCCCTGGATTTCCCCGGAAACTCACCCGTACCTACAGCTGCAGCATGCAGAATTATCCGGGTAAATATGGATAACGGTCTTGTTGATCCAGCAATCAGGAAACGGTCACAGGCACTATTTCGAACTTGGTTACGTCAATGATACCCAGGTCAGAGATGCGTAGCTCAGGGATGACGACCAACGAAAGCAGGCTCAGCTGCATAAAGGCGTTATTGAGTTGGCAGCCGCATTCTTGGAAGGCCTGAACCATGCGTGCCGCTTTCTTGGCCACGATTTCGGCCCGTTCGTCTGACATCAGCCCGGCGATCGGCAACTCCACCAAAGCGATCTCCTGCCCCTCGCGCACCACGATCACGCCGCCGCCGATCTTTCCCAGGCGATTGGCCGCCTGGGCCATGTTGCTTTTGCTGGTGCCTACGATCACCATATGATGGCTGTCGTGGGATATCGTGCTGGCGATGGCGCAAGGAGCGTCGAAGCCAAAGCCTGAGACAAAGCCGTTAACCACCTTCCCCGTTCCCTTGTGGCGCTCCACGAGGGCCAGATGGGCCACATCTTGGCGCGAGTCCAGTTGTAATACGCCGTTGTTCACCGGCAGCACGCGCGTTTCGGCCCGGGTCGGGGCCTGGTTTTCGATCACGCCGATCACCCGCACGGTAGGCGGTTCGGGATTGGGGGCTGGCAAGTCGAAGTCGAGCGCCGTCAGTTGGCGGGGCAGGTGAACGGTGCCGGCCGCCAGTTTCGGGTACGGATAGGCCGGCAGGTCAATCGTGAGCCGGCCGTTCTCGGCGACGATCTGCCCGGCGGCCAAAACGACCTCAACGGGCAAAGTCGGCAAGTCACTGCTAATGATGATGTCGGCAAAGCGCCCGGGGGTGATACTGCCGATATCTTTCTCCAGCCCAAAATGCTCGGCCGTGTTCAAAGTGGCCATCTGGATGGCCGTGACCGGCGGCAGCCCTTGTTCGATGGCGTGGCGCACCACCCGGTTCATATGCCCGTCGTGAACCAAAGTGCCCGAATGGCTATCATCGGTACACAGGATGAAGTAACGACTGTCCAAGCCGCGCTCCGTGACGGCCTTGACCTGGCTGACCACGTCGTGCCAGGCGGAGCCCAAACGAAGCATGGTTCGCATACCCTGGCGCACCCGGGCTACAGCGTCTTCGACCCGCGTTCCTTCGTGATCGTCGGCCGGCCCGGCGGCCACATATCCGTGGAATGGCAGACCGAGATCGGGTGAGGCGTAGTGGCCGCCGATGACCTTGCCGGCTTTCATCGTCTCAGCCATTTCGGCGTGTAGTTCATTATCATTGATACAAACGCTAGGGAAATTCATCATCTCGCCCAGGCCGACTATGCCCGGCCAGGTCATGGCTTCGGCCACTTCTGCCGGGCCGATTGTTGCGCCCGACGTTTCCAGGCCTGGCGCACTGGGAACGCAGCTGGGCATCTGCACATAGACGTTGATGGGCTGGCCGGCCGCCTCGTCGTGCATGAGCCGTACGCCGTCTAGCCCCAGCACATTGGCGCTTTCATGGGGATCGATGAACATACTGGTCGTGCCGTGGGGGATGACGCCGCGGACGAATTCGGTTACTGTGACCAGGCCGCTTTCCACATGCATGTGGGCGTCGCATAGGCCCGGCACCAGGTAGCGATCGCCGGCCTCTATCACCTCAGTTTCCTTGCCGATAGTGTGGCTGCCGTCGGGACCGACGTAAGCGATTCGGCCACCCCAGATGGCCACATCGGTACCGGGGATGATCTCGCCGCTGTGGACGTTGACCCAGCGGCCATCCCGGATGAACATTTCGGCCGGCAGGCGGCCCATGGCCACGTCGACCAGAGATTGAGTGACTTGATGCCGTGGTTGTCGCTTGATCACTGAAAAGCCTCCAATGCTATTTGTAGCATATTAGTTGAGAATATCGTCCAATGTCAAGCCCAGACTAGAGGCGAACGCCGCCAATACTTCGGCCGTTCCGGTAAACTCATCCATACACCTCTGCCCAGGTGGCGATTCTCAGAACCAGTATAAACAGTCATCGATCAAGCAAGGCTAGCATACGATCCGGCCGGTCGGTGATGAGGCCGTCAAGGCCCATGTCCAACAAGCGCTGCATGTCGTCCGATTCATTAATGGTCCAGGCATGGATTTCCATCCCGCGGTTGTGGGAGGCGCTGATGGTCCGGGGCGTCAATACGCGCAAGCCATAGCGCTCCTCCGGCGCCTGCACTGCCTGGGCCCGCGGGCTGTGGACAGCTTCAAGTAGCAATTTGCTCAGGACTAAGAGCTTGATGCCATCCGTTTCGCCGGTCGAAGTCGCTACTTCCGGGCAAACCTGGCGGAATTCGTCAAGAGCGTCCTGGCCGAATGAGGCGACCAATACCTGGTCGGCCAGGCCGTGCTCCCTGATCTTCTGGCAGAAAGGATCGGCGACAGAGGGCTCAGCTTGCTTGATCTCAATGTTGAATAAGTGGTCGGGAAAAGCGGTGAAGACCTCGTCTAGAGTCGGTATGGTGATACCCTGGTCGCGGAAAGGGTAGGCCTGGCCATCATCTGGCGTCCAGTCGTGACCGGCGTCCAATTCCTTGAGCTCGGAGAGGGTCATGTCGTTGATCCGGCCGCTGCCGTCGGTGGTGCGGTCGACGGTGGCGTCGTGCATCAGGACCAGGACGCCGTCGGCCGTACTGTGCATGTCCGTTTCCAGCACGTCAACGCCCAACTCGGCCGCGTTCTCGAAGGCGAACATCGTGTTGCCCGGCCATAGACCGTCGCCTCCCTGATGGGCAATGACCCACGGCCGGGGCGGCCCGGTTGTGAAAAAGGGGTGCGGCTCGGCCGGCTCGGCCAGGATGGCCAGCAGACCGAAGATTGCCACTAGCAGGATCACCACAAGTAGTAAGCCTCGCAATAACTTAGAGCGCATTGTCATTCCCCAGTGGCGGATTTCAGCCCATAATCGAGTCCCAAAGATAACATAAGCCGGGGCTGGAAGCGACATAAAACACGATTTATGGAATCACGAACAGCTTGCTATACTATCCTTAACGGGTCCGAATTTACTCTCGGCCGGAAGTCGCATTGTGCAGAGCGCTCGGTTCATAACATGCCGTAGACACTTCCAGCAAAACGCCTCTTGCGCTCCTTCTACCATAGAACAGCATTCGATATCCGTATAAATCCACCGGAGGAACTAAGATGGACCTACAACTTACAGGAAAGGTGGCGCTGGTGACCGCGGCTTCCAAGGGATTGGGCAAGGCGACCGCCCGCCAGCTGGCCCATGAGGGTGCCCAGGTGGCTATCTGCTCCCGAAGCGTTACCATTGACGAGAGTGCGGCTGAGATAGGTCGCGAGACCGGCGCCGAGGTGTTGGCCTTGCGGGCCGATTTGACACGCCCGGAGGAGATTAGCGGGCTTGTGCAAAGCAGCCTGGATCATTTCGGCCAGATCGATATTCTGGTCATCAATGCTGGCGGCCCACCACCGGGCAACTTCCTGGACCTGACGCCGGACCACTGGTCGAAGGCAGCTGAGCTGACTTTGATGAGCGCGGTCAGGCTGTGCTACGCGGTCGTGCCCCACATGTTGGAGAGAGAATCGGGTAGCATCGTCGCCATCGAGTCGATCTCGGTCAAGCAGCCGATCGACAACTTGATCTTGTCAAACTCTCTGCGCATGGCCGTCATTGGCATGCTGAAATCGATGGCCAACGAATTGGGCCCCAAGGGCATCCGCATCAACTCCATCAACCCCACCTTTACCTGGACTGGGCGCGTCGAGCAACTGCTGACCAATCGGGCCCTCAAAAACAATAGCAGTGTCGAGGAAGAGACGGCGAAAGTGGCGGCCAGCATCCCGTTGCGGCGTATGGGGCTGGTGGAAGAGTTCGGCCAGGCCGTGGCTTGGTTGGCCTCGCCGGCGGCCTCGTTTATTCATGGTCATGCGCTGATGTTTGACGGCGGCATGACCCGCACGCCGCTTTAGCCGCCATGAAGATCGTCGTAATTGGAACCGGTGGGGTGGGCGGTTATTTCGGCGGCCGCCTAGCTGAAGCCGGTCAGGAGGTGACCTTTGTAGCCCGCGGAGATCACCTGGCGGCCATGCAGGCCGGTGGCTTGCTGGTGCACAGCGTTCATGGTGACTTCCACGTCTTGCCGGTAAAGGCGACGGACAGAATGGAGGGGATGGGCCCGGCCGAACTGGTGCTGGTCTGCGTCAAGGATTACCAACTAGAAGCCGCGTTGCCCGGCATTGGCCACCTGGTAGGTTCGGATACGACCGTGCTGCCGCTCATGAACGGCATTCGGGCGGCCGAGCGCCTGGTCGCAGCTTTCGGTCGCCGGCAAGTGCTGGGCGGCCTATGCCGGGTTGTTTCCAACATCGCCGAGCCAGGCGTCGTTAAGCAAAGCAGCCCGTTCCAGAGCATCACTTTTGGCGAGTGGGACGGACGGACGACGCCAAGGAGCCAGGCGATCCTGAGCATTTTGCAGAAAGCAGGCCTGACGGCCGAATTGTCGGCCGACATCACCGCGGCCATGTGGACCAAGTTTCTTTTCATTACAGCTTACAGCGGCTTGGCCAGCGTGGTACGCTTGCCGGCCGGCGCCATCAGATCCTGTCCTGAGACTATGGCACTGCTGGAGAGTTGCATGAGCGAAATTGAAGCTGTGGCCCGGGCCAGAGGCGTTGCTCTGGAATCCGACATGGTGGTCAAGGCAATGGCTTTCGTTCAGGCCATGCCTGACGACACCACGGCCTCAATGCAACGCGATGTCGCCGCCGGCCATCCGTTCGAGCTGGAAGCCATGACGGGCTCGGTCGTGCGCTTCGGCCGGGAAGCGAGCGTTCCCACGCCGGCCAACAGCTTCATCTATGCCGCCTTGAAACCGGTCGAAATGAAGGCCCGGACCTGACTCCGCCCGTCTATCGAAGAGGTCTGAAGCCCTCGCCCAGCGCCTGGTGGGCGGTTCCGATGGTCACGAATGCTTCGCCATCGGTCTCGACGACCAACTGGCGTAGAGTGTTTACCTGCGATCGATAGACCGTACACATCAGCATCGAGTGAGGCTGGCCGGTGTACATGCCGGTAATTTCCCAGCGACTGACGCCTCGCTGCAGGCCATCGATAAGCGCCTGGCTAACCGCTTCCGGATGGTCGGTGATGATAGTCACCGTGCGAACGACGCTTGGCCCTTCAAGCGTGTAGTCCGTTGCCAGGCCGTTGAGGAAGAGAGTCAGGAAGCCGTAGAGCACGATCTCCCAGCCGAATACCAACCCGCCGGCCAGAATGATCAGCCCGTCGGTATACAAAAAAACCTGACTCATAGGGATGCCACTCCTGCGCTGCAAGATGCGACTGATGATGCTAGTGCCACCCAGGGTTCCCCCACCACGATAAAGCAGGCCGCCGCCGATACCGCCCAGGATGCCGCCGTAAATCGCGTTGAGCAAAATGTCGTCGTTGATCGGGTATTGCTCCAGCCATTGCGGCAAAGTGTTGGTGAAAACATTCACCGCAACCGAAAAGATCAGAACCGCAATGACGGTACGACTCAGAAACTGCCAGCGCCCGAGCTGAAAGTAACCCAGAATGAGCAAGGGAAAATTGAGCAGCAGATACAGGGTGCCGATGTTCCAACCGGTGAAACTATTGACGATGATGCTGACGCCGCCGACGCCGCCGGCGGTGATGTTGAACGGCACCAAAAACAGGCTGTATGAGAATGCCGCGATCAAGGCGCCAATAACCAGGACCATCAGGGTTGGCAGTGCGCGCCAGGCTCGGCCTATATCAGGTCGCTTCATGAACAGACTCTTCGACGCTAGCAGAGGATCGACTGGCAAATTGTCAGGGGGCGTTGATTTGGGTCAGTGGCAAGTTGTTAGGGTCCAAAGCGGTCAAGGACGGGCTCGTAGTGGCAGCGACAGCCCTTGGGGTGTGAGCACCCTTCGACCGGCAGAATGGGTGCCTCGTCGAACTCGTACGCGCCCTCGTTAGCCAGGCAAACCGGACAACTATCACGGCTGGCCAGTATTCGTACCTTGGTAGCCAATCCGCCCCGGATGCGCTCCAGAGTTTCTCGATGCTTGGCCGCAGCCTGTTCGACAGTTTCGCTACTTTCGTTCACCGAATTTCTCCCTCAGTTAGTACCGTGACGTCCAGCGCGTGAGATCGCGCTAATCGTTCGCCACTGAATTCTACCTGACAACCACCCATCCAACCAGAGTGTACCGGTCGTTTCAAGGTACTGATATAATGAACTTGAGGAGGATTACATGTTGGAGGCTGATGAACGCGCGAAGTTGACCGCTTTTGTGAAACATAGCCCGCCGGATACGCCCTACTTGCGGCGGGCGCAAATCGTCTTGCTGGACGACGACGGCGCTACACAAGAAACGATCGCGGCCGAGGTGCAGGTGCCTATCACACGCGTTCGCCAGATGTTGCGGGCTTTTAATCGGGACGGCGTCGCGTTATTTCCGGAATCGATCTGGTCGATGGCCTTCTATATAGCTGATGAACCCATTTCCGACGTCGCGCGGAAGGTTGTCCTCACCTTGGCGGCCAAACTTGAAGCGTACGAACCCGATCTGAGCCATGAGACCAGCGTGACCGCTGTTCATGAGACGCGCAAAACAATCCGCAGAATGCGTACCGGTTTACGGTTATTCGAACCTTACTTCGCAGGCAGCCTACTGCGCAAGTATCGCAAGCGATCCCGGAACTTCATGCGACGCCTGGGACGATCCAGGGATATCGCCGTTTTCTTGCTGAAATTGGAAGGTTTTTTAGTACAAAGCGCGGCCTCCAATAGCCTCGCCGGTGAGGAGAGTGCGGCGCTAGGAGAGCTGGTTCTATATTGGTCAGGCCAACAGGCTGAAATCGACGGTGATCTCCGTCGCCACCTGGCCAAAGGCAAGTATCAGCGACTTCTTGACGATCTGGCGGCATTCGGCCGTGGCGATGCCGGTGAAACGGCGCAGATGGATCCCGGAACGCCGCTTAAAACCAGGTACGTCGCGCCGACTATGATCTACGACAAACTCGGACGCGTGCGGGCGTTGGGCGACCAAATCGAAGACAGTCCGTTGGCTCAGCTACATGTGCTGCGCATAAGCTGTAAAGAGTTGCGTTACACGATGGAGTTCTTCGAGCCTTTGCTCGGGCCGCCGGCCGGCGAATGCATCGCCGCCGTCACACGGATATTGACTCATCTCGGCGACGTAAATGACGCTCGCGTTCATCTACTGATGCTAGATGAGATCCGGGAACCGGACATCGCCGAGCCGGTCGAATTGTATCGCGAGATCGTCGAGGATCAGCTGCAACAGCTAAGGGAGGGCTTCCCGAGAGTGTGGCTAGAGTTTGACCGGCAAGTGTGGCGAGAACAACTGGCGGCAGCCATAGCCGTTCTTTAAGCTCGACCAGCCTCGCTTTAAGCTCGACCAACCTCGCTTTAGGCTCGACCAGTCTTATCGCCCAGCGTGAGACGGCTCTAACTGCCAGGGTTGAGCCCTTTCGCCAATTTCGACCGTCTCTGATGCCTGGTCCGTGAACCGTCCACGAGGTTTCTTGAAGGCGAATCCGGTGGCGATTACGGTGATGCGAATCTCGTCTTCTAGGGCGCCGTTGATGGCGGCGCCAAAGATCACGTTGGCCTTTGGATGGACGCGGGTCGTTATGATCTCGGCCGCCTCCTCGATCTCCAGCAAGCTCATATCCGGCCCGCCAACCACGTTGAAGAGCACGCCATGGGCCCCGTCGACCGTGACCCCGAGGAGATTGGAGCGGGTCGCCGCTGCGGCCGCTTTGCGGGCTCGATCCTGACCATGGCCTCGGCCGGTGGCAATGATTGCCGCTCCCCCTTCGGCCATGATGGAGCGCACGTCGGCGAAGTCGACATTGATCAAGCCAGAATGGTTGACTAAATCACTGATACCCTGGATGCTTTGCCCCCAGAATCCCTGGGCCAGGCGATAAGTCTCGTGAAACCCCACGCGGCCCTTGGACAGATTCAGCAAGCGGTCATTGGGAATGACGATCAGTGTGTCGGTACAGCGTCGCAGTGCTTCGATGCCGTTCCGGGCATTGGTTGAGCGCTGTGAACCCTCGAAGGAAAACGGGTAGGTGACGATGCCGATAACCAACGCCCCTTCCCGGCGAGCTATCTGAGATACGACCGGGGCCGCCCCGCTGCCCGTTCCACCACCGAGACCGGCCAGGACAAACACGAGGTCGGAACCATGCAATGCCTTGCCAATGGCCATAGACGAAGCCAGGGCAGCCTCTTTACCTCGCTCAACGTTGCCAGCCGCGCCGCGGCTATCGGCCGCCGTTTTGCTCAGACGCACGACGAGCGGCGCCAGCGATTCACGCAAGGCATCTGTATCTGTGTCTAGAGTCACGAAGTCGACGCCATAAGCACCGCCTGCGATCAGGCGATTAACGGCCGTTCGGCCGCCGCTGCCGATACCAGCTACGCGAATTCGGGCGTGTAGGTGAGTGCGCTTAGTACGTTGCATCGCCTCGCCTAGGGATAGGATTCTCGGGGGTTCCGGATGCCGAGATAGAGATGCTCCCCCTGCCCTGAGGCAGGGGGAGCATTGCAGAGGGGATGTATGCAGTTCACACGCCCATAAATAAACATATGTTTACCAAGACGATGCCGGCTTAGCGCCGGCGTAGAAATGCGGGAATGGCCAGATCATCTTCGGCGAAATTAGGCCGCGACCAGGAAGCGGTGTTAAATGGTTTTTTCGCCGGGCTGTCGGATGATTTCTTTTTCTCTGTGGGCGTTTCTTTTGCTTGCTGGCGCTCGACAAACCTCTGGCGCGGCTCGCCTCGTTCAAAACCGGTCGCCACAACCGTAACGCGCAGCTTCGAGGTCAGATTATCATCGATAACCGCACCAAAGATTAGATTTGCGTCAGGATGCGCCGTTTCGCGCACAATGGCCGCCGCCTCATGAACTTCGTGTAGAGTCAGGTCTGGGCCGCCCGTTACATTGAACAGGATACCCTGGGCACCGTCTATGGTCACGTCCAGCAACTCGGAGCCGATCGCCCGTTCGGCGGCCAATCGGGCGCGATCTTCGCCTTCACCTTCGCCGACGGCCATTAACGCCGCGCCGCCTTCGGCCATGATGGTTTTTACATCGGCGAAGTCCAAGTTGATGATGCCAGGCACCGTTATCAGTTCGCTGATGCCCTGGATGCCCTGACAAAGAAAACTATCGGCCAGGGTGAAGGACTCGGTAAGAGACATTCGCCGGTTGGTTAGCTCCAGCAAACGATCGTTGGGAATCACGATCAGCGTATCGACATCTTCGCGCAGTTTTTCGATGCCCTCAAGGGCCACGGTCGCACGGCGGCTACCTTCAAAGAAGAATGGCTTGGTTACAACGCCGATAGTCAGCGCGCCTTCTTTGCGGGCTTCACGAGCTACGATCGGCGCGGCGCCGGTGCCCGTGCCGCCGCCCATTCCGGCGGTGACAAATACCATATCGGCTCCTTTGACGAGCTGAAAGATCTGGTCAACCGATTCATCGGCCGATTTCTGGCCGATTTCCGGGTCGCCTCCAGAGCCCAGGCCGCGGGTTGTGTTTTCGCCAAGGCGCAGCCGAGTTGGCGCCGCCGATCGCATCAGCGCCTGTGCATCTGTATTCAGGGCCATGAAATCCACGCCGCGCAATCCGGCTCTGATCATGCGATCGACGGCGTTGCTGCCCGCGCCGCCGACTCCCAGCACCCGAATTACGGCCAGATTTTCCAGTTCTGGTGTCCTCTGCATTGAAATATCCCCTCACTCTAACGAATGCCGA
This sequence comes from Promineifilaceae bacterium (SeqCode), assembly GCA_041570195.1. Lineage (GTDB taxonomy): Bacteria > Chloroflexota > Anaerolineae > Promineifilales > Promineifilaceae > UBA11865. Next base: position 613 of record JBFFWQ010000057.1, on the reverse strand, counting down.
TGAAATAAAGTAAGTTAACGGCCACCGGGGATCTCGCTTCGCTCGCAATCGAAGATCCCTGTTTTGCTAACACGACGATCCCTGGCTCGTAAAACGACGATCCCTGGCTCGTAAAACGACGCGGAAATTGGCCTCGGCTGACTAATCAAGTATTTCATTCAGCCCTATGAGTACGGGCGAATAACGCCAAACAAAGTCGTCTTCACGCTAAACTATTCAATTTTATGGCACTACAAACGAATCCAGTGTTAAAGATACTATAACAGCCGCGGACTGTCAACAGTATTCCAGTTCCATATATATGGTGTGTTACTACAGTCAGCTTGACATATGTGGGGTTTCCGGGTATCTTTCAGCCAGTTAGTTTCTTTTGTAGTATCGACAACTGGATAAGAAGCGCCAGTGCCAACCGCAAGGTTAGTTTTCATTATGCTGTTTTGCTGGCCAATGAGTAGTCTGCTAGAGGGCGAGCTCCGGAATAATGGGGGCCGCGATCACAGGCTGTCTTCTGGGCGAGTCGTTGCGGCATAACGTGTGAATCATTCTGTAGTTGCTGGAGTAGGCGATGCCCGACCAGGTCATTACAGTCGACGACAAGCTTTTTGTCGGCCGC
>JBFFWQ010000056.1:0-35252 GCA_041570195.1 Promineifilaceae bacterium (SeqCode) | reverse complement strand
TCCACCCCGATTCTCGCCAGATCCTTGCCTTTCAGACCGAATATGGTATCTATTGAGCTTACCTTTGCCGGAACATTTTTCATATACAGGCAAACAATTGATATCGTGCACTGCTGCCAATGCCGTTCTGCTTCGGCGAACCGGGTCCCCTTTTGGCGACCCGGCCTGACCGTTTGGCTGACCTTCGCGGGAGGGTGTTGGCGGGACCCAGGAAAACGGGGGATAAAAGATGAACCAACCACTTGCACAGGAAGGACGATGGATCCAGGGGGGCCAGAGGCTCCTGCTCCTGGGTTCGCTGCTGGCCCTGGCCCTGGTCGCCGTCGTCTTCGCCGCCACCTACCGCCCAGGCGAAGCGGCCGAACCAACGGCCGCCAACCAGACGAACTACGCCCTGCAATTCGACGGCGTTGACGACTTCGCCCGGGTGCTGGATGTCGGCAATTTCGACTTCGCCACCTCCTTCACCATCGAGACCTGGGTCAAACCTGATTCAGTCACCGGTTCCGGCGCGGACGTAGGCCTGGTTAGCGGCCGCGACGCCGACCAGCCGAACAGCAGCGGCGGCTGGGTCATGTTCCAGCCGGCCGCCGATCACTCCCAGTGGGGGATGGAACTTTGCACCTCTAGCTGCAAGTCGACCACGACCGCGGCCGGCGGCCTGGTTGCCGGCGAGTGGCATCATCTGGCGGCCATCTATGATGGGGCCAGTGTGGACATCTATCACAACGGCCTCCTGACCGGCACGGTTGCCCATTCCGGCGATGTCGCCGACGTCAACTACCTGTTCCTGGGCGCTTGGACAGGCGCCTTCAGCGGTACCATCGACGAGGTCCGCGTCTGGAATATCGCTCGCACCCCGCAGGATCTGCGCTCGACCTTGTTTGCCCCTCTCCAGGGCGACGAGGCCGGCCTGGTCGCTTACTGGCCCATGGACGATGGCGCCGGCCAGTTCGCCTCAGACGCCACCGGCAACGGGCAGTCGGCCCGGTTAGGCTCGGCCGACACGGCCGACGGTCAGGATCCGCTCTGGGTCGCCTCCGACTCGCCCATACTTGAGCCGCTGTTCTTGCTGACGCCTGCCCTGGCTGGTCTGGGCACCGATATCGGCATCACCTCGGTCCTGGTTCAAGGCTTCAATTGCAGCTGGGCGCCTGGCGAAACGGTCGAGATCTGGTGGGACAAGCCCGAAGCCCAGTTGGCGACTTTCACCGTCGAGCCGAACGGCTGTTTCGAAGGCATGTTCAACTTGGACGATAGTGAACGCATCCCCGGATCCGAACCGGGCCAGCATGTAATCCAGGCCAGGGGCAGCGTGAGCGGCGTGCTTGAATTGCCCTTCGAACAGAGCAATTCGCAGCTACACCTCAACCCGACCCGCGGGCCGTCCGACTTCGAAGTCGCCTTCGACGGCTGTGGCTGGGATGGATCCTCAAGGGTCAATATCCTGTGGCAGCGGGATAATTCGCCGCTGACCAACGTGCGCGTCGACGATGTTACCGGCTGCATAGACGGCCTCTTGAAAATACCCCGCTCCAAAGACGGCTTTTATGGACTCATCGCCTTTAGCGATACTAATCAAGTTTCGGCCGCGGCCTACTGGGTGAAAAGCCCGACCATCGTGCTGACGCCTGACGAAGGCCCGCCAGGCGCCCGCGTGCCGCTGGCCGGCTGCGGCTGGCTGCCGCAGGAGCAGATCGATTTCGCCTTCACCGCCAACGGCCAGACCTTCGATACCTGGGGAACCAGCCAGGGCGGCTGCATCACCACCGGCGGCCCCACAGAACCGACCTTGTCGATTCCGGTGACGGCCACCTTGGGCGCCAAGACCATTCAGGCCACCGGCCTCGATTCAGGCTTTGTACTGAACGTGCCCTTCACGGTGGTCACCAGGACCCTGATTCTCGAACCGGACACCGGTCTGCCCGGCGATCCTGTCGCCGCTTCCGGCTGTGGCTGGGTGGGCAACAGCCAGGTGACCGTCGAATGGGGCTATCCGGACACCAACAACCAGCCCATTCGCTGGTCGACCGGCGTAGACGCCAGCAGCGGCTGCTTCGGCCAGGCCGGCGACTTCTTGTTCAACGTGCCCGCCAACACCATCAACGGCCCGGTGGTTGAGACAGCCACCGGGGACACCGTTGGCACGGCCACGGCCACCTTCACCGTCACCCATGCCGGCCGGATCGAGATCCCCAATGCCAACGGTTACGCCGGCTCGCCCCTGACCGTCAACATCTTCGACGCCATCGTCGGCGAGACGATCACCTTCCGCTGGGACGTGGGCCATGCCTTTGACGGCGTCGGCGCGGCCACGGCCGACTTCAGTTACGACATCACCCTGCCTAAGTACGCCTCGGTCGGGCTGCACACAGTGACGGCCGACGGCACCAAGGGCTTCGACGACCAGGCGACGGTCAAAATCCTGGACAATTCTGAGATCGCAGTCCTCACCGGAGGCGATATTTACCCGGGCGATGAAATCCGGGTCGAGGGCACCAACTGGTCGGCCGGCGAGTTTATTCGCTTCAAGCTGCGAAGTGGGCCGGATACCTGGCCCATAGCTGGCTCTATCACCGTTGCCGCCGACAGCCTCAATTTCAACGAGCTCATCTCTCTACCTTCTGATGTGCCCGCTGGCGTCTACACCCTGCTGGCCGAAGGCAATAAGGGGCGACTTGCCCAAACGAGCCTGACCATCACCGCCCTGCCCGCGCCGGCTTTCTCACTGACGGCCGGTTACGCCGACCCGCCTCCTGATCTGGACGGCTACCTGCGGGGCGGCGAATGGGATTACGGCAAGAAGGTCGATTTGGGCTATGGTTTCATCAGCGCCCGCAGCGACGACTCCCGCCTGTACATCTTGCTGGACCTGTTGGCCGACGATGGCCAGGACAGCCCCGGCGCCGACAATTTCTGGCTGAGCTTTGACGTCGTGAACAATCGCCAGATCGACCGCGGCTTTGACCTCAATTTCCGCCTCGACGGGGGCGGCGATTTCATCTGGGAAGAATACACCGGCCCCAACAGCTTCGACCGGCGCAATTCAACCGATCTGCGTTCGGCCTATGGAGCCGGGTTCGGCTGTTTCATCGGCGATGGCAGCTTGCGTTTCACGCTCATCGGTTTTGTGCCCAAGATCGTCTGCAGCCAACATCGTATCTGGGAGATCGGCATCGACCTGGCCTCCATTGGCGCCGAGCCGGGCGATACCGTTAGCCTGGGCGTGCGGGCGATTTCGTCGACGCCGGCCTTCGACGATGAAGTTCCGGCCGGTTTTCCTTCTGACTTCTCCGAATTAGGCGCCATCACCCTGGCGCCCTCCAAATTGGACCCCGATCCGCCCGCCGGCCGGGTGCTTGATATCGGATCGGGCGGCTTTGAGATAGAGGTCACCCAGGCCATCCAGGACGCCGCCAACAGCCTGCCCCTGGTCGCCGACAAGGAGACCGTGGTGCGAGTGTACCCCGATGTAGAGGCGGAAGCGACGGTCCGGGTCTTCCTGTACGGCCGCCGGAACAGCCTCGATCTACCCGGTTCGCCGCTGGTCGCCCTGGCCACGATCCCGGAAACCATCGATCGGGAGGCCTTGAGCCATACGGCCAACTTCCTGCTCCCGGACAGTTGGGTCACTGAGGGCCTGACCCAATTGACGGCCGTCGTCGAGAACCTGGCTGGCCAGAATACCAAAGCGGCGACGGAGTCAGTCAACTTCCGCAGGCGGGATGTCCCGGTCATCTGGGTCTTCCCGTTTAACGAGGGCACCAAGGCCGCGCCGCTGCTGCCAACCCAAGCCGATATGGTTGAGCAGGAGTTGGTCTTGGAGCGGCTGCTACCGGCGCCGTCGGTTACCTTCGTGCACCGGCCGTGGACCGAAATCGGCACCACCAATCCCATTTCCTTCACCACGATGAAGAAGGAGTTGAACGATTACTGGCGCACGATGACCATCGCCGCCGCCAGCTCGAACAACCTGTCTGCGCTGCCGGACATGTTGTACGGTTTCAAGGTCGGCCGGGATCCAAAGGCCGTCGGCACCTCCGATCCCATCTATTCGGGCGGCAATGGCATTGTGGTCGTCGGGCAAGCCGATGGCTCGGATTTCAACTCCACCACCATGATCCATGAGGTCAATCACAACCTCGACCGCAGCCGCCGCGGCACCTGGGGCCGCCACGTGTCCAACCCGGAAGACAACGAAGACAAGACGTGGGGCTGCAAAGCCGATGGACCCGATCCTGCCTGGCCTTATGACGGCACCGATAACATCCAGGAGGTGGGCTTCGACACCACCACGCCCTGGACCGACGGCGCGGGCGAACACTTGTCCGTCGTGCCCGATACCCGGGATGATTTCATGTCCTACTGCTGGAAAAAAGGGACTCCCATCCAGTGGATCTCGCCCTATCGCTGGCGGGAAATGTTCGACCGTCTGGTACCCATCGTTGCCGACGCCGGCATTCAGGCGACGCAAGCGATCACCGATGTTTATTATCTCTCCGGGCAGGTCAACCAGGACGGCAGCGGGAGCCTGGCGCCGCTGCTCACTCTGCCAGGCGTTGACGCTACGCCGGTCGTGACTGGCGCCTATAGCATCGAGGTGGAGAATGCCGGCCAGCAACTCCTCTTCTCAGCCCCCTTCACGGCCGTCTTCACCGACGCCGAAGGCGTGCCCCTCGATGAAGTCCGCTTCGATTTCCAGCTCCCGGTCCAGGAGGGCGCCGTCAGAATCGTGCTCAAGCATGACGGCCAGGTGTTGGATAGCCTCGAAGCTTCGCCCAACCCGCCGACCCTGACCGTAACCGCCCCGGGCGATGGGGACACATGGAGCGGCGAGGAAATCATCAGCTGGACGGCCGGCGACGAAGACGGAGACGCCCTGCAATTCACCATCCTCTACTCGCCTGATGGGGGCGACAATTGGTTCCCGGTGGCTAGCAATCTGACGGGGACGGAATACACGGTGGATGTAGGCCGCCTGCCGGGCGGCACAGGTGGCAAAGTGCAGGTGATCGCCAGCGACGGCTTCCACACCGTCCAGGCCCAATCGAGCGGCGTATTCACCGTGCCCCACCCAGCGCCCATCGTCACCATCGATACCCCGGCCGACGGCAGCACGTACGCCGTTAACGAGTGGATAACGCTTAGCGGCAGTGCCAGCGACGCGGCCGCGACGCCTGCTGAGGCCTTTACCTATACCTGGTCTGTAGACGGCCAGGTCGTCGAGCTGGGCCTCGAGGCCGATCTCTTGCTCGATCCTGGCGATTACACGATCACCCTGATCGCTTATGATGGTCAGGGCAACTTCGGCGAGGCCACGGTTACGATTAGCGTGTTAGCCGATCAGAGAAGAGTATATGTGCCATTTGTGATTAGGTGAGTGTCGGGGGCCGGCTCTGCACCGGCCCCTTTTCACCTCAGCTCCCCTTCTTCCCAACGCCACGCTCCCGGCCCCCAAGCCGGCCGACTGCAGCAACAACGTTTGTCGCCCTGCGGTCAAGCGCATATCTGTCGTATAAACCCGACCAACAGTTGACTTCGGATTGTCCATTTTGCTATAGTAAGATAGCTGATGCAATCAGGTAGCTGATGCAATCAGGTAGCTGACGCAGGAAGGCAGAGGAGTTCGGACGATTCGTGCCAAAGGGCTTCCATGATCAGGCCAAAAACAATTCATCGCTCCCCACCACCAACACAAAAGGCCCTTTTGCCACGGCTCCTTATCTTTCCATAGCCGACCTGCCCGCGCCGCGGCGTATCGGCGTCTGAGAATCGCCGGGCGCACAAGGTCGCAGAACTGATAGCTGAAAGCTAGAGGCTCAGAGCTCGAAGCTAGGAGCTAACAGCTAAAAGCTAACACGGAGGTGAGCATGGACGTATACGAACGATTGGCAGAGTTCCTGGATACACTGCCGGCCGGTTATCCACGAACCGAAGATGGGCGGGAGCTGAAATTGCTGCGGACGCTCTTCACGCCCGAAGAAGCAGAAATGGCTCAACAGCTGACCCTCATCGCCGAACCGGCCCGGGTGATCGCCCGGCGGGTCAAGCGGCCGGTCGACGAAGTAGCCGAGTAACTGGAGGGCATGGCTCGCAAGGGCTTGGTCTACAGCATCCACCGCGGCGACGACCCACCAGAATACATGGCCACCCAATACGCCATCGGCTTCTTCGAGTTCCAGGTGGGCAGATTTGACGAGGAAATGGCCTCAGCAAACTCAGCCTTCATGGAAACCATTTCGCCTCGCTGGTGGGAACAGATGCCCCAGATGCGCACGATACCGGTGGGCGAAAGCATTCCAACCGGGTCGACGGTCATGATCTACGAAGAGGCTGAGAACCTGGTCCGGTCCCAAGACAGGCTGCGGGTCAATCCTTGCGTCTGTCGCAAGCAAAAGAAACTTCTCGGCCAGGGCTGCGACAAACCCCTGGAGAGCTGCCTGGCCTTTGGCGATGCGGCCGATTACTACGAGCGGCTGGGGGTCGGCCGGGCCATCGACCAGGAAGAGGCCCTGTCTATCCTGGAACGGGCCGAGGAAGCAGGGCTCGTCCTGCAGCCAGGCAATACCCAGACGGCCAGTTTTATCTGCTGTTGCTGCAGCGACTGCTGCGAGGTGTTCGCCATCGCCAAACGCCATCCGCGACCGGCCGAAATCCTGGTCTCGCCCTTCAGGGCAGAGGTCGATGAGGTCTTGTGCTCGGCCTGCGGCGACTGTGAGTTTCGTTGCCAGATGGAAGCCATTGGCCTGGACAATGGTTACGCCCTGGTCGACAAGGACCGCTGTATTGGCTGCGGCTTATGCGTGACCGACTGTCCCGAAGAGGCCGTCACCCTGGTTCGCAAACCTGAAGAAGAACAGCTGCCTGTGCCTCGCAATACGGTCGAGCAATACATTGGCGGGCTACGCACTCGGGGCATGGTCAACACACGAGACCTGATTGGCTGGCAGGCCCGCTCGAAAGTCGATCGCTTCCTGGCCCGCGACTAGACAGTCAGTCTATGACGACGGACCATCTTGCGGCAACGAATATACGTATCCATACATCGCTAATTGACTCGCATCAATGAAGGCTGCGAGCCACCGTTCGCGCTTGCCGCTCTTGGCGGACGTACTGATTACTGTCCACCAACCACTCGCCGCTGTCCACTCGCCACTGACGACGTCTTCTCCGACCCGCTCCGCTCCGCCCTCAGCCGCCAGAACCCACCATCCATCGCCCGAATGAAGGTCTCATTATACTTGGCATACGACGTCCGCTGAACGAGGCTGGCAAAAGGCGAGGATGGCTCAGCCCAGGATGGCTTTCAAACCCGGGACCTGGCGCAGGCCGTAGGCCACCAGGTAGCAGAGGGCCACCGCGAACGGGGCGACCACGAGGAATTTCAGGCTCAGGTTCATCTCGATGCCGCTCAGGAACAGGGCCAGGGGAACAATGACGGCCGGGTGGATGACGTAGACGGCGAAGCTGGTCTGCGACATGAGCCGGGCCAGCCTTCCTTGCTGGTTGAAGTGGCTGCGAAACCAGGCCAGGACGACGATGACCATTGAGACAGCCATGAAGCCTTCCCAGACGGAATAGGCGAAGGACAACCAGTTGACGCCGTGGGCGATCCGTTCGTCAAATTCGCCGGAGAGGCCACCCGAGGCCACTATCAAGGCGGGCAGGATCAGGATGCAGAGCAGGGCGACCCAGCGCCAGGTCCGGACCCGACGATCAGAGAAAGTTGCCAACCAGTCGCCACGATAGGCCCAGGTTCCGGCGGCGAAGAGGGCAACGTATTGGGTGAACCGGGCAAACTCGAAATGGAATGGTTCGATGAAGTCGAAGGCTGTGAACCAGAATCGAACAATGAAGGTAACCAGGCCGATAGCCAGGGCGAAAATGGCAATAGAACCATCGGAGGGCAAGGGGAGCGGCCGGCGAAGTGGGCCGTCGATGGCTGAAGCCCGGCGTGCGACAAGCTGTCGCCAAAGGGCGTAAAAAAGTGAGAAGACGAGCAGGGCTTCCAGGAACCAGACCGGACCATCGCCCCAACTGCCCAAGGTTCCCGGATAGACGCGCAGATAGTCCCAGAACGAACCCTGGAACTGGCAGTCGAAAAGCGAACCTTGGCAATCGCCGCCATGGACGTCGACGGCATAATGGACGAGGGGGTTGAGGAATATCGCGTAGAATAACCAGGGAATGGCCAGCCGCTTCAGACGGTCGACGACGAAGCCGCGGCTCCCTTTGCGGTCGAAGGCCGGCGGCGTGAAGTAGCCAGCGATCAAGAACAGCAGGCCCAACGCAAAAGCCATACCAATGCCGGCAAGCATGAGCGCAACGGCGTTGAAAACGGGGTTTGTCTCGCCGCCCTCATAATACATCCAGTCGGCATCAAAGCCGTAGGTGACGGCGAGGTGGACGAGGATGACGCCTATGATCACCGCCGTGCGCAGATTGTCGATGTAGAGCAAGCGAGGCCGGGCTTGAATCCGGGTATGATCGCGCAGCGTGGAGGGATCGGCGCTCAATAGGCCAGAGTCATGGGTAGTCATCGGCGCTCCTTGCCGATTGGACGGCGATTGGCAGGCAGCCCAACCGGCCATCATGCGGCCGTTCGGCAGCGAGTTGCCGGGCCCGGAAACGAATACGGCCGCTGTTAAATTATATAATTATTTTTGACCCCGAATCAATAGCTCCCGGCTAATCGTTTGCTCCAATTGTCATCGTTTACAAAGCGCAGGATCCCCTGGGAAAGGGCCGAGATGTCTGGTTTCTAGTGTGTAACGAACGGGCTCAGCGCTTCTCCCACCCGCTGCGCTCGGCCCGCAACTGCCACACGCCGCCATCCATCGCCCGGATAAACGTCTCATTGTACTTGGCGTACGACGTCCGCTGCACGGCCGTCTGGTAGCCCACCTCTTCCTCCAACGCCCAGCCCAACCGCTCCCGTACGCCAGGTTGCTCCCGCCATACCTGGCCAAATCCACGAACCGGCTGGTAAAAACCCGCCGGTGGCTCCAATGCCGGGGCGCTCTCTGGCTCGCCTGGGTCCCATTCGTCGGTGAAGGCCGCCCACTGGGGCGATTGGCCGTCGCCATACAACACATAGATCCGGTCCTCGCCGGCCGACCACAGCAAAACCCCGCCTTGAAAACGCTGCTCCGCCCCGGCCGAAACCACCGCCGCCCGCGCCGGGCAGATATCCGGCGGATTGTCGAAGTACCACCTATCCGGGCAGCGCAAACCGATCTCCAGCGTGACCATGTCCGTGCTGCCATCCGCTTCCGTCACCGCCAGGGCGAAGGTCGTCCAATTCCGCGCGTGCTCGGGGATTTGATAGACGAACGAGCCGGTTTCCGACACATCCCAGAACTCGCCCAACTGCCCGGTGGCCATCAACCGCCACAAAGTGACCGTCTCCGCTCCCATCGCCGCCCATTCCAGGGTGATAGTGTCGCCCGGATCCGCCTCTTCCACGTTCGCCCGGAAATAATCGACGGCCGCGCCGCTGCTCTCAGTCGGCGTCGCCGTGGGCGAAGCTGTGTTCGTAGGCCGCGGCGTTGCGCTGGGCGGCAGGGCAGTCGGCGGCAGCGGACTTGGCGTCGGCGTAGCGGCCCGGACGGGCGCCTCCGTCAGTGTGACCTCCGGCGTGTGCTCCGCCACATCCCTCTGGTCAGCCGCCTGGGCCATAGCGGGCGTCGGCGTGGCCGTCGCTGCTCCGCTATCCCCGGCCGCCGTCGAGCTTTCCCCCTCCGACACCATCGGTGACGCCCTCACTACCGGTGAGGCCGTTACCGGCGGCGTCGGTGGCCTGACGACCGTCGCTTCGGTTTCAGGAGCTGGAGTGCCATTTACCGCAGCTTCCGGCGCACTGGTAGCCCCATCACAGGCCGCCAGGATCAGCAACCCCATCGCCAATGCTTGCCACAGCCACCACTTCATCGAGCGCCTCCAGAACTAGCCACAAAGCGAACGAAGTTCGGTACACCACTTACCACCCCTTAACAATAGCACATCCCGTCGCCGGCCGCGCGATGACCGGTCTACGGGCAGTCTATGCCTTATTGACGATTTGGCGTACGCCGTGCGGGTCGTGCCGAAGGAATCAGATGGAACGCTGAGATGAGGCTACGAAAGAGTTGCCGAACTGACCCTTCGAGCCAACTTTCCACTCAAGGGCAACCCTAAGCAATCCAGAATTCGGGTCCGTTCGCAGGATTATCCGCTACTGCTCGTCAGATTGTCTGGCCGACTTAAGGACAGCTATTAACTCATCTTCGTCACCAACGATGCAGTCCAGCGCCCCATCGATCAAAGGGTTGCGTTTGACCCACGGGAATGCCGCCCGCCAGTCGGTATGCAGGCCGACGAGCAGCTTGCTCTTCTGCTCCAGGTGCTTCTGTCCAAAAGCCAGGCCCAGTTCGACACAGGCGCCCTCGTCTGGAACACGCCCGTCCAGGATGAAAAGCAGGACATCGGCCTCGAGCACTTTGTCGCGGTCGAGAGTGAATATGGCCTGGATTATTTCTTCCTCAGTCATATCCTGAAAGCCGGTTGGATCGGCACCGAGACCATCTCGTTGGGGCAAGAAGACCGTGTAGCCGTGCTCCTCCAGGGTCATCGTCAATCTGAGATTGAACGCCCTCTCGGCTTGGCTGAAGAGGGGGCCGGCGAAGTAGATAAACATTGTCCCTCCTAAAGTCGATTCACTGAACGCGCCAACAACAGTGCACCACTCATTATGATAGCACACTCTGGCTGCGGCCGGCCGATGGCTGGCTTAACGAGCTGTGAACGACTAGCTGCGAGCCATTGACTCCCAAGCCTGCAAACCCTACGAATCTGCGTCCCTTTCTCCTACCCTCTGTCCCTATTCAGCCAGCGTTGTGTCAACTCGCCGGCCCGGCCGATTCGCTGCCGCAACACCGTGCACTGCGGCAATGCCTCCAGGAACGCCTGGCCGTAACGCTTGGTCAGGATGCGCTTATCCAGCACGATCACCACCCCTTGGTCGTCCGTGCGACGGATCAACCGGCCGAACCCCTGCCGGAAACGCAACACTGTCTCCGGGATCGAGTACTCAAAAAACGGGCTGTCAAACGTCTCCGACCGGGCCGCGAAAATCGGGTCTGACGGCACGTCAAACGGGAACTTGACGACGAACACCGCCTGCAAGGCGTCACCGGGCACGTCCACCCCCTCCCAGAACGAGCGCGTGCCCAACAAAACCGACCGGCTGCCATCCGCCTTAAACTGGCTCAGCAACTGCTGCCGCGAAGCGCCCTGCGACTGGACCAGCAACGAGATACCGGCGCTATTCAATGGCCCTTCAATCGCCGCCGCCGTGTCCATCAATTGCCTAAACGAGGTGAACAAAGCCAGCGTCCGGCCGTTCAGCGCCAGGGCCACATCCAGGATCGCCCCTTCCACGTGCCGCTGATAACCGGGCTGGTTCGGCTCCGGGATATCCGTCGGCAGGTACAATAGCGTCGACTGCTCATAGTCAAAAGGTGACCCAACCGCTAATTCGTTGGCGTGACCAGCCTGCAAGCGATCGCGCAAATAGGCAAATGACGGCTCGCCCTGGCTGCCCGGCCCGGTTGTGCGCAGCGTCGCCGAAGTGAAGACCACCGTTTCCTTGGTATTGAAGATATGCTTCTCCACCAGCGGCCCGATATCCAGCGGCGCCGCGTGCAACGAGATACGCCGCCGGTACATCTCGACCCAATATATCATCGTTTCTACCGGATCGGCGATCAGCGCGTCGATATTAGCCCGCGTTTCTTCCAGCGAGCGGGCCAGACTGGTCAGCGTAAGCCATAAATCGTCGGCATCCTCGATATGATCCGACAGATCGGCCATGTCGCCGGCCAGCCGGTTCAGCCCTTCGCCCACCGGCAGTAGTTGCTTATTCAAGTTATCCCAGACGATGGTTACATGGTCGAAAGCCGGTTGGGTCCGCACGGCCGGCGTGATCCGGATCTGCTCGGCGTAGTTGGCCTGGCCCTGGCTGCCCAGCGTCTGTCCCAGGAAATACTCCAGGGCGTCGAAAAATTCGTCCAGCCGCTCTCCGGCCCGATCCGCCTCCGTTCGTACCTGGTTGATCCGGCCGTCGATGGCGCTGGCATAATCAGCCGGCAGCCCTTCCCTGGCCCGCCGTCCTACGTCGGCCACCATGCCTGCCCGTGGCTTGGTCACCTCCTCCAACAAGCTCTCCAGGAAGCGCCGGTCGGCCCGAAAACTCAAGGCATTGGTGACCGCGCTCTCTAGATGATGGGCCTCGTCGGCGATCAGGTCCACGTATTCCGGCAAAACCCGATTCTCCGAGGCCACGTCGGCCAGCAACAACGCGTGATTGACCACCAGGATGTGGGCCTGTTCGGCCCGCCGCCGGGCGAAATGCAGCGGACAGCCTTCCTGGGCGCATTTATCGGCCGTGCAGCCGTCATTCTCCGCATTCAACCTATCCCACAACAAGCGCTCGGCCGGCGTCCGTTGTGTGATCTGTGCCACGTCGCCGCTCTGCGACCCCGGTAGCCAGGCCAGGATCCGGGCGTAGAGCGCCATCTCGTCGACTCCGCCCGGGCCCCGGTGGCGCAGTTGCTGGAACAGGCGCGTGCACAGGTAATTGCGCCGCCCCTTGAGCACCGTCGCCCGCAATTCAAACGGCACCAGTTGCTGCAACTCCGGGATATCCTTGTGCATCAGCTGGTCTTGCAGATTGATGGTATTGGTCGACACCACCACCCGCCGGCCGTTCTGCGTCGCCCAGAAGGCCGCCGGCAGCAGGTAGCCAATGCTCTTACCCGTGCCCGTGCCCGCCTCGACCAACAAATGCTGCCCGCTGTTAAAGGCATCGCTAACCGCTTCCAGCATTTCCACCTGCTGCGGCCGGAATTCATAGCCCGGAAAATGGCGGCTGAAATTGCCCCCCGGCCGCAGCATATCGGCCACTATCGATGTCTCGATCGGTTCCAGATCATCGGCCGGGATGAGCGGTTTTTTATCCGGCATATCCGGCGTGAACAGCCTGGCCAGTCGCTCGCGTTTGCCCAACGCAGGATGCCCAGTGTCCCGGCCGGCACGGCGCAGCGCTTCCTGGAAGAAGATCGATTCCGGCCAGGCGACCCGCCGGCCAGCCTCCACGATCTCGGTCAAGATATGCAAATCCAGCTCCAGCGCCCGCCGCCCCAATTCCATGAACAGATAAGCCGTCCAGCGGGCGTCGTCCAGGGCCCGGTGCGCCTGGCCCTCACCGCTGCCCGGCAATCCCAGGTGATTGACCAGCGCGCCCAGTCCATAGCGCCCGGCGCCCGGCAACAATATCGAGGCCAGCTCCAGCGTGTCCAGGCGGCGATTGCCCCACACCAGGTCGGCCGCGTGCAAGAATCCCAGGTCAAAGGCGACGTTATGGCCCACCAGGATGTGCTCGCCCAGCAATCGCTTCAACCGCGGCCGTAACAAGAACATCTCCGGCGCCCCGTCCACCATGTCCTGGCTGATGCCCGTCAGCCGGGTGATGAAAGCCGGCAAGTCGCAGTTGGGGTTAACCAGCGAAGACCACTCGTCGACGATTTCTTCATCGCGAAACGTGACCGCCGCCACCTCAATGATCGCTTCGCTGCTCGGGTCAAGACCCGTCGTTTCCAGGTCAATGGCGACGTAAGTCGTGGACATGGTTACCTACTGACTGGCTCGTTCGGCCGCGACCAACGTCAATAGAAGGACCATTCTTTGGATGGAATCTCCCAATGCGGCCACGGCGAATCTTCGTTGCATGATGACTCCGAGTATAGCACATCTGGTCTAGGCTCAGAAGTCAGGCTTCTTCAACAGAGAAGCCTGACTATTGAGACAAGCAAAAAGCCTAACTTCGCACTCCGCCGCCCCGGCAAAGAAGTAAGGCTTCTTAACGGCAACGGTACAGCGTTCCCATAGCAGGCTGTAGTTTCTCCGCTAAAATGATATTAGTAGCACGCCATAATTGTCACGTCTTACTTGCGAGGAAGCCATCCATGACACCTGCAATCGTTCTTTCCGGTTCCACAATGGGCCTAGGCGTGATTCGCGCTCTCGGCATAATGGGCGTACCCATCATTCTCTTCACCTATGACAAGAGAGATATGGGTCAGGCCTCTAAGTATGTTCAGGAGAGCATCCACGCGCCCCATCCCGAGCGATCTGAGGCACAATTCATCGACCTGCTGGTCGAGCTTGCGCCGCGCTTTGGCCGGGTGCCCCTGTTTCCCGTCTCGGACGCGACGTTGGCCGCCGTTTCCAGGAATAAGCCGGTTTTGGAACAACATTATATTGTGGCCTGTACCGAATGGGACATCGCCCGGCTGTTCATCGAAAAGCGACATACCTACGCCCTGGCGAATGAGGTGGGCGTGCCGGCGCCCAAGACCTTGATACCGCAGTCGGTCGATCAAGTGGCGGAATATGCCGGGCGTGTCGAGTGGCCATGTTTGGTGAAGCCCAGCCAAAGCCATCTGTTTTATGCCCACTTTGGAACCAAGATGTATAAGGTCAATAGCGTCGACCGAATGATCGAGATCTACAAGCAGTCGGCCGAAGCAGGTCTCGAAATCATGCTCCAGGAGTACATTCCTGGTGAGGACGCCGACGGCGTCAACTACAATTCCTACTTCTGGGACGGCAAACCCCTGGCCGAATTCACCGCCAAGAAGATTCGCAATGGACCTCCCTGGCTGGGCTCAACGCGCGTTGCCATCAGCAAGAGGATCCCAGAGGTGATCGAGCCGGGAAGGAAAATTGTCGAGGCCATGGGGTTCTACGGCTTCTCTTGTACTGAGTTCAAAAAAGACAGCCGCGATGGCGTCTATAAGCTGCTGGAGGTGAACGGCCGCCACAATCTGTCTTCTTCGCTGGCAGTCCGTTGCGGTGTGAACTTCCCGTGGCTTGAGTACCGGCACCTGGTCGAAGGGGAGTTGCCGGAGAGGTCTGACTTCGAAGCGGGCATATATTGGATCGATACCTTTCGGGACGTTGGCTATACCTTCAAGCACCTGCGTAAAGAGAGATACTCTCTGGCTTACTACCTGCGACCATACTTTGGTCCACGCGTTTTTGCCATCATTGATCGCAAGGATCCCAAACCCTTCTTTCAGAAGTTCCAGAATTCTCTGTCCGGAGCAACACGTTTGCGCAAAGCATAACTCAGCTCCGATCTCGCATCGCGCATTTTGAGACACACCAATCTTTCTTTGAGTTCAGTCTCAAGCGCAACCAAAAAGCCTGACTTCTATCTTTTCATCCGCGTTCGCCTGCGTCCAACTTCCATTAATAGGC
This sequence comes from Promineifilaceae bacterium (SeqCode), assembly GCA_041570195.1. Taxonomy (GTDB): domain Bacteria; phylum Chloroflexota; class Anaerolineae; order Promineifilales; family Promineifilaceae; genus UBA11865. The sequence continues at coordinate 19,952 of JBFFWQ010000056.1, read as the reverse complement.
TAGACGCCGTGACCGGCGGGTGATCAGCAGCAACGCGGCCAACATGGCCATGATCAGCCCCACCAAGATCAACACGTCCACCGCCACATCGCCCCACGACGCCCCGTTTTGCGTTATTTCCACCACCGGCCCAACGATATAGAAGGTCGGAAAGATACGGCCGATCCACTGCGGCAGCGTCGGGAAAAAATAGATGATGGCCGGCGCATAGAGCAGCAGTCCCAGGCCCTTAATGGTAGCGAATAGAGTCGTGATATCCTTGGTCATCGCTCCCAGGAAGACGCCGAAAGAGGCAGCCAACAACGCGCCCAGGGTCAAGATCAGCACCAGCAACAGGCGTTCTTCATAAAAGGCCTGGTTCAGGATCAAGATCAATACGCCCATAAAGACGCTTACCAGCACGCCCAGCAGCCCCTTGGTCAAAAACACCTCTTCCAGGCTAGATGGGGTGATGGTCAGGGCGGTCAGCGTGCCCTTTTGCTTCTCATCCACCAGCGACGTGGCTGGCACCATCGTCCCGCCGATGACCACCGCCATCAGCACGATAAACGGCAGCAGCCGGTCCTCCCAGGGGATATTTTCACCCTCACCAACGGCCGTGACCACGATCTCCAGCGGCGCTTCCTGGCCCGTCATCTCGCGCACCATGCCCGCCAGCCCTGCGCCCAGGATAGTCCGGTTCTTAGCCAGGCTTTCGCCCCAGATGAAGGCCGTGATAGCCACCGTCTGGTCCTCTTCCACGACCGCATCAAATTCGGCCGGCAGGATGACGCCCATATCCAGGGCCCCGCTCGCAACCGCGCTCTCCAATTCCTCGGCCGACTCATACTCGCTGCTGGTCACCGAATCCAGCCCGGCCGCCAGCCCCACCAGTTGCGAATCGCCTTCGTCCACGATACCCAGCGTCGGCTCATCAGAGAAAAGCGTGCCAAAGACCAGCGACAGCACCAAAGTCACCACGATCGGCGTCACGATAGCGAAGATGAGGATGAAATTCCGCGCCCCTTGCTTGGTTTCTTTGCGAAATAGGACCGCGACTCGTCTGATACTCATGCCACTTTTCTCCTTAAGGCCCCAATGCCCAGGGCAAAGAAAAGAACGCCCAATAGCAACAGGATAACGAGATCCTGCCAGACATGCTCCAGGCCCAGCCCAAAATTACCGGCCAGGTGCACCGCGTCGACCAGATAGTAAGACGGGATGGCCTTGATCCACGCCGTCGTCGCGCCCGGGAAGATGACCGTGAAGGCCGGGATGATCAGGATGATCAAAACTGGGATGCTCCAGCCCATGACCGACATCAAGTCCTTGCCCAGCGAAGCGATCAGGAAGGCGATCCCGGTCACCATCACCGCCCCCAGCAGCAGCGCCAACAGGATAAGCAGCGGCTGCTGGCCCAGGCCGCCCGTAACGCCCAGGAAGATCGCCGCCTGGCCAAAAGCCAGGCTGACCCCAGTCGCTCCCTTGGCGAAGAACAGACCCGCGATGGTCATCGGCGTGATGAGCAAGGCCATCAGCGTGCCGCCGGCGATCTCCTCGCTCAGCAGGCTGGCCAACCCCAGCATCTCGACCAGGATGAGCATCACCGCGAACAAGGGCAGCATGCGGTCGCGGGGCGCGATTTGCCCGCCAACCATGTCCACGCCCAGGATCCGCTCATCCACCTCCAGGTTCAACCCTTGACCCAACTGCAAGAAGACCATTTCCCGGATCAAGGTCACGATGGCGTCTTTGAACTCCGGCGGCGCGTCGCCCGGGAAATAAAGCTCGACCGTCGCCTGCTCGCCGGCCGCCTGGCTCTCCATGATATCTTCGGGAAAGACCAGCCCGGCCTGGTAATCGCCCTCGACCACCGCCTCTTTCAAGGCCTCGGCCGAATCAAACCGTTCGACGGCCAGCCCTTCATCTTGCGCCTGCTGGAGAATAGTTGGCGCCACCGGTGCATAGAAACCCAACTCGAGCACCTCGTCCACCGTGCTGGGCATGACGTAGTAGATGGCCGCGTAGAAGACCAGGCCCAATATCGTCACAAAGGCGAAAAAGCGATTGCGGAAATAGAGCGTGAAGTCCTTTCTCAGTAACGTACTGATGATTTGACGGGTCATCCGACCAACCCCCGGCCGGTGATCTGGATAAAGATATCTTCCAGCGTGGCCTCTTTGCTATGAACGGTGATGATCTGCTCGCTGCTGAACAATTCCTGCAACTCGCCGGCCGTCTCCGGTTGGTCCAGCACCACCTCGCGGCTTGTCCGGCCGCCGTCAGACCCGGCCACCTCCACCGCCAGCGCTCGCTGCCCGAACTGCTGCTTGAGATTATGCGGCGTGTCTAGGGCCACGATCTGGCCGTCGTGGATGAAGGCCACCCGATCCGTCAGCTTGTCGGCCTCAAACATGTCATGAGTGGTCAGGAAAACCGTTGCCCCACGCTCCCGTTCTTCCAAGATGATATCGCGGATGTTCTCCGAAGAAACCGGGTCCAGCCCCTCGGTTGGCTCGTCCAGGAACAGGATGCGCGGCCGGTTCACCAGCGAGCGGGCTACCATCAGCCGCTGCTTCATGCCTTTGGAGTAACCTTCGACCCGGTCCTTCTCCCGACCGGCCAGACCCACTCGCTTGAGCAGAGCCATGGCATCGAAGTCAGAGACGCCGAACAGGCGAGCGAACAACTCCAGATTTTCCGCGGCCGTCATCTGCTCGTAGAGGTTGGTCAGCTCAAAGCAGACCCCGATCTGCGCCTGCACTTTCTCCGCGTTCTTGGCCACATCCAGCCCCAACAGAGATGCCCGACCGCTCTGGGGCAACAGCTGGCCGGTCAGCATCTTAACCGTCGTCGTCTTGCCGGCGCCATTCGGGCCCAAGAAGCCCAGGATTTCGCCTTCGGCCACCTCGAAGCTGATGTGATCGACGGCCGTCACATCGCCATAGGCATACAACAGCTCATCGGCAACAATCGCGTTATCGCTCACAGGATCTCCTTAAATCGTCAGACGCAGTTTGACAGGATGAAAGCCATACGAATGACTGGTTCATTTACCGTCATACTGGGAAATTCGCGCAATAAAGGTCACTTTCCCGAATACCAGCCAATTTCACCAGCCGCCCTTCCGTAGCCCGGTTTGCCAAACCGGTGCGGGATGCATTCTTGCGCCACATTCGCGTCCGTTAATCGCCCACTGTTTTGTTAAACGCCAATAATGACAGGCCACTTTGATTATTTTAGCAGGATCAAGAATCCGTTGTCTAGATGTTGTATTCGTTCAGTACAGATGACTCAGGGCGATTTCAGGCGCAGCAGCCGATGCTGAAGGCGGACACGATCGTTTCGTCGCCGGCCAACTTCAACAGGCGTGAAGAGCGGGTCGAGCCGTTCTCGTCGAGGGGTAGGCGCTCCGGCTCAAGAGCAACCCAGCGCCGGTTGGTGATGGCCCAGGCCTGGCGCTCGTCGCCCAGCCGGGCCAGGCCGCACAATGGGCGGCGCGCTACCAGCACCCGGCCTCGACTGTTGGCCTTCGGCGGTATGGGCACCAGCCCGGCCGGCGCTCTCCGCCCATAGCCGCCCGCGGTCACCAACAACAGCTCCTCATCCTCGCCGACCAGCGTCGCGCCGGCGAGCTGCTCGTCCCCACGGCGATTGATGGCCTGAATGCCTTGCTGTGGTAGCCGGCCGACAGGGTAGCGGACGCCCCGGGCGCTATCTAGCAAAATCACCAGCTGATCGTCGGCGTTGGCCCCAAACACGGCCGCCGGCGCGCCGGGCGGCGGCTGGTCGAACCTATACGGCGTCGGTCCCTCGATCGACTCGATCATCTTGTCCAGTTGATATGCGCGAGCGAAACCGAAGGTAGTGACGAGTAGCAGTTTTGGCTGCTGCCGAGCAAACGCCCAGTGGGTCACGACCTGGATTTGCTCTAGCGCCTTGAGTTGGAAATAACCGGCCAGTTCCAGGCCCACTTCCTGCAAATCCCGCAAGTGACCGGCTGTGGTCAGGAAGAAGCGGTACATGGACGTTGTCAGCAGCAGTGGCTCGTCGGGCTCGGCGGCCAGGATGGCCAGCGGCCGGGCGCCGGTCATCTCTTCCGGTCGAGCTTCACTACTCCCGGCCGCCGGTAGGGGGGCGATCCTCAGTCGATTATCGCTCAGCAAGATAATCAGGTTGGCCTGCTGCCGAGCGTTTGCCTCGTCGCCGGACCCTTCCTGGGTTATCAGGCGGCGCTGCAGCAACGATAGGTTGACCGCGCTTACATTCGGGCGCGGCATCTCCTTGCCGTCCGGCTGCCGTTCGACCGGGGTGTAGGCCTGTGCTTCTATCTGGCCTTGCTCGATGCCGTGAGCGATGATACCTAACCCCGAGGTCACGCTGCTGAAGGTGTCGCTAGCCTTGACCTTGCTCGCGCCGAATTTCTCCATCAACATATAGCGAAAAGCCGGGATATCCGATGAGCCCCCGGTGCGCACCACGGCGTCGATTTGCTCGGGCTTGAGGCCGGCCGCTTGCACGGTTTCATCGAGATGCTTTTCGATGGCCTGGATCTCGGACCGGATGATCTTCTCGAAGTCGCTCCGGGTGACCAGCTCGGTCACTTCGAAGCTCGGACCATTCAGACGAATAATGGCCGCCATTTCGGCCGACAATTTGCGCTTGGCCGCCTCGACGACGTCAAACATTTGCAAGGCATAATTGTTGGCCACCAGGCTGATCAGGGCCTCGATGCCCGGCCGGTCGCTGGAGGTCTTGGCGATCTCGCGCAGCAAAGTGCGGTTCTTAGGCGTTTGCAATTCAAAGATCCGTTGCCAATCGGAGAAAATGTCGTAAATCCATGAGGGCAGGGGCAGCCGGCGCTCAACAGGGCCATAACTACTGCCTTCGCCAAAGTGCCGTGGCAACCGGGCCCGCACCAGGCGCCGGTCGAAGATGTCGCCGGCCACAGGCAGGCCGCCGGTAGCCAGCACCTGCCGGCCGTCGCCTCCGTCCAGGTGCATAACGGTGATGTCCAGCGTGCCGCCGCCAAAGTCGAACACCAGTAAGTTCTGCGGCTCGATCACTCCGGCCGCATAGTGATAGGCGGCCGCGATAGGCTCCTTCTGCAGATATACCCGCTCAAAGCCGGCTCTGAAGGCCGATTCCAGCAAGCGTCGCTGAGCCAGGGCATCGGCCTGCGGATCGATGCTGAAGCGCACCGGCCGGCCCAACACGACTTCGCGCACCTCCTGCCCCAGCAGTCGTTCGGCCCGCATCCGGGCCAGGCTCAGGTAAATGGCGATCAAGTTCTCGAGCGAATAGTAGAATTGGCCAACCACTGTGCCCTGGTACTCTGGATCGCGCAAACCGCTCTTGATGGACAGGAACAAGCGGCCAGGCGACAGCACGTCGGTCCAGGCGTAGACGTCGGCGATGTAGAACATGTCCGCCCCGTACACTTCCACCTCGCCAACCCACACTTTCTTCATCTTGACCGGCCGGCCGGCATTGTCGTCGAAGTAGCGGTTGATAGCCTGCCGGCCGATGGCGATCTTCTGGTCGTTGGTCACGTATAGCGCGGTTCGGGCCACGTGCGGACTGGCGCTGGCCGGATCCAGGGGCAGCAAGCGCACCTGTCGCCCATCATAAACGGCCGCGCCCGAATTGGTCGTGCCAAAATCCATGCCCAGGATCAAGAGGTTCCTCCGCAGCAGTGCTCAGTGGCCAGAGCAGTGATCAGTGCCCAGTGACATCAGTACTCACTGATGCGTGATCAAAGGCCAGCCCGGCAAACAAACAATTCTACCACGACCTCGACCATTGACTGTAAAGCAAGAAACAGATTGGTAATGGGGGCTAGGTGTTAAGGGTCGGGGATCGGCAACCAGCCCCTAACCCCAACCCCCCACCTTTTCCACAGCATTTTCCCCTCACTTATCAACAACTTGTGGAAAACCGGCCGCGCTGAACAGGCAGCAACCTGTGGATAAGTTGTGGAAATCTGGGGAGAACGTGCCTGTAACTGTGGATAGAATGTTGAAAATAGTACCGTCTGGCCAGGTCACTATGATACACTATCGTCGATGGGCATAACGCCGGAAAATACATTGCCGCCGGGCGAGGAGTAGAGCCATGTCAAAAGATGTCCAACAGCGCGATATGCTGAAATCGGATCGTTGGGATGAGTGGGCCGATGAGGGCACCGACCAACGCCTCGGCCGGCCGCGCCCCGCATTCCAGAAACCCCCTCCGGCCGGAGCTGTCCTGGTTGATCTGGTTCCGGCCGACGAGCTGACGGTCGGACAAATGCCCCTCATCAAAACCATCAACCGGCGCCGCAGCCGGCGCCAGTACACGAGCCAGGCCCTAACCCTGGAAGAACTGTCCTTCTTGCTGTGGGCCACCCAGGGCGTGGACGAACAGGCCACCATGGCCTTCCATGAATGGTCGGCCGCTGAGCGGCCGGCGACGCTGGACGAGGCCAAGGTCTTGCTGCGGACCGTTCCCTCGGCCGGCGCACGCCATCCCTTCGAGACTTACTTGCTGATCAATCACGTTAGCGGTCACGTTAGCCGTCACGGTAGCCGTCTTGAGGCCGGCCTTTACCGTTACCTGCCGCTGGATCACAAGCTGCACTTCCTGCGGCCGGCGGCCGGGCTGGCCGAACAAGTGCGGTCGACCTTCGCCCGCTGGCAGCGACAGGCGGCGGTGATCTTCCTGTGGTCGGTTTTACCCTACCGCACCGAGTGGCGCTACAGCTTCATCTCGCCCAAGCTCATCGCCATGGACGCCGGGCACCTGTGCCAGAACCTCTACCTGGCGGCCGAGGCCATTGGCGCCGGCGCCTGCGCCGTGGGCGGCTATGATCAAGAGAAGGTCGACGCGTTGCTAAGTCTCGACGGGCAGGACGAATTCACCGTCTACGTCGCCCCGGTAGGCAAGGTCGACCCGTCAGTGCCGTACCACTTCGAGCATTAGGCGCTGCCTCATTCCTCCAACAGGTGCTGATCGAAGAAGACCAGCAGCGTTTGTTGATACTCTTCCGGCCGGTGCTTCTCGAAGTCGACATGCTTGCACTCCGGACATAACCAGATCTCTTTGGGTTCTTCGGCCGCATCGTATAGCTGCTGGCCGCAACTACCGCCGGTCTTGTCGTCGCTCTCGCCATGCATGATCAGCAGCGGGCTTGGGCTTATATCCGCGATGACCGCCTCTGTATCCAGTTCCTCCACGTCAAAATCACCTACCTGCTCGCCCCAGAAGACGATCAGACTCGATAGAATGCTGATCAGCCATTTAGGCAGGCCCGGATTCTCGTACTTGATGAAATGCTCGACTACCTCTTGCGTCAGGGCGAAGCCGCTGACCGTGGCCAAAGCCCTGATACCGTCGTTCTTCGCCGTATACAGGATCGACGTGCCGCCGCCCATCGACTCGCCGTACAGGCCGATGCGCTCCGGATCGACGTCGTCCCGACCCAGTAAGTATTGGTGCCAGGCGGCCAAATCCTTTTGCTCGTCGGAGCCGTAGGTGACCCTTTCCCCCTCGCTTTCGTCATGGGCCCTGAAGCTGCCCATGAGCACGCTGTAGCCTCGCTCATTGAAGAATTGGGCCTCGTACAGCACGTCTTGCCGGCCGCCCGGACTGCCGTGGGCAGCCATGATGGTCGCCCCGTTGTCGCCCGGTATGTACCATCCGGTCAGCCGTTGACCATCCTCGTTGACCACGCTGACATCTTCACAGGGCATCCCCAGATCTTCGGGCTCCTGGACGATTTCCGGCCGTTCATCGGGTAACAGGCTGACCGTATCCACTGCGATGGAACGAGTGAACAACAGCACCCCGGCAACCAGCACGACCACGATTATCCCAACGACGACTAGCGCGATTCGCAAACCCCTCGACATGACTCACCTCCGCTGTCATTGACTGTATTCAGCAGTACGCCCAGTTAACGCCGGCTGAGCGGCTCACAATACATCATATCATGACTTTATCGCATCAGTGTGGCAACTTTGTGCGAATCTGCGCGACTTTGTGCGGCCGCCCGGCCTACAGCTCCCACGGCGGCGTTCCCTGACCGCCAGCCCCGGCCAGCGAAGCCCGGATGGGCCCGCTCAGTTCGGGCAACACATCGGCCGTCGCCGCCAGCAGCCCAAAGCAACCGACCAGCATCATGTCGCCGAACGGGGTGGCGAAATAGGGCCGCAAGCCAGAATCGTTCAACATGGCCCGCCGTGGACCCGTGGCCACCACGCCAAAGTCGCCCTGGTCCAGATCCAGCGCTTCGGGTGAAATGATCGTTGCGCCATGGCCATGATCGCCGAAGACATCCTCGTGACGCAGCGTGCCCTGGGCCAGGGCCAGCAGCAGGCCGTCGAGCTTGGCCTGGTCCAGCAAGCCAGTGTGGTGCTCGAACACGCCTTCGATGGCCGCGCCGTTAAGACGGAACGCCAGCGTATGGAAGTTGCCTACGTTGACCACTTCCAGCCGCTCCCGGTCGCGTGCATGTGGATCCAGCGTAGCGCCCAGCACAGCCGCCGGGGCAGTGTCCATCAGCACCAGCGGCGCGTCTACGTCGCCAGCCGAATTGGCCACCGCCGCCAGGCGGGTCATGATCGCCGGTACTTCGGCCGCCGGATAAGCGAAGCCGCTCAAACGACCGTGCGACTCCAGCCGCTCGGCGATATAGTCAAAGCGAAATTGGCGGTCAGAATAGCCGGGTGGGGCGGCGCCATGATCGAAAACGGCCACGGCCACCGCCGCCAGGTCGTCAAGGTTCACCCCGAATTGGCCGAAGGCCCGGGCGATGGCTGGGAAGTCAAAGTCACGCAATTCCAGGCGCTGCACATCGCCAGGCAGGCCCTTGACTTCGTCTTCAGCCACGATCTGAATGCCCATGTCGCCGATCATGGCCAGGTCGTCGTCGAAAGAGCGGGCGGCGTCCGGCGTGGCGTAGACCGGGTAGCCGGCCTCGATATGAGCTTCGACCGCCCAATGGCTGGGTCCGCCGCCCATGGTCACCCCGGTCAGCAGCGCCGGCCGGCCGTTTTGCGTGGCTTGCCGTAGCCGGCGGTGGACCATCATCGTTGGCGAAGGTGCCACCACTTTGAAGCCGTTCTCCAGGTCCAACCGGGCGTCGTAGAGAAAAATGTCCTGGGTGCCGGTACCGATATCTACACAGAGAATTCGCATGAGTTAGTCCGATCTCGAAAGGATGAGGGATGAAGGCTGAAGGATGACTTGCCGGGTGCTTCTGCCATAGTGGAGAATTGTAGCGCAGGATCGATTTCGGTCGACTGTTTTCGTGTTATTGTTATGGTCTGGTATACTTTCCCAGTTCTAATCTGCGTTATCTGCGTCCATTTTCAAAGGAAGCTTTGCGCTTTCCATTGCGCCACCACGGGTGAAAATCGCCGTCCTTTGGAACCGCAAAGCTGAAGGCTGAAAGCTGTAAGCTGAAGGCTATTCTCTGAGGAGGGAAATTGCTGTTATGACTGAGACCTCCGACATGATCGTCTTCTGGATCGTTGTCCTGGCCCGCTTCTTGATTCCGCTGACGATTCCCCGCTATCCGCTGCCTGGTGTGCTGGTATCGTTGGTGCTGGACGCCATCGACCAGACTATTTTCCAGCAATTCACCAACCTGAACCTGGATGGTTACCAGGGCTATGACAAAGCGCTGGACATCTATTACCTGACCATCGCCTATATCTCGACCCTGCGCAACTGGACCAACCAGTTCGCCTTCAGAATTAGCCAGTTCCTGTATTACTACCGGATGATTGGCGTGACGTTGTTTGAATTGTCTTATAGCGGAACCGGCCCGCGCTACCTGCTTCTGCTCTTCCCCAATACCTTCGAGTACTTCTTCATCTTCTACGAGTCCGTGCGCTTACGCTGGAACCCGGTAAAGATGCCCAGGTACTTCACCATTGGCGCGATGTGGGCTATCTGGGTCTTTATCAAGATACCGCAAGAGACCTGGATCCACATCGCCCAGATGGATATGACCGACTTCATCAAGGAAGATATCCTGGGCATTTCCAAGGATGCTGGGCTTTCGGAAATCGTCGCCGCCATAAACTGGCCTTTGCTCATTGTCGTGATCATTCTCCTGGTAGTGGCCATTGTGCTGCTATTCCGCTGGCTGGCCAAGAGAACGCCCCCGACCGATCACACCTGGGCAGTCAAGGCCGATCCGATCCCGGACCATGTGGAAAAGGAGATGGAACGTATGAAGCATGATCCCGAACCATTCTTCAGCTGGGCCCTGGTCGAGAAGATCATTATGGTTTCGCTCATTAGCATCATCTTCGCCCAGGTGCTGCCCGACGTCCGGGCCACTAACCTGGAGCTGGCGGTGGGCGTGGCCTTTGTCATCGCCATTAACACGTTGGTCAGCCACTGGTTCGCCCGCCGCGGCACCGAATGGACCTCGATCATCCGCCAGTTCATAGTCATGGCCGTGATCAACTTCGGCTCAGTCCTGCTTTACTCGTTCCTGCTACCAGCCGTAGACGAGGCTGGCTCGATCAACCTGGGCAACACCCTCTTCTTCGTGCTGCTGCTGACCCTACTGGTCGTTCTCTTTGACCGCTACCGGGCAGTCTACGTGGCCCGCTTCGCGGCCGGCGACTCCGGCAACGACGGCGAGCAATCCGAAGAAACAGCCGTGGCCGCCGCGTAAACTTCTGTTGATCTGGATTCAGCCCTGGCCCAGCCGGCGCAATCGCTGGCCGGGCTTTATTTTCCCGGAAACTCCAAGTTTCCGGGAAAATGGTCCTCCGAGTTTCCTGGAAATCGCTCATCTCGTTTGCTCAACAAGAAATCGTTAACGCTTGCCGCATAATCGGCCGGACTCGAGAAGTGAGTCTGAACAAATGCCTCATCCCACAAAGTGCCCGGCCGTTCATCAATCCACTCCAGGTAGTTGGAGTACGGCCACTGGCCAGGCGAATCCACCAGTCCAGCCAATACCGGATTGGCGTGAATATAGCGGCATAAGGAGATGACATACGCGTCGTAATCTACCAGGATCGCCTGGTACCGTCCTTCAAAAAGGGTCCCACTCCAACCGTATCGCTTGTTCACTGCCCGTGAATAACCGCCAAATACTCGTTTGGGTAACTCACCCGCGGCCGTCTCGCCATCTTGCCGGATCAGGAAATGGTAATGATTGGGCATCAAGCAGTAGGCCAAGATGGTAAGCCGAAGCTCGTCGACATACTTCTTAGTTCTACGCAGGACGTAGAGGTAGTTGTCTTCTTCAATGAAGAGCTCATGCCGGCCGGCGCCGCGGTTGTAGATGTGGTAGCTGCAACCCTGGCTGAAGTGGGCTTGTCGGCGGGGCATGACCCTGTTTTCCTGGAAACTCGTCGCAGATCATTTTCCCGGAAACTTGGAGTTTCCGGGAAAATCTACATAGCGATCCGACAGATCCTCCAGGCGAGCCATCAAAGCCTCATACTGCTCATAATCAACCAAAACCACGGCCGGCCGGCCGTGCTGGGTGATATAGACAACATCGCCTTCTTCCCGGATAGCCTTGATGACCTGGCTAGCCTGCCGCCGCAAATCGCTAATAGGCATTATCTTTGTAGTCATATAGTGTACATCCTATTGCTCAATATATAATACACTCTATTGTACAATATCCGGTACATATTTGCCATCCAAGTGGCCGGTCAGCTGGAAATGAACTGCGATACAATGAAAAAACCCCGGCCGTATTGCGCCTCATTCATTTTCCCGGAAACGCCAAGCTCGCAGAGCCGTTTCCGGGAAAATGGCCCGCAAAACAAAAAAAACCCCGGCCGCTCTCGACCGGGGTCTTCTCTCTACTACCGCTCCTGCCAGCTCATCTTTAAGCTAAAAACTAACCGCTAAAAGCTCAAAGCTAAAAGCTCAAAGCTAAAAGCTGACAGCTGCAAGCTGGAAGCTACTTTACCGGCAGCAACGGGCACTCAAAGTAATCGGGCGGGCCATTGACTGGGTCGGGCGAACCGGCCGTGATGGTCAGGTGCCCCAGGCTATAGTGCAACATGACATCGTCGTAGGACTTCAGGACCGGCACGGTGCCATGGGCGTCAAAGCCGGACTGTGTCCATTCGACCGTTTGGGTAGCCCACCGGCCACCGTTATACAACGGGTTGCCGGGCGCTGCTTCGGCGACCGGCAGTTGGCCGGCCGGGTTGTTGCTGTTGATGATGGCGAACAGCTTGTCGAAAGACTGCATATTGCGCTCGTTGGGCGCCGGCAGCGCGGCCGCGCCCTTGGTGCCCCAGGTCTCGCCGTCGGCGTAGAGATTGGCGGCAAAGCTGGGCTTGCCCGGGTTGGCCGAAACCGCGCCCACGGCCGCTAGGGCCAATACGATGATGAACAGGACTGGCAACGTTTTACGTAACATTTTTTTCTCCCTTTCTAATGGTGAATTTCCAACTCTAAACTCGCAACTCTGGACTCAGAACTGTGAACAGTAACTGTCTCGGGTAATCATTTGGCTGAAGCCTGACTGCTGAAGGCTGACAGCTTCTTCGTTCGCGAACGATTTGGATGATAGAGGCCGGATCTTACGCTGAGCTTACGCAGGTGTGACCGATTTATTAATGGAAATGGCGCCCGGTCGCTGGTGGCCCGTCGCCGGCAGTTCAGCACACCGGCCAGCAATCGGACAGACGCGCCGGAAATAGTCTCGCCTATCGTGCATAGTTGGCCAATGAGGTAACATAGGGTCGATACACAGAAATCGGGTGATGAGAGGAAACGATGAGCGAAACGCCGGCGGGTCAAAAGGTAGCGCAACCTATCTGCCCCCACTGCAAAGAAGCGCACAATATTGGCGCCTCGAGATGTAAGCATTGTGGCCAATTCCTGCTGGTGGGCACGATGCAGCCTTGCCCGTTCTGTGGTCGGCCGATCGACGAGACTGCTAGAAAGTGCGTCCACTGTAATGAGTTCGTCAAAAAAGATTACTTGGGTCTGCGGGGGAAGACGATCTATGACGCCTTCAGCTTGCTCCTTGTGCCATTGATATTGATCGGGCTGTCGTGGTGGATTCCAAGGCAGCAAGCAGAGAAACAAGAAAACGTGGCTGCCCTGACGGCCTACCTGGACGAGATGACCCAGATCATTCTGGATGAACAGGATTTGAAGGACGAATCCGTTAAGACCAGCATTCGGGCTCGGACCATGCTCGCCCTACAGGAACTGGACAAGGACCAGGCCGATATGGTTCTGCGTTTCATCCGTGACGCGCGGATCCTGGATTGGGTACTGGCGAAAGCGCAACTCCCAGCCGTCGATCTGAGCGAAAACCGGCTTGTGAACGCCAACCTGAGCGGCGCTGTCCTGGCCGGTGCGATCTTCAACGAAGCGGAGTTAGCTGGGGCGAACTTGCAAGGGGCAGATCTGCGCAACAGCGAAATGCGCGACGCCAACCTGTTCCGCGCTGACCTGCGCGGGGCCGACCTGCGCGGGGCCGACCTTCAGGGCGCGGTTCTGACCGGCGCAAAATTGGAAAATGCCCTGTACGATAGTAAAACGCGGCCGCCAGACAATGCTAGCTGGCCCGGTATGGCACTGAAAATCGCTCCTGGCGCCGTTCTGAATAACACCAACTTGCGCAACGCCGACCTGTTCGGGGTTGACCTAAGTGAAGCCGATTTGTCTGGAGCAGATCTGCGTGGCGCCGACTTGCGCATGGCAATCCTGGACGGTGCCATTCTGATCGATGCGCTTTATAACGAGGCTACCAGGTGGTCCGAAGAGATCGACCTCGAGACGATTTTCCCAGAAGCGCGGTTCATTGGCCCGAAATCGAATCTGGAGAGGGCGGATCTCGCAGGCGCCAACCTGAGGGGAAGCGATCTGAGCGACGCTGACCTGACGCAGGCTAGCTTGATCGGCGCGGATCTCCGGGGGGCCAATCTTACGGCCGCGAACCTTACAGATGCTGTCCTCGCGGATGTTCTCTACGACGGCGCTACCAAGTTGACCAAGGCCGATGGCGCCGGGACTTTCGTCCGCGAAGCACTGTTCATAGGCGCACGGACTGACCTGAGCGGCAAAGATCTGAGCGAAAAGGATCTGAGCGGCGCCGTCTTGCAAGACGCGTTGCTCACTGGGGCGATCTTCAGCGAAACTATCCTGAGCGATGCGGACCTGACCAGCGCCAACCTGATTACCGCCAATTTGCAAGGGTCCGACCTGCGCGCAGCCACATTGACTGGCGCCAACTTGCGAGGGGCTGACCTGACGGACGCCGATTTGCGCGAGGCCGATTTGACCGCGACCAACCTCATGGGCAGTAATTTGCAGCAGGCCAATCTGCAGCTTGCCATCGTAACGGGCGCCCTTTTCGACGAGACCACGAGATGGCCGGAGAATTATGATCCGGACGAAGCAGGTGCGCTCCGGATCGGGCCAGCCGCCGAATTGACCGAAGCATCCCTTAGCAACGCCGATTTGAGCAATGCCGTCCTGAGAAAGGCAGACCTCAGCGGCGCCGCACTGGCCAATACCACGCTGGCAGGCGTCGAGTTGCGTGAGGCTGATCTTAGTGGCGCCACACTGGCCAATGCCGTACTTGATAGGGCTGACCTGCGAGAGGCTGATCTTAGCGGCGCCGCACTGGCCAACGCCACGCTGGTAGGGGGCGACTTGCGAGGCGCTGATCTTAGCAGCGCCACGCTGACCAGCGCCGTGCTCGAAAAGGCCGACTTGCGCGGCGCGATCCTGATCGGCGCCGATCTTCAAGGCGCCAGACTGGCTGGTGCGTTGATTGACGACCAGACCATCCCGCCAGAAGAGGGCTTCGACCTGACGGCCTTGGACGCGTTTTACATTGGGCCGGGCACTGATTTGAGCGAGGCAATTCTGCACGGCGTCGACCTGGGCGGCGTTGACTTGTCGGGCGCGATTCTGCAAGGGGCCGACTTGAGCGGTACCATCGTCGACCAGTACACATTGTTCGAAGCTGCACTTTACGATGACAAGACAAAACTGCCGGACGGCCTGACCGAACTGAAAGATGCCGTGCTCATTACCAGGACGGCCGTTTTGAGCGGCACCGATTTCAGCCGCCTGGACCTAAGCAGCGCAGACCTGATGACGGCGACATTGATCAGAACCAATTTGCGGGGCGTTGACCTGTCGGGGGTTGTGCTGGACGGTGCGAAGTTTCAGAACGCGCTCTATAGCGCCAACACCAGGTGGCCAGAGGACTTTGAGCCACAAGAACAGGAAGGGTTGCTACTCATAGGACCGGCAGCTGACCTGAGCCATCTGGCCCTTTCCGGAGCTGACCTGAACGGCGCCCAACTACAGGGCGCTGTCTTGCGCTATGCTATTCTTGGGCAAGCCGATCTCAGCGGCGCCAACCTGAGCACGGCCGACCTGCGCGGCGCCAACTTGAGCAACGCCAACCTGGACGAAACCAACTTCCAGACGGCCATCTACGATGACGACACGTATTGGCCCGAACAGTTCGATCCCACCGCTGCCGGTGCGTTGCGAATCGGGCCCGCCACCGACCTCTCTGGCATAGAACTGAGAGGCGCGCATCTGCGAGAGGCCGATCTGCGCGGGGCTTCGTTTGCCGGCGCAGATCTGACCGGCGCCCAACTGGACGGCGCCGACTTACGGCGCGTCGACTTTGGCGGGGCCCAGCTTGGCGAAGCTAGCCTGCAGGGGGCGCTGTATGATGACGGCACGGTTTGGCCGGAGGATATGGACCAGCAAATCCTAGACCCGGCCATCCGCATCGGCCCGCGCGCTGAATTGAGCGGCACCGATCTGACCGGAGCCGACTTGGCCGGCGCCGACCTGCAAGGGGCCACCCTGATAAGCGCCACACTGACCAAAACCGACCTGCGAGAGGTCCTGTTGTTCGATGCGACATTGCGTGACGCGAGGCTGATTTCGGCCACGCTGGGCCTGGCCGACTTGACCGGCGCTGATTTGCATGGCGCCGACCTGAGCGGCGCTTCGCTGGTGACGGCCACACTGGCCCGCGCCAACCTGCGCGGGGCGAAACTGGATGAGACCCAATTGACCGCCGGCGTTGTTCTCACCGGCGCGCTCTACAACGACGACACTAACTGGCCGGCCGCCTTCAAACCGCTGCTTGAAGAAAAGGGGGCCATCTGGATCGGTCCTGGCGCCGAGCTCGGCGGCCTTGATCTGCGGGGCGCCGCCTTGCGCGATGCGGTGCTGATTTCAGCCACGTTAGATCTGGCCGACCTGACCGGCGCTGATTTGCGCCGTGCCGACCTGAGCGGTGCTTCGCTGCTGACGACCACCCTTGCCGGCGCCGACCTGCGCGGGGCCACCCTGGCCGGCGCCCCATTGACCGCCGGCGTCGTTCTCACCGGCGCGCTGTACGACGACGACACCAACTGGCCGGCCGGCTACGACCTGCTCCTCGAAGAAAAGGGCGCCGTCGAGATCGGCTCAGGTGTTGAGCTGAACGGCATTGTTCTGCGGGACCGCGATCTGCAAGGCGCCGACTTGAGCGATGCCCGGCTTGTCGGGGCGATTTTGGCCGGTGCCGATCTGCGGGAGGCCAACCTGTCGGGCGCGGATCTAAGAGATTCGGACCTGAGCGACGCGCGTCTTACAGGGGCGATATTGACCGGCGCTGATCTGCGAGGGGCTATCATACTGGACGCGAATCTGCGCGACGCCGACCTGCAGGACGCCCTATTTGATGACGCGACCATTTGGCCGCCCGACTTCGATCCCGAAACCCGCGGCGCCGTCTACCAAGAGTAGGTAAGGGGATTAGGCTCTGGGGCCTAGTCGCTAGTAGCTCGGTGCTCGTAGCTCGCATCTATCGTCGCCACCGCCTTGGCCGCGTGGGAGCGAACGACCTGGAACCGATCGGAGGCTGCCACTTGTCGCAAGGTAGGCAGGGCCCGGGCATCGCCGATCTTCTCCAACGCCTGGATGATGGCACAGCGCACCATCCAGAACGAATCTCCCGGCAAAGCATCCACCAGGTCCGGCACGGCCGCCCGACAACCCATGTAGCCTAACTTCCTGGCCGCCGACTGCCGCGTGCCCCACGGCCGGTCCAGTCCCAAATCGGCCAGCAAGGCCGCCAACGCCCGGCCGTCCTCGTCTTCAGCGGCCGGCGCCAATTGCCAGATCAGCTCCCCTGTATCGACACTTCTTGCATCTTGATAAACCTCTGTGACCAACATCTCGCCATCTCCTTTTGCGCATGTCCGAATGCTTGTTACTTAACCATTGAATTCACTGTAAACGATCCATCTGTTCGCCGTCATCCGCCGTTTGGTAGGTAAAAAGTAGGATCATCCGACCCCTTGCCATATCGGCTATAATGAAACAAGCTGACGGCTGAAAGCTGACAGCTCTCAGCTGTCAGCTTTCAGCAGTGGACTCATCTCATGAACGACGGCCCGCTATCTTCCGAACAGGCCCCGGCCGAGGAGTTGACCTGGCGCGAGCTCGAGGTATTGGAGCTGCTGGACCAGCGCCTGACCAACCGCGAGATCGCCGGCCGGCTGCACCTGGCTGAGAGCACCGTCAAAGATTACGTCGGCCGTATCCTGGCCAAGCTGTACGTCAAGAACCGGCGCCAGGCGGTGACCCGGGCCAGGGCCTTGGGCCTGCTAGACGGCGACCGGCCAGCCGGAGACGCCACATCCACCCTGCCAGCCGAGACGACGCCCTTCGTCGGCCGCCGGCTCGAACTGGAAGACATCAAGCGCCGCCTGTCAGAGACCCGCCAGCTCACCCTGGTCGGACCGGGCGGCATGGGCAAAACCCGCCTGGCGCTGAAAG
The DNA here is from genome assembly GCA_041570195.1 of Promineifilaceae bacterium (SeqCode). Classification (GTDB taxonomy): domain Bacteria; phylum Chloroflexota; class Anaerolineae; order Promineifilales; family Promineifilaceae; genus UBA11865. The sequence goes on along the minus strand of JBFFWQ010000056.1, from coordinate 2,183 downwards.
TCGCCCAGCAGACGACGGCCGGCTTCCCCGACGGCCGCTACTTCGTCGCCCTGGCCCCCATTCAGTCGGCCGACCACCTGCTTCAGACCATTGCCGAAGCCCTGCGCTTCCCCCTGGCCACCGACGAGGACCCCCGCCGCCAGTTGCTGCGCTACCTGAAAAACAAGCGTCTGCTGCTGGTCCTGGACAACTTCGAGCACTTACTGGACGGCGCCCCCTTCGTCGGCGACATCCTGTCGGCCGCCCCGGAAGTCGCGATCCTGGCCACCTCCCGCGAAAGGCTCAATCTGTTGAGCGAATCCATCTTCGCCGTGGACGGTATGGCCTACCCAAGGGCCCTGGCCGACCCAGGCGACGAGGTTGCTAGCGATGCCATCGCCTACGACGCTGTTGCCTTATTCCTGCGCCGCGCGGACAAAGTCTCTCCCGGCTTCAGCCCCTCGGCCGGCCAGCTTCATCACCTCGTCGACATCTGCCGCCTGGTCGGGGGCATGCCCTTGGCCATCGAACTGGCCGCCGCCTGGATGCGGGTCCTGCGCCCCGACGAGATCGCCGCCGAATTGCGCCACGGACTGGACATCCTGGCCACCGACGCCCGCGACGCCCCAGCTCGCCACCGCGACATCCGGGCCGTCTTCGATCATTCCTGGTCCTTGCTGGACGAGGACGAACGCCACGTGCTCATGCCCCTGTCCGTCTTCCGCGGTGGCTTCACCCGCGACGCGGCCGAACAGGTAGCCGGCGCCACCCTGCTTCAGCTGGCCGGCCTCGTCAATCAATCCTTCCTCAGCCACGACCCCGACGCCGGCCGCTTCGAATTCCACGAACTCCTGCGCCAATACGTCTACGAGCGTCTAGCCGCTAGCCCCGAGCCTCTCACTACCAGCCACCAGCGCCACGCCGCTTACTACGCCGCCTTAGTCCAGCGCTGCTGGACCCAGCTCAAAGGCCCCGAACAATTGACCGCCCTGGCCGAGATGGAGGCCGACATCGAGAATGTGCGCGCCGCCTGGCGTTTCTACCTGGATCAGACAGACGTCCCCCAGCTGGAGCGTTTGGTCAACGGCCTTTACCAACTGTACTGGATCCGGGGCTGGAACCTGGCCGCCGTGGACTTCCTCGGCCGGGCCGCCGCCGCCCTGGCCGATCAAGACGACGAGCAGACAAACGATTTACGGGCTCGCGATCTGCGGGCTCGCGATTTGCGAGCCCTGATCCTGGCCTACCGGGCCTACTCCATGGCCTGGTTGGGCCAGAACGAAGCCGGCCACGCGCTAGCCTTGGAGAGCGCCGCCCTCCTGGCGGGCCGAGACCGGCCGCTGGTTATCGTCTTCGCCCAAAGTAGCCTCGACGTCAACGCCTATTTCCTCGGCCGCTTAGCCGACGAACGGGCGGCCGTCGACAAGATGCTGGCTGCCGCGGCCAGGTCGGGCGACAAATGGCTGCAGGCCTACGCCTTATATGCCGCCAGCCTGCTCGCCCTCAAAGGGCGCCGCTTCGCCGATTCCCGGCGGCTGGCCCAGGCCAATCTGGCCCTCAGCAAAGAGATCGGCGACGCCATCGGTTCGGCCTTGCCGCTCATCGACCTGGGCCATGTGGCCCTGGCCCTCGGCCAGCTGCCCGAGGCCCGTGACTACTACCGCCGTAGCCTGGCCATCTCCGAAACCTGCGGCTTTCACTACGGCAAACAAAGCGCCGGCAAATACCTGGCCAAGGTCACCCTTTCCATGGGCCGGCTGGCCGAGGCCGAAGAGCTTCTCCACCGCTGCCTGGCCATCACCAGCGAGGCCGGCTTCATTCGCGACGTCGTCAATCTACTCTACGAGTTCGGCCGCTTGCGCCTGGCTCAGGGACGATACGAAGAGGCCGCCGAACTGCTGGCCCTGGTTCTCCAGCACCCCGACAGCGCCCAAAGCCGGCTCACCGAAGGCCCCATCCGCGACAGCGCCGCCGATCTACTGCCCGAGGCCCAGGCCAACCTGCCGCCCGAAACCTACCAATCCGCCCTGACCCGCGGCCGCCGCCAGAATCTCGACGCCGTCGTGACCAAACTGACCGCTGAAGGCTGAAAGCTGACGGCTAATGGCTCACCGCTAACAGCTCACAGCTAGTAGCTATATGCTTACGACGAAGGCTTTGCCATCTTTTCCGGCGGAACAGACACCCACCTGATGCTGGTCGAT
>JBFFWQ010000055.1:0-36978 GCA_041570195.1 Promineifilaceae bacterium (SeqCode) | reverse complement strand
CAGTGCTTGATTACTTTCATAAGATTCTGATTCGCGCTTGATCTTGGTAATACATCGATAGCCTTGTGCTCAATCGGTTTCCTCAAAACCAGCGGGTTACCACCAAGCAGTAGCCATTAAGCTGGACATCCGCTAATGGTCTTGCATCAGCCGCTCGCGCATTCCTCGGTCATCACCAATCTCGTCCATGATAAGGGCATTCAGCTTGTCGTTAATGCTCGCCAAAAGCTCTTTGTCGTAGTCAGGATTCTCAGGATTTGCCAGATTGTTCATTTCTTCTGGATCGTTTTGCAGGTCGTAGAGGGCCACGTCGTTGTTGGCCAGCAGCTCCTCTACTGAACGCGGTAGGTTGTAGTGAGCCAGGCCGAAGTAACGAACCAGTTTATGGCGACCGTCAAAGATTCCTCGAAACACCCCGCGATTATCCATATTCGGCTTCTCAAACTCATCCAATCTGGCCAGGAACTCTTTTCCCCGCTGGAACTCGAGGCCGGCTTCGGCCGCGGCCGTGTCCAACAATAAGGGCGCATTACGCTGTAGCCATTGGGCATCGACGGTGGCGATCATGTCATAGGTGTACAGCGCGCCTTTTCCCGGCTCGTTTCTGCTGCCTCGGGGGCCAGCACTGGTTGGATCGGCCACGATCCCGGACAGGTCATACCCTTTGAGGAAAGGGTAGTGCTTGCGCCGATCTTCTTCTGATAAACCGGCCATTGCCAATATAGTGGGCACCAAGTCAAGGTGAGAACCTACCGCCTCTGTCCTGACACCCCCCGCCTGCTGGGGGTCGACGATGATCAGTGGGACATTCACTGTCTCCCTAAAGGCCACGCTCCCCTTTTGACGCAGGTGATGGGCCCCGGCCATCTCGCCGTGGTCCGAGGTGAATAAAATGATCGTATCTTTGTCTTGTCCGCTCTCTTCGAGGGCGTCCAAGACAGTGCCGATGTGCCGGTCTACGTCGATCATACAATTGAGGTAGTAGTTGACGTGGTTGTGCCACATGTCCCGCCGTTCCATAGGAATCCGGCCGTAGGTGCCGTCAGCCATGGCTTTGTAGTTTTGGACCGCTTGCGGGTGGTTGGTTAGGTCGTCGAAGAATGACGCTGGCAGGGTAGTCGGCCACTGCTGCTGGTACAGTGGCGTATCAGGCGCGCCAAATATCGGCATCATACCCCGCACCTGCACCATTTCTTCGTCGTCGGTATCGAAATACATGACATCGTGGGGGTTGATGAAGTTCACAGCCAGAAACCAGGGCTGGGAAGCGGCGATTTCTGGGGCTCGATTACCCAACCACTCAACGGCCTCGTCCGCCGTCATCGGGTCCTTGTTCAGACCGTCGAATGGCGCGCCATAGGCGTCTCCCCAATTTTGGAAGTCGGAGAAACCAAAAGGCTCCATGCCATCCTTACTGTCCCCCTCTTGGAACTCTGATAAATGCCATTTACCCTTGTAGGCCGTGTAATAGCCCAGATCGCGCAGCATATGGCCAATGGTTGGCAACGCTTCCGGATCAGCACGCATATCCTCGATCCAGGCCAGGTTGGTGTTGTCGAACATAAGGGTGTCAGGTGTATGTCGGCCGGTCCACATCACCGAGCGCGATGGCGTGCAGACAGTCGTGGTAACCTGGTGATTGTTGAATGTCACCCCCCGGGAATGCAGCCGTTGCCTATTAGGCAAAGCGACTCCGGAGGGCAACGATTGGTGTGCATATTCTTGGTCAGTGACGATAACCAAAAAGTTATACTGTTTCATTGACATTCTTCACTCCTCTGCTCCTTCTAGAGATCCTGATGTTTGGTCGGGAAGATACTGCATCATCAACAACGGCAATCCCAAATCAACCAGGCGGCTGATGACACCTAATAGAGCAGACTGATCATGAAACTGCCCGGTCATCGAAGTTACCGGAAATTCATCGGGATCGACTTCCATGTGAATGATCATATCCCCGAAATAGTCTGACCAACTCCGGTCTAGCTCTCCCTGGACATAAATCCGATAGGTTGCTGGTTCATGCACCTTAAGCTTAACTATCTTGTCCATCCATTACTTCCTCGCACTGAATAACGCGCATATATACAGAATAATCGGCCATGATGTCGAGCACAGTGTCCTATGGTAGAAAAAAAGTAGTAGATTCCTTTCACCGAATGCTGTTTTTGACAACGCAACCAATCGGCCTTAATCTTGCTCAATCGTGGTCCTATGTATGGATTCATTCGCTACGAAGACTGTTATCTATAGCAGACCGCTTAACAGAAGTTCTTATGGAAGAACCAGCATTCCTGCAGACCAAACTACAGAGGCCTCATATTGGAGACGACCTCGTATCGCGCCCGCGATTGATTAAAGAGATCAACCGAGGATTAGAGCGATCGTTGACTTTGGTTTCGGCTCCAGCCGGCTTCGGCAAGACGACATTGCTATCCTCTTGGCTGCAGGAACACGAAGGACGTTATGGCTGGGTGTCCTTAGACGAGAACGATAACGATTTAGGGATCTTCTTGCGTTATTTCACGGCAGCTATCGAGAGGGTCTTCCCCAATGGCTTTGATGACATCCTGCCATTGCTAAATGCGCCCCAACTAACCCCTCAAGACTACCTGGCCAGCAAGATAGTCAACAAACTCGCCGCCTTCCCAGGTGAACTGATACTGGTTCTGGATGACTATCAATTCATCCACGATGAAGCAATCCATCGGGTGCTTATAGCCCTGATTGGCAACATGCCCGCACAAACGCATTTGATGATTGCGACTCGAAAGGACCCGCCTTTTCCGCTTTCCATTTTGCGTGGTCGAAGACAAATGCTTGAAATCCGGGCCATCGATTTACGCTTTACGCCCCAAGAGACCAAGGTTTATCTCGAGGGTATGCTTGGAGAAGAGCTGGACCAGAACGCGATAACCTCGCTCACGAATAGCACCGAAGGTTGGATCACCGGCTTGCGTTTAGCTGCCCTATCCTTGCACGGGCAAGCAGACCTAAAGAATTCTGTGGGTACTCTAGAAGGAAGTAGTACATTCTATGTGCGAGAATATCTTTTCAATGAAGTTTTCTCTCGCCAGCCACAGGAAATACAGGATTTCTTGTTACGAACCTCGGTTTTGAATCGCTTCTGTTCCGACCTATGTGATGCTGTGGTCGGAGCATCTAACAGCCATTTACTGCTAGAAAGATTGGGTCATCCGAATCTGTTTCTCATCTACTTGGACGCCGAACGTAAGTGGAGTCGCTACCATCACCTGTTTCGAGATATGTTGCGCCACCGAATGAAGAGAGCATTGAGCAAGGAGGAGATAGACGACCTGCATCGTAGGGCCAGTGCCTGGTATCGAACAAAGGGCATGACTGAGGAGGCTCTGAATCATGCCCTGGCAGCCGAGGATACGGAAGGTGCCGCGGATCTCGTTGAGAGTATCCGGCACCAGCTCTTGAATATTGAGGACTCATTCACACTAGAGCGATGGTTGAACAAGTTACCAGACAGAGTCGTGCGAGAGAGACCAGTGCTACTACTAGCCAGAGCCTGGATTCTTGAACTTGGTTTCCAAGCTGCCCGGATTCCACCGATCCTGGGGGAAGTAGAGACGTTATTGGGCACCGAGGATGCACTTTGGACAAATGATCAGTTACGGGAAGCTCTTGGGGAAATCAATGCTCTCAAGAGCTTCCTTCATTTAATCCGGGATGAAAGTGAAGTGGCTTCGAAATGTGCTTTGGCAGCACTGGAGCAGATTCCTGCTACCCACGCATTTGTTCGCTCCATCGCAATCATAGTCCTGGCGATGGCTTATCAAAAAGGTGGACAAGCGGCCGTGGCCTTTCGCGAGTTGCGTACATTCTTGGTTGATACTCGCGCCGACACGATCGTCGCCAGGGTTCTGATTGCCCAGATCTATATCTATATACTGCAAGGTGATCTTCACCAGGCAGAAAACTTCTTAAATCAGCTTCGACAGGTGATTGATAAGAAGGGTCTAACGATCAGTGAAGTTGTCTTCCACTGGGTTCGTGGACGAATCAACTATGAGAGAAACAATCTCGATGTGGCTAGCAAGCATTTATCGTTAGTTTTCGAACTCCGCTACAATGCGCAGTTTATTATGGTGCATGACAGCATGATGGCTTTGGCTTTGATCGAACATGCTCAAGGGAATCCGGAGAACAGACAAAGTGTGCTATCAGATCTGCGTGAATTCTCTCTTGAGAGAGGAATGACTGGCAAGCTTCCCGAAATTGATTTCTTAGAAGCGCGTCTCATGCTTGACTCCCAGGAGGCTGGACGCGCGATCCAGCTGATGCGGTCAATCCCATCTGATATCACGCCCTTCATGTTGTTTTTTCTTGAAATCCCCGTCGTATCTAAAGCCCAGGCTCTGATCGCCCAAGCGACCGATACCAGCTTGCACGAAGCTACCCAATTGTTGGAGGAACTGCAGGCCTACAATCAAGCGACGCACAATACTTACCAGCAGATCCGGATCTTATCCTGCCTGGCAGTGGCTTATCAGGCTCAGGGACGAATCAACAAGGCCCGAAATGTGCTTGAACAATCATTGATGTTAGCTCAACCTGGTGGCTTTATTCGCACCTTTGTAGATTTTGGTCCCAGGATGACTGAACTGCTCGAACAGTTGGCAGACAAAGGTTTCAAGGCAGACTATATTCGCCAGATATTGGCTGCCTTCCCCGGACAACGTCACATTGCTGAAATACAAAGGCAGGCGGTAGTGACACCAGGCGACGATCTTACGGATCCACTTACCCGTCGTGAACGCGAAGTGCTAGCGTTTCTAGGCAAGTGGCTATCTGACAAAGAAATCGCTCAAGAGTTGGTCATATCCCCACGCACAGTAAAGAAGCATGCCAGCAATATCTATGGCAAATTGGGAGTCAAGAATCGGATGCAGGCTGTCGAAAAAGCTAAGGATTTAGGTCTCCTCTAGCCTCGGCTATTTCCCATTCAATTTCCTAGTGCAGCAATTCGTGCAAAGCTGTTGGGAATCAACATGCTCTCAGCCCTTTGTCACCTTTGGCGAGAGCAAATTACTTCCTTTTTTCTACTTTCGGACACTGTACTCACCTTTCTTTCCTATTAAGCTATGGTGGCATGAGAAGGACATTGTAGAGTTGAAAACGGAGGTTATTTGATGAGACGTGGAGGGGCAAGAAGGACCACCAGGATGGCCGGAAGACGGCGGCGACGAAGACGTCGGAGGAGAGTCATTTTGGCCGGAGGTGCCGTAGTATGGGCTGGTCACAAGCTGAGCCAGAAGAATGCTCAGAAAATCGAAGAACATACCGGCAAACCACCAGACGAACTTAGCGATGAAGAAGTGGAAGCCGCCATGGATGAACTGGGTATTGAAGAGGAGGAGCTCACCGAGGAAGACAAGGCGGCTGTCGAAGCGGCCGAAGCTGACGAATAATCCAGCGCTGAATCGGATTGCACATGTCGGTGATCTCGGTGCGTGGATTCACGTCGTTGGGAGGCTGCACGGCCTTCAGCTCGGGACTCTAATCCGTCTGCACCTGTTCGGCCGCGGATAACAGGGGGCAAACTGCCACACATAAGCCATAGTACAAGAACGACAGTGCCACATGCGCCGGCGGCTCCTACCCCTACATATAAAGTAGGCCGTGCAGGATTCGAACCTGCGACCAAGTGATTGAAAGGGGAATTAGCGACCATAAAAGGGCCGAAAAGACGCCAGAAGAAGCCCAAATCGAAGCTGCAAATTTCGAATAAACCACGGAAACGAAAAAGAGAGCCGACCAATCGACTCTCTACCTCGAGTGCTCCCGCCAGGACTCGAACCTGGAACCAGACGATTAAGAGTCGCCTGCTCTGCCAATTGAGCTACGGAAGCGTTTCTACTAGTATTATCGCCAAACCCCGTGCCGTTGGCAAGGAAATCTGGTGGGCAGCTTTCAGCCATCCGCCTTAAGCTTTCAGCCTTCGGCTGTCAGCAACTGATCACTGCCCACCGATCACTGACCACTGGCCTACGGGGCCGTGATGATGAAGTCCTGGCGCTGGCCAGCGTTGAGGCCGCCGGTTAGCTGGGTCGCCGCGCCGGCCGTTACGTTGCCGACGGTGATTTCGCCGACCATGGGCGGGGTTACGCCCACGCTGCGGGCCTCGACGGAGACGGTATTCTGACCCGGCTGCAAGGTAATCGGGAAGGACACATGCCGACCGCCTAAGGCGAAGTCGCTGATGACCCGTACGCCGTTGACGTCTACGCTCACCGCGTCGCCGTCGACAAATTGTGGATCGCGCAGCGTTAAGAGGACGCTCCGAGCATTGACGGTCACCGGCTGCAAAACGGCGCCGGTGTTCTGGTCGGGCTGCACCTGCAGACTTGATTCTACCCAGACCTGATCGTTAGCTGCCCAGAGCACCCAGCTGTTGCTCTCGTTATAGACCGCCCAGCTGCCCTGGACCGGATTTTCCATCACGGTGCCAAAAATCTCGACCCGGTTGGCATTCTCCGTCGTCCAATTCAGGAAGTAGCGAATACCGTCCTGGGCCTGGGCCTGGTTCGGGGCCGAGGCGAAGAAGTAGATAATGATCGGGGCGATGTTGGGCGCTTCGGTGGCGTTGACCCGCTCGCCCGAGGCGATGGTCGTCGCGGCCGGACCGGAGGGGACGTAATAGCCCTGGGCGGTGGCCGTCATGCGCGCCATGGCGATGGTCGTATCGATCGCTTCGATCTGGTCAGCGGACAGGGTAGGCAAGCCGGCATTCACGGCCGCCTGTTCCAGGAAGATTCTCTGCTGGGGCGACAAGGCCTCGACCGTTGCGGCCAGGCCGACGATCTCACTGGCCGACAGGTTTTCGACCGTGCCGACCACGGCCGTCACTTCCTCGTCGGTCAGATTGCAGGCCGAGACGGCGGCGACGACCAGGATTAGCAGGAGCGGTAGGGTTACTTTCCACAATATTTTCATGGTTGATCTCCTTGAAGATGGCCATTAGCTTTTGGCCACTAGATCTCAGCTGTCAGGCTTCAGCTGTCTTCCGTTAGCTGTTGGCGGATTGCTGTGAACGGGACTATTCGCAATCGCTTGTTGATACGACGTCGGGTCACGATTATAGCGCCATCGGCGGGCAGGGTCGTGCCTGCGGTACGAATTGACATGGCCGCTAGGTCTTAGCCTTCGGTGGGCGGACCCAGGAAGCTGGCCAGGACCCAACCTACCAGGTCGCTAGTCTGCACCTGTTGCCAGTCGCCCTGCTCATTGCTGTCCCGGCCATCCAGGATGACCACGGTTGACCCAGGCTCCAGGAAGGCCAACAGCTCCGAATCGGGGCTGGGTTCGGCCCTCAAGTTGAGGCCGTACGCGAATTGGACGACGGCCGTGATGGCCGTTGGCGTGGGCGATAGGGTCGGCGTGGCCGTCGGTGTGGTCGTCGCCGTGGCCGTGGCCGTCGGCGTCAACGTCGGTGTTTCGGTGGGCGTGGCCGTGGGCGTAGGTGTGAGTGTCGGCGAAGGCGTAAATGTCATCTTGGGCCCGGCCGTCGGCGTCAGCGACGGCATGGGCATGGGCGTGAGCGTTGGCGGTACGAAGGGATCGAGCTCGGTGGTGGGTATGATGGTCAGGGTCATGGACACTTCGCGCTGCAGCTCAGTGGCCACATACTCCTGCAGATCCACAACCGTCGCATGGGGGATCGAGCGCGGCGAGCGCACCACGACGCCTAATTCCAATACGTCGGCATTGATGTCGCCCAGGTTTAGTTCGGCCAGCTCGGCACCGGCGATCTCACTCACGCCTTGCTGCACCACTTCCTGGATATGGTTCTCCTCGGCCGTGTCTTGGGCTAGCTGGAAGGTCGTCCAGCCGACGATGGCCGTGATGAGGATCAGCAGGACAAGGGCCACTTGCGCAGTACGAGAGCGCACGGCCTGGCGCTGTTTTTGGGCCCGGGTCGGCTGGAAGCCCAGGATCAAGAATACCAGCGCCGAGGCCGAACTGATGGCCACGAAGTTGGTCAGGAAGAGCAGCATGGCGCCCAGGCCTTCGGCGAAGAATAGGTTGCCGATGCTGATGCCCGAAGCGGCCAGGGGCGGCACCAGGGCGGCGGCTATGGCCACGCCCGGCAAGGCGGCCCCGGCCTCAGATCGGCACAATGCATAGGCGACGGCCATGCCCGAGAGAAGGGCCACGCCGACGTCCAATAGCGAGGGCTGCGTGCGGGCCAGGACCTCGGCCGTCATCGGGTCGCGCAAAGGGATCAGACCGGCCAGGAAGCCCATGAACCAGGCCAAAATAGCGCCGCGTATCACGGCCACCATGGTCAGACGCAGGAACCGGGTATCGCCCAGGACCATGGCCAGCCCGGTGCCGGCCATGGGCGACATGAGCGGTGCAACCAGCATGGCGCCGATCACGACCGCGGCGCTGTCAGCCAGAAGACCCAGGGCAGCGATGGCCGCAGCCAGGCCGATAAGCACATAGAAATCGATATCGGGCCGGGCGTCGCGGCGGATGCGCACGTAGGCTCGGGTGCGTTGCTGCAAATCCAGGCGGGGGGTGACCGGCCGCATGCGCCAACTTATCCGCCGGCGGAGGGCGCCGACCCGCCCTGATGGCTCATAAACGACGATGACCGGCCGTTGACATTGACTGACCACCGCCTCGGGGATATTGCCAAAGAGAGCCTTATCCAGCGTGCTCTCCTGGCTGGCGCCGATGACGACCATGTCGAATTCATCGCCCGTCGCGTCGACGATGCCGTCGATGATGGAGTCGGCCGTTACCAGCCGGCTCTCGATACGGTCTCCGGCGTCGATGAAGTTAAGGGTGGTCTTCAGCCGGGCGCGGCCGAGCGCTTCTTCGTTCTCGCCCAGCCGATGCGGGGCGATATAGAGGGCCGTGAGCCGCACATCGCGGGTCGTGAGCGGCAGCAGGAAGCCCAGGGCATGAGCGCTATTGGGTCCGCCGGAGGTGGGTACCAGGATGCCGCGGATCGGCCGCTGGCCGGAAGGGGAGGCCTCCGCTTCCGGCCCTTCGCGCAGTGGGTTCTGGCTTTCGCCGCGCACCACGCCTACCGCGCATGACAGCCCATCCAGGTCGCGCCAGACCGGCGTCTCGGTGGTTGTCAGCAACAGGTCGATGTCGGCTTCGTGGACCAGTTGACGGATGGCCTGGCGGGAGTCTTTGTGTTCGATGATGGCGGTGAAGACGGGGTCGTCCGGCGCACTGGCTTTGCGAGCGTGATTCAGCGTCGTTCGAGCCCGCTCCACGAGCGCGCCAGCCACGCTGGGCACGATGATAGCTGCCACCAGCTCGCCGTCGTTGGCTCGTGCAAGCGAAAGGCCAAGCTGCCAGTCCATGCCCACTTGCTCGCCGGGCGTGAGCAGGATTAGGGCCCGCCAAGCCTTGTCCTCGGGAAGTCCACCCTCCACGATTTTCATCGACATAAGTATAGCCGAAAGGGGGGAAGAGGGGAATTGAGCGGGAACTGAGCGGAGCTTGGGGGGACTGAGAGGAACTGAAGGAAATTGTAGGTGATTTGACCTGAATCCCGAGGCTGCGCCAGCTTCCAATACTTCCCCTCACTTCCCTCAGTTCGCCTCCAGAACATACCTATCTATCAACTCCCCTGCCACGTTCACGAATTCGAAAATCATGTCCGTTTCCGTTGCTTCGACGAAGAGGGCGCCGTGGTTGTCGTTGTAGCGAATCTGGCTGTTGCGGTGGGGGAGGAGGAAGTTGTAGCGGGCTGGATGGCCGCCCAGGCCCGAGGTGAAGTAGGGCAGGCCGTCGACTTCCAGCCGTTCATAGACGTGATCGTGCCCGGCCACTATCGCCGAGGCGCCCCACGCGGCGAAGGGCCAGCGCATCCATTCGACGGAGCCGTGCCGGCCGGAGGAGTAGGCCGGATGGTGCATGTAGACGATCTTCCACGACGATTCTGAGGCGGCCAGCCTATCGCGCAGCCACTGGGCCTGGATCGAATCGGCCGATACGCCGTCAGGCTCGCGCGAGTCGCTGTCCACGGCGAAGAAATGAACCGGGCCGCGGACGAAGTCGTAATAGCGTTCATTGCCGGGTAGGGTGAAGTAGTCGAGGTAGGGGGTCAAGTCGGGCGCGTTCCAGTCGTGGTTGCCAGGCGAGGGGAAGAAACGGTTCTCGTCCGCGCCGGGTCCGTAGGCGCCTTGGTAGGGATGGATGTAGCCGGCGTAGTACTGGCCGATATTGTCGTCGATGGTGCCGGCTTCGCCGTCGGGGTAGTTGTTGTCGCCGGTGGTGATGATCAGGTCTGGTTCCCAACTCTTGACCAGATCGGCCACGGCCGCTTCCGCCTCGCCAGCTTGGCCGTAGTCGCCGAGGACGGCCAAGCGGACGGTCAGGGGCGTTGGCGTCGGCCTTGGCGTGGCGGCCGGCGTCGCAGAGAGCGTACTCGTCGCAGGAGAAGTGGCTGGTGTAGATGTGGGTCCGGCCGGCGTTGGGCTAGTCGTGAGGGTGGGCGATGGCGTTGCGGTGTCTGGCCCTTGGCTTGGCGTGGCGGTGGCGCTTGACGTGGATGCTGGCGGGCCGGCCGTCGGCCGGCCGTCGTCCCGACAGCCGATCAACAGCAGGCCCAGCAGGAAAAAAAGCAGGCTACATCTCATTAACATGGGCGAACAGGCCGGAAAAGACTGCGCCTTCAGTCGTTCACGTGCGATGGACATACCGACCTAGCATACTGCAACCGCCGCAACTTATCGAGCCGATCGTGCAGTTGTCACCAGCGAGCAGCCAGACAACCTCATCAGTGAGCCATGTGCTATACTGGACCCAAATGGGGCGGCCATGGAACAGATCAATAGCGCGAGGGCAGTATCTCAGGTGACTCATGACGATCAAGCTACTACTGGCTACCGATGGCGGGCTTTTTTCTGGCCATTTCCTGCACGGCTCGTGGTCCATTAACCAACGATATCTGGCGAGCAAGAGTTTGACTTGCGTTGCGACTCGAGGGTCGTCCATCCTGGCCGGATCGCGAAACAGCCTCTACCGATCGCCGGATGGCGGGTTGACCTGGCAAGAGCTGGCTGATGAACTTGACATAAATCACATGCGCTGGCTTGCCTATCACCCAGATGAAGCTGATTTAGCAGTGGCCGGAACCGAACCGGCCGGGATTCTACTCTCGCGGGACGGCGGCCGGAGCTGGCACGAGCGTCCCGAAGTGTCGGTCCTGCGAGAGAGACATGGCTGGTTTTTGCCGTATTCGCCGGAAGCGGGTTGCGTGCGCGGCTTTGCCATGCGCGGCCGTCGTCTTTATGCCTCCGTCGAGGTGGGCGGCTTGCTCGTCTCCGATGATTTGGGCGATTCGTGGGCGCTGGATTCCGGCAGCGACGGCCGGCCCGTGTTTGGCCAACCGCCGGCCGGTCAGCTCCACCCCGACGTGCACTCAATCGAATTGCATATGGAACGGGATGAGCGCCTTTATGCCCCGACCGGCGGTGGATTCTTCACCTCGGCCGATGGCGGCCGGAGCTGGCAGCAGAGCTACCGCCCATGTTATTGTCGCGCCGTTTGGGTTGACCCGGGCGATGCCGACCACCTGGTTCTGGGGCCGGCCGACTCGGTTGACAGGAACGGCCGCATTGAGGAGTCGATGGATGGCGGCCTCACATGGCTCGCGCACGAGGCGCCGGACGCGCCCTGGCCACGGCATATGGTAGAGCGCTTTTGCCAGGCCGGTGACCAGCTTCTGGCCGTATTGTCAAACGGCACTCTTCTGGCGGCCGCTATCGGCGAGTGGCGCTGGCGGCCGGTCTTCGCGGAAGCGGGGTCGGTGAGAGCGATCGCGTCGATCATGCGTTGAACCTGAACAGCCCTCCGTGCGTGGCTTCGCGCCGCGCTCAAACGAGACCTGTCACCAATTGCTCCCCGCATCAAGGTCGAGTACACTGTGGATCGCCTGTTAGCGGCGACCCAGATAGTGGCCGTCGTGTCGGAAGAACGCTTGCCCGGTATAGCTGAGATCTATGCTCAGACGTTTATTACTTCCCACTACTGTGATTGTTTTCTTGCTGGCTGCGTGTAGCGAACAGCTGCCAGAAGAGCTGCCGGCGGAGCAGATCATCGCCAATTCAGCCGAACGCATGAACGGCATGGAAGGCTTCTTCTTCACTATTGACCGGACCGGCGCGCCGGCTTTCCTGGATAACGACGAGACGATCTCGTTCCGGCGGGCCGAGGGTTATTATGCCGCGCCCGATAGGTCCCAGGCGGCCGTTAGGGTGATTACGCCAGGATTGGTGACCGAGGTGAATGTGATCAGTATCGGCGAAACGCAGTGGGAGTCGAATGTGATGTCGGCCGAGTGGCAGCAACTGCCGCCTAACTGGGGTTTTAATCCGGCCGTGCTGTTCGATCCGAATATCGGCATTCAGTCGATTTTGGTCGCCGACCTGACCGATCTACAATTGCTGGAACCGGAAAAGCTGGATGACGGACCCGATGCGCAGCTGTACTTGCTGTCCGGCATATTTGACGGCCGCCGCATCTACGAAATGAGCTACGGACTCATCGGTCCTGAGCAGCTGGAAGCCCGGCTGTGGATCATGCCCGAGACGTTCGAACTGATCCGGGTTGAGGTGACCGAAGCCAATACCGGCGAGGAGCAACCGTCGGTGTGGCAAGTTGACTTTGCCGAGTTTGATCGTGTAGTTGACATAAAACCGCCGGTGGGATGACATAGTGGTCAGTGTATGGTGGTCAGTGGACGGCTTTCAGCTGTCAGCCTTCGGCCTTCGGAGCTTGGCCGGGTGGAATGATGTCTGCGATGGGTGAGAACGGGCAAGATGGGCGGCGGTTGGGCCTGGCCGGGATCGTGGGGCTGGCTCTGTTGGCGTTGGGGCTCCTGGCGGCCGTGGCCTTGCTGGTCGATCCGTTTGGCTGGAATCTGCTGGACAAGGTCAGTGGCCTGCGGGATGAGGCGGCCCAGGCCATGCCACCGGATATCGCTCTCTATGCCGAGCTGGACCTGATCAACTTCGACGAGGCGACGATCACCGACTTCAGCCAACCTTTCGTGGCTGCCCTGGCCCAGCCGGGCGTCGAAGACCTGGGCGGCGGGATCGAGCGCCTGGACGAGATGCTGTCGGCCGAGATCGGCCTGACCCTACGAGAGGATGTGATGCCCTGGCTCGGCCGCTCGGCCGGCCTGGGCCTAACCGATTTGACCCTGGCGCCGGACGGTTCCATTCAAGGCGTGGGTTGGCTGCTGGTGGCCGGCAGCCAGGACCGGCGGGCGGCCGACGATTTTTTGGAGCAGCTCGGCCGGCAGGTGACGGAGTTGAGCGGCATCCAACCGGCCGAATCAAGCTATCGCGGCCAGACTATCACCAGCTTTGACCTGGCAACGGCCGAAACGCCGTTGAGCGGCCTGGCGTTCACCCGCTCGACCGGCCTGGTGATCTTGGGCTCGGACGAGGCGACGGTGCGTGCGGCCGTCGACGCCCAGAAGGACGGATCGTTGGCCGACCAGGAGGGATATCGGGAATTGGCAGCGGCCTTGCCGGAGGAGCGCGGCCTGACACTCTATGCCGAAGCCGCCCAGGCGCCGGAGTTGAGCCGTCTGCTGGGTAACGTGGCGCCGCTGGCCATTGGACCTCTGGATTTGACCAGCCTACGGCTTCCCCCCGGGGCGGTTGGCGTCACTATCGTGGACGAAGGGCTGCGTCTTGATACGGTGAGCCCGCTCGCTGGCGGGGCGACGGCCGGCGAAGTGCCTGGTCCGCGACAGATGGCCGGACTGTTGCCGGCGGCTGCACTGGCCTATTTGACCGGCGACAGCCTGAACGGCGTCTGGGGCTCGTTCAAGGATTCGCTGGAAGCGGGCGGCAATCTGGCCGATTTCGAGGAGTCCATGGCTTTGTTCAGCCGCGAGTTTGGCTTCGATCCGGACCGGGAGTTGCTGCCCTTGCTGGACGACGAGTGGACCCTGGCCTTGCTGCCGGCCGACGAAGGGCTTTTGGCCGATCAAAGTGGCTTGCCATTGGGTCTGGTGCTGCTGGCCGGTAGCGGCGATCCGGCGGGTTTGGAAGAGGCTCTGGCCGGCCTGAACCAGGGGCTAGAGGATCAGCGCCTGCCCTTAGACACGGTCGAAGTGGCCGGCGCGACGGCCTATTTCGTCGACCTGGAATCGCTGCTGGGTGCGCCGTTGCCGCTGTATGGCATCGACGGCCAGGTTCTATTCCTGGGCACCGATGCGAATAGCGTCGAGCAGGTGCGCACCGCCGGCACGCCTCTGGCCGGCGATAGCGGGCACGCCCGGGCTACGGCTCTGTTGCCTGAAGGTTATGAAGCAGCGGCCTTCCTCGACCTGACCAGGCTGATGTCGCTGCTGGATGGTCCTGGTGACTCGCTGCGCTTCTTTGAACCGATTTCCCAGGTCATCTCCGGTACGGGTCCGGCCGGCGAGGATGTCTCGTTAGGCGTGACGATCATCTTCGTCGAGTAGCCAACCCAGCTAGATCGACCGCTTGCTGGTTTACTGTGGTTTGTTGAACTCCATGGTCCGCCAGCCTGAGAGGAGGCACGAATGAACGCTGGGCCGAATTTAGCAAGAGGCACGCCGCACCTGACCCCGGAGTCTCTCGTCGGCCGGCGGTTCGCCAGCGACACGTTTTCCGGCATCGCAGTAGCTCTCGTCGGCTTCTGCCCGCGTCCAAATCGACTGGACAGTTATCGTCCTCAAGCTACCAGCGATCAGTACTTCATTCATCTGCCGCCGGCCAGTGTGCAGATAGGACATCATGACGGTTCCAGGTTTCTTTCCATGAGCCACGTTTATGGCGGACCCGTCGCATCAGCTTTGATCGAAGAGCTGGCCTATTACGGGATCAAGTTTGTCCTGGCCTACGGCTTGGCCGGTGGTCTGGGGACCAAGAACCTGAAAATGGGCGATTTCTATTTGGTCGAGAATGCCCTGGCGTTGGATGGCACGACGCCCCATTATACGGACGCCAGTTTGATCCCATCGGATGCTTCCTTGAACGCCACGATCATGGAAATGGCGGCCGCGGGCAAGCTGCCGGCGCTGACCCCGGTCCAGGCGATGACCAGCGACGCCATTTATCGTGAATATGATCAGAGCCTGGAAGATGCCAGAGAGAAGGGCTGCGATATCGTCAACTGCGATTCGGCGCACCTCTTCGCCGTAAGTCGCGAAGTGGGCATCAGGACGACGCAGTGCGGTGTCATCTCTGATGTGACCACCGGTGTTGGCGAAGAATGGGACAGTAAACTGGCGGCGATGCTAACCTCCAGCGGCGGCGAGGCAGGCGACCCATTGAGTCTGGTGGGAGAGTTGGTGACGTTTTATGTGGAGACTCTGATGCCGGAGCTGCCGCGCCAGTAATCGTTATCAGCCTGTCTTTCTCAAGTAGTCAGCTTGCCGATCTGGGCTGATCTGCTTGAATTAGCATCCCACCGTTACAGGAGGCTAGGAATTGCCTTTACCGACGCCGTTTCATGGCCGAACATTGGCCTTAGATCAAAGACAAGCCTGGCGTGATTAGTCAGGCTATCTGGCCGCTACCGGCCACGAACCTGCCCACGAGCGCCTGGCCTTCATCCTTAAGAGGCTAACCGGTCAAGAAATGATCTAGAAGACTATTTGACCAGCGACTACTTGACTACCCAGCTATCGGACCGGAGGACTAATTCCTATGAACCACCATTTCGGCAAAATAGGTGACATTTGGAAACACTTACCCCTGGCGGAGATCTTACAGCTCAACCCTCCAAGCCATTATTGGGAGACGCACGCCGGATCCGCCTCTTACCCGCTCACGGAAACAGCGGCCCGTCGGCATGGCGTATTCAATTTTGTTGAGCGCGCTCCGGCCGATGCGGAACTTGAGGCGTGTTCTTATCTACGAGCCTTGCAGGATCTGCCGGGTGTCTTTCCTGGCTCTCCGCTCCTGGCTATTCGCACCTTAGGTCAACGGGCCAGCTATTTATTCTGCGATATCGATCCGCAGAGTGCGACGAGCTTACGAAATGAAGTGGCCCATCTCGATGCGCGCGTGGTTGAAGGGGATGGGCCAACGGCCGTTGCGGCGGAGGCACAATTGGGCCGGGTCGAACCGGGCGATGTGCTGGTCCTCATTGATCCCTTCTTTCCTAACGAGCGATTCACGCCGGAGAGCCCGACCTCGGTCGAACTGGCGGCTTTGCTGGCGTTAGCAGGGTACCGGATCATGTTCTGGTACGCTTATTTCGAGTTGGAGGAGCGAGGCTGGGCCCGGAGAGCAGTGGCTGAGCTGGCACCTGGCGTCGAGCTCTGGTGTGGGGACACGATCATGCCGATATCTTTCACTTATCCGGAGCGCTCGGGCCTGTTTGGCTGCGGGATTGTTTTGGCAAATGCGACGGCCGCCGAGCAGGAAACCTGCCACCGCCTGGGGCTGGCCTTGGAACGTATCAGCGGCAATGACATAGTTCCCGGCAATGATCCCCCCTACTTGACCTACCAGCGTATTCGTTAGTTTCCAAAAAGTGAGCCACGTGCCTGACAACGCCCAAGCTGATATGAGAGGGGAGCATGCCCGAAGAGGTAAAGAAACCTATTTCAAAGGTTTAGGTAGACGCTGCTGATTGAGCGTCGATCCACAATATTCGATAATATCTCCTGTCTTTTGCGATTCAATTCAAACTCAGCATTCAACGGCAAAGGATATATTGAAATCTTTTGAGACAGCAGTTGAACCGATGGAAATGGCGATGCCGTCGTCGGGCGGCGGATAAGCAGGAAACCCCCTGAGCCTGGTTGGGGAAATGGTGACATTTTACGTGGAAACTCTGATGCCAGAGTTGCAACGTGAGTAATTCTGGTCAGCCAGTCTCTCTCATGCGGGTCTACAGGCACCCTTTTCAGAATTGTCATGCCCACGAAGGTGGGCCGCTTGCCGATCTGGTCTGATCTGCTTTAATTGGCGTCGCAAAGCCATTGGAGGTTAGGAATTGCCCTTACCGACGCCGTTTCACAGCCGAACATCGGCCCTAAATGAAAGACAAGCCTGGCGAGATTGGTCAGGCTACCTGGCCGCCGCCAGCTACGAACCGACGCACGAACGCGAGTATTACGCTATCCGCAATGCGGCGGCGTTGATCGACATCTCGCCCCTGTTCAAGTATGACGTGACCGGCCCGGACGCCGCCCGATTGGTCAACAAGATCATGACCCGCGATTTCAGTCGTTGCCAGGTCGGTCAGGTCGTGTACTCGCCCTGGTGCGATGAGCGGGGCCACATGATCGACGATGGCACCGTCTGGCGCATCGCGGAGGACCGGTTCCGGATCACGGCCGCCGACCCGAGTTTACGCTGGTTCCAGGACTGCGGCTTTGGCATGGAGGCCAGGGTGACTGACGTGTCACGCAACCTGGCCGCCCTGGCCCTGCAGGGCCCAAATTCACGGCGAATTCTGAGTGAGGTCGCCTCGGGCGACGGCCTGAACGAGTTGGCGTATTATCACCTGGCCCCGGCGGTCATGGAAGACTTCCCGCTGACCGTCACCCGCACCGGTTACACCGGCGACCTGGGTTACGAATTATGGGTGTCGCCGCAACACGCCGAACGCCTGTGGGACATATTGATGGAAGTTGGCCAAGGCTACGGCTTGCTGCCGGCGGGAATGATCGCCCTGGACGTGGCCCGGATTGAAGCCGGCTTGCTGCTTATTGAGGTGGATTATGTGTCGGCGCTCAAGGCGCTGATTCCCGAGCGCAAATCGACGCCCTTTGAGGCCGGGCTGGGCTGGACGGTGGGCCTGGAGAAAGGGCCTTTCGTCGGCCGTCGGCCTTTGCTGGCCCAAAAGCAGACCGGCGCCAAGTGGACCATGGCCGGCCTGGAGATCGACTGGCTGGAACTCGAGCATCTTTACGCCGAGGTGAACTTGCCGCCCATGGTGGCCGGCCAGGCTTCGCGCCAGGCTGTGCCGGTCTACGACGGCCGCCGGCAAGTTGGCCAGGCCACCAGCCGCGTGTTTTCGCCCATCCAGAAGCGCTATATCGGTCTGGCCACCCTCGAGCGGGAGGCGGCCGATTTGGGCGCCGACCTGGAGATCGAGGTGACCGTCGAATATGCGCGACGCCGTTGCCGGGCCAGAGTCGTTAAGACACCCTTCTTCAACCCAACCAGGAAGAGAGCCTGATGATAGAGGTGAAATTGCAATTCGCCGGCCGTTTGGCAGAATCGGCCAACTTCGGGCGACTTTGACTAAGGAACGTTGATGGCAGATAAGTATGATGCGATAGTGATCGGAGCGGGGCACAATGGGCTAGTCAACGCCGCCTACCTGGCTCGGGCCGGCAAGCGTGTCCTGGTCCTGGAGCAGCGCCATCTTGTCGGTGGGGCGACGGTCACCGAAGAGATCTATCCCGGCTTTAACTACACGGTGATGTCTTACGTGGTCAGCCTGCTGCGGCCGGAGGTCATCCGCGACCTGAAGTTGCCCAGCCATGGGCTGACGATTCTGCCCCTGGAGAGCACGCTGACGCCGCTGCCGGACGGCGACTTTCTGTACCGCGACGGCGATCACTACCGAACCTTTCACGACATCGCCCGCTTCTCGGCCCGTGATGCCGAGGCGTACGAGGATTACGGCCGGGCCATGTACTTCATGGCCAAAGCGGTGAAGTACATCCTGGGTCAAACGCCGCCAGACCCGACCAGCTTTCGCCCAGGCGACCTTTCGGGCATGTTGGGATTGGCCCGGCATGTGCTCGGACTGCCAAGCGATGACCTGGCCATGTTGGCCAAGTTGATGACCATGAGCGCGGCCGATTTCGTGGCCCGCTGGTTTGAATCGGAGCCGCTGATGGCCACGCTCTCGGCCAGCGGCATCATCGGCACTTTCCTCGGGCCGCGCTCGCCCGGCACGGCTTACGTTTTGCTGCACCATTATATGGGCGAGATCGACGGCCAGTTCCGGGCCTGGGGTTTCGCCAAAGGCGGCACCGGCGGCATCGCCGAGGCCATCGCCAGCGCCGCCCGCTCTTATGGGGCTGAGATTCGTACCGAGGCGCGGGTGCAGCAGGTTATGGTCAAGAATGGCCGGGTTTTCGGCGTATTGCTGGATAGTGGCGAGGGGATAGTGGCCGACGTGGTTGTCTCCAGCCTGGACCCCAGGCACACGTTTCTGAATTTGGTCGATCCCGGGCAACTGCCGCCGGACCTGGTGGAGGCCGCCGGCCGCTTTACATTTCGCGGATCGTCGGCCAAGGTGAATCTGGCTCTAGACGCCGCGCCCGAATTGGCCTGTAAACCGGGCCTCGGCCGGCATCTGGCCGGGGCTATCTCCATCAGCCCCAGCGTCGACTACCTGGAGCAGGCTTATGACGAGGCCAAATATGGCGATTTCTCCCGCCGGCCGTATATCGACGTCATCATTCCGTCGATGATCGATCCCGACATGGCGCCGCCCGGCAAGCATGTCATGTCTTGCTTCGTGCAATATGCGCCGTACGAGCTGCGGCAAGGGACTTGGCCCGAGAAACGTGAGGCCCTGGGCGACGTGGTGATCGACACGCTGAGCGAATACTTCCCGAACCTGAAGCAGATCATCTTGCACCGCCAGGTAGTGACGCCGCTTGACATGGAGCAGATGACCGGCCTGTCGCAGGGTAATATCTTCCAGGGCGAGTTGAGCCTGTCGCAGCTGTTCTTCATGCGCCCGGCGGCCGGTTATGCCCAGTACAAGACACCGATCCAGGGCTACTATCAGTGCGGATCGGGCGCCCACCCGGGCGGTGGAATTACCGGCGCGCCGGGGCGGTTGGCGGCGAGGGCGATTCTGGGGCGAGTGTAACCATGGCCGAAACCTACGACGTAATCATCATCGGCGCGGGGCACAATGGCCTGGTGGCGGCCGCGTATCTGGCCCAGGCCGGCCACAAGGTGCTGGTCCTGGAGCAGCGGGCGGTGGTCGGCGGCGCGGCGGCCAGCGAATACATCTTTCCCGCTTACAAGTCCAATACTGGCGCGCTGGACGCCGGTCTGTTCCTGCCGCGGATCGTCAAGGATCTGAATCTAGAGGCGCGCGGCCTGGTGTTCCTGCGCGGAGGGGCGGCCGCCTTCGCGCCCCAACCGGACGGATCGGCGCTGACATTGTGGCGCGAGCCCGAAGCGAGCCGGGCGGAGATTGAGCGCCATTCGCGCAAGGATGCCCAGAAGTTCCCAGCCTTTTTGGAGCAATTGGGGGGGCTGCGCAGCATGTTGTCGATCATGCTGGAGCGCACGCCGCCGGATCTGAGCAATGTAAGGTCGCGAGAGATGTTGCCCTGGGTTACGGCCGGCCTGAAGTTACGGCGAGCGGGCGGCGAGCGGATGGTGGAGTTCATGCGCATCCTGCCCATGCCGGCCCGCGACTTCCTCGACGAGTGGTTTGAGAGCCCGGCGTTGAAGGGCCTGCTGGCCGTGCCGGCGCTGGCCGGCGGCATGCCGGGTCCTTATGCCGCCGGCACCACCTTGATGATGCTCTACCAACAGTTGGGCGGGGACAACGGCGGCTATCGGGGCGGCCGCTTCGTTCAGGGCGGCGCCGGCCGGCTGTCGTCCATCCTGGCCGAAACGGCCCGTGGCTACGGGGCCAAGATCCGCCTGGACACGGCCGTCGACCATATCGTACTCGACAACGAGCGGGCCCGCGGCGTGGTTCTGACCGAGGGCGGCGCCGTCGGTTCCAGCGTGGTGATGTCCAGCGTCGATCCCCGCCGAACGTTTTTCCAACTGGTGGGCGGAGCGCATCTGGCGCCCGGTTTCATGCGTGAAATCAAGAACATTCGCTATGGCGGCGTGACGGCCAAGGTCAACCTGGCACTGGACGGTTTACCCGACTTCCAGGGCGCCGCCGATGCCGGCCGTTTGAGCGGCTATATCGTCGTTGGGCCCAGCCTCGAATACCTGGAGCGGGCGTCCGACGCAGCCAAGTACGGCCGTTTATCCGAGCGACCGGTCTTGGAAGCGACCATCCCGACCATCCTGGATCCCGACCTGGCCCCTGACGAGCATCACGTTATGTCAATTAACGCCTGGTACGCGCCTTATCACTTGCGAGACGGCGATTGGGATGAGCAGCGCGAGGCGCTGGGCGATAAAGTCGTCGAGACGCTGGCCGAGTATTCGCCCGACTTGCCGGGGCGCATTATCCATCGCCACGTATTAACGCCGTTGGACCTGGAGCGCGACTATGGTCTCACGGAAGGTCAGAGCCACCATGGACAGATGGGTCTGGACCAGCTGCTTATCATGCGGCCGGCGCCTGGTTATGCCCGCTACCGAACGCCGTTCAAGAATCTGTATTTGTGCGGGGCGGGGGCTCACCCGGGCGGAGGCGTGAGCGGCGCACCGGGATTCAACGCCGCCAGGGAAGTTTTGCGTGAACTCTAAGTTGCCTTCCGAATTGCTGGAGCTGTGGCGGAAGAGTGTGCCGGACCCCGGACAGGCTTGGTTGCGGAATTGCGCCAGCGCGTCGCCGGTGAGTCGGTGAAGGTGCGACCTTAAGCCGCACGGCCGGATCGCCGAGGATGATGAAGCTGCGGCAGCGGAGGCGATGATCTACTCCAACAACGCGGCCGACAACGACGATCCGACGCCCGGATGGAAAAAGGCCAGGCGCTGCCACCGGTATTCGATTTCATAAACTGGGTGGGGGCTACCCTCCCAGCGACTGGTGCCAAGGGTTTTCCCGTTATGCGCAAAAACGACCTTGTCGATGACATCTACGAAGAAGAAAGACACAATGATGGGGCATATCCCGCTTCCTGATGACCGGGGCAGGTTTAGGAACACTTCGCGCGCGTCGGATCAGGCTCGAGGAAAGAGTGAGCTATTACTCCGCAGCCTCCTCGGGATGACCCGATACGGGATCCGCTCCCGGACCTGAGCCAGCCAATGGCTCGCTCCATCCAGCGGCACCGAGCGAAATACGGCTGTCGTCGTCGCTCAGGTATACCGGGTCGCCGACGAAGGAGAAGGAGCGGACCAGATTAAACGTGTTTTCCTGCAACTCATTCAGAGTGACGGCAATCAGCGATGCCGTTTGGTTATCGGCCTGGTACAAAGATCTCACGTCGGATCGGAAACGTTCGATCAGCGACTCATGTTGTTCTCGCCAACGCCGGGTACTGGGCAATTCCCTAATGTCAAGGAAGTTGCCGACCGGTTCTTCGAGCGATTTGGCGCTATTGCGGTAGCTTATATCTATCTGCTCAAAAACCTCGCGCATGATCTCTGGGTAAGACGCCGCCAACGCCAGTAAGCCCATCACGGTGCTCTTGACCTTTCGCTCGCGCAGGTCGCGGCCCGTCCGGAACCAGAAGACGTTGATCAGCTTCAATACGTTGACCATGCGTTTGACGTTACGAGGAGTCAACTTGAGTCGCCGGCAAATCGTAGTTAAATCCTCCAGGTCGTGACGGCGGAAGCGAACTATCTCTGGCGGCAGCTCCTCCCTGCGTTTGGCATGATCATCTTCCTGTTCCTCCGGAGTGGTCGGCGTCTTGCCATCCGCGGGCGTTTCCATGGGTTCGCCCTCGCCGTCGCCGTCTTCGCTTTTGCCTGTTTCATCCTGCTCCAGATCGCCAGGTGGCGTTTCGCCCTTCTCATCAGGCGCCGGAGCTTCGACGGACCCTCCCACTTCAGCGTCGCCTTTTGGTCTATCGGTTAGGTCAGCGCTCGCACCAGAAGTCGGCCGTGACTGGCCATCACCGCGAATGATCGCCGTCTCGGCCAAGCCTTGCAGCGTTTCATCCGGGGCAATTTGCATCTGGGCTTTCAGGAAGCCCTCGATGCCCTTTTTGCCGATCGGCCGGACGCGGTAGGGTAGCTGAACGATCTTCTCTATGTAATCCAAGCCCGAGGGATCGCCGTCCGGTTGCAGAATCTCCTTGTATTCCTTCTCCAAGGCCCGGGTGATATAGCGCGTGTCCAGACCCATGACCACCACAAAGAGCTCGGTATCTAGCAGGAGTTGCACAGCCTCAAGGACTTCCACCACTCGCTGGGGAGGGCAGCGATCGAGATCGTCGATATAGAGCACGACCCGGGCCGGCCCGCGGGGGAAGAGCGCGCGCTTGGCCTTTATGACATCGGGTTCATCCTGGGGTTGGATGACCAGGCCTCCGGTGAGTATATCGATGTCACGCTTAACTTGGTGCATCAGGCCTAATCGTTTCTCGTAGAACTGCTCGTCCTGGCGAGCCTTTATGAAGTCCAGCAGCGACTCATACTCGCCGGGTGGTCCAGCCAGGCGGCGCAGTTCATCGGCTTCCAGTTCGAGTTGGTCGATCTGGTAATCCATGCTTGCCAGGTTTGGCTGGCCGTCTGGCCCCAAATAGCTCTCGGCCGGCTGCTGTCCAGCCTGCATCTTATCGCTCAATTCTTTTTGCCACACCTGCTCGTCGGCGGCTAAGGCGGCGGCCAGGCGCGTTTCGACCAGGGAGTGGTAGCGTTGTCGTTCCGCTTCAGCCTCCCCCTGGTATTCGTCGAACAATCGGCTGACCTTCTTGCTCCATTCAGCGGCTACTTTCAGCGGCGGACCTAACAGCGTCACGACCGACGCGATGAGGGCTATGGCCCCGGCAATTCCCCTGGCCGTGAAGTTGTCCCAGGAGATTGGCGAACGGGCATCGAGCAAGAGCCACGTGAATACCAATAAAGCCACAAAGAGCAATCCAAAAGACAGCGAAAGACCCTTGTGTTCGCCGATCGCGTCGCCAACCTTCCTGACAGTGGTGGAGATGCTGCTCATATTGGCGAATAGCTCTTCGGCCGATTCGACGGTGCCTCTTGAACGGCGGGCTTGATGGGTCTGGCGCTTGATATCGTCCAGCAGGGCGGCTCTAGAATCCAGCGCTGACGGGCTGTCGCTCCAGGCCGTCTGGAGGGCCTGCTCGGCTACCCGCTCGACTTCGCTCAACAGTTCCCGTAATTCGCTCGACCATGCTTCGATGGCGCGCATTGATTTGTCATCTGGTTCAGTGGGAGCCCGCCCAGCAATCGTGCCGATTTCTTGTAAAGCAGACCCGATTGCCGCCGTATCATCGTTTGGGGACCGATTGACCGCGTCCGTGGCTTCCCGGCCGATTTCCTCAAGGATTCCCCTCAGCTGTTGGGCCAAAAGTAGTTGGCTCTGTTGATTGACTTGCTCATTCGTCTTGTCGTAAAGTGCGCCCAAGAGGGCCCGGCTCCTGCGGCGTAGCACGCCGTATACCACGGCCTGGCTCTCATGCCCCAGTACAAGGATGATGGCTTCTCTACGTTCAGCCGTAACTCGCTCTCGCTGAGCCTTGAGCCGGGCGATGGCGGTTGCCTTGTGCTGGAGATCCTGCAGGATTTTCTGTTGCTTGGCCCGTAGTTGCTGCCAGAGAATGTTCTTATCTGTATCGGGTTGCAGGGCGGCCCGGGTGTCAAGGGGTAGAACATGCCATAGCTCAGGTCTGATCCAGCCGTAGTCGTCGTATAGAAACTGAAACTCCGGAGCCTCGTCCAGGGGCGATCGGCCGTTCGTTTCTTTGCTTCCTTCAAGTTCAAAAAGCTGTTGCTCGGCCGTCAGCTGGCGATTGAGCTCCCAGAAAACGGTCTGCATCAGGCTGGCCCACAGGTTGGACTTGGCGTAGGTCCAGGCGTTGAACCGAATCTGGTAAATGTGGCCAACTTGAGTGGAGACTTCCTGGTCATTTGCCCCGGCGCCTGTTGAACCGTCTTGATCGGGCCAACCATTGCGGATGCGGGCGATGCGCGCCTCGGTCATGCGCTTCATCATCAGGCGCATGACGGTCGATTTGCCGCTGCCCCAACCGCCCAGGATAGCCACCGAGAGGGGCGGCGTTACTTCTCTGAGTATCAGGGTTTCTGCTAGGGATTCGGCCTCATCCTTGATGCCCAGCAAATCCTCCACGGCCGGTTGATCGCTCCACACTTTTTGAGGCCGGTTACGGGTCAAGATGCGCTCTTTCTCCCTGGCCGCCTCCAGGGCATCCGCCTCTGTCGGGGCGAAGATGATCTCGGTCAAGGACGGTGATTCCAGGTCGTGCCGGGCGCTCCAGATCCCGTGAATCATCTGACTGGCTACATTTATGGACTGGCCCGTAAAACGGCCGCTGCCGCTGCCGATGGGCACAACGCATAGCCGGCTTATGCCTTCGTCGTTGGCTCTCATGACGATGGCCCTGGCGGCCTGGCGCAGATCGGTGATTTCCTGGACGCCCTCGGCGGTGGCGGCGATGAGCCAGTATTGCCGGCCGTCGCCCCGTGGCCGATTAGGTAGGAGCTGGGCGGCGATGGATTCATCCAACGGAATCAGGGCCGGATTAAGCGGGCCAAAATCAGCGCCGATTGCCGTCCCGATTTGCTCGCTTAACTCCTTGCGAACGGCGTTATGGAGGCGCCTGAATAACGCTCTGGCAAAGCCGCCAAAGCCGCCAGAGGCGCCTACCGGCAGCACCAGCGCATCAACGCTCAAGCACCACTGCCGATCGGTTCGGCAGGCAGAGATTGTTGTGTCCAGCGTCTCGTTGGCGAATAGCTCTGCCGGCCGAGGCGGACGGTAAACCAGGTCGGCCGCCTGCTCAATCCAGACCGCGATTCGGTCTTCGCTAACCGACAGAGCCTGCTCGCCTAGTGCCTTGAGTAGTGGGTCCCAATCCTCGACTCCGGCTAATTCGGCGATAGTCGAAATACCGGCTGCCTGCAACGCTTCCTGGTATCTTGGGCCGATGCCGCTGATCCGGGTCAGATCACCAACGGTGGGTTGCACTTCAACGACCGGACGCCCCCCGCTCGTCTCGCCGGGTTGGACCACCGGCAAACGCACTGCCGGATCGCCGATGATGGCATAACCACGGGCGTCGTTATTGGCCGTCCACAGGCCGGCAAGTTCATAGGGATCGGCTTCCTTTCCGAATTCGATCTCCTCCAATTCAGCGCTTAGCACCGTCGAAAGTTCGGCGTAGCGTTCGTTGAAGAACGCTACCGCATGTCCCAATGGACTGCCGCCCAACAATCTGCGCAGCGTGCTGGCGAAGACCTCAGTCTGTGATCCGGTGCCGGGCCAAAGGAAGGAATAACTCCAGGCCCGTTGGATGTGGGCGATGACGGCCAGGGCGCCACCATTCGGATGGCTTAACATCCTGGTCGGTAACTGGGCTAAAAATGCTTGCGAGTCGGTGAGGCCAGATCGTGCTTTTGTGATTTGCTGGGGGAATTCGTCCTTTTGCAGTGCGCCGCCGCTATAAGAGGCGAAGAAGAAAGCGACTAAGCCCTGCAGGTTGGCATCGCTGCTCAAATCATCGGCCGAGAAGTAAAAGTCCTGGGGTATGGAGCCGCTCCAGTTTCTTGGACCGGGCCATTCCTGGCATAGCAGGGCTCCTTGATGCGGGCGGCGCCGCTCACTGTCCAAGGAGAAGCTCATGCCGTGGCCAGCCGAAAAGAGCACGGCCGGCGTCTGTTCGCCGCCAAGCAGCTGGGCCAATTGAGCCTTGGTGGCCCGCTCGCGTAGCCAGGCAGTGGTGTCCCACGTTTGTTGTCCGCCGCCGAGGTTCTTGTACAGCGGTTCTACCAACTGTTGGGTGCTGAGTTGGCTCGCCTGGTCATCCGGATTGGCGACGCCAAAGAGGCTGATAGTGCGCGGCAGCTTGAGCGACCGGGTTTCGGCCTCGACCACGCTGCGGGCGTAGCTAGCGTACCCTTCCACGGTGTCGAAGTGGATCCTGCCTACGGCATATTGCACATCCAACTGGGATTGGAAGCGGTATGGAATGCGCTCCGGGTCGCCGACAATCATGAGGTAATAGGGGACTTTCTCGGGATTAGCCGGGCCCGGTGCGGCGCCGTGCCGGGCCAGGAACTTGGTTTTGCTTTCGCCGGGTCGATGGCCCGCGCCTTTTTCGTACAGCCGGAAATGTTCGCCAGCCTGCTCCTGGCGTAGATCCAACAATACGCTCAATGCTTCCTTGATAGCCGGGTCCGTATCATGGGCGAAGATGACGCCCCAGCCAGCTTCATCTAGCTTCTCGGGATCGACGCCTTCCACGACGCCCTTGACGGCCTCATTTCTGCTGCGATCCTTGGCGCGGAGTTCACTCAGGTTCTCAGGCGGACTCTCGCCCTTGATGAATCCGGTCAGATCTTCGCCGGTCATGGGCGGCAGATCATACTGTCCACTATCGCCGTTCAGCCCGTTGAAATAGAGCAATTGTCGAACATCCAGTTCGCTAGACATGGTGTTTCCTCGATGTTGGCCTGTCAATCAGCAATCGTATCGCGAAGCCGGCCGCCAGTTGGGCTACACAGCAATTCCACAACTGCCTAAGCAACGGTGCCCATCTTGGCGGGCTCGGTCGTTTCCCGGGCAAACCCTGTCAGGCACGGTTCCCAGGATTCTTCCGTCTTTCTGCGCACAGATAGTATGGCAAACAAGCCGGCGTTCTGTCAATGGGAAGTTAGCGGAGGGCCTTCTGCTCTCAGCTGTCAGCCTTCAACCTTAGCCGTCAGGCTTCGGACGATCCCTGGCCCCGTATCGCCGATCCCCTGCGGCCGGTCATGACCGCAGCCCACAACGGCCGGCGTCAGGTCAATCTGAACGTGCAGGCCAGGATGAGCGGCGCCGGGATCCAGGTCGGGTGGACGTTCCGCTATCGGCAGGGCAAGGTGATCCCAGGCACGGCCGATCCCGAATTGCTGGCCCGGCTGTGGCGGCCGAATCCGCTCTTGCTGCTACGGGACGGGTTCCTGAGCCTGGGCCATGACGGATCCGCGGACTCCGGGTTCGTCGACGAGGGCAGTGATCCGGCCGAATCGCTCGGCGGCCGGCCCGATCAGCCGGCCGATCAGCAACAATCGCGCCAGTCGGTGGATGATCATTACCGGCAGATCGTGACCGCCAGCCCGACGGTTTCGGAATGGGAGATCGAAGCCGGTTCTGAGGCGGCGCGGGCGCGATCATCCGCCTGGCCATTCGCCGCCATTCAAAACCATTCCTGGCCCTGGCCGTGGCCGAAGCGGCCGCCGAACCGGGCTCGGCCGGCGTGCCGGAGGTGCTGCGGGCGTTGATTGATGGGTCAGTGGCGGCGGCGCGGGAGGTGGGGAGCTGAGGAGCAGAAGGGCTGAGGGGAGATTCAATTAGCCTACGCCTTATCCGTCGCCGTTCGTTTCTGGCCGACCCTTTAACTCTTCAAGCAGTACCTCGGCCGCCTGCCAGATATCCCACGCCCGACCTCGCTCTTCGGCCTCTTGCACGGCCCGGGGCGGTAGCGTTCGGGCCATTTCTCTGAGCGGCGCGCCGACTACGTCGTCAAACCAGCGCGAGTTGCCCACAATGGGCTGGCGCGATGCGGCCGCGTACAGGGCCAGCCCCCGATCCACTTGGCCCTGCCTGGCCAATAATAGGGCCCCGGCCGGCACGCCATAGAACGCCGCCCTGATAAACTGGGCATCGACGCCCGCCTGAACATTCTCTCGAAGCCCCTTGACGGCTTCCGGATAGGCGCCTAGTTCCGTCGCTACGTACGACTGCCAGATAGAACCCATCAGGTCTGCCATCGGCTGGCCCAGCTCCGCGCACATCTCCCGGTAATGGTCCAGCCGGCAAGTTGCCTCATCATATCGTCTTTGGGCCGTGGCCACAGTGCCCAGCAGGCGGAGGCTGACGCGAAAGAAGATCGGCTCGTATTTATCGCGATCTTGCGTCAGGTTGGCCTGGGCCATCGATTTGACCTCGTCGTAGCGACCCAAGTGTTCCAGCGTGGTTGCCAGGGTCAACCGTGTCCGCAAGATTGGCCAGGAAAAGCCGAACTGGCGCAGGCGATCAATGCTATCCAGGCACAGCAGTTCGCTCTCGCGGAATCGACCCTCATCCCAAGCGCATGTCGCCAGACTGCGCAACACAAGCGCAGCCTCCCTTTGGTTACCCATAGCTTCGTGTATGGCCAGGCTGGCCTGCTGCAAGCGCCTGGCCATCGCCAGGTCGCCTGCTTGGCCAACATAGTTGGCCAGGAGGCCCAATGTAATCGCTTCGCCGGCCTTGTTGCCTGATTTGCGCTGCAGGGCCAGGCTGGATTCCAACCAACTTTCACCATCGGCCCAATTGCCGATGATGAAAGCCGCCCTTCCCATCTCCGCCAGCGCAAGGGCGCTGCCCCAGTCATCATCAACCTCCTGGCTCAGCTGCAGACTTCGCTTGGCTGTCTGTAAAGCGTCCTCGTGTCGCCCGGCGCCGTAGAAGATTGACGCCAGGATCCTGGCCGAAAAGGCAATCTCTAAGCGGCGATCCTTCCCCCTGCTCTGGGATCTCTCCAGGATGTTCAGACTCTCCTGGGCCAGCTCTTCGCGTTTTGTGTGACCTTCCCTCAGGCTGAGGAAATGAGCATGGCGCGCCAGCAGACGCGCATACAGCTGTTCCAGCTCAGACGTCCCGGCCGGCGACGCGGCCAACTGTTCTTTTAAGGCCTGGGTTGCCAAACCAAACAGGCGCGCGCCCAAATGGCGCTGACCGCGACAGTCGACGAATACGGCCAGACCCTCGGTCGCCTGGCCCAACAACTCGGTTAACCCCTTGGCCACCGCCCACTCCCAGGCCGCACGGACATTGTCCAGCTCCCTCACTATCGTCCGGATCACCTCTAGCTGCCGTTTGCTCTTGAGGCCCAGTTCCCAATCGGCCAGCGCCCGGCAATAATAGGCGCTGTGGCGGGACATGGCCATGGCCATGTCCAACGGCTTCGCGCCATCGTCGACCACCACCTGGGCCGGCAGCTGTCCCTCGCTATATTGGCGCAACAGCTCATGCAACCGGTAGCGGTCGTTTTCAGGATCGTATTGAACGACCGACTTGCGCACCAACCCGGCGATCGTCCGCTGGTCCGTCTCGGCCACGGCCATCGCCGCCTCCAGGCTAAAGTCGCCCCGAAAAACGGACAGCTGGGCCAGGGCCGCTTGTTCGGCCGCCGAAAGCCGCGACCAGGTGCTGTCAAAGACGGCCCGCATACTGCGATGGCGTTCGGGCATATCACGCACTTCGACGGCCAGGAAGTCCAGGTTCTGCCGGATCTGTGACACCATCTCGACCGGGGACAGGACGCCCGTCCAGCTGGCGGCTAACTCCAGGGCCAACGGCATGCCGGACACCAGTCGGCAAAGCTCGGCCAGGTAGTGCGCTTCTTCGGCCGCGGGTTTGAAGCCGGGCAAAATGCGCCGCGCGCGCTCTAGAAAAAGAGCCGCCGACGCATAACGCTCCAATTCTTCAGCATCCGAAATGACTGTCTCGCCTGGAACGTCTAATCCCGTCAGGGGAAAGCTTTGCTCCCCGTACAGATCCAGCCTTTGTCGAGAGGTAACCAGCAGCCGCAGCCCTGGCGCGACGGCCAACATCTCGCTCAGCAACGTGGCCTCAGCCAGCAGGTGTTCATAATTGTCGAGAATCAGCAGAAGCCTCTTTGCGCGCAGGGAATCCAGCAACTGCTGCTCCGGCGGCCGCAGATCACTTCCGTCGAAACGCAAATCGAGCTCCTGGGCGATAGTGGATACGATCTCATCCCTGCTGCGCAGCGGTTGCAAGGGCACGAAGAAGACCCCATCGACGACGTTGACGCCGCCAGTCAGCTTTGGTCCATCTGTCTCGACAATGCCGTTCAGCTGTTCCTGGCCGAAAGCCAGGGCCAGCCGACTCTTGCCCATGCCCCCCGGCCCGACGATGGTGATGAGCCGATTCTCCTGGGCCGCCGCCAGGGTTTGCAACTCGCTCAGCTCCCGTTCCCGGCCGATGAGCCGCGTGGCTTGGGGCTGTAAGTTGTGCTTGCGTGCCGGCCGGGCGCGCGGTGCCGTCGCGGCGGCCGGGCGCGGCCCCAAGGAGTCGCTTTTGACCCCTTCGATGAATTGCTGACTCGCTTCATCAGGCTCGACCCCCAGCTCTTCCTCCAGCAATCGACGATAGGTGTCATAGTGCGAAAGAGCCTGGCTACGCCGGCCTTGCTGCACCAGGATCTCCATCAGCCGCCTATGGCCGCGATCATACAGATCGTCGATGGCCAGTTGCCGCCGGGCCAACCCTTCGGCCGTTTCATAGTCGCCCCGTTCCATGTCGTAGGCTACGAGCTTGTCCAGGGCGTCGACGGCCTGCCGACGCAGATCGCTCCGGCGGGTCTGCACCCACACCTCGTAACATGCGCTATCAGGTAGGTAGAAGTCGGCCAGGAAGTCGCCACGATACAGCCCCACCGCTTCTCGCCGCTGCTCAAGGGTGCCTTCGAGCCGACTCTCAAATTCGGCCACGTCCAGCTCGAACAGTGCCGCCGGGTTGACCTGGACCGCCTGGCGGTCGGCCAGCACGAACGGGACCGGCTGGTCTTCGTTTCTACCGGTCACCTCGGGAACGGCCTGGCGCAAGTGATACAGGGCCAGGCGCAAGCTGTTCTGAGCCGAGGCCTGGGTCGCTTCTGGCCAGAGCAACGTCATCAGTTCCTCTCGGCCGTGAGCTTCAGGCTGGCAGGCCAGGTAGATAAGCAAGCCCTGAACAGCCCTGGTGCGGAAGCGCCTAAGGGGTTTGCCCTGATAACTGGCGACAAACGGCCCCAATAACTTCAGGGTCAGCGTTGACATTGGATTTCCTTGTCTATGCCAGACTCGTCTGCAGCCCTGCCTCCCTGGATGCCCGCGCGCAGAGCTCCCTTTTAAGTGCCTTCCGGCACAGTGCATTCTAGCACATCGGCCGCCTCTATGCCCGCACCGCTTTGAGAATTGAACCCGATCCGCTCAGGGGGCCAGACCTTGTCGGCCGTTTTCTAGCCATTTTCGGCTTGTAAATGATCTTTTAACGCCTGAACACGTTTGGTAAACGCCAACCCGACACCTCGCAAATGGGCCCGGTCAAGAATGCCAATAACAGCACTTGGTTAGGCCCCAAGACACGGCGAGGTGAGCAATGGTTGGCAAAGCTCTGGTCATCACTTTAGTAGCAATCATCGGCAGCGTTCTGCTGCTCGGCTGCGCTTCGGAACCGTCACAGATCCAGGTCCAGGCCGATCCGTTGCCTGAGCAGGCCCAGCAGCGTCTTCTCCAGGCCACCGTTCAAATGACCATGCTGCGCGATGAAGTGCGCGAGACCGAGGTCGGCACAACCGGCGACAATGCGACGCTGGTCGCCCAACAGCAAGTATCCATTGTCGCCCACGGTATCGGCACCCTGGTCGATCTCGACGGTCAACCGGTCCTGGTGACCCACAACCACTGGCCGCAAGTGGTCGACGCGACCAGGCCTGACCGCGTTATCTTCTACGATGCCCATGGCAGCTTGCTGCTGGAGATCGACGGCGTCGCATTTCAAAGCGATATCCTTTATCGTGACCGCGGCACGCTGGTCCTGAGCGCCCCCCAGGAACTTCTAACCATGGTCCAGCCAGTGAATCAGATCGGCGACCACCGGCAAGTGGCCCCAGGTGATGTCGTCCATGTCGTCCGGCATCGGCCTGACGCCAAAGAGACAGTCGGATTCTTGGCCGCCCAGGTGACGGCCGTCGATCATGACGGCCAACACGTGCTGCTGACGCTGCAGAGCGCCGACGGCCAAGCCATCGAGCCAGGGGATTCTGGTGGCGGCATCTGGGCCAACGGTACCCTGGTGGGCAACATGTGGATGACGATGCAAGAACAATGGCACTTTGATGACAGCCCTGAACCAGCGGCGACCGTGGCTACCCCCAGAAGCCGGGCGGCCGGGCTCACCGAGGATCTGCTGAGCCTGCTGCGTCAATCCCTGGACAACCTGCAACAGGTCGCGACCATGTCAGACGCCATCGCCATGGAATAAGCTACCTGCGAATGGGATTGGGAACTGGGGAAGAGAGGAGAAGGGGAGAAGTGAAGTTGCCTGGATTTTACGGACACGAAGATCAGGGGTATTCTGAGACCTGAGGAGGTGTCTCGTGAAGCCAGAGCCAAGGAAGTACCCGCGAGAGTTCGAGCTGGCAGCTTGCGTTAATCTAGTTCTGCTAGGATGGAGCGGGCGCCAAGCTCGGATTCGGTATCCAGACCAAGGGACAGAGCGGCTTCGAGGTCTGACCTGGCCGCGTCTCTATTGCCTAACCAGTAATTGGCTTCGCCCGACAATAAATGGGCGTAGGCGTTCTCCGGTTCGTGGTCGATCAAGGTCTCGGCGACGGCCAGGGCATTCTGGTGTTCCTCTAAATGCATGAGCGAATAGCCACTGAGAAGGTGGCCGACGACCAGGTCTTCTCCTTCAAGGCCCATGCGTAGAGCCTCTGCCAGATCCGCCTCGGACGCCGACCATTGTTCGCGGGTGTAGTAAATGTAGCCGGAAATCAAGTGCGCCTGCCCATCCTCCTTATAGCCGGCCTTGGCTGATTCCGCGGCTGCCAGCGCGTCCTCCTGTCGCCCCAGGCCCATGTAGGTTTTGGCCAGGCCGAGATGGGCCCCAGCCAATTCAGGATCATGGTCCAGAGCGACCAGGTACGATTGCTCGGCATCAGCATACAATGCTCTCTCGCGGTACAGTTCGCCTAACAAGAGGTTCCCAATGGCCCAGTCTGGTTGATAGCTGAGCGCCTCCTCAATTTCGGCCGCCGCGGACTGATGATCGCCTTCGTCCAGGTACTTATAGGCCTGCTGGGCATTGAAGCTAGCAAGAACCTCAGTTGGCAGGGGCACAAAACCAACGAAAGCGCCGACGGCCACAATAGCCAGTAACAGTGCAAGGCCGACGTAAAGGATCGGCCGCCAATTGTCCTCGCTGACCCGTCCGCTGTTTTCCCGTACCAGGCGTATGGACCGGCGAGGTATCGCCCAGCCTTGCCAAAGTGCAGTGATGTATATCACGATCATTATGGCTTCTAGCTCATAACGATAGTCCAGTTCTAGACTACCGAAAATCAACAGTTCACCGGCGATGATGCCAACAGCTGACAGGCCGGCGCCTAATAGACCATAGCTGATATCGCGACTGCCGCCCGACATCAAGCTGACCACCAGGCCGACGGTAAAGCCGATTAGGAGGGCCAGCAAGCCGAATCGGGTGTCGGTGGCCCTGGCAACCAGGAACCAGATCCAGGCCGCGACGAAGGCCGTCAGCAGCCCGAAAACAGCCGCGAGGGCCAGGCGCCAGCCGGTGACCGGAGCAGTCTCTTGAGCGAATGTCGCCTCAGATGCGTCGGCCGGCGGTTGACCGGCGCTGCGGCCTTCGAATGCGCCTTCTGGAGTGCTCAGAGCAGGTTGGTCGCCCAGCCTATCTTGACCGATTAAGGCCGAAATCTTGTCCAACAGCATGCTGGCCTGGCGGCCATCGCGCCGTGTATTGAGGATGATAGCGGTTTCCTGGCCGACCTCGATCTTTACCCCAAACCCCGTACTGAGCATGTTCTCGGTTAATTCCATAGACGTTACCTGATCCAGCCCGAAACTCGCTACTTGCCGTCTCGGTAAAAAGCCCAGGCCTATCAGGCGCGTTTGCTCCACGGCGAGTTGGCGTCGCGTGTCATCGATAGTCAGCCGGACTAGGATCGGGTTGCGGGCGATCATCAGGACGCCGAGCAGCAGCGGCCCGACGCCGACGACCATCGTGCAAACGCTGTCAAAGAACCAGCCCATGGCGGCGATCGCCAGACCAAGAAACAGGACCATCAATAAGATAACGACGGCCCATATCTGAGTCGAGCGCTTTGGCGTCAGGACCAAGCGGCCGCTCGTTTCCTCAACAACCTGCGGCGAAACGATAGTGAACTTAGTCATAACCCACCACTCCTCTCGAAAACGCGGCACCGCCGACCAAAACAGGCTCTTTTGCAGTATAGCATTGATGTCAAGATTAGAGTGGTACTGGAATTCGGGAAAGCGGATAAGCGAGCAGGCGGTGGCTAGTGGGCAGCGGACAGTGGATTGTGCCCAGACCCCAGCTGCCGGCAACCTGCGACCAGCTACCGACAACGGCGCTAGCAACCAGCAACTGCGCAACGGTATCCCGGGTGCCCGATCCCTGGTCTTCGTGCCTTAGCCCCTGATCCCCAGCAGCAGCAATAGCGCCATTCCGGCGAGGATGGTTAGCAAGATGTTCTTCGTGCGCCAGGCGATGAGGGCGGCGAACAGGCCGGCAATCAGGCGGTCGTTGCCCAGGGAGAGGTCGAACGTGCCTTCAGGCAACAATAGCTCGGGGAAGATGATGGCGGTCAGCACAGCCGGGGGCACAAAGCGCAACGCCCGGCGTACACTGGCCGGAATCTCCCGCCGGCCGAAGAGCAAAATGAAGGAAAGCCGGGTGGCATAGGTGCCCAGGCCGACGAGGAGCATGGTTAGCCACACAGTCATGGAGCGTCATCCTCGGCGTCGGGTGATGGATTATCGGGGGTCGGTGGCTGGTCGCCAGTGGCTGGTGACTGGTCGCTGGTTGTTGGCGGCTGATCAGTCGTAGGCTGAAAACTGAAGGCTGAAGGCTGACCGCCGGCCACTGGCGCCTGACCCCTGCCCAATTGCTCCACAAGCATTCCGGAAGCGATGCCGACGAAGGCGGCGACGACCAGACCCAGTTTGAAAGGCATGTTGAAGGCCAGGACCGAGACGAGCCCAGCGGTGAGGGCGGCGGCCGCGGCGGCCCAATCTTCCAACGCCGGGATGACCAGGGCGATGAAGGTCAGGGCCAGGAAAAAGTCCAGCGGCCAGGAAGCGGGGATTTGGGCGCCTAGAAAAATACCGGCCGCGGTGCTCAATTGCCAGGTAGTCCATAGGGCCAGGCCAGCGCCAAGGAAATACCAATGTTTATTGGCCAGGCGGCCGCCGCGCTGGTAATGGTTGATGGTTACGGCGTAAGCTTCGTCGGTCAGCAAATAAGCCAGGCCAAAGCGCCAGCGCC
Organism: Promineifilaceae bacterium (SeqCode); assembly: GCA_041570195.1. Lineage (GTDB taxonomy): Bacteria > Chloroflexota > Anaerolineae > Promineifilales > Promineifilaceae > UBA11865. Next base: position 1,101 of record JBFFWQ010000055.1, on the reverse strand, counting down.
CGGGCAGGTGGTTGACATAAGGTGCGACCGAGGCGCTGTAGAGGGCGTGGCGCAGATTGACCAGGATGGCGGTAACGACGATGATGGCCGCCGGCGTGCCCAGGGCGAAGAGTTGGGCCATGATGAACTGGGCCGAGCCGGCGAAGACGATGACCGACATGGCCTGGGCCTGGACGGCCGAGAGCCCGGCGTCGACGGCCAGGACGCCGTAGATCAAGCCGAAAGGCAGCACGCCGACCAGGATGGGCAACTCGGCCTTCACGCCGGCCAAGAACTCAGAGCGGGCGGAAATAGTTGACATAAAATAAATAGTCTGGATACGAGTCGATGACCGGGGATTATAACCTGTCCGACCCTCTCTCGCCCGCACGCCCACCTGTGGTAAACTAATCATTAAGTAGCTATCGCACAAGGTCAATCAAGTTCCCATGAGATCCCTCCAATTCCGCTCAGTTCCCGCCGCTTCGCTTAGCCAGTTCCCCCTCATCGGCTGATGACCTCCGAACGGCAACTCACCCCCACGCAAGACGACGCGACCCAGGCGGCCGATTTGAGGCGACAGATCGAAGCCGCCCAGCAGGCTCTCCTGACGGCCGAAGCCGAATTGGCCGAGGAACAAGCGGCCGTCAACGCTTTCCGCATGCACTGCCGGCTGAAACTGGACCGCTGGATCGACCGGCTCATGGAACTGCAGGCGGAAAAGCAATCGCTGTTGACCCGGCTGGAGCTACAACGGCAGGCGGGGCCCGGCGGTGGGTCGTTCGGCCGCGATGACAGCTTCTGGACCGACGAAGAGGTCGAGGAGCTCGACCCGGCCGACGACGAGGAGCTGCTGTTGCCGACCGACGTGCCCCGCGACAAGGCGGCTGAAAAGCGCCTCTATCGTGAGCTGGCCCGGCGCTTTCATCCCGATCTGGGCCATACGGCGTTGGAAATCGCCTACCGGACGGAGATGATGACCGCCGTGAACCAGGCCTACACGGCCCAGGACAGCCAGGCGCTGTACGACCTGGCCGGCGAGCTGGATCCGGAGCAGGCGGCCGCCCTGGCGGCGATCAGCTCGGTTGAAATCAGGCGCCTGCGACAGCAGCTGGTGCGCCT
>JBFFWQ010000054.1:0-37261 GCA_041570195.1 Promineifilaceae bacterium (SeqCode) | reverse complement strand
GTTACTACGATTACTACCAGGATTCCCAGGCCTGGATCAAGGACGGATACATCGATGCCTTGATGCCGATGATCTACAGTCCCACTGACGGCAATCCGGATCCGAACAAGCAGAATTTCCGCCTGTCGCGATGGCGAACCTTGGTCGAGAACTATCAGCAGAATAGTGGCGGCCGCTTCATCATCGCCGGCATCGGCTCCAACCACTACAGCTCCTTCGCGGGGATCGAAGACCGCATAAAGGCCGCCCGAGATTTGGACACGGCCGGTCACGCCATCTTCTCGTACGGTGGCTTGAAGAATCAGAGCCAGGACTACTTCCGGTTGCTGGCCGAAGGGCCGTATGCACGGCCGGCGATCTTGCCGGATATAGACTGGCGCGATTAGTCGGACTTGCTCTTCCCTATTCAGCTTCCGCGGCCAAGATTCGCAGCACGGCCGTATCGCCCTGGCTGTACAGCACCGCCACGGCATTCGACTGCGTTAAGCGCTCTAACTGCAGGCCATCACCCGAGAAATCACCTATAGCACCAATGTAGATATACTCCACGCCCAGGCGACGAAGGTCACCCAGCGCGCTCAGGTCAGTCTCCAGCGCCTCGGCCGCCTCCGAACGGTCCAGGCTTTGTTTCCGGTAGGTGTCGGGTAGGCCGTCGCGCAGCATGGCCGAGGTGACGATCTGCCGGCCGGTGAAGTAGGGAATCCAGTAGCCCGCATCGGTGCCATGAATGGCTTGAGGTAACCAGCGATAGGTATTGATGGCAAAGGTGGCATCGGACGGTATGTTTTCGTCTATCCACTGCATGGCGGTTATATCCTGGTCAGTGACGAAATGGCGGTATGGTTCGACCGCCTTAGCCCTGTTCCAGGCGGCAAATACGCCAACTGCCAGGATGGCGGCGGCGAGTATCGCCCTGGACGGGACAAGATATGCTCGTGGAAGCCGGCGCAAACCCTCCTCCAGACCGGCTCCAATGATCACGCTGATGGGAATGTAGAGCATGATCAACACTGCGCCCAGATTGGTGATGTTCAGGGCGGGGATATTCAGCAGATACAGATTGCCAACGATAATCATCAACAGCGTCCACAACAAGCTAATCCAGATTAGGACGTTGCGAGTGATCAGGCCTATCAATCCGGCAAGGCCGCCAAGGGCTAGGAGCCAGATGGGCGCTACCAAATAGGGCACTGAACTGAGAGGGAAGGAATAATAGCTTTGCCGCGCTTGCTCTTGGATCGCCGGATCGGCCGGGTCCGCGGGCGCCAATCGCGGGGCCAGAAAGGCCTCGGTCGCATCCCATAGGGTTGGCAGGACGATGATGAGCATCCCTAAAACGGTCACGAGTAACCAGCGAATGGTTAACCACTGCCGCTCGCGCGAGCGGTACTTCAGCAGTATCACGCCCGCAGTACCGCCGAGCAGGAGCAGGTAAAAAACGCCGACACGGAAGTGAAACAGGAAAACGGCCGCGCTGGTCGTCGCCGCAAATATCAGCAGCCAAGTCCGCTGCCTCGACTTTGGCGCAGGTTCTTCCGCTTCGACCGGGGGCAGCACTGTCTCCAAGAAGAAAGCCCAAGCAATGGGCAGGAGGACCACGCTTGACAATTGGGTGAAGCGACCCCAATTGGCCCAGAGAGCCGGGTGGGCGCTGAACAGGCCGGCTATGGCCAGGCCCAGGACCGCTCCCGCGCGACCGACATGGCGGTCGAGGACCAGGTAGATGCCTATGCCGCAAAGACCGTTAAGAAATTGGGCCGTCCAAAGCAAGGCGGTATGGGCCGGCGCCCCGCTCAGGATTTGCACCGCGCCAGAGAGAGCGTAGAGTCCTAGATGGTACATATCCAATACGTTCGGGAAATATGGTTCCAGGGTTCGGGGCAGGCGACCAGATTCGGCCGTCAAATCCGTGAGTAAGGTATGGTGAAGGGAATCTGACCAGGCTGGGAATGGGTGATCGTGAGCGAACCAGAACCGCGACGCCAGCGTCAGCCCCAGGATGATGAGAGCCGCCCACTCCAACCGATCGGGCCGGAAAATGTAAATCCGCTCCTTCCATTCGCCCCAAATCGTGATGACCAGCCCGAGCGCTAGTAGCCCCGCCAAAAACCATCTGCCCAATTGAAATTGCGGCAGGAGAAAGCGCATCATGTAGAACAGTACTGGATAAAGGGCGACACTCAGCCCGGCAGCCACAAACAGCCGTTGCAGGCCTGACCATCGCTGCCAGGTACGGCTCAATACCAGTATCGCGCCGCCGGGAAAGAACAACATCGCCGCAATGACGACGATTACGGTGAGCTCTCTCGTAACCGACGCCATCACGGTCGGGCCAGCCAGCTCTTCCAGCGCAAGCGCATATCCCTTACCCGATTCATGAGGCGCATTACTTTGCCGCTTTGATAGGCGATCACCAGTGACTCCAGTTCTCGGATCTTTCTTTCGTGACGGTCCATCTCAAGCAGAACACCGGCCCCACGGTCGGCTGCCTGGTAAGGGTCCTGGCAGAATCGAATCAGCGGTTCGGCCGCTTTTTCCCAGGTCAACTCCCTTTGGGCTCGGGCAAAACCCGCCTGATAGACCGACTTATCTTCCAGGATATCGGCGATAGCTTGAATAACCCCGTCCACATCCTGATAATCAACCACCTGCCCCAGGTTGAGATGTTTGACCATCTCACTGGTGGCATCGCCGATGGTGGCAATCACCGGCAGACCGGCCCAGAAATACTCCAGCATGCGGCTTCGAAAGGCGAGTTGTGTCTCCAACGAGTCGTAATGCAAGCTAAGGGCGATGTCGCTTTCCAGCAAAACGCTCTGCCAGTCTTCATATGGAACCCATTTTCCAAAGAATACAGATGAGTCTATCAGGCCATGCTCGCTGGCGTATTGATAGGACTTTGTTTCGTGCAGAGGCATGCTGTCGGCGACTTGCTGATTGGGATGAATGGTGCCGGGAAAAATAAGCTTGAGACGCGGGTGACTTTCTCTCAGGCGACACACAGCCTGGACGGCTGTCAGGGCATCCAACCATGGCCACAATCCACCGCCCCAAAGCAAGATCACATCATCTCGCTCGATGCCCGGCCAAACACCCCTGACGATGGCCCTGGTCTTTTGCGGCCGATCTTGTGGCAGGCCATATGGAACGACGTCAATCAGGGCTCGCAGGGAGGGGTCCTGGCCTAGCGTGTGAGGATTGATCCGGCCGGCGACCTCCAATTGTCCGATCCACCAGTAGCGTTGCCGTTCGCTGGCGCAAATGATGAAGTCGGCCACCAGATATTGGTTATAGAGCGCTGCCAGGAATTCAGACCAACTGGCTAGTTGCTCTTCAATTGCGTCTGCCATGTGGGTCGTCAGAAACTCGGGAATAAGCGGGTTGTAACCGTCTATGATTACAGACCCGGAGAAGTCGAGAAATTGCGGGTTACTCCCGATGGTGAGTGGCGGCAGCATGACGATCTCCGCCCACTCGGCGGCTTGCTTAAGCGTATCCCACTCCGCACGCCTATAGCCGATGACTTTCACGTTCGGTAGCCTCGCCTGCATCGCCGCTAGTGCGCGCCGGTCTTGTGGGACAATGGCTAGGGTTAAGTCCGTGTGACGGCTCAGCACGCGACTCAATTGATAGTACCTGATGCCAGGACCAGCCATCTTGGCGCCGAGGACTTCATCGCTGATCAGGAGGGTGCGGGTCATCCTGGATTCTTCTGCCGCAACTCTATTTGCAGAAGTCATGTTATTGTCCTATCCGGCGCAACTCTTTCCTTAGGCTCATTAACTCTTTCGCTACAAGCTCTTCATCTTGCACGTCCGATGAACGCATCGCCAACTCTTGAGCGGCGCGCCAGAGCAGCGCGTTTGTCGCACGTTGCCGCTTGACAATGGGCCAGAAAAGCACCTTGGACGCAAATAGCTGCCAGACAGCCAGCACTTTTCTAAATAGCGGGTCGATGAACGGTTTGCCAAGGATCAGACCAGGGACGTGCTCTGGGTCGACTCGTAGCGAGGCCTCCCACCACTGGCTCAGGGCGCCCAATATGGTCCGGTCCGAATCCGAGAGTGCGTCTTTCGACGATAGCGCTAGCATTGTCTCCAGGTAAGCACGCCGGATCGATTCCAGACCGTCGGCCGACATTGGCATTGTCTGCAAGCGGATCAACTCGGCCGGGATAAAGTCGTTCAGCAGCTGATCGTCCGTATAATGCTTGAGAACCATGCGCAGCCTGTTGCAATGAAAGGCATAAGCTGTCTGCGCGTCGAATTTTACCGCCGAAAAGGCCTCGTGATGAATGGCCACCGCCTCCGGCACATAGATGATCTTGTAGCCCGCGGCCCTGGTCCGATAACATAAGTCGGCTTCTTCGAAGTAGTAAGGCGAGAAATGCTCGTCAAATAGTCCTAGCTCCTCGGCTAGGGACCACCTTATCGCCAATGATGCACCTGTGACATAGGGCACCTCTCGCCTATCGTCTACCTGTCCCCGATCGATCTCCTTATATGCGATATGATGGGCCATCGCCGATGGGTACTCCAACTCACCGCCGGCGTGTTGGATGTGAATCTCGTCTGGAAAGAGCAATTTTGCACCGCTAATTCCTACTTCCGGAGCCGAAAAAGGGCTCACCAGCTGCTCTAGCCAATCAGGCCGAACATAGACATCGTTGTTCAACAGGACCAGGAGCTCGCTCTTGTCTTCGATGCGGGAGAACGCGACGTTGTTTCCCCTGGAGAAACCCATGTTCTGGCCAAGGTCGATACTCTGGACGGCCGGATACTTCTCGCGCACGAGTGCAAGCGAACCATCGTTTGAACCGTTGTCAGCGACGATGACCCGAAACGCCTGGTAATCCAGGGTGAGAAGCGCGTCGAGACATTGCGGCAACACTTCGCGGCCGTTCCAATTGAGGATCAGCACGGTTACGGATGGAGAATAGGCAGTCATGAGGTAAGGCGTCTAACTACTCGATTGTGGGAGGAAGATTATCATATAATCGTCCCATCGCGTACTTATTGCCTTGTTGACCCGGAAAACGGCCGAGTGGCCAGCCCATTCGCCATCGGCAGCACGCTATTCTAATTACCAGCTTCGCCGCGCTCTTGCAATGGCTGCCGCGAAACGTTCGCCCGATAACAGGCAGCATGGTGGCGGCCCTTGGCATCTTCTTGCTAGCCACCGATCTCTGGCTACTGTTTTGGGCCTGAGGTCACCGTCGCCGCGGATCAGGATCTACACCAGAATAAGGATTCGGGCCTGTCTCCCCATTTTGTACTATCGGCCTTATTTGCTCTAATATATGGATAGATCCATATGGAATTACCGTGGATTTAAGGATGACGGGCCGATGTTGGCCCTGCCAATATGAGCTTGTTCTGGTGGCCTGACGCTCAGGCTAGCTGACCTGCCAGGAAGACGATCGAGACTGTGCTTATGGCCGAAAACCAACTATCAAGACCACCAAATGAGAGCCTGATCGAGATCCGCGATCCGGAGATCGATGCCATCGCCATCCAGGAACTTGTTTACGAGCGATTGCGGGATCGCCGGTCAAAAGAAGGCTATGAACAGCGACAATTCCCCACTTTCAGCAGCGCCGGCCTTCCCCTGGAGAAGGATGGGCCAGGTCTTGACCCTAGTCTCCGCCACTACCTGGATCTTGTAAACGAGAGTTACTTCGATTTTGAGACCCAGCCTGACGTTCAATTATCTCCAGCAACACGCGGCCGCTTTTGGGGTCGAATCTGGTCTCTGATAAGGCGCCAGGCTCACCAACTGGTACTCTTCTACGTCAATCGAAGCATTGAGCACCAGGTCGCCGTAAACCGGCAGTTGGTCAGCATCGTCAATTTGCTGACTTCGACCCTGCAGGAACAGCAGCATGAAATCGCAACCCTGCGTCGCGAACTCGAAGAGATGAGACGAGGTGGCGAAGTTGAGTAGGCGACAATATATCGGCGTCGAGCGCGATGTCTAAGTCCAGGATAACGCTTCACCAGGTAACTGACTCGGCCGTTCCCGGTGACGCGATCACCGATCAAGCATTGACTTTGCAAAGATGGTTGCGCGAGCTGGGATACAAGTCCGATATCTATTCGCTGCATTGTGCCGAATCGTTGGCGACCCAGATCAAACCCCTGAACCAGTATAAGCCCGGTCGTAACGAGCGCTTCCTGATCTATCATCACGGCGTGGGATCCGATGTTGTGAACATGCTAGTAGATATTGGCGTGCCGCTGATTCTCTTCTATCACAACATTACGCCGCCTGAGTTCTATGCCAATGTTGACCCTGCGCTGGCGAACGAATTGATCCACGGTCGTTCACAATTGCAGACAATTCGGACGAAGGCCGTGCTAGGGCTCGGGGCTTCTGAGTACAGTGTCCTGGAGCTTGAGAATTCAGGTTTTATCAAGACCGGGATCCTACCCATAGCCATTGACGAGTCCGACTATAATGCGCCATCGTCGGACGTATTGCTGGACAACTACCGTGACAAACGGCCGCTGCTTCTCTTTGTAGGCAGATTGGCGCCCAACAAACGACAAGAGGACCTGATCAAGCTCTTGTACTATCTCAGGCGAATCAGTCCCGGCGCGCACCTGCTCCTGGTCGGCCGGATTCACCACAAAGATTACCACAGTTGGTTGACTCATCTGTGCGCCAACCTTGGCCTAAAGGACGCCGTCACCTTCACTAACCATGTTTCTCAGGAAGAAATGGTTACATACTACCGGATGGCCGATCTCTTCGTCTCGATGAGTGAGCATGAAGGATTCGGAAAGCCTTTGATCGAAAGCATGTACTTCGAAGTGCCAGTGATGGCCTATGCTTCTACTGCAATTCCATCCACGATGGGCGATGCCGGCGTCTTGTTCCACGACAAAGATTACGAGGCCCTGGCTGAAGTCGCCGATCTTATCCTGCAGGATGACAAGCTGCGGGCGCGACTTGTCGCCGGGCAGAATCGGCGCGTCGCGGATTTCTTGGAAACTTCGATAAAGCGACAATTGCAGCGTATCATGGAAGATCTGGAGTATTTACCAGAGGGTGGTGCGAATGGGTCGAGGGGACACCGAGCAAGCGTATCTTCAAACCATGCCGTGTCCGAAATCAAGAAGGAAGCGAATGAACTCGACCTGGAATCTTAGCCAGTCGATGAGTTTTTTGCTTCACTCATGGAGCAGCTGCAGCTCGCCTGGTATAAACGTGAGCCAAAATAGTACGAACGCCTAGCGCCTGCACTCAGACATTGGGCCGACAAGCTGGTTGCCATCCGCATAGATGAATTTCAGGCGCACTTGGCGACAATGGATCGTGAGGAAAGTCAACTAGCGCACCAAATTGCCGAACTTACAGCCCATCTTGTCCAGCTAGATCGCCGGGTCGAGCAGCTTGAAGCAGACCTTCATCATGTCTAGGCCAGACAAGTTACTGACCGGCAAGAATAGGGGGAGCGTCTCAAGCGGACCCAAACTCACTTTATTGGACGGGAATCGGATCTTCCGTCAAAGACTTTCTGTCAGCTGGTGCTAAAGATCACCTATTTCAGCCCGTTATTCCCGGCGCCGGCCGGCATTGCCGATTATAGTCGGGATCTGCTTCCATCGCTGTCTGAAAAGGTCGATTTGAACCTATTTGCCGAGGATCCAGCCGGGGTGGATAGTACCCTGCATGAGCAGTTTCCGGTTGAACCCATCGCTGCTTACCCCGATAAACGGTGGGACAGTGATCTGGCCTGGCAGATCCGCCTGGGCCGGCGGATGCGCCCTGTTCAATCAGTACACTTCAGCAAGCGCATAGTCGACCGCAGCCCGAGCATCATCGTCCACAGCCATGATGCGGCCGAACGCTTTAGCCGGCGAAGCGTTGCTTGCCCCGTTGCAGTTATCCCTCATCTTGTCGCCGGGGCAGATGGCTCTTTGCTGCGCCACCGTCTGGAATTACCGGATCGAACGGTGCTGTTCGCGACGACGATTCTGGTCAACGCCAGCAAACGGATCGATCTGGCTCTCGACGCATTCGTTAGGTTGAAGCAGGCTGAACCGAACGTTTTCTTTCTGATCGTAGGCGGGGTTCATACGGATGTGAATCTACCCAAAATGATCCACCAGAGGCGTCTCCAGGACAGCGTTCATTGTACGGGCAGGGTAGCTATAGAGGAACTCAACGGCTGGGTGGCGGCGGCCGATGTCGTGATCGCGCTGCGCCATCCCACCCTGGGCGAGACGTCCGGCGCGGCCGTCCGCGCGCTGTCAACGGGCAAACCGCTCATCGTTTTCGACGACGGTTGGTACGGAGAGCTGCCGGCCGAGATTTGTCTACAAATACCCCCTTGGATGTTAATGCGCTGACCCAGGCGATGTTGTTCATGACCCGCCAGCCAGGCAAGAGGTTGGCAATGGGCCTGGCGGCCGCCGCTTATGCCAGGGAACACCTGGATCGGCACAGGGTTGCCGGGCAATTTGCACGCTTCATGGACCATGTACTGGAGGTCGCCCGGGAGCCAGTCGCGAAAACTTAATAGTCAGCCATCCGGATGAGGGCGGGTATCGCCAGTACGAGCCGTCAGACCAGGGGTTTTGACTGTACCAGGTGATCATAGATCTGGGCCACCATTTGACACTTCCGGTCCCAGGTGTGGCCGGCGTAGACCTTGCGCCGCCCGTTCTCGCCCAGCCGATTGGCTTCTTCCGGGTTGTCAATCAAGTAGGCCATTTTACCTGCCAGGGCTGGAGCGTCGCCAAATGGCACCAGGAGCCCGTCCTGCCCCTCATCAATAAGGTCCATGACGCCCCAGGTTCGAGCGCCGATGACCGGCACGCCGTATAACCATGCTTCGAGATAGCTAATACCAAACGAGTCTGCTCGAGAGGGCATGGAGAAGACCGTCGCCGCCGCCAGCGCGTCGTGCTTCACGTCGTCGTCGACCGAGCCGAGCACATGAATCCGCTCGCGGTCGGCGGCCGGCAGTCCGCGCAAATAGGACTGGAAAAGGGTAAGTTCGGCCCCGATAAGAACCAGGTCTAGCTCTCTGCCGGCCTGCCACAAGCGCCGCACCGCCTCCACGGTCTGAACGGTTCCTTTGTCAACGGACATGGCGCCAATGGACAACACCATCGGCCCGTTTATCCCCAGGCGGCGCCGAAGGCTCGATCCGTCTCCGCCCAAGACTTCGTCAGGAGTCACTCCCGGCCCCACAACGGTTGCCTTGTCCGACGCCATTCCCTGGCCAACATAGTAGGCCTTTTCGGCCGGCGTCTGGGCGATCAGGGAGTCGCTGGCAAGTACCAGACCAACCTGATGTCGCATGGTATAAAAGCGACTCAAGGCATCGTCGGCCGGCCTGGGACCTGCACCAAGGTGGGTCAGCGGATAGCAGGCGAAGGGTATACCCTGGCGGCGGGCAACCCTGAAGCCGGCGGCAACGATGGGCTCAAAAGTGGTCGTCATGGCCCCGACGATATCATAAGGTTCCTCTTGACTGGCAGCCCATCGCCAGAGATCCGGCACCCAGGGCGTGTAGTTCGCCAGGGTGAGCATCAGAGACTCGGGCACGGGCCGCATCTTGGACATGAGCCACAACAGCCGCCGGATACCGGGATAGGCCAGCTGGGAAAAGGGCAAGTGGCGAACGGGAAACCGGCGAACGCGCACCCCGTCGTGCGTGCCGGTGAGCTCCTCAACCCGGCGTCGCCTTGGATCCCAGAAGAGCTCAAAATCGAGGGAGTCGGTTGTGACCACCGTTACGTCATGACCGGCCGCGGCAAGGAAAGTAGAGATCTTCTCGAGGTGGATCTCCGCCCCGCCGACGGCCGGATGGTAGCGCTGCACGAGATGAAGGATACGCATTATGTTTGTCGTCATGTTGCAAAGATATGCTGGAGCGACATTCTAACAAAGGCAGCGGTTCGCAGCAATCGAGCCGGCAGCGCTTGAAAGCGTGTACGACTAGGGGCGATTGCCCAATCATATGTTGGACGGATGGGCTTGGGCACTGGTAAAATGTTCCCTCAATATCGTGAAAATCTTTCATATCGTCCACCAGTATCCGCCTGACCACTTAGGCGGGACAGAGCTATATACCCAAGATCTGGCGCGCCGGCAGGCGACCATCGGACACGAGCCGGTTGTCTTCGTGCCGGCCGCAGACGGCCATTCGGATCCTGAACCGGCTCGCGAGAGCGGCGTTCGAGTCTATCGCCGATCCATTGGGCCAGGCAACCGCCAGGCGGTCTTCCTCAGCACTTTTTGGAATCCTGTGGCCCAACGGGCATTGACACGCACCCTTGACTGCGAACAGCCCGATGTCCTTCACATCCAGCACCTGATGGGACTGCCAGCCAGCCTGCTCGGCGCGCTTCAGAAGCGGGAAATACCCTATGTGGTCACCCTGCATGACTATTGGTATTTCTGCGCCAACGCCCAATTGCTGACCAACTACGACCAGACGAATTGCGCTGGGCCGGATCGCTACCTTAATTGCGCAGGGTGTTTCCTGGCCCGCGGCGGGCTTCCTGACGGATCGGTTCAGCGAAGAGCCGTAGCGCCGTTGCTAACCAGGCGCAATTCATTGTTGAAGCCGGTCTTGGAGCAGGCCCAGGCCATAATCGCCCCAAGCAACTTCATTCGCGATGAATACATTCGATTGGGCGCCCCGGCCAAGCGTATGATCGTCGTCCCACATGGCATTCAGGCGCCAGAGGAGATGCCGCCCAAGGGGCGACCGGCGGCCGGCGAATTAAACGTTGCCTATTTGGGCGGCATTGCCTGGCAGAAGGGCGTCCATGTCCTGGTGGAAGCAGCCAACGAAATGCCGGCCGGCATAAAGATCACTATTTACGGCGATCTGGGCATTCACCAGGAGTATGCGAATGGGCTCCAGCTGCAGGCGCGTAACCCGGGCTTGACCTTCTCTGGCAGGCTCGAGCGCGAAAAGGTGTGGCAGGTGCTGGTGGCGGCTGATGTCATCGTCGTACCTTCCATCTGGTATGAAAACTCGCCGATCATCGTATTGGAAGCCCGGACGGCGGGTACGCCGGTCATCGCCTCTGACTTGGGCGCTCTTCCTGAACAAGTTGTAAATGACCAGGATGGGCTGCTTTTTCCGGCCGGCAACGCAGCCGCGTTGCGAAAGCTGCTGATTGAACTTCTCGCCCATCCCGAGCGTCTACGCGAGCTACGAAATACCATCAGGCCAGCAACGCGGATCGAAGATCACGTGCGGGACATCGAGGCCCTATATCGATCGGTCCTCGGCGACACTAATTCCCCATAGTCCATCTTGTTGGCTATAATTGGTGGGTTGTGTGGGTGGTCTGGCGGCCGCCGTTATCCACGATTCACTATTTGCGGACAGTAACTATATGGCAGTCAAATCACAGATGAGCAGGCAGATCAAGATCATGGACTCAAGCGTCGGTTGGCTTGACTGGCGCGGCAATCTCAGGGAATCTTTCCGCTATCGATATCTGCTGTACAACCTGATCAGACGTGACGTGAAGGTTCGCTACCGAAACTCCGTCTTGGGCGTGATCTGGAGCCTGCTCAATCCGCTGCTTATGATGCTGGTCTTCACCCTCGTTTTCGGGAAGTTTATGCCCAACGAAGGTATCCGCGCCTATCCGATATTCGTGCTGGCTGGATTGCTACCCTGGCAATTCTTCTCCGGTACCATGCTTACTGGTACGACGTCGGTCACCAGCGGCGCGCCCATGATCAGGAAGATCTACTTTCCGAGAGAGCTTTTGCCGACTTCGGCCATGTTCTCAAGCCTGGTCAACTTCTTGCTGGCATTTTTAGTGCTTGTGGTCTTCATCTACATTTCTGGCATGGGCCTGACCGTCTATGCCCTGTGGGTGCCAGCGCTACTGGTCACCCAGATGATATTCATGCTCGGATTGGTGCTGGCGCTTAGCGCGGTGAATGTCTTCTATCGAGACGTCATGATGATTTTGGATGTGGTGCTGCTGGCCTGGTTCTTCTTGACGCCGGTGGTCTATCCACTGGAATGGTTGGGCACTGAACAAACAGTCATGGGCATCACTTTCGAACCGGCCGTCGTCATGCGCTGGCTAAATCCAATGGCCTCAATCATCGATGGCTACCGCACCGTCCTGTGGGGCACTACGGGTAGCGCTGGACCCGTGTCCATGGACCCCATATTCCTGGGCCGTACGTTCTTGACCGGCGTGATCTTTTTCGTCGTCGGCTACCTCTTATTCGCCCGGTTCCAGCACATATTTGCCGAAAAGCTTTAGTGCCTGGTCTCTCCGATGCCTGAACTGCTTGCCGGGAAACTCGGCGAATTCGTACTCGGGGATGGAAGCTCACAAGTTTCCGGGAATATGACCGATCTTTGTTAAGCCAGGCACAGATCCTGAGTCCTGCACGCCCGCGTTATGGTATAATCCCCAGCTTGTGTCTAAAGACAGAATTCGACTAGGTAACTGTGAACAGTGAATCTTCGCCTCGCCCGGCGCGTATCATCCTCATCATCGTCATAGCAGCCATCGTGCTGGTGGCCGGGTTCTTTGGCTTGCGCAACCTCGTCAGAGGGTCCGGCCATCCAATGCCAACCCTGGCGCCGACGGCCGTGGCCATACAAGTTACAGACGAGCCAACCGCGACGGCAACGGCCACGGCAACGGCAACAAGGACGAGCCTGCCGCCGACCAATACGCCTGAGGCGACCGCAACAGAGGAAGTAGAAGAAGAGACGGCAACGCCCGATGGTACGACTGTGGCCGCCTCGGAGCCGACGGAAGAACCGACGCCAACCCAGACGCTTTCGCCGACGCCATCGCCCACCAGCAAGCCGCAATTGGTGCCGTCCCTGGCCCTCATTACCGGCACCCGGTTCATCGTCAATCCCAACGCAGCGACGCCGGTGCCGACCTTCGCGGTCCCGTTGGGCACGACCAATATCCTGCTGCTGGGCAGCGACATCGCTCTCGACGAGGGCGTCGGCCGAACCGATACGATGATCATCCTGGCCATCAATCGCGACGGCCCGACGGCTTCCATGGTCTCTCTACCCCGGGATTTGTGGGTGTATATACCGGGCTGGACCAATAATCGCCTGAATACCGCCTTGTCGCGCGGCTCTTCGGTTGGCTTCCCCGGCGGCGCAGTTGCCCAATTGACCGACACCATCATGCACAATTTCGGCATCCCGATCCACTACTATGCCCAGATCGACTTCGCGGGTTTCAAGCAGGGCGTTGACGCGATTGGTGGTGTAGAAGTGGCCGTTAGTTGCCAGCTTCGCGACTGGCGACTCAAAAGCCCAGAACTTGATCCCGAGAATGAAGACAATTGGGAGATGTTCACGCTTGAGCCAGGCATCCACTACATGGATGGCGATATGGCTCTATGGTATGCTCGTTCAAGGCGGACCACCAGCGATTTCGACCGCGGCCGGCGGCAACAACAGTTGCTGCGGGCCACGCTGGCAACCGGCGTCGACCTGAACCTGTTGCCACAGTTGCCTGATCTGTGGAGCACCTACCAGGACACGGTTAAGACCAACATGGACATTGGCCGCATGCTGCAAATCGCCGCGCTGGCGCCCGAGATCGACAAGAACGGTATTCAGCACTTATATCTCGTTGGCGATGACATTCAACCGTATATCGTGCCCGAGTCAGGGGCGCAAGTACAATTGCCGGTCTGGGAGAACATGCAGGATACATTACGTCGCCTGTTTCTACCGCCGGCGTTAAATCAAGCCTCCCGGCCACCGATCACCGTCGAGGTGGTCAACGGCACCGACAATCCGGACCTGGCCTTGCTAGCGGCCGACAATCTGGGCTGGTATGGTTTCGAACCGATCATTAGCGACGAGCAGGTCGAAGGCCAGAGAAGCACGACCATCGAGTATTATGCCCAGAATACGAAGGGCTCCTTTGATTGGCTGCTAAGCTGGATCATGGATAAGCCTAAGTCGACCATCGAACTGGTGCCCGACACCGTCTACGATTACGATTACCGCGTCGTCATAGGCGACGAATACGACCCTTGCCGGCCACAACTCTTCGCGCCCCAGATCTACGTCGCCCAGTAATGGCCTTGGAGATCAACCATGGCTAGCCTCATTAACCACCATTCTTTCCTGGTGTTTATCATTCCGGTGGTCTTGGTACTGCTGTATTTTCTGCTGCGGCCGCCGGGATCGACCCTGAAGCAGATCCTGGCCATGGCGCTGCTGGCGGCCGCGGTTGCGGTCTTTTTTCTGGCCCGGCCCGGCAGTAGTTCGATCGTCGGCGGGCAAGCCGAAGCCATGCTGACTGACGCCGGCCAGCCGACCTTACTAGAGGTATACTCCAATTACTGACTGGGCTGCATGCGCGCCGAACCCATCGTGAACGGGTTGAAACAAGATTGGGCTGGTTCAGTCCAGGTCCTCCAGGTAAATATCCACGATCGTGAAAACCGGGCCCTGACCGATCGTCTGGACGCCCAATTCACCCCGACCTTTCTCTTGTTTGATGCCGCTGGAAAAGAAGTATGGCGATCCGTGGGCCAAATCGATCCCGACGAGGTCAAAGGGCAGGTAGAGAACCTGGCAGGGACGGGTTGAGATCGGAATAATGAAAGACACTGAACATGTTTTGATCTTCTTCATGGACGGCGTGGGTTTGGGACCGGCCGATCCGGAAAGCAACCCGTTCATGAAGGCCAGCCTGCCCAACTTGACCGGACTGTTGGGCGAATCCTGGTACGTGCGGCCGGATGGTTGGCAAAATGGCCAGGGTCGCCGAACGAACGAGCGAGCCAGCTTGGCGCCGACGGATCCTAATCTGGGCCTGCCCGGCCGGCCGCAGAGCGCCACAGGCCAGGCGACGATCCTGACCGGCCGGAACGTACCGCAACTCGTCGGCGAACATTACGGACCTAAGCCTAACCAGGCGGTGGCACAAATCGTCCGTCAGGGAAACTTGTTCCAAGAAATCCTGGCGGCCGGAGGCAATGCGGCACTGCTCACGCCTTATCCCCAGGGTTACTTCGACGCCATCGAGAGCGGTAAGCGCCTATTATCTTCGGTGCCCCTGGCGGCCTACAGCGCCGGACTATCGCTAATGACAGCCGACGATTTGCGGGCCGGCCGGGCCATCAGCCCGGGCTTCACCGGCCAGGCCTGGCACGACTTCCTGGGTTACGATGACATACCCATCATGACGCTGGCCGAGTCCGGCCGGCAGATCGCGACCATCGCCCGCGACTACAATTACAGTTTCTTCGAGCATTGGCCCAGCGACCGCAGCGGGCATCGGGGCTCGCTTGATGAGGCAAGGAAGCACCTGGAGATCATTGACGAGGCCGTCGGCGGGCTATTGGAGGCCTGGGACGATGCGCATGGCCTATTGATCATCACCAGCGATCACGGCAACATCGAAGAGAAGGATCATCGCCAGCACAGCCGCAACCCGGTGCCGACCGTCCTGGTCGGCCGCGACCACGCCCGCCTGGCCGAACAGGTCAAAGATCTGTCGGATATCGCGGGGATCGTTCGCGACTTCTTGGGCTTGCCCAAGAGTTGACCGTTATCAGTTGACAATTATCAGTTCAAAATTGGGTATTAGATATGGCTATAACATCTGAGGCGTTTCGCGACTGCCTGCGTCACTTCCCTTCCGGCGTCACCGTTGTTACGATCAAGAGCGGCGAACGGCAGCACGGGCTGACCGTCTCATCCTTCGCTTCCGTTTCACCTGACCCGCCGCTGGTCATGATCGCCATCGACCATCGCCACAGCGGTCACGCTTTGCTGAAAGAGCAAGGGGCGACATTTGCCGTCAACATCTTGGGTCGCGAGCAGTCGGAGATGAGCAATCGCTTCGCCTGGATCAAAGATGAGGATCGTTTCAAAGAGGGGAAGTGGGGCACGGCCGTCACCGGCGCGCCAGTACTGCAAGACGCGCTGGCCTGGCTTGACTGCACGGTCTATGCCGCCCACGTCGCCGGCACCCACACGATCTTCGTCGGCGAGGTGCAGGCCGGCAAGGCGCCCCGGCCGGATGCATCGCCGTTGGTCTACTGGAATCGCGGCTACCGCCATCTGGCCCTAATTGAGGAGCAAGAATAGGGCAAGGGACCTCCAGCGATCGACACAGATTAGTTCGGCAAAGCAAACTCGGATTAATTCCGTTCAATCAGTGTTCACCAGCGTCCCGCTTCCCGGGCCGCCAGCGTTGGTAATCGTCGGGCCGATCCAGGTCACGGAGTACGGCCGGATCGTCAACGGGCAAATGGAAGAGGGCCGCGGGATGGCGACGAAGCAGCGTTCGCGGCGCTGAGTCCGAGGGTAGAGTCAACAACTCTGGGAAGTAACGACTGTCGATCAAGACCGGGTTGCCCCGCCGGCCTTGATATTCAGGGGCGACCAACCGGCCCCGTCCCTGCCAGTAGGCGATCATAAGCCGGTTGATGGTGTCGGTTTTGACCATGGGTTGGTCGGCCAATATGACGAGGGCCGCCGAACGATTGGCCGGCATAGACCTGAGCGCCATTTGCAGTGACGAGATCATTTCCCCATCTGCGTACTGTGGATTATAGATAGTTGCCAAACCCAGCTCGGCAGCAACCGTCTCCGCAGCAGATGATTCATGGCCGGTTACGACCAAGACGTCATGGACCAGCGATCCGGTCAGGTTGGTCAGCGTCTGGCCCAGAACAGTCGTTTCACCCCAAGGTAACATTTGCTTCGTCCGGCCCATGCGCTTGGATTGGCCGGCGGCCAAGACCACGGCCGTCACCCGGCTCAGCACTTCGCGCAGCGGTTCGGCCGTGCCCAGCGCGCCCAGCACGACCCGGTCGACCCGCTCATTGCGCAACAAAAAACGGGCTGTCTGCCGGGCGGCCGTTTGCCGCTCCTGGCTCTCCACTTTGTTCAGCATTGGCACCACCCGGGCAGCCGGCGGTACAGCCTTTAGCCCGCCGGACGAATGGCCGATCAAATAGGCCAGGGTTTCAGGTGTCAAGCCATCGGAGCTATCCAAGCCTGTCAGGCCGGCCACTCGTTCCGGCCGGTGGGCCACATCGGCGATGGGACCGTCGAGGGCGTCGATGCCGGCCGCCGGCACGACCAGGGTAGCTTCGGCCGGAATCATCGGTTCGTGTTCGGCCGGCGCCTTGCAGGGTCGCATACGCGAGCCATCAGCTTCAACCACCACGTAGTCGACGTCTGGCCGGGCCAGTAGACGGCCGGGTAAGTCCAGGGACACCCCGCGAGCTTTCTGATCAACTACCCGGCCGACTACCAGGCAGCGACCATGCTCATCCAGGGCGCGATCAAGTTCGGGCCAAGCGTCCGGGACCTGATTCGGCCCGGCGAAAAGCACGGCCGGCGCGGCCTTCATTTGGGCAGCGAAGATGCGGGTCGTGGTGGTAAGAATGACCCGGCCGGGTAGCGTTTCAGCCAAGGCAAACATCAGGCTGCTCTTCCCCCCACCGCCGACAATGGCCACGAGCTGACCTGGCTCATGCAGCTCAAAAGCGTCAACCAGCGAACGCGCCTCAGCCATCATGGGGGGCAAACCGTGTCGCAACGAGACAGCAAAACCGGCAATACTTGAATAAGCCGGCCAGGTGTTTCAAAATCCTGCAAATCCAGCAAATCTGCGTCCTATTACTCAAGCAATCCGGCATTCATTCTGGCCAGTATGGCGGCCAAGACGCCGCCGCCAACAGCCAGGGCCTTGTCCGATATGGTGAAGCAGGCGTCGCGGTCGGCCCGGGCATCCAGATCGCCAATCTTGAGCCCGGCCGGAACGTCTGTACCGGGCGCAATGAGGCCTCGAATCACGCCCTGAAACGGAGCCGCCAGCGGTTCGGCGTTGACCTGGCCGATGCGCTGCCCTTGGGTCACGGCGTCGCCGATCTCCACCTGCCAGGCAACGACCCCGGCAACTGGCGCCCGCAACACGCGCTCGCCAGACCGGCCAGCGATGGCGCCGGGCTGGCCGGTATTGGGCAACGCTCCGCCTTGCCAGATGACCCTGCCCAATCGATGGCCGCGTTTCGTTTCCACTACGGCGTGGCAATCGAGGCCAGCATTGAATCCGGGACCCAGGGCGATGACGAAACTGGCCTGGTCGATCCGTGTATCGATATTTCTCTTGGCCATGCGGGCGTCGACCAGGATGCTAACTTCGCCGGCCGCAACGCCCACGGGGGGCCACATAGGTGAAATCAGGACCGGGATCCGACCGGAACCAGCCATTTTCCGGGCCTCGCTCCAGGTCCCAACCTGTTGGGCGACTACTCCTTCAACCCTGACTTCGCCTTCCAGCACGGCCGCAGCCAGGGCCACCATGCGGCGAACGACGAGCGGCCGGGGCAGTTCGAGGACGATCAGCGGAAACCCGGCCTGGTGCAGCCGGTATGCCACGCCGGTCGCCATGTCGCCACCGCCGCGCAAGAGGACCATATGATCGGCAAACAACATAGGATGATCTTAATGGCTGGCGTTCGACGGGGCAAATTTAGCGCGGCCGACAGGTCAGTTCGGACCGAACCAGCCCTAAACTATAAGAAGGGAGCGGAGGCCCGCTCCCTTCTGTGTAAGGAGGAAAGGCAAACCTTGTCCTTTGGGTTGACAAGGTTCAAAACACTTAAACTATCGCGTTTCGGACTGGCGATTGGTGGACCAAATCCGTCAACACATCGCTTGTGAAATAAGTAACAATCTGTTACAATTATAAGTGATTGGCTTAGGAAGGTAAAGGTTCAAATAGGCTCTTCTTATCACAATCACTTATCAAAGGCTATAAGCAGTTATTATGGCTGACTATACCTGGCCAGCGCGATCGGGATCTCGTGCTCGGGGCGACAAAATCCAGGACTGCATACCAAGCACCATAACCGGGAGACAATGGGTCACAATCAGGCCAGCCATTAGGAGTCAGTGATCATGCTGGACGCTCATCAATTAAACGTGTTCTTGACCGCGGCCGAGATGTTGAATTTTACGGCCGCTGCACGCCAACTGCACATGACCCAGCCAAGCGTTAGCCAGCATATTCAGGCGCTGGAACAGCACTTCCAGACTGAGCTCTTCATTCGCAAGGGCCGGCAAATGGTGCTGACCGATGCGGGCGAGGCTCTGGTACCGCTTGCCCGCCGGCTGGTCGATTGGTCAGTGCGCATTGACGAGACGATGGAGTCGCTGCGGGGCGAGGTCTATGGACACTTGAAGGTCGGCTGCAGCACGACCTCCGGCAAATATGTACTGCCCTTTCTTTTGACCAGTTTCATGCGTCGCCATCCCCAGGTTACGGCGACCTGCCAGGTCACGCCACGGCGCCAGGCGGTGGCCGATCTATGCGATGGCCTGGTTCACCTGGCCCTGGCCAGTCCCACTGAATTCTGCGGCACCGTCGAGTTTCGCAAGTTCATATCCGATCCTATCCGACTCATCGCCCCCACGGACCATCCCTGGGCCATGCGTGGCGAGATTGAACCGGCCGAATTGCTGGACGCTGACTTTATCATGCGCGAAGACGGCTGCGGCACCTACGAAGTTGCCGCCCGCGGCCTGGCCGATATCGGCGTGCCGATTGCCCAGCTACGAACCGTGCTGACATTGGGGAATTCAGAGGCCATCGCCCTGGCTGTAGAAGAAGGCCTGGGCGTGGGTTTTGTTTCCCAGATCGTGATTACCAGACTGGTGGCCGGCCGGGTTATTCCGGTCAGCGTTTGTGGCTTGAGCATGCAGCAGGATGTCTACATCGGCCGCAATACCAACCTGCCTGGCACCACGGCTCAAAATGCGTTTTGGGACTTCGCTACCCAATCCGATAACGCGCTGTTGCTCGAATTGAGCGACCACGGTTTCAAAGACCTGGTACTGGAATAAGGGACGCTGCACCCTACGAGCCAGGGTTCAGAATAAGAATCGGCCGGCCGATTTGGCGGCTTGTTCTGGTTGTCGAGGAGTATCTTGTCTTGTTGAGGGGGGATCTGAGGCAAGGCAATCAAGAATGATGTGAGTTGCCAGTTGATTGATATTGATAGATTGCCTCGCCTCGCATAAAGAAATGCCGACTGATTAACCATTTGCTCGGAATCCCCACGTGCTTTAAACCAGGAGAATCAGAGGAACGATAGGGGGCTTCCGGGTCTGGTTAAGCGCGACCTTGATATTGCTGTTCGTAATAATCAAGCGACTGGGCCCGGGCCGTGGGCCGGCCGGAGCGCACTCTGGCCTGGGGATTGGTCAGGGCAAAGAACATGATGGCAGTGAATTGCAGTACGCCAAAAAGCAGGGTAACGCCAGCCAGGCGCACGACATTCATACTGACGCTGTCCGGAATGCCGAATTCGCCGTAAACGACTGCGCTGTTCAACGTGCCGCTACTGAAGAGCCAGTTGACGAAGAAGAAAGCGAAGATCAGGCAAGACACAAACCAAGCTGTGGCTGCGAGTGTGCGCGAGGTCAGGCCTTTTCGCTGGTTGACTTCAGCTGCGCGCTTCATATCAATACGCATGAAATTATCCTCCGGAATAAATGTGAATGAATCGTAGACGATACCGCATCAGTTTGCTTTGCTTCGACCTTACAGAGTAGCGGGTAAGGTCTTTGATGCGCTAATAGCCCCAATGTAATGTTTGGCATAGTTGAGGCGACCTGAGGGAAGTATTTTTGGCCAGCGCCAATGCGGAGGAAGTGGGCTGCCCGAAAGCACGCTACCCAAAGACGGGCGACACGAGAGGTTGACTCTTTCTACGTGCCCGGGTCAGATGTGGCTGTCAACGATAGTCGTGGCTCTGGTCGTCCGGGTCCGGTTCGGTGGTGTGCATGGAGGGCGTGCCTGGCCGGCGTCGGCCGACGGGGCTGGCAAGGCCAAATCCCACGAGTACAAAGAAGTTGATGATGATGACGATGACCACCATGGAGGCTATCAGGAGCGCCGTCTCCGACACCTCCCTGGGGATAAACAGACGGGAATAAAAGAAGTTGTAGGAAAGAAGATCGTTGTCGAACAGATAGCTCATGACTAGAAATGCCAGTCCGAAACAAATCGCCAGCCATATTACGGCCAGGATAGTTCGCCAGGCAAGACCCTTCCGCCGCGCTAGTTCTCGATCCCGCTTCGCATCAAGACGCATGGCTCAACTCTCCTTCGGCGACTGCCATTCGTTGGGCCGCGCCGCCGTAGCGAAACAACATGATCTCGCCCATGATGCTCAACGCAATTTCTTTGGGCGTCTCGGCATTCAGCTCCAGGCCAATTGGCGAGTGAAAGCGCACAATAGCCTCGTCGCTCAAACCATCCTCGAGCAGCAGTCGCTTGGTCTCGGCCCAGCGACGCCGGCTGCCGATAACTCCTATATAGGGGGCCGGCGTAGCCAGCAGCTTCGGCAACACCTGGCGGTCGACCAGCACGTTTCGGGTGACCGCGACCACGTATGTATTGTCGGTTATGTTGAAGACCGCCAGAGCTTCCTCTAAGGTGCCCGACAAGTAGTAGTCGGCTCCCGGGATTAATGCTTCGGCGACCAACTCCGGACGGTCATCGTATACGGCCACCTGGAAGCCCAGCCAGCCGGCCAAATGAGCGACGGCCTGGCCGACGTGACCGCAACCGATCACCAGCACCGATGCCGGCGAGCGGTATGGCTCCACATAAATCTCAACCTCACCGCCGCATACGCCAGGATCGCCACGTTGCGGATCGACCAAGGAATAAGGCACCAGCCGCGGGTTGCCGTCCTTTAGCGCAGCCAGGGCTTCGCTCTTCACCCGGGATTCCATCTCACCGCCGCCGATGGTGCCGGAAAGCTCGCCGTCGGCGTAGACTAACATTTTGCTACCGGCATGGCGCGGCACCGAGCCCCGAGCCTTTACGACGGTGGCCAGTGCCACCGGCCGGCCGTCCTGGCGAGCTGCCAGCAGTTCGCTTAATAGGCTTATGTCGTGCTCCGCGTTGTCCATCAGATTCCTGCTATACTGTCGCTCCCGCGACCCACTGATTATTGGATCAGAGAGGCAGGGTGCGCCAGTCACTATGGTACTATTTCCTGCGCAATACACCAACCGGCCACCCAACCCAGAACGCGATCGGGCGCGCTGACCAGGTAAAATGCCTGCCGCCAGGGTGAGCCAGGGCTGCTGACGCTGTCCACGAGCGTCATCTGTTGGCTATTGATGGTTACTGCGGCGTCAGCCGGGAACGTCAGGTCATGAAGGCTCGTCGCCGGTCCGGCCGAGCTGATCAGCACGACCCAACTCGAATCAATGGTGCCACACTGGCTGCGCTGCCGGCATTCATCACCACAAAAAAGCTGCGCCTCACCTGAAAGCGTCGCCTCGCTGCCGAGTAACATCGCCGGCTCGTCGTTCCGGCCGCTGCAGGCGACCAGCAAAAGCAGGACCAGCGACAGCAGACCGACGGCCGGCAGCGGCGTTCGGCGCGCCGGCCGGGATGATTCAGGTGAAGTCTCGAACATGATCTGCCACTCGCTTCATTGTAGCCCGACGCAGTCTCTGCTCAACCATTTGCGCGAGCAATTGCTTAAGGGTCTACTCGCCAGCCCAGGGCCTCGAAGTCCTGCCCGTGCAATAGCTCGGCCGGCACATCGGCCAGGGTCATGGCCGCTTCAGCGGCTAACTTTCTGTCCGGCAGGTAGATCTCGCCGACCGCCTTGCCCAATCGGCCACGCAGTCGAACGATACGGCCGAGGATTTTCAAAGGCGTTTCGGTCGGCACCGGGTGGCGGTATTTCACCTCCAGCCTAACCGACATCATGAAGTGGTGATGGTCTTCGATCATCGCTACCCGGCCGACTACCTCATCCAACATGGCGGCGATCACGCCGCCGTGGACGATACCCGGGTAACTCTGGTATTCGTCCGGTACACTGTAAGTGGAGCAAACCTCGTCACGGGCGTTATCGTAGAAGGTCATATACAGGCCATGCGGGTTACGCCGGCCGCAGACGAAACAGTGATCTGAGTTGGGTTGCTTCTTCATGCGAGCGTTATTATACCGTTGTCGAGTTCGGAGACGAATTGGCGAGCCAGTGGTCGACCAAGTGCATGACAGACATGCTCTCGGAAATCTGAAGGTGGGCATGGTGGCGTAGCATGGCAACGAACTTCATGGGCCGAGTATCCGGGAAAATTGCTCTCCTTGTTCGATAACGCTTTTCAAAAAAGGGGCAGTAGGTAACCGTCGTTCCTCATTTTGTTCCTATCGTATGCTAACATCTTTCATATCAACTTATGCTACACTATGGTAAGGTTAAGCAAGGCACGGACGAATTATGGGATCATCATTTAGACTATTTGCCATACGCGGCATTGACCTGCGTCTGCACATCACTTTCCCGCTCATCCTGTTGTGGGCGGCGTATCAGTTCGGATTGGCCGACGGCAACGTGAGCGGCGCCTTGTTTGGCATCCTGGCCATATCGTTGCTCTTCGTGCTGGTGACGCTGCACGAACTGGGGCATAGTTTCGCGGCCCAATTCTATGGCTTTCCGGTCAAACAGATCGTGCTCTCGCCTCTGGGCGGCATGGCCCAGTTGACGGAGATGCCTGAGAAGCCAAGCCAGGAATTCGTAGTGGCCATTGCCGGCCCGGCGGTTAATATCGTGTTGGCTATCTTGATGGGCCTCATCGCCTATGGCGCGGGCTTGCCTCTGACCAATCCCCTGCTGGTGAGCAGCGGCGCGGCCGGCTTCGGGCTGGACTCGCTCTTCAGCTACATCTTCTTCTACAACATCATCCTGGCCGTGTTTAACCTGCTACCGGCATTCCCGCTGGACGGCGGGCGCATTTTCCGTTCACTGTTGGCCCTGAAACTGGATTACGTCCAGGCCACGACCATCGCCTCAACACTCGGCCGGGTACTGGCCATATTACTGGGTCTCTACGGCCTCATCAATGGCAGTTTTTTTCTGGTCTTTATCGCCATCTTCATCTTCACGGCTGGGAGCCAGGAGGCGCAGATGGTTCGGGTGCGCAGCGTCTTGCGCGGCTTAACCGT
This sequence comes from Promineifilaceae bacterium (SeqCode), assembly GCA_041570195.1. Lineage (GTDB taxonomy): Bacteria > Chloroflexota > Anaerolineae > Promineifilales > Promineifilaceae > UBA11865. Next base: position 13,268 of record JBFFWQ010000054.1, on the reverse strand, counting down.
GGAGCAAGTCTTTTCCCGCACGGCCTACCGACTGACACCTTTCAGCACGGTGCAGCAGGCGCTGAACCTGATGCTTCTAGGCGACGGTCAGGCCGATTTCCCAGTCGTCGACGGCGACCGGCTGGTTGGCTATTTGCCCAAAGAAGCGCTATTACGGGCCAAGCAAACGGCTGCGCCACACAGCTATGTGAGCGCCTTCATGCAGGAAATAGAGCCGGCTTCGTCTGCCGACGATCTCTACCAGGTGCAGCAGCGAATGAGCAAGGACGGGCTTGAGACCCTGCCGGTGGTCTCGGCCGGCCGCTACCTGGGCCTCATCACCCGGCAGCAGATCATCGCTGGCTTGCGTTTGGTTCGCTCGATGCCCAGTCCGGCGCCGGGTAGCCACTCTGCCTGACGACCAGCGGAAACACTTCGCCAGAAACTCGACCGCGCGATGCTCCAAGGAAAAAGCTTTGACCGGCCCATGGGTGCCGGCTTCCGCGTGCAATCATGAGCTTTCAAGACGATCCGAGGGCGATTCGCTGGCGACTGCATCTGAGTTCGCCGATCACTAGAGTCTACCGGGCGCTATCCACAGACGAGGGACGGGCCGCTTTTTGGGCGGAGTCGGCCGTCGAGCGCGAGGGAATCATTCATTTCGTATTTCCAAACGGCGTTGCGTGGGATGCCCAGGTTCTGCGGGTCATGCCGCCTCACCTTTACGAAGTGCGGTACTACGGGAATTCAGTGGCCACATTCGAACTTGAAGAGGATGGTCGGGGCGGTACCGATCTATCCCTCACAGATACCGAAGTGCCTTCAGAGTATCGAGCGGAGGTCATTGCCGGCTGGGTGTCGGTACTGATGGCTTTGAAGGCGGCAATCGATTTTGGCGTGGATCTGCGCAACCATGACGATGGCCGAAGCTGGGACAGCGGATATGTAGATAACTGACTCGCTGACCACCCGCGATTCAGGAGCCTTCGGGGATAGGAGACGATCCAATTTAGTCAGGCCGTCTCGACGTGGCTCTTTTGGCCGGACCCAAAATAGGGTCCGGCCTTTTTTTGTCACCGATGAAGCCTCACGCCGGGCAACGGGACATTTACTAAGCAACAGCCATATTCCCGGAAGCAAACGAATCTCACGAGCCACACTCGATGGAGCCCGGTTTGGCAAACCGGTGCGGGATACCATCCCACGGTACGAAGGGGCCGAAGAGTGCCTACCGTCATAAGGTTCACTTAAGACAACCAGAAGCTGCCTTTAAAGGCGCCTGGCAACCTTTCTGCTAATCTGGTGACTGCTTCCGGGGTGACTAGGAAAACCCGGGCGAAACATAACATTTCGGAGGACAAATCAGTGAAAAAAGCAATCATCGGCTTATTGTTGACGGTTGGCGCGTTGGTCGCCGCGACGGCGACGGCTTCGGCAGCCGGGAAAGACGAACGGCCCGGGGTTGAACGACCCAAGGCCGCCGAACTGTTCGACGGCACATTCCAGGGAACGATTTACGGCGATAAGGGCAGCAGCGCGCCTATTGAGTTGCAGTTGGCCCAGCGCGGACGCAATGTACAAGGCAATGTCGCGATAGGCAGCGGCCTGTACGTGAACGGCGGCATGTGCGGTTCCGGCTACATCCCCGGCGGCGCCCAATCCGCTGGTGGCCGGGTCTCAGCCTCGAATCCGAATCGGCTGTACGCCGAGTCGACGTTCAAGGTCAGTGGCCTCAAGGTATCGATTGATCTGACGGGCATCGCATCGGATGACGGCGAAGAAGTTGACGCCCAGGCCAAGATAGATTTGCCCTGGCTCTGCGGGCGAGACCCCGTTTTGAGCGGCACCTTATATCGAACTCAGTAACGTTTTTGAGGAGATTTGTAAAATGAACATCACAGGTATTCGCGAGTTGAACACCCAGGTCCAGCAGGAAGCATTGTTCTTGCAAGACCTGTTGGCTGAAATCAACAAGGTCATGGTCGGTCAGAATGCACTCGTCGAGCGCGTCCTTATCGCCCTGCTGGCCGACGGGCATATTCTTTTGGAAGGCGTGCCCGGCCTGGCCAAGACCCTGCTGATTAAGACCGTCTCTGACGCGATTCGGGGCGATTTCTCCCGGATCCAGTTTACGCCGGACTTGCTGCCGGCCGACCTGGTAGGTACCCAGATCTACAATCCGCGTACCACCGAGTTCAGCGTCCACCAGGGTCCAATCTTTGCCAACCTGGTGTTAGCCGACGAAATCAACCGCGCGCCGGCCAAGGTCCAGAGCGCGCTGTTGGAAGCCATGCAAGAACGACAGGTCACAATCGGCGATATCACCTATCGCATGGACGACCTGTTCATGGTCCTGGCTACCCAGAATCCGATCGAGCAAGAAGGCACCTACCCGTTGCCCGAAGCCCAGGTTGACCGATTCATGCTGAAAGTGAAGGTCGATTACCCGACGCGCCAGGAAGAACGCCTGATCATGGACCGTATGACCGGCGTTTCCTTGCCGACGGTCGATCCGGTCGTCAGCCCGGCCGACATCATGCACGCCAGGGACATGGTGCGCCAGATCTACGTCGACGACAAGATCAAGGAATACGTGCTCGACCTGGTATTGGTCACCCGCAGCCCGGGAAAGAACGGCCTGAGCGAGCTGAACACCCTGATCGACTTCGGCGCCTCGCCGCGTGCCAGCATCAACCTGATCACCGCGGCGCGGGCCCACGCCTTCCTCAAAGGACGAGGCTTCGTCACGCCCGAAGATATCAAGCAGATCGCGCCCGACATACTGCGCCACCGTATCATCACCACCTACGAGGCTGAGGCTGAAAACATCAGCAGCGACCATATCGTGCAGCGCATCTTGGACCATACCGAGGTGCCCTAGTCAAAGGCTGACCGAGGTCAGCAGTTTGCTGCGCAAGCAATTGACTCTCAAGAACGTTTTGAATTGAGAGGCCTGGGTCTGGGGGCTGGACACAAAGGATTTGCCTAGGGCCGAGTAGCATAATCCCTGGCCAGCCTCCAAGCCCCGGCCTCTCATTAAAGTAGTTGCAGATCTAGAGAAGAGCAATGATTACAACTGAATTGATCAACAAAATCCGGCGCATCGAAATCCGCACCCGGCGCCTGGTCAACGACAGTTTTGCCGGCGACTACCACTCGGTATTCAAGGGTCGGGGCATGGCATTTGACGAAGTGCGCCCCTACCAGGTAGGCGACGAAATTCGGACCATTGACTGGAACGTGACCGCTCGCACCGGCGAACCTTATGTTAAGCGGTACGTCGAAGAGCGCGAGTTGACGGTCATGTTGGTGGTGGATGCCAGCGCTTCGGAGAACTTCGGATCGGTGAATCGCTTCAAGCGCGAGTTGGCCGCCGAACTGACGGCCGTGCTGTCTTTCGCGGCCACAACCAATAACGACCGCGTCGGCTTGCTCATTTTCACCGACCAGATCGAATTGTTCATTCCGCCCCGCAAGGGTCGCCGGCATGTCCTGCGCCTGATCCGCGAGTTGTTGGCCTTTGAGCCACGGAGCAAAGGCACCGATATCCGCCTGGCCCTGGAAAACGTAAACCAGATCCTCAAGCGGCGCAGCATCATCTTTCTCGTGTCCGACTTTATGGCCGATCCCGGTAGCTACCGGCAAGCCATGGCCATTACAAACCGGCGTCACGACCTGGTGGCGGTGGATCTGGCGGATCCGCTAGAGACCTCAATAGAGAACGTCGGCTTGTTAGCCCTGGAAGATCCCGAAACCGGGCAGATCGCCTGGGTTGACACCGGCAGCAAGAGCTGGCAGAAGGCTTATCGCCGGCAGGTCGAACAACTAGACATAAATAAAAGCCGCGTCTTTAACCATTCCGGCGTTGATCGTATCGACATCGGCACCGACGAGGACTACACCGGGCCGCTGACGACTTTCTTCCGCGAACGGGCGAGACGAATCAGACATTAATCGCTCTGCGGCAAGCAGTCACAGCACACTCAAGAACAAACGGCAGGTTACGATGAATCAAAAGCCCTTTCGAAGAAAGCTCATACTCGTACCACTCTTACTCATAGTCGCTTTGTTGGCCGCCCTACCGGCCGCGGCGCAAAGCAGCCAGCCCGGCGGTCAAAGTGGCCAGGCGGCCTTGAGCGCGCCAGAAGGCGAACTGACGGTGGGCGATCCCATCGCCTTGACCCTGTCGGTGAACCATCCGGCCGACCATCATGTCATCGCCCCGGAGCTGGAAGCCAGTTGGGGTGATTTCGTCATACAGAGCATATCGGCGCCACAAACATCCGACAATGGCCACGGCACAGTCACGACCAACCTGGTCATCGATGCCCGGTTGTTCGCGCCCGGTGCGTTCACCACACTGCCATTGACAGTCAAAATCGCCGATGACGCCGGTCAAGTAGTTGACCTGATCGCCGAGCCACTCTCGGTGCAGATCGGCTCGGTGCTAGTCGAAGGCGACACGGAGCTGCGGGATATCAAGCCCCAGGCGCAGCTGCCTTATGTCAATCTAATTCCTTGGATCGTCGCCAGCGCCGTCTTGGTGGCTATGGTCGCGGTCATCATTTTCCTGGTCCGCCGCGGCCGGGCCAGACGGGCCCTGGCGGCAATCGACAACCGGCTGCCGCATGAGGTCGCTCTGGATGAATTGGCCCGAATCGAAGGGCTGCATCTGCCAGACGAAGGCCGATTCAAGGAGCATTATACGTTGATTTCCGACTGCCTACGCCACTACATGGAACGCAGGGTCGACGTGCCCATGCTGGAGCGGACCACGGCCGAGATCGAGACCGGGCTACGTGAAACATCGTTACCGCAAACGGTGGCCAGCCAGTACGTCTCTTTGCTCGACGACAGCGACCTGGTCAAGTTTTCGAAATTCAAGCCGGACGCCACCGGCGCCAACGGCTTACTGGAGTCAGCCCGGCAGATAGTTCTGACTACGAAACCGGCCGGTGAACTCGGTCCTGGGTCCAGCGGCTCATCCGGACAAAGCGATGCGCCCGATCTGGCGGCCGGCCCCAATCTTTCAAAGAACGGCAATTATCAACAGTTGGAGGTAAGGGCATGAATTTTCAATTCGCTACCCCCTGGGTCTTGTTCCTGGCGCTCCTGGTCCCGGCCTTGCTGGCCGCCCGGCACATCTGGGCCCGGAGCCAAACCCGGCCAGCCACTATGCAGCATACGGCGACCCATGTGGCCGCTCGCCTGCCCCAGTCGTGGCGCATTACCTGGCGACCTCTATTGACCGGTTTGCGCCTACTGACTATCGCCATGGCCTTGATCGCCCTGGCCCGGCCGCAGATCGTGCAGGGCAAGGAGACCATCACCGGCGAGGGCGTCGAGATCGCCCTGGCGCTGGATATCTCCGGCAGCATGGCTTCGCTGGACTTCGAGCCCCAGAATCGCCTGCAAGCGTCCAAGCAGGTCATCGGCGACTTCATCGCCGAGAGGCCGTACGACAAGATCGGCCTGGTTGTCTTCGCCCACGAGGCGTTTAACCAGAGCCCGCTGACCCTGGACCACAATATGGTCAGCCGATCGCTGGACCAAATAGAACTGGCTGGTGATATGGGCCTGGACGATGGGACGGCCATCGGCCTGGGCATCGCCAATGCGGCCAGCATGCTCACCAATAGCGACGCCGAGAGCAAGGTCATTATCCTGCTAACGGACGGCGTCAACAACGCCGGGCAGATCGACCCGCTGACGGCCGCCGAAGCGGCCAAGGCGTTGGGCGTCAAAGTGTACACGATCGGCGCTGGCCGGCCGGGTGAAGTTCCGGTGCCCATGCAGTCGATGTTCGGCGGCAGCCAGATCGTCTACCAGGAAAGCCAGTTGGACGAGGAAACGCTGCGCCAGGTAGCCGACGCGACCGGCGGCCAATACTTTCGGGCCGAGGATACCGATGGCTTGCGGGAGATATATGACGCCATCAACAACATGGAACAGTCGCAGGTAGAGGTCGAGGTCTATAACCAGTACTTCGAGTTGGCCGGCTTCCTGCTGGTCCCGGCCTTGCTCGTATTTCTGGTCGAGATGGTCCTGCGGCACACAACTTTCAGGAAGATCCCCTAAAGATTTGGAAGTCAGGCTTTTCACGAAATCGTCAGTGCGTCATTCGGCGCGACAAAAAGCCTGACTTCTCAAGGCGAAGATAACTCGATTGATTTGACACGTTAGAAGTCAGGCTTTAAGCAGGTGCAACATGATTTTTGCTTATCCGTTATTCCTGGTTGGACTGATATTAATCCCGGCCGCCGCCCTGTTCCTGTTGTGGGCTGCCAGCCGGCAGAGGAGCGCCCTGGCTCGCCTGGGCGATCCGGCCCTCATCCGTCGCTTGAGCGCCAACATCAACTGGCGCGGCCGGCGCTGGCAGACCATCTTGCGCCTGCTGGCCCTGGGCTTAATGTTGTTCGCCCTGGCCCGGCCCCAATGGGGCAGCGAGGTGCGCGAGATCCAACAAGAGGGGCTGCAGGTAATGGTCGCCCTGGATGTTTCCCAGAGCATGTTGGCTCAGGATGTCAAACCGTCCCGGCTGGACCGGGCCAAGTTGGAGATCGCCGACTTGATGCAACGGCTAGATGGCGACGAGATCGGCCTGGTGCTCTTCTCGGGCGCCAGCTTCGTCCAGGTACCGCTAACTTCTGATTACCAGAGTGCGCTCAACTATATGGACAGCGCCGGGCCAAACTCAATCTCCCGGCCAGGCACAGTGATTGGCGACGCCATTCGCACGGCGGCGTCGGCCTTCGATCCCGAGTTGAGCAGCCAGAAGGTCTTGGTAGTCATGACCGATGGCGAGGACAAGGAAACCGATCCCCTGGCAGCGGCCCAAGAGGCGGCCGACCAGGACGTTCTTATCTACACCATCGGCTTTGGCACGCCGGAAGGCGAGCCCATCCCCGAAGTGAACCAATTCGGTGAAACGGTCAATTACAAGACCGATGCTCAGGGCGATGTCGTCCTATCCAGCCTGGACGAGACCACCATGCAGAGCATCGCCCAGACCGGCGGCGGCAACTATTACCGGGCCACGGCCGGCGGCGAGGAGCTAGACAGCTTGTTGGCCGAGATCGACCAACTTCAGCAGGCGCAATTACAGTCCCGTTTCGAGACCCGCTATATCGAACGCTACCAGATCTTCCTGGCCCTGGCCCTGGCGGCGCTAGTAGCCGGCGAGTTGATCCCAGAGCGGAAGGCGGAACACGCGGCGCGACGTCGGAAGCTCGTTCCGGTCCGTCGCGGCCACTCGCCGACCGCAGGCACGACATCCTGATCCCTGGCCGTCACCGTCCCTAGCCATAACCGTCTCTAACCACAATCGTCCCAGGAGAATTCGACCATGACTATCAACAGAACGACAAGAACCATTATCTTCTTTTTGCTGGTCGCTGCCGGGTTGCTGGCCACCGCATGCGCCCCGTCGGCCGAGAAGCTGAACAACAAGGGCAACGACGAATTCGCGCAGGAAGCATATCTGGAAGCGCTGGCCGCGTACCAGACGGCGCAAATCGAATCACCCGAACTGGCCGAACCATATTACAACGCTGCCAATGCCCTTTATCGAGAAGGCGCGTATCCCGAGGCCTTAGTCCAGATTCAGCAGGCGCTGCAATATGCGGCCAGCGATACACTGGCCCAAAACGGCCTGTACAACATGGGGAACAGCTCGTTTAACACCCAGGATTGGCAAGCGGCGGTGGACGCCTACCGTGAAGCGTTACTCCTGAATCCTGACGACCAGGACGCCAAATACAACCTGGAATTGGCTTTGCAGCAACTGCAGCAGCAACAAGAAGAGCAGCAGCAAGAACAGCAACAAGACCAGGAACAAGAGCAGTCTGACGGCGGCGAAGGCCAGGAGGACGAACAACAACAAGACCAGTCCCAAGACGGTCAAGAGCCACAGGACGAGGAACAGCAGAACGGAGAAGAACAACAAGACCAATCGCAGAGCGGAGAAGGCCAGGAGGACGAACGGCAACAAGATCAATCTCATGATGGCCAAAATCCGCAGGAAGAGAACCAGGAGCAACAAGAACAGAACCAGGCCGGTCAGGGCCAGCCGCAAGAGGGCGACCCCAATCAGCAGCCAAGCCAGGTTCCGGCGCCGGGTCAGCGGATGACCGAAGAACAGGCCAAGCAGTTACTGTCGGCCATCGCCGGCGACTCAGATACGTTGCAGGAACGCTTAGGCCAGATGTTCGTCGTACCGCCTGTTCCGCCGGTTCAGGATTGGTAGAAGAAGCGCAGACGATTCGACACGAATTTTCCAGTCTGCTGATCAAGCTAGAGGCTTGCTTCACGAGGATCACGCTGGAAGCTTGATTTACGTAGGAGAATGACCATGAAAAGAGCGAAATACCTAATTGTCATTGCAGTAGTCGCCTTATTGTTGGCCGCTGGCGTATTGCCAGCCGCGGCCCAAAGTGGCGGGCCAGTTTCGGCGCAGGTCGACCGGACCAGCCTGACCACCGACGACCGCCTGACGCTCGTTGTCACGGTGGATTCAACGGCCGGCGATGCGTCCCAGCCGATGTTGCCAGCCCTCGACGGCTTCCAAGTATTGGGCTCCAGTCGTGGCAGCCAGATGAGCATCATCAACGGCAATATGAGCAGCCAGACCTACTACCAGTACACACTCCAGCCCACACAACCGGGCGATTGGGTGATCCCTCCGGTGACGGTCACGGCTGGCGGCAACACCTATGCGACCGAACCGATGGCCGTTCGGGTCAGCCAGGGTACCGGCGTTCCGAGCGCCTCGAACCAGCCATCGTCAGCGTTCCCTTCGTTGCCCGGCTTCCCATCACTGGGCAATCTCGGCCGCCTTGGCAGCTTTGGTAACCTGGGCAATCTAGGCAGTCTGGGTTCATTGCTTTCGCCGCCCACCTCGCCTACAACACCCTCAGCGCCGAGGGTGCCAGTCGAGCCGTCGCCGGCTCCGGCCGCGCTCGCCGGCCAGGATTTCTTCCTGGAAGCGACCGTGGATAATCAGACGCCTTATCAAGGCCAACAGGTATTGTACAAAGTTCGCTTCTACCAGGCGGTGGACGGGCTGGGCGGGCTGGATTACCGGCCGCCATCTTTCACGGGTTTCTGGAGTGAACAACGGCCGGAACAAGGCGAGTACATGATCCAGGCCGCCGGCCGCAACTACCGGGTCACCGAATTGACGTCGGTCTTGTTCCCAACGGTAGTTGGCGAAGTCACCATTGATCCGGCGACACTGGCCGTGCCCGGCGACTTTTTCAGCCGCGGGGCCAACCTGGCCAGCCAGCCCCTGGTCTTGAGCGTGAAGTCGTTGCCCGACAACGCCCCGCCTGGCTTCACGGGCGCAGTCGGCCGCTTCGATATCGAGGCTACGGCCGACAAGGTCGAAACTAAGGTCAACAATACTGTGAATTGGCGCGTCATGCTGAGCGGCGAAGGCAACGTCGAAAACCTACCCGATCCACTATGGAACGAAAGCGGGCAATGGCGCGCATTCGACAGCCAGGCATCAGTCGACAGCCGTTTCGAGAACGGCATCCAACTCGGCAGCCGGGTCTATGATAGGGTATTGGTGCCCACCGAAGCAGGTGAATTAACATTGCCGGCCGTTGCCTACAGTTACTTCGACCCCGAGCTGGGTGAATATGTGACGGTCGAGAGCCAGCCCCTGACCGTCCACGTTGTGCCCGACGGCAGCAACCGCGGAAACGCACCAACGCTGCCGGCCGGCGGCACAGCAATCACGGCGCCAGTGGCGCCTGCTGTCTCGGCCGAGATCCGGCCCATGAAGGAAGCGCCGGCTTCCTGGACCACCGGCAGCCCCTGGCTGACCGACAAGGCCGGTTTCTGGCTGTTGTGGGCCATTCCGCTGCTCTTGCTGGCCGGTCACTATGGTTGGCAACGTCGTCAGAGCAACCGGCTGAACAGCGTCTCGCTGCGACGCAGCAAGCAGGCGGCAAGCAAGGCCCATCGCGCCTTGCGCGAGGCGGGCAAAGACGCTGCCACCGACCTCTATCAGGCCTGCGGGCAAGTCCTGACGACTTACCTGGCCGAGAAGTTAGATCGCTCTCTAACGGGTATGACCCAGAGCGGCGTGGTCCAGCTCCTGCGCGAATCAGGCGTCGAAGCTGATTTAGCCGACCGGGTCGAGCGCTGCCTGATGTTGAGCGAGATGGGTCGCTACGCCCCGGCCGACGTTTACAAAGCCGGCGACGAACTCATCGCCGAAACCCTATCGCTCGTCGACGAGCTGGACAAAGTTCTGTAGGACATTTCGACGACAAGCTTCCTTACGGAAAGTTTCCGCTCGGAAACCTTCCGTAGGGGATAGCGGTCACGCTTACGAGGAATTGAGCATGAAGAAAAGCATCTTTGTATTAGGTTTCGTAGGGATCACGCTGCTGGTCATACTGTTGGCCGGAACGGCGTTAATGACGGCCAGGCAGCCGGCTGATGTCGCCGCCATCACAGCCGGCAATCGCCTGGCCGCGGCCGGCAATTACGCTGAAGCGATTCAAGTGTACGAAGGATTGGTGGCTCAGGAAGTCCAAGACAGTGCCCTCTTCTATAACCTGGGCAACGCCTACTACTACCAGGGCGATTTGGGCCGGGCGATCCTGAATTATGAACGGGCGGCCCAACTAGCTCCGCGAGACGCGGATATCAGGGCCAATCTAGCCCAGGCCCGGGCCCAAGCCGGCGATCCCTTCCTGGCTTCGCCGGCCGGCCCTTTGGGTATTCTGACCGGGCTGACGCAGCGTTGGCTAAATATCAACGAAGCGGCTGTATTGGCCCTGGCGCTTTGGTTCGCGGCCGGCGCGGCGCTGCTAGCCTATCGTTTTGCCAGGCCGAGCCGGGCGAAAGACGGCCTGCGCTATGCCGCTCTGCTGGCGATTCTGCTGATGGCCGTGTTCGGCCTTTCGCTGGGCGCGCGCGTCTACGCCGAGCAAGCGATGCCCGAGGGCATCGTGATCGCCCCGACCATCGCGCTAAGCAGCGAGCCGGGGAGTCAGTACGCAACAGGTTACAACTTGAATGGCGGAACGGCGGTGAATATCTTGGAGACTCGAGGCGACTGGGCCCGCCTGGCCGCCCCCGACAACTCGGTTGAGGGTTGGATACCGTTGAAGTCAGTAGAGACCGTCGCCGGCCGGTTGCCGGATGACGGTGTCGACTCTCTCCTTTAGACGCCGAAGGCGGCCCATCCACATGGGCCTCCGCGGGCGCTCGTTACGGCCGGCCCACTGTGCCAGGGGCCGGCCGTCCCCGCGGCAATGGCTGCGGCCATTGCCGTGGCTGTCGCCGCCGCTGCCGCCGATCAAGACTCGTCGTTATATTGCTGTTCTACCTCGAGGAAGAATCCGCGCGTGGTTCTTTCCTGGACGGCGATGCCGGCCACCGATATCAGCAGCCATCCGATGAGCCAGAGTGCCGACGTGTCCAAGACCGGTCCCAACAGGTTGCCGCCAAGCTGAAAGCTATCCATGGTCACCGTGCCAGTAATCAGCGAAATAGCAGTGATCATGGCGCTGGCGCCAACCAGAGCCGTAATGCCGATGATCAGGTGCTTCTTGATGTCCAGCAACACCGTCAGCGCGGCGAAGATGATGGCCGTGAAAATGGTGGCCGCATTTACCAAGAAACCGGTGCTGAAACCCAGGACCAACATCATGCTGGCACCCAGCCAGGCGCCGAAACTTGCGCCTAGCAGAACCACGCCAACGGCAAAGAAGAGGTAGGACAAAGCGGCCAGGATGAGGCCCAGGCCCAGGCCTACAATCCAGCCAAATGACGTAGCCAGGAAGTCCTGGCCCAACAAGAGCGCACTGGCTTGAGCGCCCAGCCAGAAGCCAACAAAGAAGCTCCAGATTGGCAACAGGAAGTAGAACAAGCGGTAGCCGGCCAGGAGGAACGCAGCGCCAAGCGCCAATACCAGCAAGGACATGGCGACGACTTGTAGCAACTTTCCCTCCAAAGGAACTGGCGCTAGAGACACCGGCCGCATAGGGGCCGGCTGGCAACACTTCTATTATACGCGAGGGTATCAACCGATAGCAATGGAAGCGCTTCTGACCGCTTTTATTTGCAGCCGAATTAGCCTACAATCAGTTCGAGGTGACGAGGATGGCTAAACATATCCTGGTGGTTGACGACGACGCGCTGTTGCGCCGTAGCCTGGGATTGCAGTTGGAGCAAGCCGGCTACCGGGCCAGCACGGCGGCCTCGGCCGAAGATGCCCTGGCCCTGGCCCGTCGCGATCGGCCGGATCTAATTCTGCTGGATATCGGCCTGCCAGGCATGGATGGGCTGGACGCCCTGCGCCACTTTCAGCAAGAGATGGATGTGCCGGTCATCTTCGTCAGCGCCCGGCGGCGCGAATTGGACACTATCCTGGGCCTGGAGCTGGGCGCTGATGATTACATCACCAAGCCCTTTAGCCCCGACGTGTTGCTGGCTCACGTGAAAGCCGTCCTGCGCCGTAGCGCCCGCCAGGTTGGCGAGAGCCCGGCCGCCGTTTCATCGCTGACAGTTGGGGACATCACAATCGATCCCGGCGCCCATTCGCTGTCTGTGGCCGGCCGGGCCGTGGAATTGACCGCCCGCGAGTTCGCTTTGCTGCACGCCCTGGCCCTGGAAGCGGGCCGGGTCTTGTCGGTCGACGATCTGATCACGCGCGTCTGGGGCGCCGAGTTCATGGGCGAGCCCCAGGTCGTTTATGTGCACATTCGCTGGCTGCGGGAGAAGATCGAGGATGATCCCAACCAGCCGCAGCGAATCGTCAACGTGCGCGGGGTCGGTTACAAGTTGGTCCCTCAGCCGACCGGAGATTAAAGCGAGGAAGAACTAACAGATCCCTATGCGTACGCTTCGCGGCCGTCTCATATTGAGCCACATTTTGCCCATCTTGATCGTCGTACCCTTGGTGAGTCTTGGCATCATCTATCTGCTGGAAACACAGGTCTTGCTGGATGACCTTTCCCAGGATCTGGGCGAGCAAGCCACCCTCATCGCCGAGGTGGCCGAGAACCAGACCAGCATCTGGCAGGATCCGGCCCTGGCCCAAGACCTGGCCAAAAACGCCAGTGTTATCATCCAGGGCCAGGTGCTGCTCCTGGAAGCGGACGGCGACCTTCTGGCAACCACAGACCCGGCGCTGGCCGGCGCCATCGGCCAACGACCAGATCTCGAAGGGCTGGCGGACGCCTTGGCCGGCGAAACCAGGGTCCTGGTCCAATATAACGTGATCCAGACCAACGGCCAGGCGTTGGTGCCCGTGCTGAACGTAGATAACG
>JBFFWQ010000053.1:0-38088 GCA_041570195.1 Promineifilaceae bacterium (SeqCode) | reverse complement strand
GGCAACAACCTCTCTTACCCGGTCATCTGGGCCGAAGGGGTACAAAAGGTTCTGCCCGGGACGCTTGGGATGACCCCATACCTCGAAGGCGAATGGTGGTACTCGTGGGGCACGACTGGTACCGATCCGAACGTCACGCCGCTTAGCTGCGCGCCGGATCCCGATGACAACCTTTATTGTGACGATGGACTGCCCGTGACAGTTGGCGAGCTGCCTGGCACAGGCGGTAACATGGAACTGGTCAGAGCCTATCTGCAGAAAGACCAATTCAACACCTGGCAGGCCTATTCGGGAACGCCATTTGAGGCGGGTCTCGTATTAACAGATACGGATCCGGGCGATGACCTCCACGTTGACTGGATTGACTGGGGCGACAACCTGGAGTCGGTCGATTGGTACACGAGGTCACAGGTGCGTACCGAAGTGGTCCTGTTCCAAGACATCATCTCGGGTACGGCCCCATGGTTGGAGTACGAAATGCGTCACACCAGCGGTTGGGGGATCGACGAGGTTCATGGCCTGGCGGCTACCTTACCGATCTCTCCCACGACTCAGAGCGAGGCGATAAAAGGTCCTGGCACCCGGGCCACGGTCTATTCACCCTGCGCCCGCTTCACGATCCAGAAGCTACTGGTCCCCAGGGAAGAACCGTCTCTAGCGAATCTGAACTGGGTGCCCGGCGAAGGCTGGACGGAGCCGGAAGGCTATGAAAGTGATCTGATCAACCCGCCGATCTTCAACGGGGCGGTCCACGAAGCTGCTGATGGCCCGGGCTACTACAACGCCGAGATCAACGTCAAGGGCCGGATCATCTATGGCTACACCTGGAATGTGCGTAAACTGCACGATGATGCGGGCGGCACGGCCGCCGGCGATTACCGTCTCACTTTCAGCTTTGATGAAAGTTGTCCGTCTGTAGCTCTCAACACCTTCTTCACGGGCGGCGTCACCGAGATCATGGTGCCGCTGGAGGAGACTACCCTAGCCGCTGAAGAAGGTGAAGAACCGGGCGGCGGCGCCGTAGGCGTCCTGGACACGGATCTCAACCTGACCTACATGGACGTTCGCATCTTAGAGCGAGGTGGCGGCGGTGGCGGCGGTGGCGGCGGCGGTGGCGATGGTGGCGGCGGCGGTGGTCCGAAAGGGCCAGGCTAGACCGGCACCTTATGGTTGAGCATGGTATGTGACTAGCAATTCGTCGCCGGCTGGTGTCTAGCAATACTCTTTCGCAGCCTACCCTACACCGGCCGGCCCAATGGCTGGCCTCAGGTTTGACGAAATGAGGCCAGCTCCGGTTTGGGCGAGGTGAGCCATGACCTCGCCCCAAACCACTCCAAGAGCGCCTGCCTTTCTTGACGGGCAGGTCCGACACCTGAGCGCGGGGATTAGCCTGCAGCCGGGGAGTCGAATGGGGAGACTGCATTTGATCAGCTCAGGCAGCCGCCTGGCCTTTATGGCCAGAGGCAGCTGTGCTAGGGAATGAAGGAGCGACGATCATGAAGAAGCTAATCTTGCTGGCCTTATTCGCCAGCTTCCTATTGTTGCTGACGGCCGAACCGCCATGGGCGACCGGATCGGCCGCCGGCCCAACGAAACAGCTTGGCGCAAGGCACCGGGTGGGCCAGTTGTCAGTTCAGCTGGCCAGCGAAAGCCCGTCCTACTTGGTCCTCCCGCCGGGCGCTTTCACCAGCGATGGTTCTGCGCCAGGCGGATTCCATATTGATCCAGATTACGGCTGTCTGCACGGGATTGGCGACCCGACCAATATGTGGGCGCCGGTTTATCTACCGCCCGGGACTGCGTTTACTTCCATGGAGGTGTTTCTGGAAGATTGGGACAGCGATCCGAACCATGACGTTTGTGTCTATTTGGACCGGATGGACTTGGCCACAGGCACCTACGAATATGGCCTGGCCGAAGTCTGTTCTAACAACATGGGATCAGAGTATGGCGTCTTGATCGATGAGACTATTGCAGAGCCAGTGGTTTCCAATCGCTATGCCTACCAAGTCAATATCTACGGCCTTTACCCGGAAACGTATATCTATGGCGTCCGGCTGGGATATGGCAGTTTTGATTATCTGCCGGCCGTGGTCCATGAGGAACCCTAGGCAGGACAGGCAAGCTGCGGCCGTCTGGCCAGCCAGAGGGGTAATCACTGAACCAAGAATTAGTTCTGTAGTGGCCCTTCTTGGCTCCGATATCCCTCTTTTTTCATGCCTGGATGAGGCCAAGAGCGATTGCCAAACCGATGGCACCCATTATAGTTTTTAAAGAGGGGGAGGTGGGTTGGTCATTTTGGATCTTGAGCCTAGGAGCCTGATGATGACCTTGGATCTGGTGATCGTTTAGTGGACTTTCTAGAGGGTCAGAACGGCTGGCCGGAAGGTTCGGGGAGGTAGAGCACTTGAAAGCATGCAGATCAGTGGTATGAAGCGTACCGATGTTCGCTTCAAGCACTGTGGTGGTGAGGGAGGTGGCCGCAATCATAGTGGCATCGCCAGAAAACATCAAAGCAGCATTCATAGCTGGCGCTTGACCCCTCCCCTCCCCGCAGGCGCTAGCTATTGCAGCCGGGGGATGGGGCGCTATCCCATCCCCCAACTATGACAAACTGGGAAAGCTAGGTAGTGATGGCTTCGGGGCAGTCAGTTCCAGAGCCAGGCCTACCATAACTTTGTGGGAGGATGTCATGTTCAAAAAAATCCTATTCCTGATACTGATCAGCGCGTCCGCGTTTCTGCTGGCCGGCATAGTCATGGCTGATGAAACCGATCCAGACGCCGACTACCCCTGGCGTGCCCACGCCGACCCCTTCTCTTTCAAATTCGGCAACAAAATCGATAGCCATCAGCAATCCCGGATTGTCGATGGTGGTAAGTTACAGGGGTTTCTCTACATCCATAATACCGGCGATACGACGGATGACGAGTTGCCTGTGGCCGAGCCCGCCAAGTGTCCCCATATGGAGGATTGCCGGGTAGGTTGGATCCTGAAAGGGGTACCGATATCGGCAACCCTGGTCAACAAATCGCCCCGGGTCTGGTTGGTCGACGAGAGCCTTCTGCCGGATGAAAAGGACTACAATCATTTTCACTGGTTGGGTGAGCCCAAGTCGCCCCACTGTCTGGAAATCAACGAGACGTATTCCGGGATATTGCTGAAACGAATCGCTCCAGCGCCCTTCTTCTGGTTAGGCGGGAGCGGTGGCAGTGGCGGAGGTGGCAGTGGCGGTCACGATGGTGGCGATGCCGGCGGTTGTGATGGCGGTGATACCGGTGGCTGTGATAGTGGTTCTACCGGTGGCTGTGATAGTGGTTCTACCGGTGGCTGTGATAGTGGTTCTACCGGCGGCTGCGACAGCGGCTCCACGGGCGATACAGGCGATTGTACGGGCCACGATACCGGTGATACTGGTGGCTGTGATAGTGGTTCTGCTGGCGATTGCGACAGCGGCTCAACCGGCGATACCGGTGGCTGCACGGGCCATGATTCCGGTGATACTGGCGGCTGTACGGGCCACGATACCGGTGATACCGGCGGCTGTGGTGGCAGCGGTGGCATGGGTGGCTCTGGCGGGCATGGCGGCCGGATTGTTCCCGAAGGGGTCGATTCCCACACCAATATCGTCACCTTCTGGGATGGAACCTGGTCTGGCGGCGGCTGCGACGGCCATGATGGTGGTGATAGCGGAGGCTGCACCGGCCACGACGGTGGCGATACCGGCGGCTGTGATGGTGGCGATACCGGCGGCTGTGACGGCGATACTGGCGACAGTGGCGGCTGCACCGGCCATGATTCGGGTGATACCGGCTCAGATCCAGGTGGTTGTAGCGGAACCGATGGCGGTAGTTGTACTGGATAGAAAGGGGGCCGGCTTCGGCCGGCCTTTTTGCGAGGGAAGTTTGTATCCCTGCCAGGCCAGGTCGTGCTGGCTGGCAGTGCAGGAATCGGCAACTGTGCTGATCCATGGAGATAGTCGATGTTCACCGCAACCCAATGTGGCCTTCAACTGATCCGGAAGCGCTTCGTCTTCTTGGCGATTCCCCTACTCTTGCCGCTGGCGCTGATCTTGCTAGCGGGATACGCTCATGCCGCCGTGATCAATGAGCTGTCGGCGTTCGAGACTACAACTGAGTTCACGGTCAACTCCACCAATGACACGGCGGTGTGCGGCGAGACCACCTGCACCCTGCGGGGCGCGATCGTGGCGGCCAATAGCCAGGCAGGGGCTGACACGGTCGTCTTCTCCCTGCCAGCTGACTCCGCGATCAGCCTGTCGGCAGCATTGCCCGTGATCACTGATTCCCTGGCCATTGATGGGAGCGTGGTGCCCGGTTTAACCATTAACGGCGCCACGGCCTATCGGATCTTTGAGATCGGCGGCAACGCGGCCGTCAGCCTGAACCACCTGAGCCTGAGCCAGGGAGGGAGTAACATGCTGGGCGGCGCGATCCTGGTCGACGAAGACGGCCAGCTCACGATTAGCAATTGTCGCTTCGTGCTGAATGCGGCCGCCAACCGGGGCGGAGCCATACACAATGATGGTGGGAAGGTGATTGTCAGCGAGAGCGAATTCAGCGAGAACTCGGCCGTTAATCGAGGTGGGGCGATCTATAATGATGGCGGCCAATTGACCATTAGCACCAGTACGTTCAGCACCAACACGACGACTACTAGTGGTGAAGGTGGTGGGGCGATCTATAATAGTGGCGGCCTGATCTTGACGGCCTCGAACTTCGACCACAACGCAGTCAACTCGACGACCGGGGGCGGCGGGGCCTTGTTCAATGCGCCCAGCAGCCTGGCCACCGTAGCCAACAGTACCTTCAGCACCAATAGCGCTGTCGATGGTGGTGGTGCGATCCGTAATGCCGGCACTCTGACCATGACCGGTAGCACCGTGGCCCATAACCTGGCCAGCGACACGTCCAGCGCAGGTGGAGGATTGCTCAACTCCTCTAGCGGGGTTGCCTTGATCGCCAATAGCACATTCCACGGCAATGGCGCATTCATGGGCGGCGGTATTCGCAATAGCGCCCTCTTGACCCTGATCAATGTCACCCTGAGCGAGAATTCGGCCGATCCGGGCTATGGGGGTGGACTCTTTAACACTGGCAAAGGGACTCTGAACTACACGAACTCGATCTTGGCCAACAGTCTCAGTGGCAGTGACTGTCGCAATGAAGGGACCATTGCCATTCGGGTCGAGAACCTGGTTGAAAGCGGCGTCTGTGGCCAAGATATCATGGCCGATCCGGTGCTGGGTCCGCTCCAGGACAATGGCGGACCAACCTGGACTCAGGCTCTGTTGGCGGGTAGCCCAGCAGTGAATGTGGGCGACAATGGCGCCTGCGCGGCCGACCCGGTGAGCAATGTTGACCAACGTGGCATGGATCGACCACAGGCTATCGCCTGCGATCTTGGGGCCTATGAAGTTGAGGCGATCGCCGGCCTGGCCGCCGATTCGGATAGCCCAACTAACCTCGGCAGCTCGACAACCTTTACGGCCACTGTCACGGCCGGAGAAAGCGTGGCCTACGAATGGACGTTCGGCGATGGATCCACTAGTACGGGCGCGGTGGTAAGCCATACCTACCTTTCCGCTGGCAATTACACAGCCGTGGTCACGGCCACAAATGCAGCCAGCCAATTGACGGCAACTACCGAAGTCGTCGTGGGTGACGCGATTTCCGGCTTGACGGCCGCGAATGATAGCCCAACCCCATTGGGAGAGCTCACCCACCTTACGGCCACCATCACCAGCGGTGCCGGGGTGTCCTACCTTTGGGACTTCGGCGATGGCCACGACGGCGGCGGGGCCAGCCCCAGCCATACTTACGCAGCGGTTGGTTCTTACACGGCCGTGGTGACGGCGACCAATGCCCTGGGTAGCGCCACGGCTTCAACAGACGTGCTGGTCGAGGAATCCATCGCCGGCTTGACGGCCGGGAATGACGGCCCGACGGCTCTGGGTGATCTAACGCAACTGTCAGCCACGGTCACGGCCGGCAGCAATGTGGTCTATGAATGGGACTTCGGCGATGGCCAGGATGGCGGCGGGGCCAGCCCCAGCCACACTTACGCAGCGGTTGGTTCTTACACGGCCGTGGTGACGGCGACCAATGCCCTGGGTAGCGCCACGGCTTCAACGGACGTGCTGGTCGAGGAAGTCATCGCCGGTTTGGCAGTCGAACATGATACTCTGACTGTTCTAGGCGAACCGGTGATCTTTACCGCTATGGTCACAGCAGGCAGCAATGTGGTCTATGAATGGGACTTTGGCGACGGGCACACGAGCAGTGGCGCGACTACCAACCACACCTATCTTGAGTCCGGGCAATTTACGATTGTAGTAACCGCCACCAATACGATAAGTCAGCAGATGCTTACCACGAAGATAACTGTGGCGAAGGTTCTCTATCGGTCCTATATGCCGGTTATTGCAAAACCCTAGTGAAGCATACTGCCGGCCGCTCCTGATTCTCATTTACTGTACTGACTTCAAGTATGTGAACGGCGTTTACGTAAACGGTCTCAACTTCAATGGAGATGGCCTAAGTCTACGGCGATGACCGGAAGTATGGGTAAACCGCTCTACCTGATCATGTGCTTATCAAGTGCCTATAGAATGCAAACAATGGACACCGTGGACAGATCGGCATGTCTGGAGCACTGCGAAATATACAGATCATGCCGCTCTTGGGACGTTTATCCCCCATATGCGAGGGTAAGATCGCGTTCAGGGCATACAAAGGAAAGTTACTTGCTCAAGCCCCCTAGCTTGAGCCAATCGCTCTACCTGGACGAGACCTTCACCTTACCTGCCTGCCCCAACGGCGCTGGGCTTGTCGCCGGCGCCGCTATCGACCTGGCTGTGGATGCTGGGCCGGTGGACGAGATGCCCGAGGATCCAACTGATGACCGCTACGGCACCAGCAAGGAGCTGCTGTGGTCGCGGCACGACTACAATCTCGGTGACGGGTCCTATGGCTTTGTTGATGCCAATGGCACGCCGTGCGCGGTGACGGGCTGGGAGCAGGACCCCGTGACCGGCCAGTGGACAAATCTCGGCGCGCCTGAGGTCTGCCCGGCCATGTACTCCAACGCCCGCAGCCATCGCGGCTTTATCTGCGGTGATCTGCTGGTGACGGCCTACTCCCTGTCGCCGAACTGGGCCGCCGGCCGCAACGGCAACGACCGTTACAACATCTGCGTCAGGCGCTCTTTCGACGGCGGCCATACCTGGACCACGGATCCTGCAGGAGCTGGCGTTGACGTCTGTCCTGAATACAGGTCCGATCCGAATAATCCGGACCCGGATGGCTTGGGCAATCTGCCGTCCGAAGTCTTTGACGCGACCTGCGGCACGTATGACACGGCGACATACCTGTTGGACGGGTGCGACCCGGCTCTTCCGATATTGTGTTTCGTCGAGGATGAATACGTTGATAACATGTTCTTCGTCGCCTGGGGTACCGTGGATAATGCCAAGTCCACTGGTTCCACTGGCGTAAAAGCCGAAGGTTCGCCCCTGGACCTGTTTTACACGCGCACCGAGAACTACGGCGACACCTATCTCAAGATCCCGTGGTTGATCGGCGGTCTGAACAGCAATCAGGGCTACGGCGAGACGGTGTGGCGCTATGACTACATCGCCAAGGGTGAGCCTGAGGAGCAGGGCGAGTGCCAGCCTCGGGCGATCTCGGATGACTCGAAGGTCTACGCCATCTACCACTCGTCGATAGGAGCCGAAGAGGATCCGGAGAAAGAGTACAAGCGCTGGTACCCCGGGAAACCGGAAGAATCATACGAGAATGCTCTCTGGTTCCAGAGGGTCATCTTCCGGCTCGATGAGCTGACGGCGCAACCCATTGGGCTCCCCGATAGGCTGGTTGACTCCACGCGGCCGGCCTATCCTTCACTGGGGCGAGACCGGAGCGTGCGCCCGTTGCGCAGCCGGACTCGCCCCGGCTTCTGTCTGTCTGGCGGTCGCGCTGTAATGACGCGCTGATCACTTGAAGTGAGAGTAGGTCTCAGGAACCCCTCGTGGCGTCAACAGAGTTCCAAGAATCGAGGGATGGAAGCCTTCCTGAACCTACAGTGGGTAGGTTGGTGCATCCCTTGAGTTGCGCGGCCTTAAAGGCGGTTCCATACCGAGGAACGGGCGCTACAACAAAGAAGAACCCCCTGAGACTATTCGAGCCTCAGGGGGTTCTGTTTTGCTTCGAAGGACAATCACATTAGCTGATGGACAGAGAGTGTCGTCCTACTTAGGCATTCAATCTCATTATCGATTTCTAGCCGCCACCAGAGCCGACTGATCCACCAGAGCCGCCAGAACCGCCGGAGTCACCAGAACCGCCGGAGCTGCCAGAACTAGCGGAGTCGCCGGAACCACCGGAGCCACCCGATTCGTTGGAGCCACCGTTGTCAGATCCGCCAGATCCACCGCTGTCGGAACCCCCTGCGTTGTCAGAACCACCCTTCTGCTCCTGGTTCTGATTCTGCGTAGCACCCTGAGCCTGGTTTTCTTCCTGATTCTGTTGCAGCTCCTGATTGCTACTGCCCGAAGGCGGCTCACAGTCCTGACCCTGGCAAGGTTCGCCTGGGCCTGCGGGACCGTACTGATGTTGTTCGCCGCTGCCGTCTTGGGGCGGTTCGCAATCCTGACCCTGGCAAGGTTCGCCTGGGCCGTCCAGGCCGTGCTGGTGTTGTTCACCGCTGCCGTCTTGGGGAGGTTCGCAATCCTGGCCCTGGCAAGGTTCGCCTGGCCCCCCGGGACCGTATTGATGTTGTTCACCGCTGCCATCTTGAGGCGGTTCACAGTCCTGGCCCTGGCAAGGTTCGCCGGGACCGGCGGGGCCGTATTGGTGTTGTTCACCGCTGCCGTCCTGAGGCGGTTCGCAATCCTGACCCTGGCAAGTTTCGCCAGGGCCTGCGGGGCCATACTGGTGTTGTTCACCGCTGCCGTCTTGGGGCGGTTCACAGTTCTGACCCTGGCAAGGTTCGCCGGGGCCATATTGGCGTTGCTCGCCTTCGCCATCGCCAGGTGGTGGTTCACAATCCTCGCCGCCGCATGGGCCGCCAGGGCCATATTGATGGCGGAAACAGGCTGGATCGTCCAGACCATTCTGAGCTTCATTCTGCCATTGGGCCATCATGCCAGCGGCCTGTTGCAGGCGCTCTCGAACGACTTCTTGCGCCTGTTCCTGGGCCATCGCCAACTCCTGGCCGCTGGCCTGGGTCATCGTTTGGGCCTGGACGAGCAGGCCCTGCATCTGTTCATCATCCGCCTGGGACGCCAGCTGGTAGGCTGCCCGCATGTGTGTTTGCGTCCTGGCCAGCAGCGCCTCTTCTGGCGCCTCGCCTTTGGCGGCTAGACGCAGCATCTCCTGTATTCTTTCTTGTGCAAGGGCCAGGTGCATGTTTGCCTTTTCGGCCGGGCCCTCTTTCAGGGTTAGCTGGGCCTGCTCCATGGCTAGCTTTAGCGGATAAACGGGGGAGTCGGGCAGGCTATCGGCCGCGACCGCCAGGGTTCCTCCCAAGGAACCGAATGCAACGGTCAGAATTAGGGCAGATTTAAGGGCTAGTGCGTACATTTTCCTGGTCGCCTCTGGTTTTGACGCTGGGCTTGTCGAAGACGGCCAAAGTTTCGATGATATCCACCCTTTAAAACGTACGAGCGGGCCTGGAGACGCGGGTAGAAGCTGAAGTTCGGTAACCTGGGCCAGAAACTCATTGCGATCGGAAACCAGCGCCTCGGCGGCCGGCATTTCCACTTGGCGCAGCGCCGCGACGGTGGCCGCCACCTGCAGCAGAGGGCGCAACTCACCAGCCGCGGCCGGAAACTTCGCCGCCACTTCGGCCGGCGGCTCGCCCTGCGCTAGTCGGCTCAGGGCTATATCAAGCAGATCGTCATTGACACGAGGGTTCATAGCAGAACCTCCTCTTCGATCGGGACAAGTTGGCGGCGCAGCGCGGCCAGGGCGCGATGTTGCAGTCCCTTGACGGCGCCAATAGATCTTTGTGTGATATCGGCCACTTCTTCGTTGGAGAGCCCATCGAGGAATCTCAAGGCGAGAACTTGTTGCTGTTCGGGCGTCAATTGCCTCATAGCAGCCCGAACCTGGTCGGCCTGCAGCCGCTGCTCGGCCGCCTGTCCAGGATCTTCGTCGTCGCTGATCCACTCTTCCTTCAAGAGCTGGCTCGGTTGATGTTGCTGCCGGCGGTAGTAATCGATCACGATGTTGTGAGCGACTCGATAGAGCCAGGCTCGCAGGTTTTCATTGGGCCCGTTTCCGTTAGCCGTGGCTTGCAGGAAACGCCGAAAAACGTCGGCCGTCAAGTCGCGCGCCGTTTCAACGTCACCCACCCGCCGGTATATGTAACCATAGAGTCGCTGGTGATAATCGTCGTAGATGCCGCCCAGCGTATTCCTGTCAAGTGCATTAGCCTTCTGAAGTCGTGCAGCATCATGCTCCCTGGCCACCTTTTCATGCTCCAGTGGAGAATCGGTAGAATGGACGGTGTCACCGGTGATGGGTATCATTATGCGTCCCAATTGGTCTTGGACAGCGGCTCATATGAGCTCCTAATAATATAGACGCACGGGGCTTCATTTGGATACGGGCGAGTAAACGGATTGGCGACCTGGTTCGGGATGATCTGATACCGCGCCGAAGCAAAACGGCCGACGAAAACATTGACGAGCGGCCAAGCCTACTCTAGAATTGACTTCACTTCAGCCATAAGGAGCGCAGTTGCGGGAGTGGTGCTCGAGGCGTTATGTGTTGCGTCCCAGGATCGCTGCCACACACATTATAGATAGAAGGAGAAAAGAGATGTTCACCAATCTGTTTTTGGGCAAGAAGAGTGGTCTGTTGCGAGGGCTGATAATCATCTTGATTCTAAGCTTCTTCGCGTTGGGAACGACGATGTGTTCGTCGGACTCCGACACCGAAGAGGAGCCCGCGGACGTGGCCGAAGAGGCAGTTGCCGAAGAGGAGGCTCCTGAAGAAGAAGCGCCCGCTGAAGAAGAGGCGCCAGCGGAAGAGCCTGAGGAAATGGACGAGGGCGCAACCCTGGCCATCGAACATTTCAGTGTGATCGAGGGTACCACCTGGTCTGGCGCACACGATCGGGCCGGGCAAAGGATCGCCGAGAAGTATGACGACGTCGACTATGTCTACCGGGAAGAGGTTGGTCCTGACCTTACCGTGCCTTATGCCGAAGAGATGATCGCCGATGGCGCTGACATTGTGATCGGCAATGCCGAGTTCATGGGCTTGCCTTTGCAGGAACTGGTCGAGAAGTACCCGGATGTTTACTTTGGTTCCATCATCGCCAGCGACTTGACCACGGCCAGGAATTTCATCCGGTTATTTCCCAGGCAGTACCAGGCGCTGTATCTTGAAGGGCTTATCGCCGGGGCATTGACTGAGACGGGAAATATCGGCATTGTGTCGGCGTTCCCGTCCGTACAGGTCATCCGGCGACAAAATGGCTTCATCCTCGGCGTACAGGACGCGGCCGAGATGCTGGACAAGGATGTGTCGATCTACGTGAAATACGCCGGCGATTGGTTCCTGCCGCCCGAAGAGCGAGCTATCGCCGAGACCCTGGTTACCCAATATGACGTCGACGTCATCACCCAGCAGACCGATTCGGGTTCGCCGCTGGATGTCGCCCAGGAACAAGGAATCTGGTTCGTGGGCAAGGACATGGACATCGTTGGCCATTATGGTTGGTCTGATACCGATACCGTGGCCGTGTCGTTCGACACGCGCTGGGAAGTCCTTTACGACCATATGCTCAGCGAATTCATGGCCGGCGAAGAGAATCCCGTCACAGTGCTCTACCTGGGCATGGACGACTCGATGGTCTTGGCCGATGGCACCGAGCTTCCAACCGTCGACATCATGAATGACAACAAGGTCGGTATTGATGCCATTAGCCCGGCCGCGCTGCCTCTGATTCCGCAGGAAATCCTCGACCTGGTGGCCGAGCGCAGGG
Source organism: Promineifilaceae bacterium (SeqCode) (assembly GCA_041570195.1). Taxonomy (GTDB): domain Bacteria; phylum Chloroflexota; class Anaerolineae; order Promineifilales; family Promineifilaceae; genus UBA11865. The sequence goes on along the minus strand of JBFFWQ010000053.1, from coordinate 26,073 downwards.
ATCAAATGATCGCCGGCGAATGGGATCCGTTCGAGGAACACGCTTTCGTCAGCAACGGAACTGGACTCGACCTGGAAGGCGCGCCCGTTCCTGAAGCCGGGACCGAGGTCAAGCCGGCCGGTGAAATGCCGACCGACGAGTGGCTGCTTTCGCTGTTCAACTTCGATCTAGCCGGCGTTGAGATCCTAGAGTAGTGGAAAGAGCGGCCGTAGGCCAGGATACTTCCTGGTCTATCTATCGGCTATCGCCAAGAGTTGGATGTGAGGCTCCCTTTACCGAGGGAGCCTCATGAACATCAGCAGCGCCTATCCATCCAGTTGCTAGTAATGAAGCGGCTGCATGCGAAAATGCGGCCGGCTTCTGGTACCCCAAAACTGTCTAAGCAAGCCACGGTTCAAAATAATAACCAACCTGCCGATTTGGTGGCTAGCTTTCAGGAGAACAGTTGCAGCCCGGCGTGGTATGTGAACTCAAATTCGCAACTGTTCTCCACTTAGAAAGGGCACGAAATGCTTCTGCGAGAAGTGAAACGAGGCGAAACGGTCCTAGAGGCTCGGGGAATAACCAAGACATTTCCCGGCGTCGTCGCCAATGATAACATCGATTTCGCGATAAAAGCGGGCGAAATTCACGCCATTCTGGGTGAAAATGGCGCCGGCAAAACGACGCTGATGAAGATCCTTTTCGGCCAGTACCAACCGGATGAGGGCGAGATATACCTGGTCGGGGAGCAGGTCAAATTCAAGTCGCCGCTGGACGCTATAGATAAGGGCATCGGCATGGTACACCAGCACCGCAAATTGGTGTCCGCGCACACGGTCATCGAAAACATCATCCTTGGCCACCCCAACGCGGCCGGGATCCTGGACCTCAACAGAACCGGTCGCGAAATCGAAGCGTTATGCGACCGGTATGGATTTAGCGTCGATCTTAAGGCCAAGGTATGGCAACTCTCCGAAGGCGAGAAGCAGGTGGTGGAGATTCTCAAGGCCCTTTACCGCGGCGCGGAAGTCCTCATCATGGACGAGCCGACGTCGGCGTTGACGCCTCTCGAAACAGAGAAGCTGTTGAGTTCCATCGAAGTTATGGCTCAGGACAACCTGGCCATCGTGCCTTTCATCACTCACAAATTGCCCATTGTCTTGCGGATCAGCGACAGGGTAACCGTCTTGAGGCGGGGGAAAGTGGTGTCTTGCATAGACACGTCCGAGGCGACGGAAAAGAGCCTGGCCCAGGAGTTGGTGGGCAGAGAATTCATTTTCGCCACGGAGAGACAAAAGGCAGCGAAGGGTGAGACCATCCTACAAGTGGAAAATCTCTCGGCCCTCAGCGACAAAGGCGTGATGGCCTTGAACGAGGCGTCGTTTTCCATCTGTGAAGGCGAGATCTTTGGCGTGGCTGGCGTGTCGGGCAACGGGCAAGGGGAGTTGGTGGAGGTGTTGGCCGGCCTGCGAAACGCCGAAAAGGGTGTGATCAGCTTGGACGGCCAAGACATCAGCCGAAGTTCCAGCTTCGAACGATGGCAGCGAGGCATGGGCTATATCCCGGCCGATCGCAATGGCGTTGGCTCCATCGGCGACTTCTCGCTGGTGGAAAATACGGCCATGAATTACTATTTTGACGAAGCGTTTTACCACTGGGGCGCCATGGACTATGACAAGCTGAAAGCCCTCACCGAGGAGTTCATCGCCGAATATAGCGTAGTAGCGCCAGGCCCGGAGGCCAAGGCGAAAAACCTTTCAGGTGGCAATTTGCAGAAACTCATTCTTGCCCGAGTCCTATCGCGCAAGCCGCGGCTTATCATCGCCGATTTGCCCACCCAGGGCCTTGATATCGGGGCGACGGAATTCGTACGCGACAAACTGGTCGAAGCCAAACAGCAGAAAGCGGGCGTATTGCTCATTTCCGAAGATCTGGATGAGATCCTGTCCGTGAGCGATTGGGTTGCGCCCATTTATGAAGGACGCTTTATGGACATCATCGCCATCGACGAAGCCAGCAGAGAACGTATCGGGGCCATGATGGCCGGCATCGATCCGTCGGGAACATCTCTGTCCAGAGATGCTCAGGCCGGAGATGTTCCGGGCAGGGAAGTGACGTGACGATCGGCAGCTATACGATAAAGCTTGAGAAGAGGGTCTCGCTCAGCAATTGGCAGGCTGCGGGGATATCGATCCTGGCCATTGTCGTGGCCCTGATAATCTTCGGCTTGATCTTCGTCCTAGCTGGCATCAGCCCTCTAGCGGCTTATGGAGAGATCTTTTCTTTCGCCTTCTTCAACCCCTTTGGCTTGCCGTCGACGATTAACCGATTCATCTTCCTGCTATTGTGTACCTATGCTTTTATCATCCCTTATCGAGCTGGCCTATGGAACATCGGCATGACCGGCCAGCTTTACGCCGGATCCTTGGCGGTTTATGCTGTGCTGTTGGCCTTTGGCGTCAACCAGTTTGATGCGGCGTATCCGTCGCCGTGGATACTCTTGCCTCTGATGCTGATCGCGGCCGCCGTGGGCGGCGCGGCCGTGGGCGCCATCGCCGGCTTTCTGAAGGGCAAATACAACATCAACGAGATCGTGGTGACCATGATGTTGAATTTCATGCTGTTCTGGCTGGTCTCTTTCATGATCAAGGAAGGCGGCCTGTTCATGAATCCCGGCGGCCGGGGCGAGAGCTTTGAGCTGCCGGACGATCTCAAAGCGCCGCTGATGTCGGAGGTCCCGTTCACGATCTTCATCGCCCTGGGCGTCGGCCTGTTATTAGCATTCATGTTCGCCAGGACTCGAATCGGTTACCAGATCAGGGCATACGGACAGAGTCCGGCGGCGGCCGAATATGCCGGCATCAGCAAATTATACATACCTATCCTGGTTTTCGTGATGGGCGGCGCGTTGGCCGGTCTATCTGGTTACCATTATTTCGCGGCCGTGCCTGGCGTTTATAAGATCGCCCGGAACTATGGTTTCTTCGGCGATCTGGCTTTCTACGGCATCATCTGCGGCTTGATCTCCCAGGGCAATCCTATCGCCGCGATACCTGTGGCTCTGCTCTTCGGCGGCTTGTCCGTCGGCGGCCGCTTCATCCAGGGAAAACTGGGCATGAATTTCGGCGTCGACTTTGCCCTGCTCGGCGTACTGATGATCACGCTGGTTGCCTTTCAATTCTTCTTCCGCTACACGATCAAGTGGGCGAAGACAAAGAAAGAGACGGCCGGCGCCACGACGCAGAATCTTTAGCGAATGGCTAGCCGCTCAAAACTAATCGCTATGCCTAGAGGAGAGCATTGATGCCAGAGTTTTGGATCAGAAGCCTCGACGCCTCGACGATATTCTTAATAGCCGCTTTGGGCGAGCTGATCGATCAGCGTTCCGGTATCCTCAATGTAGGCGTCGAGGGGGTGATGCTTTTTGGGGCCACGCTGGGATTCATCGTTGCCCAAAATACGGAGAGTTATTTGCTAGGCTTCCTGGTGGCGATCGCTATTGGCGCGCTGCTTGGATTGCTACACGGCTTTTTCTCCATCACCCTCGGCGGAGACCAAGTGGTTAGCGGGATGGGCATATGGATACTGGGCTTCGGTTTGACAACGTACATCGGCGCCCCTTATGCCGGCCCGCTGGGCATGGAGCGGATTCCCAAGATCCTCGGCCTGTCACCTTTCTTTTTTGTTGGCATTGTGCTGGCTGTTCTCACCTGGTTTGTGCTGACCAAAACCAGCCTGGGGTTGAGAATTAGATCAGTGGGCGAGAATCCGACGGTTGCCGAAGTTTCCGGGATCAGTGTGGCCAAGACGCGCTATCTTTGTACGATAACCGGTGGCATATTGATGGGTTTCGCTGGCGCGGTCTATTCCCTCGACTACAATCCCGTCTGGAACTACAATTTCATCATGGGTTGGGGCTTCATTGCCCTGGCGTTGGTCTTTTTCTCGATGTGGAATCCCTTGATCTTGATGGCCGGCGCATTGCTGTTTGGCACCTTGTGGCAACTCTCGCTGAATCCGCAATTGGTGCTGCCTGGGGTATTCTCCAGGTATGTCTGGAGAATGGTTCCCTTCGCCATCACCCTGGGTGTTCTGCTGCTCATGTCGACAAAGTGGTTTCGGACCAGGTGGGGAGCCGCCAAACCTGAGGCCCTCGGGCAACCGTACGTCAAGGAATAGGACCCAGATCTAGTATCCTCGTCCATATTTGAGCATTTTTTAAGCCGCTTGGTTCCTCTGTTGCATTGGAAAAGTCCCACTGGTTCCTATTTGTAATGTTGGACATCATGATTCTTGTCAGGTAGACTCAGGTTGATGCTCTGAGGAGTTTGTCTTGACCAGGGGAAGTTTGGCTTTTGACCAAGGGGGATGGCCGGGTCATCAGGTGATGGCCGGGACATCTGTGTCAGTTATTTAAGCCACCTGAACTGCACAACAACGGGAAATAGAATCACGCTGTCCTGCGAGTGCTGCAGGAAGTGATCGTTTGCCATACGCGATGCCCAGCCCGTTCAAGGAGGTGAACATAGCAGCAAAGGCACACGTAGATTCGCCCGTTCCCATGTGACCTGAAACATGACCTCGGCAACGTCCGCTTTCGGAAGCCGGAGGTTTTTACAACGAAGGACGTCAGTGGGTTGCTGAGCAATAGTTTCACTAATAGAAAACCGTTCTAAGAGTGTGAGGAGACCAAAGGTGAAAACAAGGTTATCTAGCATATTTCTGATCGTGATTTTATTGACGTTGGTGGCGGCCGCCGTGGCCACGGCTTCGCCCGTTGCCGACAGAGCGGAAGTCGATGCCCGGGCGCCAATGGTCGACTACCGCATGGATCCGGCCACTGCCCAACAGGCTGTTCTGCAAGAAAAGGCCATGGCAGCCGTGCTCAACGGCAAGGCTTACGGCAAGACTCACGAAGTGGCCCGCGGTCAATTCGTTGAGCTTGCACGCCAAGGTGAGGATCCGGTGTGGACTGTTATTGGCGAATTCGGCGACTTTTCCCACAACAGTATCGCCGAGCCCGATCGCAGTGTGGATAACACGACTTACTGGGTGCCGGACTTCAGCCGTGAGCACTACCTGGACATGCTTTTCGCGGAAGGCGAGGGCGTTAACTCGATGCGCCAGTGGTATATCGAGAACTCTTCCAACCGCTATGCCGTCTACGGTGATGTGACCGACTGGGCCCTGGCCCCGGATGATGCCTGCAACTACGATGACGATAGGGCACACCCGGACGGTGGCAATGCCGTATGGTACTTCTTAAGAGATACCGTAAACGATTGGTATGCCAAAGAAATCGCAGCCGGCAAGACGCCACAGGAGATCAATGATTACCTGCAAGGTTTCGACATTTGGGATCGTTATGACTATGACGGCGACGGCGACTTCGACGAGCCCGATGGTTATATCGACCACATGAATTTCGTGCACGCTGGCGAGGGTAATGAGGCCGGCGGCGGCGAATTGGGCGATTGCGCCATCTGGAGCCACAGCTGGTTCGCCTGGTTTCAGGGTATTGGTGTCTGGGGACCTGACTTCAACAAGTTCGGTGGCCTTCAAATTGGCGAGAGCGACGTTTGGCTCAACAAATATATCATCAACCCAGAGAACGGCGGCGTGGGCGTCTTCGCCCATGAGTATGGCCATGATTTGGGTCTGCCCGATCTGTATGACTACACCGGCGAGAACTCGACCGGTTTCTGGACCGTCATGTCGTCTGGTTCCTGGCTCAGCCAGAACCCATATGATATCGGTACCGAGCCGAATCACTTCGGCGTCTGGGAGAAATTCCAGCTCGGTTGGTTGAATTATGAAGTGGCCTTTGCCGGCTACAAGAGCGAGCACAAGCTCGGCCCGTCCACAGCCAATACCAAGCAAGCCCAGGGCCTGTTTGTCGTGCTGCCGCCTAAGGCAGTCACCGAGCAGATCGCCGATCCGTATGAGGGAGAGTACTTCTATTACAGTGGAGCCGGCAACGACCTGGACCACTGGATAACTAAGGCGTTTACTCTGCCGGCCGGGGCAACGCTCAACGCCAAGGCCAATGTTCAAATTGAGATAGATTGGGACTACGCCTACCTGGTGGTTTCCACCGACGGTGGCGCCAATTGGGTAAATCTTGAGACCAATCTATCGACAGACTACGATCCCAACGGCCAGAACCTCGGCCATGGAATCACGGGTAACTCCCATGGATGGGTTGATCTCACGGCCGATCTCCCGGCCGGTGACGTGCTGCTCGGCTTCCGCTACTGGACCGACGTCGCGGCCGTCGAACCGGGTTTCATGGTCGACAATATCATGATCACCGGCCATGACATGGATGGCGCCGAAGCAGATACCGGTTGGAATCTCGACGGCTTCTCGCGCACGACCGGCACTGAAAGCGCCTATTACAACAACTACTACGTGGTCGAAAATCGCCATTACCGCGGCTACGACGCCGGTCTGGCCAGCGCCTACAACTTCGGCTGGGGCGGCGTGCCCGACCTTGGCAATTGGGTAGAGCGCTTCCCGTACCAGGATGGCATGTTGGTCAGTTACTGGGATACATCCTATCCGAACAATAACGTAAGTGCCCGTTGCCATGGGCCGACCTATGAACGTTGCGGCGGCATGCTCCTGCCCGTGGACGCTCGTCCAGAACTGATGTATCGCGCCGACGGTGGCATCTGGCGCAATCGCGTCCAGACTTATGACGCCACCTTCGGCCCAGAGCCCACCGATGCCATCACCCTGCACTGGCGCGGCGAAGCATCGCACCATCCGAGCCAGCCGGCCGAACGGATCTTCGACGACCTGAACAACTACTGGAACGCCGAGAATCCCAATGGCAGCGTGCAAGTGCCAAATACCGGCACGCAGATCCGGGTCAAGAGCGTCAGCGCTCACGGCCAGTTCATGCAAGTTGAGGTGCGCCCGTCGAAATAACCTGCTCTGAGCGCCTCTGCTGTTGACAGCAGGAGCCATCCTATCCGCATAATTCAGGAGGCTCCCGATTTCGGTCGGGAGCCTCTTTTTTGCTCCGCGACCCAAAACCCATTGCGACGTCCCCCCAATGACTGTATCATGGGAGTACGATGATCGATCCGCTTTCTGCAAGGTGGGTCTATGCCTGGTTCACTATCCATTTACGGAGGGTATGCCATGAACCGACGATTGTTGTTGATCCTGTTCGTAATCGTGCTACTTGGCCTGAGCACAGGCGTCGCCGCCGGCCAAAATAGCTTCTCCCTATGGACCATCAGTTACTGGGACAATAAAGATATGGAGGGCTTGCCGGTGGCCACCGGTACCTCCGGGGTGATCGACTATGACTGGGGCTCCGGCTCGCCAGCGTCCGGCGTGCCGCACGATTATTGGTCCGGCCAATGGACGGCCTATGTCGACTTCAGCCCAGGCACCTACCGATTCTTCACCGAGAACGACGATGGGGTGCGGGTTTTTCTGGGCTGGAGGCACATCATCAATGACTGGAATATTCACCCGCCCCAGACCAATGACGTGACCGTGTCGCTAGTAGGTGGCACTTATTCCATGGCCGTTGATTTCTTCGATGAGACCGGCCGGGCCTTGCTGAGGCTGGGCTGGGAGCGGATCGGACCGCCTTTGGACGGTGCGGCCGATGTGACCCTTATCCCCAGCCAGCCGCCGCCACCGCCAACCCCGACGCCGCCCCAATCTTCCTGGCTGGCCAACTACTGGAACACTACCAACCTATCCGGCGCGCCGGCTCTGGCCCGGCATGAGGCGGCTATCGATCACGACTGGGGAGAGGGATCTCCCGCGCCGGGAATCATCGGCGTTGACAACTTCTCGGCTCGTTGGTCGCGCTCGGTCTATTTCCCGGCCGGCGCCTACCGCTTCACCAGCCAGAGCGACGATGGCATCCGGGCTTCCATCGGCGGCAATATGATCATCGACAATTGGACGGCCCATCCCGTACAGACCGATACGGCCGATGTTGATTTGGCCGCCGGCACCTATCCGGTGATCGTGGAGTATTTTGAGAATACGGGCGTAGCCGTGGCCAGGTTCGGTTGGCAGAAGACCGGCAGTCCGGAAAGTGGGCCGACGGGCGTCAGCGCCACGATATTCACCTACAGCCTCAATATGCGCCAGGGTCCGAGCACAGATTTCCCGATCATTACCAAGCTGCCCAGGGGAACGGTTGTGCCCGTAATCGGCCGCACGGCCGATAGTAGCTGGCTACAGGTCGTATACCAGGGCGCGACCGGCTGGATCTGGGCCTCTTACACGTCGGTCAGTGGCGATTTGACGTCGGTACCGGTGACCTTCTAAGCAAGCCACCAATTCGGCCAGTTGGTTCGCCTTTTCAACCCTGGCTTGATGAGCGCGCGTTTTCAGGGCGATCCATAGACAAAACAACCAGGCCTGACCGATAGGCTACTACAGGCTGCTCGCCAGAGTCGCTCACCGTGGGCCTTGTGTGATCCTGCATGTTACCATATTGGCAAGCGGGGTTTCCGGTCTGTCACATCCCGGTCATAGAATTGTTGAACAAAGCGGATATAGTATTGACGCGCAAAGGTCTAAAGGGCCAACTATTTGAAATCTGGCGACAAATCAATCATACGCCAGCTGAGGATCGAAAATGAGTATCCGCAACGAACAGCATCAAAGATCAATTCTGCTCCTTATACTCGCACTATTCCTCGCTGCTTGCGGGACTCTTGAAGTGGGAATGGAGCGGGATGAACCGACTTCGGCACCTGGGGCGGCAACGCCGCAAGCAAGGGCAACGCAGCAAGTGACAAATCCGCCACAAGAGGTTGTCGACCCGGCGCCATCGCCGACCGCCGCAGTGAGGGCGACAATTTTGCCTACCTCGACAGCAGGCATTTCAGGGAATGAGCCAGTTGTCGAGCCGCCGGCCGAAGACGTTGCCTCGCCGCTCTGGGCCACATACCGCGATCTCGACTCTGGCTTTGGCTATGCATTTCCCTGCCACTGGATCAATCGCGATACCACTTTGATGAGCTATGATGAGTTCTTCTTCATGAATCGCTCCGTTCGCGGACATTGGGCGGACGGCGATCCGCCGGCCGGAGCCGTCAAGCTGGAGATCGCCGCCTTCGATTACGCCGACTCTGGCATCGAACCGGGCACGCCCCTTGAGCAGGCCGTGCCCCAGGCCATCGCCGATACGATTGTATCCACCGAACGGGTGACCTTTGGTACGAAAGAAGCCTTGCGTGTGGAACTGGAGGGCACCGTATATCCCGGAGACCAGACGAATGAGATCTACTTCTTCCAGATATCGCCCGAATCGATGTTGCTCTTATCCGTGAGTCCCAGAGGCGCGCTCTCCTCGCCTGACGTTCAAGGCGTCGTCAATTCTCTGGCTCTGACGGCCGGCGAAGAGATCGCTATACCCGAGGCGGACCCAGGTGGCCCCCTGGAAGGACGCCAGATCTATTTCGACGACGAGGCGGGCTACTGTTTCCAGTATCCGGCCGACTACACGTTAGAAGCATTTCCACCCAGTGGCTTCCCCTATCTGGGCGATATCGCTACGCTGAAACTGGAGCGGCCGTTCTATACCCTGGGGCTGACGTCAACCGCCTGGCGCGTTGGCGAAGGAAGTACGCTAGACGAGTTGGTAACCGACTTTCTGGGCGGGCTCCCAGATGATTCTGCGTCTGAAGTCGAACGTAATCCCATCGATAGGGTGGGCGGCGTCGACTTCATCATTGGCCGGGAGCCGGCCGAGTTTCTGGAGCGGATGCCCGGCGCCGACGGCTCGCGCGACATCTTCGCCAAGCACGAGGACCGGCTCTATCGCCTATCCTTCGTACCCTCTATTCGAATAAACCCCCAGGCGGAGTCCGATGTCGAGGCGTTATTTCTGGTGGTTACCTCTACTTTTTCGTTTCTACCTCAGGACAATTGACGGTTTCTGACTCATTAATCTGAGCTGGGAAGCGCCCTGGGCCGGCCGCCCGGACACATGCCTAATGGATAACCAGATGCTGGCGATGAGGATTGGGCTGATGGTAACCAGGCTCATGGCCGCCCAAGTTGAAAAGTAGCTGGCGAAAAACGCATTTCGATCAGGTGTTCGCCTTCAGGCGCCGCCGCGGATATCGGCCAGCCCTTCGGCGACATACTTCACCTTGGAAAAGACGGTTCGACAGCCCCGGCCGGTGGGCGACTGGGAGGAGAATCCAACTTGCAGATTGTTCAGCGGTCCCAAGGTGAAGTAGCGCACCAGATGCCAGAAGCGACCGTCCTCCGAATAGTGAAAAGCGAACGTGTCGCCCAGGCGCGCTAGACGCAGGAAGACCTCTTGCCCTTCTATCGGGCAAGAATTGCAGTCGTCGGACCGGCCGCGGGTGACCACCGAGACGATCATCGGCTGCCCCTGGGGAGAATACTCGAAACAGAGCTTAGCCCACAGAGAGTCCGACTCTCGTAGCTGCAACACGCCGGCATCGAAGGTGGAGGCGAAATCGACCGCCACCCTGGCGCTCAGGGTGAAATCTTGGTCGGGCGGGATAAAAAGCGCGGCCGGGGCGTCGTCTTTGACGGCGTCTCCGGCCGGGTCGGCGAACCAATCACTATCGGGCCTGGCTTCAATGATCAACGTGTCGCCGGATTGACTCTGCCAGGTTGACGGTCGATGTTTCCAGCGGACTGGTCCAGGAAGCGCTGCCATATTGAATTGGTCCGTGTTGAGTGTCTCCGGCACTAAACGCAGGTGGGCAATCCCGGCCGGACCTGGATATTCTCCGCGTCTGGCTCGATTTCTTCCGGGATGGCTGGCTTTTCTGCCACCTCTTGGACTGGCTTTTTGGCCGGCATGATCGCACCGACATATACACCGGCCAGCACCACGGCCGCGCCGACCAGGAAAATCAACGAAATCGTCTCGTCGGTCAGCAGACTGGCCAGAACCACGGTGCCAATGGGTATCAGCACGAATCCATACGAAGTTCCCGAGGCCGTCCAACGTTTGAGAAGAAACAGATAGACCAGAAAACCGCCGACGGTGGCGCCCAGGATGATGTATAGTATGGCCAGCCAAGTTTCGGCGCTGGAAGGCAGCGTCCACGTCTCGCCCCTTATAAGCGATGCCGCGGCCAACATAATTACGCCCACGGTCATGCCTACGGCGTTGGTGGCATAAGGGTGGTTGCGCGGGAACAGCTTGGCCACGATACCGGCTTCAGCGAAACAGGCCGCGGCGGCCAAGATGGCCAGGATATGGGGCAGCGAAACCTCTACGCCGGCCGACAGAGAGCCGCTGACGGCAATGGCGATGCCCGCTACGGCCAGGATTCCGCCGAAAACGCCCCGGCCGACGAAGCACCTCCAGTTTGTGGGCCGCAGCGAAGAAGATGGTCAACAACGGCACAATGGCCATGGTCGTCTGGTAGAGACTGGCTTGGGTCTTGGTGAGCCCGTAGTAAACGAAGAGAAAAGCGGCCCCGACGCTGAGGAAGCCAAACAGGGCGGCGCCGAACAACGCCCGTCCGCGCGGCAGCGGTACTCTACGGATCAATAGGAGCGCCCAGAAGATAAGGGCCGCCGCGCCGAAACGCAGCACGCCGCTCCAGTAGGGCGCCAGCTCGCCATAGGTGAAGCGGATGGCGAGGGACGCGCCACTGCCAAGGATGATGAAGGCTGCAAAGGCACCAAGAATGGTTGTGGCGGGTATGGCAGAGGAGTCCCCATCAGCAGATATACTACCGGACTTCGTATCGCCGTTCGTCATGGCAACTGCTCCTGTTCTGGGTTATGGGAATAAGCCACGCGACTATAACTCACCGGGAGGATTCCGGCCACTGTTTGCTTGAAGATCGTTTCGCATCTCGCAGTGAGGTCCGGGAAGGTAAGCTGCATTGCCGACGGCCGGGACTTTGCTTGGGAAAATCGCTACCAATGAAACTGGGTGAACAACGTCGGATAATTGGACGCTACGCGTATGTGGAATGAAGAGATAGTAACTACGTCGGAAGAGAGTACCGCGGCGACCATGAGACACTCGCCGCTGGGCGATTCGCTGATTCACGGCCGCGAATGGATCCTGAATCGGTTAGCTGGAGCCAAGCCTTCACTGGTGATCAACCAGGCCCTCTTTGACATGGAAATGCCGCCTTCGGCCGATCTGGCGGCCAGGCTCAAGCAAACATTGGACGAACTCAAGATCTCTGCCATGGACGCGGGCGGCAGCGTAGTCGACTATACCGCCCTTCGCCACAGCGAAGCCTACGCCGACTACCAGGAGGAGTGCCTGGCCGCGTTGAGGCATTTCGAACCCGAATCATTGCCAACCGAGAACTCCCGCCGCGCCTTTTGGATCAATCTATACAACGCGCTGGTGTTGGACGCGGTGATCACCTTTGGTGTGAAGAGCAGCGTGACCGAAGGCCGCCTGGGCATTTTGGCCTTCTTCCGCCGGGCAGCCTACGTGATCGACGGCCGGCGGGTTAGCCTGGAAGATATCGAGCATGGCATCTTGCGCGGCAACCGGGGCAATCCCTATGTGCCCGGCCCCCATTTCGCCTCCGATGACCCGCGACTGGCCTGGTCTCTGCCGCTCGATCCGCGCCTGCACTTCGCCCTCAACTGTGGTGGCCGTTCCTGCCCGCCCATCCGATTCTATGCAGCCGAGAAGCTCGACGCTCAACTGGACCTGGCTGGGCGGGGATTCGTCGATGCGTCGGTCGAGATCCGGCCGGAGAAGAACCAGGTTCAGCTTTCGCGCATTTTGAGCTGGTACGCCAAGGATTTCGGCGGCCGGGAGGGAGTGCTGCATTTCCTGATCGCACACCTGCCGGATGACCAGCGACGTGACTTTCTGATCAAGGCAGGGGGAACTGCCCGTCTCAAATATACACCTTACGATTGGGGCCTCAATAGCGTTTAGTCCAGGTGGCACCTTAACGATCTGACGTCTCGGCCCGGCGTACGTCTATCCAGGCCCGGCCGTAGGCTTGCACCTCGATTTGGACCGTCTGACCGTCGCGCGACCGGGGCGGCGGACCGCCTAACAAATCAGCCAGCCTCGAAGACGCCTCAAGCCCTAACACCTCCATTTCCAGGCGCAACAATTGTCGGCGCCCTGAAACGTTGTGAATGCAAATCACCTGGCGCTGACCATCCTGTGACGTCCGGCGCAAGCTGAATAGCGCGTCGTTACCCAGGAGAATCTCCTGATCAGCATTGGGATGAAAGGCCGGGTGCTGTCTTCTGGCCTCCAGCAACTGCACGTAGCCATGGTAAACCAGATGGCGCAGATGGTCGGGCGTGGATAATTCTGTGTCCAGCTCATCCAGCTTCAGTTTCTGGCGGTTGATGGTCCGGGCCCGGCCGGTCTCTGCCACACCTTCAGGCCAGCCGCGGGAGCCGAATAGGCTGTGGAAATAGATGCCTGGCACGCCGCGCAGGGCCAGCATGATGGCCTGGGCGGTCAAGAAACGGCTGGCGAGCAGCTGATGATCGTCTGCTGGGGCATCTGGATCGCCCAGCGCGTCGAGATAGTTGACGTTCAATTCGTAGGCGCTTTGTGTACCGTCTGAGTTGATTTTGTAAGAGACGCGGCCGCCCAGGCGTTCGACCCGCCTGGCCATATCGGCCACCTCTTCCTCGGCCAGTAGTTGCCGGGCCGGCATGAGGCCTATGCCGTCGTGGGAGGCCAGGAAGTTGAAGAAAGTAACCTGGTCCGAAGGCAAAGTCAGGGTCTGAGCCCATTGGCTGAGGCGCGTCGCATCGCCCGTATGAAAAGCGTGCAGGGTCAAAGGCGGCAAAGAGAAGTTGTACACCAGTTGGGCTTCGTTAGTGCCGTTGCCGAAATAAGAGACGTTCTGTTCGTGGGGGACGTTGGTTTCGGTGATAAGGGCCACCCGCGGCGCGACCTGATCCAGTACCCGGCGCAAGAACTGGATGATGCGATGGGTCTGGGGCAGATGGATGCTGCTGGTGCCGATCTCTTTCCACATGTAGGCGATGGCGTCCAGCCGAATGAAGTCGCACCCGTGGGCGCAGTAGAAGAGCAGCACTTCGACTATCTCCAGTAAAACGTCCGGGTTGGCGAAGTTCAAGTCGATCTGGTCGGCGCTGAAGGTGGTCCAAACCAGCCGTTCAACCGTCTTGCCCTCATCGGTTGACTGCTGGACAGGAGTCAACAATGGTAGGGCTCGCGGCCGGAATACCTGGGAAAGATCGGCGCCCGGCTCCACGACGACGAAATAATCCCGGTAGCCTGGATTGTTGGCCAGGAAGCCTTTAAACCAGACGCTTTCGGCCGAGATATGGTTGATCACCGCGTCAAACATGAGCCGGAAGTGCCGGCCGACCCGGGCGACGTCGCCCCAATCGCCGAGAGCAGGATCGACAGCCAGGTAATCGACGACCGAGAAACCATCATCTGATGAATAGGGATAGAAAGGCAGAATATGAACAGCGCTGACCACGTCTTTCAGGCGCCGGTCCAGAAAACGGGCCAGGGTTCGTACTGGCGCCTGGCCCTCTGCCCGGACCATGTCGCCGTAGGTGATCAGGATGCTGTCCCGCTCGTCGTAACGGCCGGTCGCTAAGCCGGGGACCGGCCGCGATCTAAGTTCGGGATATTCTTTATGGAACTTGGTTAGCAGAGAAGCCAGATGCTCGTATACAGGTCCGGCATGCTCGGAGCCATACAAGAAGGCCAGGTCATCGAACAAGGTCTGATCTTCGATAGGCATGGTCGATACGGGCTCCTTGAGTAGACGCTTGCTTAATTACTGAACGGTTCTCGACTTGAATCAGCTCTGGTGGATCAGTGCCTCGGTCTAGCCCTTGACGCCTCCGGCCGACAGACCTTCCGTCAGGAATCGCTCCATGCCCAGGAACAGAACGATGATGGGTATGGTCATGATGGTTGAAGCGGCCATGACCACATGCGGCCGGGGGCTGGGATCATTGAATATCGTATTGATCTTGATCGGCATGGTGAACATTTGGTGATCATTCAAGAATATCAAGGCATAGAGAAACTCGTTCCAGGCGATCATGAAGGTGTAAATGCCGACGGATACCAGGGCAGGGATGGCCAGCGGCAGGCTGATGCGCCGGATGACCCCCAGGTGACTGCAGCCATCGATCAGGCCCGCCTGCTCGATTTCCGCGGGTATGGTCCGAAAGTAATTTACCAACATATACAGGGCGACAGGCAGTGTCTGGGCGAGGTAGGTCAAGATCAGTATCCAGAGGTTATCCTGTACGTTGACGCCGATTTCCGCCCCGATCCTGGCCACCATAGAAAATAATGGGATGATAAGCAGGACGCCTGGAAACAGATAGATGATAAGAATACCATTCAGTATGATATTCTTGCCTCTGAAGTAAAGCCGGACGATGGCATAAGATCCCAGGACAGCCAGGGTGACGGCCAGGACCGACGTCGGGACTGCCACAAGGAAGCTGTTGATGATATTGCGAAAGAAATCCTGGAACCTGTCATGGCCCGGGTCGAACAGCTCCCTGTAAGCCTCGAGGCGTAATGACTCCGGTACGTAGACCGGCTCGCGCCCGGCGATCTCGGCCTGGGTCTTGAAAGATGAGCTGACCATCCAGTAGAAGGGGAAAAGGATCGAGCCCAGAAAGAAGAATAAGACCATGAGGAAGATGAAGCGGCGCCAGGTGAGCCAGCGGCCCAGGCGATCCAGGATGCTCATTGGTTCGTCGTGGGCAACGTGGGTTGGATGCCTTGCCTCAGCCATAGCGATTATCCTTACTCGTCCTCGACATTGCGCATCACGACCAATACATAGAGCAGTAGGAAAAAGACCAGAATGACCAGCAAGATCATGGCCGTAGCCGCCCCCTTGCCGAAGTCTCGCAAGCGGAAACTGAACTCATAGGTGAGCACCGGTAAGACCTTGGTTCCGAAACCACCGCCGGTCAGGAGAAAGATGTCGTCGAACTTATTGAACGTCCACATGAGGCGCAGCAGGAAGATGGCACCGATGACGTAGCGTAGTTCGGGCAGCGTGATAAACCAGAACTTCTGCCAAGTATTGGCGCCGTCTACGTCAGCCGCCTCATACATGGTCCTGTCAATGGCTTGCAGCCGGGCCAAGATCATCAGCATGGCAAAAGGAAAATAGCGCCAGGCGCTGAATATGACGACTAGTAGCAGGGACAAGCCGCGCTCGGCCAGGTAGGCGATGGGTAGATCGATGATACCCAACTGCATCAAGACGTCGTTGACGACGCCGGACGGACGCGGATCAAGCAGCCAGCGCCAGATGAAGGCCACGCTTACGATGGGCGCCACGTAGGGAATCAAGAAGGTAGCCCGGGCCGCGCCGCGGCCGCGAAAAGGCTGGTTAAGCAGAAGAGCTGCCCCCAGGCCGACCAGCACGGTGGCGATGGTGGAGGCAAAGGAGAAGATGATGCTGGTGATGGCCGCGCCCCAGCTCCACTTGGTGAAGACCAGCCCGATCTTGCCGAATATGTTGCTCTCGGCCCATTCTTCGGGCAAAGGGCCCGGTTGGAAGGCAAAGTCGTCAATGACCTTACGATAGTTATCCAGGCCCACAAACTCGGCGTTAAACACATCGCCCAGGTTATCCAGGCCGACATCGTGGAAGCTGATCCAGACGCTGAAGATGGCCGGAAAGATTACCAGACCAAAGACGATAACGAAAGTGGGCAGAATCAACGCCCACGCCAGGCGAGACTCGCGGGCCCGTAGCGAGTTCCAGTTCCGGCGCCGGCGAGGTTTCTTCTCTTGAGTCAGCGTGGCCATGCTACCCTTTTCCTTACCTGCGGCCTTGTGACAAAGAGAACGGGGCTCGGCTTCAAGCCGAGCCCCGTTCAAAATCCAATACGATTATCCGTCTTCTGCACGATTTGCCACGATCAGTTCAACCTGCTCTTGCAGCCACTCGGCCGCCGTTTCAGGCGTCATAGTGCCCTCAAGGGCGATCATGCTGATCGCTTCCGGGATCAGGAGACGACCCTCGATATCGCCGACCACAGCGCGCTCTGTCGCGTCGTAGTCGGGGCGGAATAGCCAGCGCTGCATCGTATCAAATCCGTTGGCAATCTGAGCCAGCGTCTCATCAGAGTAGTTGGCGAAGTAGTCGCTGCTAGTTGACCATTCATCGACCGCGCTCGACAGAGTCGGCACTTTGCCGAATGGATCCTGGGTGATTACGTCGGCGTAACCCTCGGTCATGAAGTACTCGATGACCTGTTGCGCCTCGGGGTCGGCGCCTTGCATCAAGGCCAGGGTCACCAACTGGCCATAAGAAGCAGAGCCATTGGGGCCGACCATCTCAGAGGCAAAGCCAGTGTTGCCCGGTAAGTCTTCAACCTGGATGTCCACATTGCCACCGGCCTCCAGGCCGGAGCCGTCAACCAGGTCGTCCATGATATAGGTGCTGTAGAACAGCATGCCGGACTGGTCAAGCTGATAAGCTTCGCGGGCGCCACGCCAGAATTGTGGACCGGGCACGGCGCAATCCTGCAGGCTCGTGTAGAAGTCGAGGGCTGCAATCATTTCCGGCGTGTTCATGGTCACATTGCCGTCCTCATCGAAGGGCCAGGCATTGTTGGACATGGCGACCTGTTCGAAGACCTGGTGACCGTAGTTTTGTCCGGGATCGGTGCCCAGGGTCACGGCGTAGAGCAGGTTGCCGGTGCCCGGCAAGCTCTCGCAGGCAGCCAGGATGTCATCCCAGGTGATGGGCGGATTCAGGCCGGCTTCGTCGAAAACGTCTTGACGGTACCAGATGGCCTGGATCCAGCCGTCATAAGGAACGGCCGCGCGCATACCGGTGGCCGGGTCGGTGACCATGACCAGCGTGCCGGCACGGAAGTCGTCCTCTCCGATGCTGGCGATCACGGCCTCGGCCGCTTCCTGGTCCAGAATACCGTCGGCGGCGAAGGCGGCGACGCGCTCGATGCCCATGCGGACGATGTCCGGCAGGCGGTTAGCTGCCACGGCGGTGGAAATCCGCTGAGCGATGCTGGCTTCGTCGATGGGCACGATGCGAACCTCGATGCCCGGGTTCTCGGCCATGAAGCGGGCGGCGATGTCCTCGTACGTGTCGACCCGATCTGCCTCGTTGTCTGTGGTCCAGAACTCGACGACAACGGCGTCTTCCATCTCGGCCGGCACCTCGACGACGCGAGTCACCTCGACTTCCTCGGTAACGGTTTCACCTTCGACTTCGACGACTCGGGTCACTTCTACTTCTTCAGTGATCGTTTCGGTCTCGGTTACCACTCGGGTCACCTCAACTGTCTCAGTTTCTGGCTGGCAACTGGAGATCGCCAGTACCGCGATCAGGACCAGCGCCAGCAACGAAAATACTCTAAACTTCTTCATGGGTTCCTCCGTTGGATATAAGCAAACGTACGGTCATAAAGCGGGCGCGCAATGTAGTGACGCCAGGTAGCTTGAAGTGTGTTTTTGGTAGGCTGCGAAAGTCAGCGCGCGACAATTGGTGATGGGACTTGGCGCCCAAGCGCCCGCGTAGTGCAAGCGGCCTTTTCATCATTACATAGGCTCAACCTCCTTATTGAGTACTTGTGAAGCGCTTTTGTTCAGGAATTGAAAGCGTTGACCTAGGCCGACTGGCTATCGTTCTGACCGGCTGATCGAAATACGGTGATATCAACATCCGTAAAGGGATAGTCGGCAGCCCAATGCCTCAACGACTAGAAGACACACTGTTAGACAAGCAATCCAACTGCGGCCGTCTGGCCATGTACGCTGTTCGGTTCAAAGTAACCCCCGACAAGGGTGCGCTAGAATAGTGGAACGTTCTGTAAGAACAATGATTTGATTATAGGAACGGGTCTGGTGAGTGTCAAGCGGTTTGGTGTGATTTCGTTGACACTTGCGGCCGCGTACGACCCAGGCCAAGTTCCCGCCGTATGGCCGTGTCTGCCTTAATCTGGTAAATCGGCTCGAGCGCAGTCGCCATTGAGCATGGCAACTGAAGAAAGCTCTGTGCAGGTCAAACCCTGGATTGATTCGTAGCCAGGACCTCTGTGCACTATCACTAATTGAAAAAGGCCAGGCTCAATAACGGACGATGAACCCTTGCCGTCTTTATTGAGCCTGGCTATTTTGCGATGATCGTATCTTGGCTAGCCGAATGCCGGCTGGGCCGCGAACTTGGACCTGCCATCGAACAACTCGGATGTCTCGTTGTTTAGCAGGACCCACAAAGTGTAGGCACCGATGGCCGTGCCAATGGGGAAGTCAAGCAAGTCCAGAACGGCCAGGAAGATAACCAGCACCCGGGCCCAGTTCTTGCCCTTGAGCAAGCCAACGCCGCCCACAATGGCCGGCAAGGCTGTAAGAGCCAGGAAGCCGGCAATGAATAAGCCGACCACGGTGACGATAGCCAGGGCCTCGGCATCGCCAGAGATCAATCCTCCGGCAATCATAATGAGGAAGAGGACGGCCGCGATCAAGACCTTCAAAACGCCAAATCCGATCTGTAGCGCCGCGACGAAGTTTACATGCTGTTTCATTCCAGTCACTCCTAAGAAATCAGGTTTCAGCCTACAGCTGACAACTCTCCTGTATTGGAAAGCTCACGAACTGTATTATCTATAACCAATTACGCCGGCCGCGCCTGTTAGGTTGCCCGGAAAGGCTGTAAATTCCTTGACAGCGACAGGTTGTCGACTCTCATCACTTCTTGTCGAAGGTACCTATGAAAGTAGAGATTGACTGGTGGAGGGTACATTCCTTAATGCGAACGGCTTACAAGGACAGCTTTCTCCTCTTCCGAGACAACGTGGAAGGCTTTTCGATCAGGGTGCCTTTCAGGATAGCTGCGTCGCCGCCAGGCGAAGGTTCCTGTAAAATGCCCCTAAGCTACTGATTGGAAATTCTTGCTCAGTGCAGATCTGTGAGAAACCGTTTCCTATTCCTGGAGGGCACGTGATCGAATCCGCCAAGATGAGGCTTGCTCCCGCCCGCATCGTCTGGATCATGCTCTCGCTGCTGGCCGTACTCATCTCCTGGTGGGCCGTCGCCAATCAGGAGAACGGCCTGCAAACTCGTCGCTTCACGCAGAACAGTGTGCCGCTGTACTTCCTCGCGCCAGAAGGGGCTGGTGACCTGCCGGGGGTGATCGTCGCCCACGGCTTCAGCGGCTCGAAGCAGTTGATGCTGGGCTACGGCTACACCCTGGCCCGAGCCGGTTATGGGGTCATGCTGCTGGATTTCGCCGGACACGGGGCCAATGGCCAGCCGCTGGATACCGAAGGCGATGCCTTGCAAGGGAGCCTCGACGTGGCCTACCGGGCCCTGCTGGAGCAACCGGGGGTGGACGGCGGCCGCATCGCCCTGTTGGGTCACTCCATGGGCAGCGGGGCGGTCATGCGGGCCGGCATCGAGCGGCCGGAACGTTACCTTGCAGTTATCGCAGTGTCACCTACAGAAGCTGACGTAGGCGAGACCCGGCCGCCCAATCTGATGCTGCAGGCCGGATCGCTGGAAGGCCGGTTTGTCGACAATGCGCTGGAGCTGCTGGCTGACGCCGGCGGGCCAAACGACGATCTGGCCGCCGGCCGGGCCCGGACCTTCGAAGAGATCGCCAATGTCGAGCATATCACCATCCTGTTCAGCCCGGCCAGCCAGGACCTGGCTATCGCCTGGCTGAGCAGGACTTTTGGTCTGGCCAATGCGGCCGGTTATCGGGATACACGCATGGCCTGGTATGGCTTGCACGCCCTGGGCTGGTTGAGCCTGGTACTGGCGCTGAAGCCGCTGTTGCCTGCGACCGAAGGAAATGGGCGCGGCCGGTCGACCAGGCGAGAGTGGCTGGCCTTGCTGTTGGGTCCGATCGCCGCCGTCGGCTTATTGGCATTGCTAAGCATATGGTTCGATTTGGGCGACTTCCTGGGCATATTGGTCGGCGGCGCGCTGGCCATCTGGATTCTGGTCATGGGCGGCGTGTGGCTGGGCCTGGGATTCCGGCCGGCGGCCCCGGCGCCGCGTGGCCTGCTGTGGGGAGTCGGCCTATTTCTCCTGCTATGGCTAGCCCTGGGCGCGCTGGCCCAATTCACCTGGCTGCAGTGGTTTCTGATCCCGGCCCGCCTGCTGATCTGGCCGGTCCTGGCGCTGGCCAGCCTGCCCTGGAAATTGGCCGCCGGATACGCTCAGCACCGGGGCTCTTTTTGGCGACGGGCCGGCTGGTGGCTGGGCCAGAGTATCATCCTGGTCGCCGGCCTGGTTTTGACCGCTTCCGTTGTGCCGGGAATGTTCGTCTTGATCCTGGTCGCTCCGGCGCTGCCGTTGGTGCTGGCCGTGGAGAGCATCGCCGGCTCGGCTTTTGACGATCCCTGGGCTTATGGCCTGGGAGCCGCCATGTTCTTTGGTTGGCTAATCGCCGCGCTGTTCCCTCTGGTCTAAGTGCGCGGGTCGGGAGACAGACGGCGCTTTCAGCGCTCGAGAAACTCGCGCACGATTGGATTTTATTCGACGATGAGTTGATCGCTGGCACTGCGGCCGAAGACCTCGGGCGAATACATCTCCTCGGCTTTGGCCGGCGGCACCACGAATTGGCCGGGCGTGGTGGCGCGGGTCACGTAGGCGTAATCGTAGACGCCATCCCATAGCAGAGCCGCGAAGGCTTCGGCGCGCTCATCACGCATATTCTGGTGTTCATACCATGTGCCCCACCACCACCAGCCGTAACGATAATCGGGCGCGTTAGGATCTTGCGGTATTGAGCCGGACACGGCCAGGGCCGGGTTCACGATCTCCAAGCCGGCCGGCAGCGGGTCGACCAGGGCCACCTGATAGCGACGATTGTCGGCCACCATGGACAGCCTGACCCGTACCCGGGCGCCGGCCTTGACATGCCAGACGCCGTCCTCGTCCTGGTAGACATCATCTGGGTCGTCGACGGCCTCGTAACTGCGCTGGATCACGAAACCCATGTCCAGCGGATCCAGATCCAGGTCGTCAGGAGCGTAGCGCATGCCCAGCCGGTAGTAGAGCCGGCCGGGTCCTTCCTTGCTCAGGATAAGGTCCTGTGTTTCGCCGCCGCCCAGTTCCTCATCCACCAGGTAGATCATGGGGATTGTCGTTTCGCGTCGCTCGGTGGTCCGGCCGGCGAATTCATGGCTGCCGGCGTACGTGTCGCCCAACCACATGCGGGCCACGAAGTCCGGTTCCTGGCTCTCGAAAGTGTTGAAGTAACGGTCTAGGGCCAGAAGGACGAAGACATTCTCCTGGGTGTTGTACCATCGGCCGCGAGTGCGGTGAGCCAACAGCCCGTTGACGACCTTGGGGATCAGGTCGCTTTCGGGATCGCCGGCGATGAGGGCATCCAGGATGATCGCATCGGCCCGACGGTCGGAGTGCAGCAGCAAATGGGCCTGGTCGCCGTAGTCAACCGTGAAGTTGGCCGCGCTGGCTGTCTCCACGGCCCGATTGCCGATGTGCCGCCGGATGGCCTCTAGTTCGGCCGCCGATCCGGGGTCGTCGTTCAATACCAGCCATAACCAGGCCACCGCCTCCAGCGACAATTCCTCCAGCCCGGCGTCGTTCAACAAGCTGCGAGCCTTATCGAGATCTGCCTCGCCCATCAGGTGCCTGACGTAGAGGGCGTAGGCGCTAATCGTCTGGCGGGTCTGCTTGTCGTAGTGGTCGGGATAATGCTGCTCGATCTGGCGCAGGTATTCCAGCACCATCTGCTGCATCTCCTGTGGCACGTCGAAGCCTTTGAGCCTGGCCTGTTGCAAGGCGTGGGCTACGTGGACGGTCGTGTAGGGTATCGAGTCCCGGCCGCGCCTCCAGTAAGGGAAGCCGCCGTCGAAGTTCTGCAAGCCTTGCAACTGTTCGATGTCGTCCTGTACAGATGCTTCCATCTCCTCCGGCGAAGGCAGCCCCTCGGCCGAGAATGCCGTCAGTACGTCGCGCAGTGCGGCGACGGCCAGGATACGCGACGAGAGTTGGGCCGAAGAGTCGTAGGGATAGGAAACAAGATAGAGCACGGCGTCGGTCAGCGCCTGCAAGGCCGTCGAGGAGGTGCCGATTTCGAGCCCGCCAAATTGCGGGAAAACCGCGCTGGGCGCAGCCACAGGTTGGGCCACGCTGCCCTCGTCGATGACGCCGTAGGTGGCGAAGGCCTCGGTGGTAGCCGGCGTGTAAACCGGCAATTCGGCCGTGGCTGCGTCGGCGTACTCATCGGAAACAGCCGCGATTTGCAGCCGGGCCGTGCCGGGCATGATCGTGGTCGCCGGAAAGCGAACCTCTACCCGATCACGGGCTGGTATCGTCACCCGCTGGCCTTGCAGCTCCGGCAGTTCCAGATTGCCGGCTTCGACGACCACGTCGACCGACATCGGCTCGCCGGTTTGATTCTGAAGCACCACCGGCAATTCGAAGTTGTCGCCGAAGTTGAGGAAGCGTGGCGCGGAAGGCCGGACCATCAGCGGCAACCGGGCCGTCAGGTTGGTCTCGGCCGAACCGAACGATTTATCGTCGTCCACGGCGACGGCCATGACCCGGTAGCGCGTCAGGTTGTCAGGCAAAGTGATGGGCACCAGGGCGCGCCCATTGTCGTCAGTGCGCACCTCCGGGGCGAATTCCGCCAGCGGGTCAAAGTTGATGCGTACCCGGATGGCTGGCGCATCAGGACCGGCGCTGAACCCGGCGTCGGCGGCCATCGCCGCCGGCGCTTCGGCGGGCGCGGCCATTTCCATTTCTTCGACGACGGTTTCGGCCATGGCGACGTCCCCTGAGAGATCAGCGGCCACATTTTGTGACCGGGCAAGTTCGCCCAAAAGCTCTGGATTGGCCAGGACGATCGAGGATCGACCATATCTGCTGGTGAACTCTGGCGACCGCTCCTGGTAGAAAATGCTCAACGGATCGACCAACTGGTAGTCGCTCAGGGCCAGGATGGCCTCGTCCACGACCACCAGGGCCACTTCGGCGCCCGATACCGGCCGGCCGGCGGCGTCAAGCACGGTGACGTCAACCGTCGTCTCGCCGCCCGGTTCCAGCTCTTTCTCCTGCGGCGCCACATCTATCGATAGGGTCCGGCTGAGCGGTGGAATGCTCAGGTTCAAGCTGCCGCTGGCAAAAGCCGGCCGGGGTGGCAACTCTTCCATGATTTCGCCCTGGTCGTTTGTCCGCGGGGCCGAGCCAGCCAGGTCGACCTGGATATGGAGATTGGGAATATAGTCGTCGCGAATGGGCACCTGGAGGGTATGGCTGCCTTCGGCCATCGTGAAACGTTCGCTGGTCAGCAAACCGCTGCGGCTCAGGGTCAACAAGCCCTCGGCCGGTCCGAACGGCGATTGGACTAGGATCTGGGCTACGTCGCCAGGCTGGTAACTCTCCTTGTCCGGGATGAGGGTCACGACTTCCTGTTCCACCTGGCGGGCCGGTGGCTGCTGGCCGCCGCTGACCCAGCGCATGAATTGGCTCATGTTGGGCCGGCCGGCTTCGTCCTCGATAGTCGCCGTGATCCGGTAACGACCGCCGACTTCGGTTTCAAACGTGCAGGTCACCGGTTCGGCGGCCGACTCCAGCTTGCACTCTTGCGGGTCAACTTCTTGTTCATCCCAGCCGCCCTGGCCGTGCATCCACTCTAACCGGGCGGCACGAACCGTGATCGGCCGACCACTTATGGCGTTACCGTCCAGGTCTGTGACGATTAAATCTACCTCCAATGGGTCGCCTCGCTCGACAAAGGTGCGCGGACTGCGCAAACCCACGTATAACTCTGACGGGTGGACTAGCAGCGAAGTGCCGGCCGACCAGGCCTGCCGATTGACGTCCATCACCGTCGCTTCGGCCAGAATGCTGTGGGGCTGCGGCTCGCCGCTCTGGTCGAAGTCGAGCTGCAGGTAGTGCTCGCCGGAAGCGTCGGTCATGCCGGCGAACGTTTGCACCTCGAAGTCGTCAAATTCGGGGCCGAACGGTCCAAAAGATTCCACCGGAGTGAAGTGGAGCCACCAGGGCAGCCATTTGCCGAAGACGAAATCAGACCAGCCCGGCGGCGAGTAACTTCCCGGTGAAGAGCTGACCTGCCAGGTCACTTCGGCATTGGGCAGCGGCCCGCCGGCGAAGTAGTTGGCCGCGGCGGCGACGGTAGCCTGGCCGCCGGCGAAATACGGACCGGGGGTCTCATTGCGAGCCTCCACCTCAAATTCAGGGCGCCGAAACTCTTGAATCTGGAATTGGTGGAAATGATCGCGGCCGGCCAAGCCCGACAGATCGCCCCGGGCGTTCAACAATAGCTGGGCGTAACCCAGGTTGGCATTCTCAGGCAAAGTGAAGACAAAATCGAAGCCGCCCAAGGCGTTGGCTTCGCTCTGGCCGGTGCCCAATTCATTGCCCTGGGGGCCGATAACCCGGTAGTCAACGCCGCTCAAACCGGCGCCGACAAGGCCAACCTCGCCAGACTGTCCGCCGCCGATACGGCGCAGCCAGCCCTTGATGTGGACTTCCTCGCCGGGCCGGTACATGCCCCGGTCGTCAAACACGTACCAGCGCAGTTGATCTTCGACCGGCCTGGGCGACCATTTGCCATCGTCCCACATGTAGCTGCTTTGGGGAAAGATGGCCGTGTCGTCGCCAGAAGTGGCCGCCAATAGCGAAATGCCCCCGGCTGGCAAATCGAACCTGGTCGTGCCGTCGCCGCCGGTAGTCGCGTTTTTGCCGGCCGGTTCGCCGACGATATTGACGCCGGACAGCGGCGCGCCATCTTTGAGATCGCTGGCCCAGACGATCATCTCGCTATGATCGACAAAGGCGTCTACTCCAATTTGGGTCACTTGTATCCAGGCCTGAACTGTATTTTGGTAACGGTTGTCGCGGTTCAGACCTCGGGCCGGCTCGACGATCACGATCAAGTGACCGTAGTCGCCGTCCAGGGCATCGCTCAAGTCGATGCCGGCCTCGGTCAACTTGTCGGCCGCGGCCTCCAGGGGCATGGTTTCGTCCATCACCAGGCGGCCGGGCGGCGGCCCGGGATTATCCTGACGGAAGTACTCTTGCAGATACAGGCGGTACGCCTCCCAATCGTTTGGTTCGACGGCAAAGGCCCGAACCCGCAGGCGATTGTGGTTCATGGCGAATACGCTGAAGAT
>JBFFWQ010000052.1:0-38171 GCA_041570195.1 Promineifilaceae bacterium (SeqCode) | reverse complement strand
CGAATTAGCTCGACCTGGTAATCAAGCGACTGAAGTTCTTCCAACAGAATTGAGAGGCAGTTTACCTGCGAATCAGGTACGTCGGATGGAGATTCGGCCATGACCAATCTGCGCAATAGGTCGATCATTTCAGGATTGGCGTTAGCCATGTATTCGGCTATCTGGTCGGCGTTTGTATTGCCCACTCGACACCCCTAAGAATAAGCTGCGTGTTAGATTCTCAAGGATAGGAACTAACGACGGAAATCGGTTGGAAATGGAAAGGCGTGGCTCAGTTCTATTCGCGCGAATCGGCCTGGCTGCAAGTAAGCAAGCAGCGGCGCTTCGCTTATCATCTCGCCATCATCCCTGCTCGCATCACGAAGCGCTTGCTCATGAACATGCGCCGCTATGATGCGGCCGATGATCAGGCTATTGCGGCCGAAGTTCTCGACAAATCGATTTAGTTCGCACTCGAGGAACACATAGCCGTCGTCGACGAAGCGGCCATCAACGCTCTTGGCTTCAAAGGTCGGCAACGAGAGCAACGTTGGCTTGAAGTTGTCGTCGTCTCGCGGCGCCGCGGCCAGACTAGCCAAGATCACTTGCGTCGGCCGCGGGAAAGTCACAGTAAACACGCCATCGCGCTCGATATTATGATAAGTGCCATGGTCGGGCGTGCAGACAAAGCCGAAGTAATTGTCCCAACCCATTGGAATCGCCATATGTTTAGGCGCTTGGTTGTACTCACCGCCGGCATCCTTCGTGCCGATCAACACCAAAGGCGCCACGACGTAGAAGTTATCCCATATCGGCGTGGCCAGATCCAGAGACTGAATTCGTTCGTAACCTTCGGCCTCCATGACTTTCTCCCGTCAAAGCTATTAGACTCCTGTCAACTCGACTCCCTGACTGGCAAGATTATACCTCTTGTTCCTCAAATGCTGCCACGCTGGTTATCACCAGAACCAGCACCAGCACCAGGCTCAGAGCCAGTGATCCGCCATTTGGCCCGCCTTCGGCGCCTAGGGCTAGTTGGCCAGCCCAAGCCACCAGCCCGGAAGGGGCTAGAGCGCCATAGGTGGGCAGGCTACCGGCAACTAGCAGGGTGACTCCCCCGAGCGCGGCCCATCCAGCTGCGGCTGGCGTGCTCTTTCCCAGCACACTGCCCAACAAGGTCACAGCCACAAACACCAACAGCCAGGCCAGTAACATGAGGTTGGCCAGTATGAAACCAATCGTTTCCAGTGACTCGAACAGCACGATCGTGTAATAATAGGCGGCGACGCCCGCCAGGGCAAAAGCCAGCGTATATACCAGAGCCTGAGCCACAAATTTACTGACCAGGAAGGACCAGCGTGGCATAGGCTTACTGAGGACCATGGGCGCCGTGCCTTTCTCTTTCTCCCCGGCTACGGCGCCCATTCCCAACAGGATGGCCAAAATGAAGCCGAACTGAGTGATGTTCCTGAGGTACTGGTTGACCGCGTCGTCTACTGATGGCTCGGGGATCAGTTCAGCAAACTGCTCGGCGCCTTCCAGATTGCTCAACAACTGCGGCGTGAACTCGGCCAGTAATGGTGAAATCATGCCAAATACCAGGAAGACGGCGCACACGATCAATAATCGCTTGGTACGCCACTGGTACAGCAGTTCTTTGCCCAGGGCGGCACCAAACAGCGCCGCTTCTCTTCGAAGTGATGTGCGTTGGCGCGCTGGCTCTGCCTCGACTCGCGTTCGTTGGCGCCAGGCCCAATAGGCGACCGGCGCCGCCGTGAGCGCCAGCAAACCTTCGACTAGCCAGATATTCTCTCCCTGATTGCTTGCCGCCACGGCGATGAAGTCGAATGCGATATGGACAACTATTGCGGCAGCCACATAGAGCCAGTTGCGCCGGACAAAGGCCATGAGCACCATGATAGACAGACTAACCTGAATCACCAGGGCAATAACGCGCTCTACTAAAGGTAGCAACGCCAGAGCCGGTGAATCGCCAATGATTGATAGCTGCCGCTCTAGAGCAGCTGATTGCTCAGGTGACAGCTCAATCAGGGGCAAACCACCTTCGTGCACAAACCATAGCGAACTCACGCTGGCAGCTAGAATCACGCCGACGATCATGGCCTCGATCCCGCCATGGCCGAGGCCCATCATCAGGCCGTCCTCATAGCAGCGGGCGCGGCGCGCGATGGCATAACCAGCGGTTCGGGCGAGCTCCTCGGTCAATGCGGCCGTCAGCGCAAGAATCAGCGCCGTAAGGAAAACCGGCCCCGACTCTGTATCTTGTGGTATCAATCCGATTGCTTCCAGCAGGCGGTTCAACGGCAGGTGGACGACCTGAGCCCCAAGGAGAGTTAGCATCCCAAGGCAGAAATATATCCAGGGCACGCGTCTTCCCCGCCGCAGCCAGACGGCCAATGATACCGGCAACAAAATGATGATGATAGTGACCAAGACATACAACCAGACGTTCATAACTCACTCGATTCGTTCGCTTCCCCTTAGGCGCTGATCGTCAGAAAGACATCCTCCAATGTCGGCCGGACCCATTCGTAGCGATTCACTACCACGCCGTGGCCGGCAACAACGTCTAGCAACTCTTTCTTAGCAGTTTCTAAGTCAGTTGTGGTCAGGCGCAGCGCCGGGCCCTCAACCGTGATAGCTGCAACCCAGGGCAGCTTCTCCAGGCCGCTTATTAACGCCTCAGAAACTGGTAGGCTGGCTACGTCAAACTCGATAATGGCCACGTTGGCTGCGTACTTCGCGAGAAGTTCGCTCCGATCCTCCACCAACAACAGTTGGCCTTCATGAATAACGCCTATCGTGTCGCAGACGCGTTCGACATCGGCCAGAATGTGACTCGAGAGAAAGACAGTTGTCCGGCCTCGAAGATCATCTATCAACGCCAGTACGTCTCGCCGGCCGGCCGGATCAAGGGCGCTGGTCGGCTCGTCCAGGAACAACACTGGCGGCCGGTGCATGAGCGCCTGGGCCAGGCCAAGTCTCTGCCGCATTCCGCGTGAGAAGCCGCCGATGCGCCGTTTTGTGGACTCAGCCAGGCCGGTCAGTTCGAGAAGTTCATCAATTCTGCGGCGCCGGTCTTCACTGTCCAGCGCAAAAAGGCGGCCGACGTGATCCAGAAAGTCGACCGGCGTCATCCAGGTATAAAAAGCCGGTTCTTCCGGCAGATAGCCGAACATCTCCCTGGCCGCGTCGTCGCCGTTAGTTGTCATTACGCCGTTTACCCAGGCAGTGCCCGCCGACGGTCGGGCCAGTCCGGTCAGGAGCCGTATGGTCGTCGTTTTGCCGGCGCCGTTACGACCCAGGAAGCCAAACACCGATCCGGCCGCGACAGTCAGATCTAGCGGTTTTAGCGCTTGGACCGAACCATAGCGTCGACCAAGGCCAATGCAGTGAATCGCTTCCATGACTACGCCTCGTCCTCCCGCCCAATAACCAGATAAATGATCGGGCCGATGAAATTGATAAACAAGATAACCAGGACCCAAACCCACTTGGGCCCTCGCGTCTCCTCGCGCTTGATCAAGTCCCACAGAGCGATAACCACCAATCCCAATTGTATGATCATCAATGGGATCAATAGTGGTATGTATCGCGTCAATTCCTGCAGTTCCTGCAGTTCACTCTCGATCATTTTTGCTTCCTCGTGTCAACATCGGGTGGCCGATGACAGCGATCTTACGCTGCTTCCGATCTTGGCCCTCGCCGTTCTTTAACAATGGCACCAACGCGCTATCTAGAAGGCCTGAAAAGTCATCTAGTTCTTGCCCGGTGGCCCAAAATGAAACCTCGCTGTAACCAACCCTGTCGGCCGCAAAGTCAATCTCGGAAGATTCGGAAATATAGTCAGAGAATCCCCGCAAGAGCGTCATAAGATAAGTCGTGAAGTAACGCAAATGATCGTCGGCCGACAAACCTGATATGTCTTCTTGTCCGCGCCGCGCCGGACGGTTGAGTTCATAGACTTTCTCCTGAATGCCCTGCACCAGCCTGATCTCGGCTATGCTCACAAAATCACTTTTTAGCAACAAACGCAGGTGCCTGTAAAGCGATGATTTGGGAACGTCGGGTAGACGTTCGGCGATCTCCTGCGTCGTCAATGCCCCGCTCTCCAGACTCTGAAGTATCCTGAGTCGCACCGGATGTATCACCAATTCAACGTCGTTGACGGTCATGCCGATCGCCTCCAGTCTCAATTTCTACAACATTATTGATATTGATTACATCTTCACTAATGATATCATTATCATTATCAATAATAATACGGTTTATCGCCGCCTTGTCAAGAAAGTTGTACACTTACCCGCTCAGGTCGAGTCACAAAACTGACGGCCGAAGGCTGAAGGCTATTCTTTAAAGGAGAACTCCAAATGCCAGGCATGATTGCGGCGGGTGACCCGCAGACGGCCGCTGCAGGAGCGGCCATGCTTCAAAAGGGTGGCAATGCCGTTGATGCCGCAGTTGCCGCTGCTTTTGCATCGTTCCTGGCCGAAGTCGGCGTCGTTCATCTGGGCGGCAGCGGCGTGGCCCAAGTCCTCCAGCCGGAAGCGAATGAACTTGGTTTCAACTGCCAGGCCTATGATTTCTTCAGTACGACGCCAGGTCTGGAGAATGAAGTGGACATGGACGATATTGACTTTGAGAGAGTCACCATCGACTTCGGACCGACAACCCAGGACTTCTACTTGGGGCGGGGCAGCGTCGCTGTTCCCGGCAATATTGCCGGGCTGTGCCAGATGGCCTCCGATTACGGCCGCCTGCCTCTGAGTGAACTGCTCGAACCGGCTATGAAGCTGGCTCGGGATGGGGTGAGGTTGTCCAGCTTCCAGGCTGAGACATGTGCTCTACTCGAACCCATCTACACTCACACGGATGACATGCGGGAGATATTCGCTTCAAGCGGCCGGATCATAGCACCCGAAGAAACCCTGATTATTCCGCATCTGAACCACACTCTGGCCGAGTTAGCTCTGGAGGGCGCAGCATATGCTCAACACGGTAGTTTGGCCCAGGCTATAGTGGACGATCAGGCAGCCAATGGCGGCCTTCTGACTGCGACCGACCTGGCAACGTATAGCGTCCGGCAGCTCGCGCCTATCCGCCTCGGCTATCGCGACTTCGAGATCCTACTACCCCCTCCAAGCTCTACAGGCGGCGTCCTTACTGCCTTTACCTTCAGATTGCTGAGTCACTTCGACGTCGGCCGCTGCAAGCATGGCTCGGTTGAGCATCTGAGGCTACTCTTCGAGGTCATGGCCGCCACAAGCCGGGCCCGTCCTGTCTGGGATCGAGCCGCAGAAACGTTGCCAGTCGACGATGCCCTGGCGTACTTTCTATCTGATTCGTTTGTGGCTCACTACGTTGACGAGGTCAAGTTCGGAATCGAAGGCGATGCCCATCTGCCGGCATTGTCAGAGCCAGATCTTCATCCAGACACCAGCCATCTAAGCGTCATAGATGGCGAGGGCATGGCCGTAAGCCTGACCACGACGGCAGGCGAAACGGCCGGCTACGTGGTACCAGGCACAGGTTTTATACCCAACAACATTCTCGGCGAGGAAGACTTGCATCCGGCCGGCTTTCACGCTCGCCGTCCCGGCGAACGAATTCCCACCATGATGACGCCGGCCATCGTCCTGAATCAAGGCAAGGTCCGCCTAGTGGTCGGCAGTGGAGGCAGCATTCGAATTCGCAGCGCCATCTTGCAAGTGTTGAGCAATCTGCTCGACTTCAGAATGCGGCTGGCGGATGCGGTCAACCTTGCTCGTGTGCATCTGGAGAATGGCGTGCTGCAATGCGAGTTAGGCTATGATCAGTCGGCTATTGACGCGCTTGCGGCTGAAGGCTATCCAGTAAATCGTTGGGACAGACGCAGCATCTACTTCGGCGGCGCCCATAGCGTTTCCAGGACCCCAGCCGGCAAGCTGGTCGCCGCAGGCGATGATCGCCGCGGCGGTGCCATTGCGACTGCTGATTAAGGGGAACCCGTCGCGTCGACTTTTGGTGGTGCATCGTGACTCAATTCGTCAACAGCAACCATAAACACTTCTGACTCTAGCTCCGAGTACTTAGCGGCCGGCGCTTCCACCCAGATCACCAACTCACGCTCTTCAATTCTAGTTGACATAATCATACCGTCTATCTGGTCCCCATTTTCAAGCCGGTACTCGAAATCGACTCTGGCCCAGTTTCGGTCGCCGCGCTCCACCGTGTGCACTGTGCTGGCAGTGAATTCGTCGACGTTGCGCCCGGCCACCTCTGTCCAGTGCTCCAGGCGCTTAAACAATCCCGGCCCGCCGATCGGTTCGGCTCGAAAGGCCAAAAAGACCTGATCTTCTGGACCGGCGAAGCGGTGCCAACCGTTGCTCATTTGACTGTAACGATAGCCGGCCGGCGCCGTTACTCTTTGGCCATCCACGATAGTCTCCAGCCATCGACCAGCGTCCACAGCCGCCACTGGACGAGCTGTCCAGCTTTCGGCCACCATACCGGCCAGCTCTAGAATGGTCGACTCTTCGCTGGCTGGCCCGTCGAGATCAACCAGGAACGCCTGCCCTTCCTGCGAGAATGTGAGCATGACGCCGATTCGCGCCCCGCCGGCCGATTCATAACCGTACACCGTTCGCAATCCCCCTCCCCCGCCGACTTCCACCTGATCCTCATAGAGCACAGTCACGTCGCCGTACGCTTCTAGCGCCAGATTCTTAAGATCAACCGCAGGTCGACCGCTCATTTCGGGATGTGTGGAGATGCTCATGCTTGTGGCACCTGACCGATCGCTGAAGACAAGCAATCCCTGGCGATCGACTGGTCCTTCCCACGATTCCGGATAATTGTGTTGGAAACCTCGGTAGGGATCGAAGAACGCTCGATGTCCCGGGATCAAGGCATCGTTGTCAACGTTGTAAGTGGCGAGCTCCATATCGACGTCGCCGCCGGTCGATTCAGCACTTAGGCCCAAGAAGTATCCTCCGCTTAGGCCTGGGCGTGACGTATAGGCCAGCTGGGCGCCATCATCGAAGAAGAGGCTGACACCTGGTTCACTATGAAGTGTATTGTCATCGGCCAGGATCAGGTTCGTTAACTGAAACTCGTCTCCAGAATCGAATGCAAGCGGCATTCCAGTTTCGGTCTTGGTGAGGCCATCGACCGCGCCGGTTGTCGTGTTCACTACCAAGATAGCATTCACGTAGTCCCCCGCTCCGGCCGGCCGAAACCTTCCGTGAACGATACGGGTTTCACTTTGAGGATCAGTTGTCCACAGATTAACGAAGTCACCTTCCCGGCCGTCGAAGAGAAAGTCGCCTCCGAAATCCCAGGTCTGGATGATCTCATGTACACCATCTGTCCAGCTGCCAGGCCACTCTTCGTCGGTTAAATCTGGATCCACCGGCCGATAGACCATGACTCGCCGTGATCCATCATCGGCAATACTGCCTCCGATCAGAGACACAGTGCTAATATCACGACCGACCACTTCGGCCGCCATGTATGCAGGCCGCTGAAAACTCAAGCTTTCTTCCCCTGACGCGATGATGTCGACTGACACCATGGCCGGAGCGGCCGGACGCTCTTGAAGTGGGGGCGGCACTTCGACCTCTAGCCCTGGTGAGAGCGAACTCGCTGTAGGGGTGTTCGTCAAAGGGCCCGAAGGTGCCAGATCGGAGCAGCCTGCAAGTATCGCCGCGAACAGCGCCAACACCAGTACGATGATTACCGAATGGAACTCAAGTAGGTAACGCTTGTCATCAAAAATCATCAAATACCTTGGGACTGCTAGTATAGCATGTTGCCATTGTCTGGAATATAATGCATTGTGCACCAAGTAACCCGCCAGATCCTCCTGTGGTCCCATGAATGAAGTTATCGGAAACGTCCATATGCATACGCCCTACTCTGATGGGATGAAGTGGCATGCTGAGATCGCCGAAGAGGCGATTGCCGCCGGATTGGACTTCATCATAGTCACCGATCATAACATCTGGGTAGATGGTGTCGAAGGCTACTATGAAAACGCTCACGGCCGCGTGCTGTTGCTGGTTGGCGAAGAGGTGCACAATCCCCGGCGCGATCCCCAGGCCAGCCATTTTCTGATCTTTGGAGCGGAAAAAGAGATGTCGCTCTATGGAGACAACCCCCAGACGCTCATCGACGAAACTCGAGCTGCCGGTGGTTGGGGCTTCCTGGCCCATCCTTTTGACCGGGCTGCGCCCAGTTTCGGGGAAGGCAGCCTAGGCTGGCTTGACTGGGACGTTGACGGCTACAATGGGCTAGAAATCTGGAATTATATGTCTAACCTAAAGGGACTGGTAAACGGGCGTCTGCGAGCTCTGCAAGTGGCACTCAATCCCCAGAAGTATGTCGTTGGTCCCGACCGGCGAACGCTCGACAAGTGGGACGAACTCTTAGGCCAGGGCAAACATGTCGCGGCTATCGGGGGCAGCGATGCCCATGCGTTTCGGCTGAGCATGGGACCATTAACCAGAACGATATTCCCCTATGAGTTCCTCTTTCGAGCGGTCAACGTACACTTACTACTGCCTGAAGAACTGAGCGGTAGCTTGAGTCACGATAAAGACCTGATCATGGCCGCCATCGGCAAAGGCAATAGCTGGGTAGGATACGATATGGCCAGACCGACCAAGGGGTTCCGTTTTAGCGGGCAAAGTCGCTCAAAAGGGATCATGGGAGACGAAGTACGATTAGACGCCGGGGCCACAATACAGGTAGTGGCGCCGGCAAAGTGCCGGATTCGCCTCCTAAAAGATGGCGAACTGGTGCAAGAATGCGAAAGTGACGTGAGTCTCACACATTTGCCCAGCGAGCCTGGCGCATTCAGGGTCGAATGTCACCTAGATTATCTAGGACGAGAGCGCGGTTGGATCTACAGCAATCCAATCTATTTGAGACAAGACAACTCCTCCCTTCGGCAGGACAATCATACTATCTTGTAGCGGACCAGCACGAAACACGTCAACAACGAATTGTGCTAGAATACCGCAGCTATCGACAGGTACCTTATGACCGATCAAACACTGCCCGCTGCCCGTCCACTTGAGCCGAGGCGTTGCGCTTTGGTACTAGGCGCGTCATCCGGCATTGGAGCTGCTCTTACAAGACTCCTGGCACAGAATGGCTATTTCGTTGCCGCCGTCGCTCGGCGCGAGGCCCTTCTAGCCAAGCTATGCGCGGACATAAACGGGGAATTTGAATCAGGTCCAAGAGCGCTCTACTATAGTCACAACGTGGCCGATTACGGCGAGGTGCCGGCGCTCTTCCAGAAGATAGCGGCCGATCTGGGCGGGCTGGATCTCGTCGTCTACGGCGCGGCGGTTCAGCCAACAATGTCGCCAGACGAGTATAGTTTCGACAAGGACGAAGCGATGGCCAAGGTCAACCTATTGGGCGCTATGGCCTGGCTGGGCCAGGCTGCGGTCCGCTTTCAGCGGGCCGGAGGCGGCCACATCGTCGGCATATCATCCCTCGCCGCCGTTCGCGGCCGACGAATGAACCCTGGCTACAACGCCACAAAGGCCGGTCTCGACACCTATTTGGAAGCGCTTCGCAACCGGCTAACACAGCATGGTACGACCGTCACCACGATCCGTCCGGGCTTTGTGGAAACGCGATTGCTTGAGAACGCAAGTAGGGCCATGTGGGTAATAAGCCCGGAGGAAGCGGCGCGGCAGATCTTCAAAACCATACGCCGTCATGGGCAGACTGTCTATGTACCCGGTCGTTGGCGATACGTGAGCTTGATCATCAGTCACATGCCCTCATTCATCTTCCGCCGCCTCAATTTTTGAGTAGCCCGGCTCGAACCGTCTCAGTTCGTAGCCGGCTTCCTTTGAATCGACATTGTGTACCATGAGAACTGACGAGGAGTTGACAACGGGTTTTGACCTATCCGACCGCCAGCGGTTGGAAGAAAGGTCCGTGGCCTTGCCGGCCGCCAGATTAGAGTCGTCAAAGGCTTGGGGTGGAGCTTCTGAGGCCATGGCCTACGTTTACCGCCCGGCGACCATGGAAGACCTGGGTCAGGTTTTCAATGTGGCGGCCGTTAGCGGCCGAACGGTGGGCCTTAGAGGCGCCGGCTTAAGTTACGGCGATGCTACGCTGAACAGCGAGCAAATCGTGCTGGACATGCGGCGCATGAATCGGGTGCTCGACTGGGATCCCAAGTCCGGCCGCATTCGTGTCGAACCAGGAGTGACTATTCGCCAGTTCTGGGAACACGTGATTGAGGATGGCTGGTGGCCGGCCGTGGTGCCCGGTACGGCCAATCCCACGATCGGCGGTTGCGCCGGCATGAACGTCCATGGCAAGAATGCTTGGAAAACCGGCACTATCGGCGACCACATCTACGAATTTGACCTCATGCTGTCCACAGGAGAAATTGTCACCTGCAATCGCCAACAGCACAGCGATCTCTTCCACGCGGCGATTGGTGGTTTTGGCATGCTCGGCGCCTTCACCTCGCTAACACTGAGCCTCAAACGCGTTTACTCTGGCCTCTTAGAGGTGGATGCCCTGGCCAGCCATAACCTCAAAGAGATGATGGAGCAGTTTGAAGAACATCTGTCCCAGGCGGATTATCTGGTTGGTTGGATCGACGCTTTCGCCGGCGGCAAGTCGCTCGGCCGGGGACAGATTCATGTCGCCAGGTATCTGGCTCCTGGCGCTGACCCTTATCCCCAGCAGACGCTAAGGGTGGATAACCAGCATCTATCAGATACGATGTTTGGCTTTGTCCCGCGCTCGATCATGTGGCGTTTCATGCGGCCATTTATGAACAATGTAGGCGCGCGCCTGGTAAACTTCGGAAAATACCGGGCTTCTCGCTTCACCCATGGCTCTCGCTTCGTTCAACCGCATGTGGCCTTCCACTTCCTGCTCGACTACGTGCCCAATTGGAAACGTTCGTACGGCCGGCGCGGCCTCATTCAGTATCAGAGCTTCATTCCAACTGAAGCGGCCCACGATGCTTTCAGCGAAATGCTAAGCCTTTGTCGACGTAGGGGATTGCCAAACTACCTTACGGTGCTCAAACGACACCGACCCGATGGCTTTCTCATCAGCCACGGCGTAGATGGCTATTCCCTCGCCATGGACTTTCGGGTCACAACACGAAACCGTCGACGACTAATAGCCTTAAGCGGCGAGCTGGATGAAATCGTCCTGAATGCTGGCGGCCGTTTCTATCTTGCCAAAGACAGTACGCTGCGGCCGCAAGCAGTCCGCCGTTACCTGGGCGACGAAACCGTCGAGCGCTTCGTCACTCTGAAGTCGCACCATGATCCCGACGGACTACTCAACACTAATCTGTGGCAGCGGCTATTCCGGAGCTAGTCCATCGCCCTCAAGGAACTCCGTTCTTTCGGCCCGCAACCTGGCCAGCTGCGGCGGAATCTCGTTTAAGCGACTGAAGAAGTTATGCTCTCCCGTTAGTGTTTCCAGTCGCAGCCACAAAGGGCGACCGTCATCCGCCTCATAGGCAAGCGAAATCCGCCGCCCGGCCAGTTCAGCCACCATAGCCCAGTACTCCCTTGTCACCTCTTCGCCAGGGCGCATTTCCCCATTTGCGTCTTCTTGGCGCCCGGCTAGAAACTCTTCGAGCAAGACAACATACTTGCCCGATACCGAATCGAGAGTCAACACGTCGGCCTTGAATATCGCTCGCAGAAAATCGCCGGCCGGGATCTGCCAAACAAACTGGACGTTAAAAGACTGCCCTACTTCGAAGTTCGCGTCTGGCATAGCGGACCCTCTACCGGACCTAATTGCTTCCTGCAAAATACAAAAAGGCCGCTGCCGATCGGACAGCGGCCTCAAAGCTTATTGATTCTTGCTCGGCGTGATCTATCGTATGGACAGCTCGCTCTCTTTGTCAAAGAGGTGCAAGGCATCCACGTTGATCACCAGATCCACGTCATTGCCTACGGCAGGCGCCAGCCGCGTATCGACGATGGCAACGAAGCTATTCTTCCCTGAAGTGACAAAAAGGTTCAGCTCATGGCCCAGGAGTTCGACGACGTCGACGTTGGCTGTTATCGGCGCGGCATCAATGTTGGGCGGGATGTAGGGCGAACCATGGATGTTCTCGGGACGAACCCCGAGAATAACTTCGCGACCTACGTAATCGCCGTAGGCCTGTTTACGATCCTCAGGCGCATGTATCCGGAAATCACCTGCATCCGCATACAACTTGCCATCTTCGGCTACCAACGTCGCGTCGAAGAAGTTCATGCTCGGGCTGCCAATGAAGCCGGCGACAAACACGTTATTGGGCGAATTATAGAGATTCCGTGGCGAGTCAATCTGCTGCAACTCACCCTCGTTGATGACCATGATCCGGTCACCCATGGTCATGGCCTCTACCTGGTCGTGGGTCACATAAATGAAGGTCGTTCCCAAACGTTGGTGTAGCTTTGATATCTCCGCCCTAGCCGAAACTCTAAGTTTCGCATCAAGATTTGAAAGCGGCTCGTCCATGAGGAAGACATCTGGCTCGCGGACAATCGCCCGGCCGACGGCAACGCGCTGGCGTTGGCCACCTGACAAGGCCTTTGGCTTACGCTCGAGCAGCGGCATCAAGCCCAGGATGTCGGCGGCCTCATTAACCCGTCGCTCGATCTCTGACTTAGGTGTCTTGCGCAGCTTTAGACCGAAGGCCATGTTGTCGTAAACAGACATGTGTGGGTAAAGCGCGTAGGACTGAAACACCATGGCGATGTCACGGTCCTTTGGTGGAACATCATTGACAATACGATCGCCAATCAGAATCTCGCCCTCACTGATCTCTTCCAAACCAGCCAGCATGCGCAAGCTCGTTGACTTGCCGCAGCCAGACGGGCCTACGAACACCACGAACTCCTTGTCGGCAATCTCAATGTTCAAATCGTTAACGGCGACAAAATCACCAAATCGCTTGTATACGTTTTGATACGTCACTGAAGCCACGCGGCCACCTCCTTAAGTTACCACCATAACGTCATCTCGTGAAGAGTCTACTCAAATCGGCCTCTGCCGGCGGCCTCGTCTACCCAGCTGATCTACCCAACACAGGCAAGAGCAACTTGCTTGATGTTTTGCAGTCTGCCAAGTCACCAACAACTCGCGCCAAAGAATGATACCTCAAAGTAGATAATGTCTCGTCAGGGGACTATGTTACCCAAAATATATCTGGCCCGTAATTGTGTGTCAAGACTGCTGTCCAGACAATTTCCATTCACTATAGGAGTGTTGCCAGCAGAGCCGTAGCAAAGAGAGCAAGGACGATCAGCACAATGGCACCATTCTGACCAATTGCCTCTCCCAGGCCAATCCGCTCTTCGGTTTGCCGGCCAAAATCACCTCGACTAACCTGCCCGTTGAACGCCTGCCGGAATTGCTCAATGCCCGCCGGCCGGTCTTCAGGGTGCATCTCCAGACCCCAGTCCACGGCATCGCTCGTCTTGGCTGAAACTTTCCGATTGACGGTGTTGAGCGGCCGCATCACGGCCGGATTCAGAAAACGCTCCTTCGCTTCCGGCGGCGGCGCACCGCTAAGCAGATGATAGAGTGTCGCGGCGAGCGCGTAGATGTCAGAACGAACATCTGTGTGCTCACTCTCAGCGCCGTATTGCTCTAGAGGTGTATAATAGGCTGTCCCCCGACCCTGGATCACTGTGATTGTGCTTGAATTATCGCTGGCCATCACCTTTGCCAGGCCGAAGTCTACGAGCTTGATCCGACCATCTGGAGTCAATTTGATATTGGACGGTTTAATATCCCGATGCAGGATCGACGGATCCTGATCATGTAGATAATTGACCGAATCCATGATCTGTTGAGCCCAATTGTCGACTATCTCCACATCCAGTTGACGACCCTGTACGCGGCTGTCGTCGATCAGTTCCTTCAGATTCTTACCGGGCACGTAGTCCATAACCAGGTAGTCGCGCCCCCCTTCAGAAAAGAAGTCAGACACTTTAGGCAAGTTAGGATGGTCTAGCTGCGCAAGCAAACTGGCTTCCCGCAAAAATTGATTGTGCTCCTGTCTGCGGGCTTCCGGTGAGGCTTTTGCTTCAGGCTTGACTTCCTTGATGGCACATAGCCTGCCGGGCAGACGCAAATCCTCTGCCAGGTAGACACTTCCCATGCCACCGTGGCCGACGACTTCCTTAAGACTATAGCGATCTCGCAAAACCGTTCCTACTTCAAACTTCTCTATCATGATGATCACTTTGCGACGCTTCAGCGCTCTACCCGGAATTATAGTGCATTTGAGGCGTGAACCGTAGATTTGCCCGGACAACACTCAATCTCACTCGACGGGATCGGTGACATCGGCTATATTCTTGCCTGATGACTTTAGTCGCGCGAGGTCACATCTGCCATGAATGACAATCCGATACTTGTTGCCCGGGAGGGCCAACTGGCCGGCGAACGCTGGACCATTAACGTAGACGAGTTCTTGATTGGGCGGGGGAACGATTGCCAGATAGTTCTGCCCGAACGCCAGGTGTCGCGTCATCACGCCAGGATAACTTGTGAAGAAGGAGTCTATGTCCTGCATGATCTGGGTAGCAAGAATGGTACGCATTTGAATGGCACTCGGGTTCAGGGATCGACGAGTCTGCGTGATGGGGATGAAATCCAGATCGCTTTGCGAGTGAAGCTGATTTTTGTCGGTACGGATGCCACGATTCCTTTGACCGTTGAGGAACCGTCTGCACAAGGCAATTTGACCTTAGACAAGGCTCAAAGAGCTGTCCGAATCCAGGGCAAAGAGCTGATCCCACCGCTCTCTTTGGCCCAGTTTCGCCTGCTCGAGGCGCTTTATGACGCCAATGGCGCCGTCGTTGACCGTGACGCGATTGTCGATGTTGTTTGGCCGGGTACCGATGGGATCGGCGTCACTGAACAGGCGATAGATGCTCTTGTTCGCCGACTGAGAGATCGATTGGTCGAGCTGGACGAGTACGAATATGTCGTCACCATTCGCGGCCACGGCTTCAAACTTGATAACGAACCTCATTAGCCAGTCAAGCAGTCATCCGGGCCTGTATCATCGCCTGTAAATGATTTAGCTGCTCGCTCAAATCGGTACGGCCACTGTCAGCAGCCTGACCCGCGACTGCCTGTACCAACTCCAGGAACTCAGGCGTTTGCATCTCAGGCATTTCGTCAAGTAGGCGGCGACGCTCGGCGTCATCGTCGAGACTCATGATC
Source organism: Promineifilaceae bacterium (SeqCode) (assembly GCA_041570195.1). Taxonomy (GTDB): domain Bacteria; phylum Chloroflexota; class Anaerolineae; order Promineifilales; family Promineifilaceae; genus UBA11865. The sequence goes on along the minus strand of JBFFWQ010000052.1, from coordinate 22,958 downwards.
TGATTGAGCAGATGGATCTCCTGAGGCAGTTCCGGTTCCAACTCTTCCCGAATCATCTCATAGACGGCAATCAGGACTTGTGCCTGCTCACTATCGCCACTTTCTTCAGCCTGGCTGATACTTGCGCTCAGAACGTACATGAATCCGTCGTCAATCTTGTCCAGGTTATCGCGTATGGCCTGCCCAATATCTTTGGCGGCTAAAATTGCCTGAAGCGTTTGGGAGGCGCGCTCAAGAACCTGCCGCGATTGGCGATCGATCTCTTGCTGCAAGGCCAGCAGCCGCTCTCTTAGAGCGACGAAGTCGCTCGCGTCGATGCCAGACCGTTCACGTTTCTCAATTCTCTCTGAAAGCAACAAGAAGAATTCGTAATTAAGTGCCGGGATTGCGGCCATGGCCAGTGCTTCCACGATATCGGGATCCTTCCGATTGGCCAAGATATGCTTCAGCAGCAACTCTGGCGATACCCCTTCAGCAGCCTTAGCCTCACGGTTGAAAGCGTGGATTGCGAGCTGCTGCGCTTCCAATCGCTGACCGGTTTCTGTATCTCGATAAAGCTTAGCCCGAAGGTTTGTTAAGTTCAGCAGGGCCTCATTCTGGCCAGACTGTTCGGCCGTCTCAGCCAACATCCCGACCATGGCAAAGAATTGCTCGTCAATCTCATCAGCGCGGGCGGCAAGCAGCTGATCGACTGTCTCGCGATCCGATTCCAATAAGGTTTGCAACAGCTCGCTCTGACCGCGCTGGCGGGCAAGCATCTCGGGCGTCACGCCTTCAGTTTCAAGTACGGTGTCTAGCAATGTCTGCATGCTCAAGATGGTTTGCGGCTGAAACATATAGCCACGACGCTCCTCGGCCGGCAACTGGTCCATAGCCTGTCGCACGAGTTGTCCTATGATCGCCTCCTGATCGCTCTGGCCTACGCCCATTTCCATAGGGACATAAACTAGGAAGTGTTCATGCTCTGGATCATGATATAGAAATGGCGTACTTATCCTGGTGGCCGTACCGCAAGCCGGGCACTGCACCACATTTAGCGTGCCCGTCAGCAGCATCTGCTTCATTTCAGGGCGCAGGCCGACATCTAAGATCTGGTACACTTCACCCATGAACGGCGATTGGCAGGCGGGACAGGTAAGTTGTGTCTGCATAGATACTCCTCAAGGATTTAGTTAGCCGGGACAGGCTTTTCGGGTAGGAAGCCGACCACCGATAGTAGATCTATTGACCGCTTTGGCGGGGCAATGAGAAGGTAAACGTAGTACCCTGAGAGCTGTCGCCCTGCTGGTCGCCATTGCCACTGAACCAGATGCTCCCACCATGAGCCTCGACTATGGCCTTGGTCAAGAACAGACCGAGTCCGGTACCTTCGGTCCTTCGACTCAGAGCATTGTCCAATCTGCTGAACTTGACGAATATCCGGTGTTGCTCATGAGCAGGAATACCGATTCCTTCATCGCGAACGGAGACAGTAACATAGTCGGCGTGAGTTCGGCCAGACAGCTCGATTCGGCCGCCATCCGGCGAGTACTTAATCGCGTTGCTGACCAAATTATACAGCACCTGGTTCAAGCGACGCTCGTCGCCGGTCACAGCTGGAAAGTCGTCTGGAAAGTCCAGCACAAAGTCATGTTTTTGTGTCTGGCTACCAAAACGACTGACAACCTCGGCCGCCATAATAGGCAGTCCAATATCGTCACTCATTTCTAGTTTAAAAGTGCCAGACTGCAGTCTCGACGCCTCCAGCAAGTTATCAATCAATTCAGTTAGACGATCGGCCTCCTCATCTATCACTGAGGCATATTCTCGAATCATCTCAGCTGGCCAACGAGCGTCTGGGCGGCCGAGCGTGCCGGCGTAGCCCTTGATAATCGATACCGGGGTCTTTAATTCGTGGCTTACCACTGATATGAACGTCTTCTGCAGCTCTTCCTCTTCCCTATATCGGGTCAGGTCCCGGCAATTGGCGATGACATTCGTCATTAATCCGGACTGATTGAGCAATGGTGCGTACGTAATGCCCAGGCTAACATTGTCACCCACCTTGCGCTTGAGTTCGCCCTCGACTAACAGCGACGTTGCACCAGGCAACGGCCAGCCATGGGCCATGGCCGTCTCCAAAGCCAGTTCAGTGCGCAACGCATGCCAGCGAATTACCTCTTGATGAGTCCGGCCGATGGCCTCGTCCGCCCGCCATCCGGTCAATCGGCTTAGTGACGGATTAAATCGGGTAATACGCAGATCATGATCGAGGATCATAACGCCGTCGGCGCTTTGCTCGAGGATTGCGTCCAGACGTTGCTTCTCGTCTATCACTTGCTGATATAGACGCGCGTTCTTTACGGCAATAGCCGCTTGGTCAGCAAAGCTCTGCAACAGATTGGCTGCATCCCCGCTAATACGATAGCTGCCAGCCTGAAAGACATAGATCATTCCTATGACCGTATCGCCGCTCAACATGGGCAGCCGCAGGACCTGGGCAACGCCAATATCGGCCGACTTCGCCACCGATTGCATGTGACGCGTCAGTTCGGGAATGACGGTTTGTTCCTCACCGGGCTCATAGCGAATGCCTTGCTCCAGCGGCAGGTACTTCGCAAAATGCTCTCGCTGAAGGCCATATATCGCCGCGATGCGAAAGGAGTGTGTTGTCGGATCGGCAAGAACGATCGCCCCAGCGCGGCCGGAAATGAAATCGACCGACGCCTGGATGATGATGCGCAACACGTCGGCCAGGTCCAGTTCCGCCGTCAGCGCCCGGCTGATAGCCAGGAGGTATTCTCGTTGTCGAACCCGATAATCTACTAACACTATACGAATTGTAGCATAGCTACCTGAGGCATACGAACGAGACTAGACCGGTTTTTCCGGCCGTCAATTGCTTTGATCGCCGTTCAGGATCGCAGTTACGGGGGGGAATTCAACAGCGCGGCAGGCGCCTGCCACCAAACGCCGCTGCTATTAGGCTACTGAAGAGGGATCGATGCCGGCTTCCTTGAGCGCCTTCTTGTAAGCTGATTTGGCCTTCGCATTAGCGATTCGGGCCTTGCGCACTTCGTCCGGGGCCATGCTGTCTGTGATCTCGATCAACTCCGGGGGCGCGATATCGGCCGGCGCAGCCACAAGCGCCTCAACCTCTGGGGCCTCAGTCGGCTCAGCTGCTGCGCTCGGTTCAACGGGTTGAACAAGTACGGTATCCGCGCCCGCGCCAGAAGCCTTGAATGCTTTCATGGCCGCCGACTTGGCCTTCACATTGGCAATTCGCGCCTTGCGAATCTCGTCCGGTCCCATATCGTCGGTAATGGCGATGACCTCATAGTCAATGCCAGGAACTGGTTCCTTCATCGCGGCTGGCGTGGTAGCAGCGGCCGGAGCTGGCTCTGCCGCCTGCGCCTGGGGCGCATTAGCCGCTGCAGAAACAGCAGCGCCAGATGCCTTCAACGCCTTGACCGCCGCAGATTTAGCTTTCACATTGGCGATTCGCGCCTTGCGCTTCTCGGCCGGCGTCATTTCGTCTGTAATCTCTATGACCTCGTAGTCCTCGCCTGGCACCAGGTCCTTGGCCGATCTAGTTGGCGGAGCGGTCACGGCGTCGGCATGCGTCAACGTTTGCCCTGGCGCAAAGGTCGAGCCGCTGCGAAGCCCCTCCCAGCTGTGAACGCTGGCGATCTTGACCGCCGTCACGGGATCATCCTTCATTCCCTGATAGGCAGTGTGGACTGCGCCTCCGTTTGCCTGGCCAATGCCCACGTTGGCGCCCCGAGGCGTAAGCGCTGCCCGTCGTGCCGCTTCTTTGCGAGCGGCCTTCATTTGTGTTTGCGTGTCGGCGTTGACAGGAATCTTATGGCCGTAGGTCAGAGCCTGATTATAGCCCGCCTTCTCTGCGTCAGCCGCTTGTCTTTCGCTGACTACAGCCCGATTGAATCCACGGAACAGAATAGCCAACAGGGCCCCAAGCAGGACCGTACCGGCGATAACTAGGCTGGCAATTACAATGACGTTCATCTAACTACCCTTTGAGCTGACATCAGGATGAAAGATTATACCGATTGTGCGGCTATTCTCAAATGAGTTAACTAGCAGAAAAACAGCCCGACCCAGCGGCCGAGCTCTTGGTAAGGGTTCTGGGACGTTAGCCGTCCAATGACGGTCAGTGTCTGATGACGGTAATCGTCTGAAGAGTACAGGTGCCGAAGGTGGGAGTCGAACCCACACGAGCGTAATGCTCACTACGCCCTGAACGTAGCGCGTCTGCCTATTTCGCCACTTCGGCTATAAGCGCGCATTTTACCAACTAGGCATTAATTGTCAATGTCAGTCTTCCAGTTCCAGTGCCTTTCTGGCCAGATGAGCCGCCTCCTCCAGACCTTGGCCAAACTGCTTGGCTTCCCCCTTGCCGCTGATCCATTGAATTGTGCGGTCAACGATCGTCTGGTCCAGACGCCGCCAAAGATCTTGATTACTGACCATGTGGCCGTCCTTCTTCTTCCAATCCCTCTGCCGCCAACCATGTATCCAACGGGTGGCGCCCATGAAAACGTAGTCTGAGGTCGTGATCACGTAGGTCGATTCCCCGGGCGCGATCATGTTTAGGCCTTCGACAACGGCCGTGAGCTCCATACGATTGTTAGTCGTCGACGACACCGAACCGCTCAATTGTCGTGTCTTCTGACCAACCTCCAGAACCACACCCCAGGCACCCGGGCCCGGATTGCCCCTGCATGTACCTCGAGCGTAGATACGGGCCAGGTCGGCACTTAGGGCAACCGCAGGTGTCACGGCAAGTCGAGCATCTCTGGCCAATCTGTCAACCCGCTCATTCAACGGATCGCCGGTATGGCCGCGTACCCAATGCCAGCGGATACTATGATGTTCAGTTAGCGGCCACAGCGCCTGCCACAGATCAACATTGCGGATCGGTCTGCCTTTCCGCTGCCAGTTGGCGGCTCGCCACTTACTTATGTGTTCGGTAATACCCAGGCGCAGGTATTCGCTATCCGTATAAAACTCCACCTGGCTCGGTCGACGCAAAGCTTCTAGCGCAGCAATGGCCGCTGTCAATTCCATTCGGTTGTTGGTCGTTGACGGATCGCTGCCAGAAAGAACTTTCTCTCGATTTCCGGCTCGGAGAATTGCCGCCCAACCACCAATTCCTGGATTGGGGTCCGCGCCCCCATCTGTATAGATCGTGACAACCATGACTAGTTTTCCCAACCACTGCGCCTGGCACGGGTTTGGTTTCGTCTATTGAGGCTCACGACTCCTTGGCGGCCAACATGTCGGCGATCCGAGTGAATTTCACTCGCGGCCGCCCAATCGCCTGTCCCCGCTCTATCTCGAGCCGGTCGAGATTGCGCCAATCATCAAAACTGAAGAACTCGGACTGGCGTTTTTGAACCAGCTTCCCGGCCGCCTCGGCTGTTGGCAACTGCGGTTTTAGCAAGCGACCTTCGGACAGGTCCTTCAGCATCTGTTCGACGGTCTCGGCCGCATCGGGCTTGTTGGTGCCGATGACACCCGATGGCCCGCGCTTGATCCAACCGGCCGTGTAGTGGCCGATCCTGGGCCGTTGCGTGTCCTGTTCCACTACGCGGCCATCCACATTCAAGATTACGCCCCAATCATCGTAAAAAGGTACACCAGGAATTGGCACCCCGCGATAGCCAACAGCCCTGAAAACCAGGCCAACCTCAATCGATTCCTGATAATCTGTTGCCCTAGGTCGCAACGTGCCTGCGCTTGTCGCATAGAGTTCGTTGCGCACAATTCGCATAACGCGAACCCGACCAGTCTCATCTCCGCACAGCTCTGTCGGCGACACCAGGAACCGTAGATGCAAGCGTCGCGGCTTGGTCGAGGCCATCCGTCCGGCGAATTCCTTGATGATCTGCACCTGGCGCAGGGTACCCCGATCGGCTGTGGCCAGAGAATTCTCACTCAATTCGTCCAGCTTCGCTTCTTCTGGAAGGATTATCACGTCCGCGTCGCTCATCTCGCCCAACTCTTTGAGTTCCGGCGAGGTGAACTTTCCCTGTGCGGGCCCTCTTCGGCCCAGCATATAGACATCCCTGATCTTGCTTGATCGCAGCGCCTCCAGTGCATGATCGGCGATATCAGTTTGCTCTAATTCCTCGGGCGTTCGGCACAAGATCCGGGCAACATCCACCGCCACGTTGCCTATGCCTATTACGGCTGCGCTATTCACTGACAAGTCAAATTCCAGATCCCTATAATCGGGATGGCCATTGTACCAGGCTACAAAACTGGTCGCAGCGTGGCTACCGGCCAAATCAATGCCCGGAATATTCAAGCTGCGATCAGTTTGTGCACCGGTCGCATATACGATCTGATGGTAGTGTCTTTCCAAATCAGTCAGGTCTAGATCGCGGCCGATCTCCACGTAACCGAAGAATCGGAACCCGGCGTTGCCGGCAACCCGATCAAATACTTTGGTGACCGACTTGATCTTCTGATGGTCGGGCGCCACGCCCGCCCGCACAAGACCATATGGCGTGGGCAGACGGTCAAACATGTCGACTTCGACGACCAGGTCCTTCTGCTTGAAGAGTCTTTCAGCCGTGTAGAAGCCGGCCGGACCCGCGCCAATGACGGCAACTCGCAGTGGCTGTGATTCGGTACCTACTTCGTTCATGTTGTGCTCCTGTCAACAAGCGGCGGCAATATCACCGATCAGTCGTCGGCGAGAATCTGGGTTTCCAGCGTGTCGATTTCCCCCTGGAACTTGTCCCGCTGAGACTTGAGAACATCGCCGATCGAAATGATGCCGATAATATGCTTGTCGGCGTCCACGACCGGCAAGTGCCTGAATCGCCTCTCAGTCATCACGTGAGCCACATGGATCACGTCGTCCTCAGGTATTCCGAGAACGACATCCCTGGTCATCACTTGCTCTACCCGCAAGCGAAAGAAACCCTGGTCATCGGCCGCGACTCGGACGATGTCTCGCTCCGAAATAATCCCCACGACTTCGTTATCGCCTCCGAGCACCACAAGGGCCCCGATATCATGCTGCTGCAAAACCATGAGTGCTTCTGCGAGGGTTTGCTCCGGCCCGATCGTAATGATCTGGCGGCTCTTGGTCGCCAAAATACTGCGAAGATCCATGATTCACTCATCCTCTGCTCAAAGCAAACGGTTTCGACCGTTCCCCTGAAACGCATGTAATCCACGGTTAAATTGATTTGCGGACCGCAGATATATCGCCCCAGTATGCTAGTCTCACCAGGTTGGAGCGCAGTGCAACCGCATAGTCCATTCAATTGGCCCTCTATAGGTTAGTCCGAGCAGGGTTCGTTACACCTTTTGCTAATGATCGCGAGCGCTGCCGAGCGTTGTCGCTATGGTGCGTTTGCGCTAAGCGTGCCACAAGCTGGGCAACTGCCATCGGGCCGGATGATGGCATAGCCGGCCTGAGGATCGCCATCGGTCTGATAGAGGGTGAAATCTACATTGAAAACGATGAACATGCTTACCATGCCACCCTGGCGCGAAAGGCTGAGCGCCTCGCCCAACCACTGCGCGTGCTCCGACACACTTGTTCCAGAGGCCCAGGAGAAATTCGGCGGTAAGCCAGGGTAGCCCTCACCCGACAAATAGCCAATCTCGGTGAAACAGAGCGGCCGCGCGCCACCAAAGGCCCCATGATACAATTCAGCCGTCGGCAGGAAATACCAACTATAATGAGTACCTGCCGGGTGGCCGTTGCGGGCGCTAGGTGAGGTGGCGCCGGCATTATGGTGAACGCCAACGCAATCCATGTAGTTTGCTCCGCCTGCCGCTGCCATGCCCCTGATATAACGGTCATCAGCCCAGGCATTAGTACCGTTGTCAAATCCCGTTGGCGCGAGAGCGCCACTAATCACTAGAATGTTACCGTTCGCGCCCTTGATAGCATTGTAAGCCGGACGCAACATCTCGTTAACATAGGTCGTCGGACTGATCTGCCCCGCAGGCCACTCAAAATCGATATTCTGTTCGTTCCAGACCTCAATTGCGTCCGGTGCATCCCCCCCTAATGAGGCCACACCTCTCAGAAACTCGACAAATGCCCCAATGTCAATTCCATTGGTAGGTGGATACGTATCTTTGCCAGTGACGCTCAGCAGAACCTTGAAGCCATTGTCACGTCCGTTGCGGATCATGCCAGCGACGACCCCGGGCTCATCACCAGGCGCCCATTTATGCTGCAGTTTTACCCAGGTCATCTTGGCCTCTTTCATCCGGCCGGCGTTACCCAGGGTTTGCGTCTGACCGCCCAGCGCGAAACCACCGGGGCCTGAAGGCGGTTGCGTCGGGGGTGAAACAGGCGGCTGGGTAGGCGGCGGACCGCCAGTTGAACCACCGGGTATCTGCAACACTTGACCTGCGTATATCAGGTTAGGATTAGAAATGCCATTTAGCGCCGCCAATTCCTGGACTGTCGTGCCATATCGCGCTGCAATACTGGAAAGCGTGTCGCCTGGCTTGACAACATAGGTACCGCCAGATGTTGGCGGTGGAGTTGTCGGCGGTGGAGTCGTCGGCGGTGGAGTCGTCGGCGGTTGGCTACAATTCGAGTCGGCCGACAGCTTCAGCGTCTGACCGGCATATATCAGGTTGGGGTTGGCGATATTGTTTATGACGACCAACTCCCGTACCGTCGTGCCGTGTCGCACCGCAATGGATGACAATGTATCGCCCAGCTGAACCACATAGGTGCAGCCACCTTCGATGGGTGGCGTCGGCGTCGGAGGCTGAGGAGGCTGACCGCCTGCCGCCGGGATCACCAGCACCTGACCGGCATAAATCAGGTTAGGATTGGCGATATCATTGGCGACGACGATCGCTGTCACAGAGGTGTTAAATGATCGGGCAATCTGTGACAGTGTATCGCCTGGCCGGACCGTGTAAGTTGTGTCAGCAAAACTCCCAGACACCATCAACAAGGACAAACAAATGATGACGCACCCCAACAGTACACGCGACTTTCTCATTTGTACCTCCTGTGGTTAACCCAGTGGCGACCGTTTTGTCCGGCTGCCATTGAACATAACATAGCTTTCCATAAATTATATTCATCCTGAGCAAGAACACAACCTTTGTCAGAACGAATGGGACCGATGGCCGAATTGAGGTATGCTAGAGTTGCTGGGCGAGGATTCTTCTCCTTGGCTAGACCATTAGTAAACGGAAGCCATGCTTGTAAAGAATAACATTATCGAAACCATAGGCAGTACGCCTCTTGTTCGCCTCAGCTCGGTCGTAGAGGGTTTAGATTGCCAGGTCTTAGCCAAAATCGAATCCTTCAATCCGGGCGGATCGGTGAAAGACAGAATTGGTCCGGCAATCATCGATGATGCTGAAGAGAAGGGATTACTGAAGCCTGGTGGAACGATCGTTGAAGCGACATCGGGCAACACTGGCGTTGGATTGGCAATCGTGGCGGCAACCAGAGGTTATCGCTGTATTTTCGTCATGCCCGACAAGATGTCTCAGGAAAAGATCCTGCTCTTGCGGGCCTACGGTGCGCGCGTGGTGGTAACGCCAACAGCGGTCGAACCGGAAGATCCGCGTAGCTATTACTCCGTTGCTCATCGACTGGTGGCCGAAACGCCTAACGCGATTTTGGCCAATCAGTATCACAATGAGATGAACCCGGCTAGCCACTACAATTCGACCGGCCCAGAAATCTGGCGTCAGACCCAAGGTCAGATCACACATTTCGTAGCTGGATTGGGCACTGGCGGAACCATTAGCGGAGTCGGGCAGTTTCTCAAGGAACAGAATCCGCAGATTCAGATCATCGGCGTCGACCCAATTGGTTCCATATTATACGATCTGCATAAAGGTCGGGATGACCTTCAGGCCGAAGGCTACAAAGTCGAAGGCATCGGCGAGGATTTTCTGCCCGGCACGACCGATATGAGCCTCATCGACACGATCCTGCAGGTCACCGATCGGGACAGCTTCATCACGGCACGCCGCCTCGTGCGCGAGGAAGGTATTTTCGCTGGTGGCTCGTCTGGATCGGCCGTTTGGGGCGCGGTTCACTACGCCCGAGAGTGCGGTTTAGGCTCAGACGACATTATTGTGGTGATATTACCCGACACCGGTTCTCGCTACCTGAGCAAGCTGTTCGACGACGACTGGATGCGCGAAAATGGTTTCCTGGATCAAGGGTGGCCCGACGCCCGCGCCTGGGATGTGAACGTTGCAAAGAGCGATACAAAAGTGATCACCGCCAGTCCTGACGACCAGATGACCGACGTTGTCGCCCTTTTCAAGGCTCACAATATCTCCCAGGTTCCAGTCGTGGGGCCAGGGTCACGCCTGGAGGGAATGGTCGACGAGGTCACCCTGTTGGACCACCTGCTAGATACGGAACACCAGCATACCCCAGACGAGACGATCAGGCCCTTGATCGACCGCAATGTACCAGTGATCAGCCCGGGAGCACCCTTGCAGACGCTGATGGACATTTTTGCCAAGAACAGTGTGGCCATGATTGTCGACGGCAACAAGCTGCGGGGCATCCTGACTAAAATCGACCTACTTGATTACCTTTCAGCCCAGGTACGTTAGCTGAAACAACCGTACCCTAGATTGAATATGACCGGTCGGCTGCCATTTTGCGAGCAGTACTTCCATATGCGACCTGACAACTATCAACCATCTTAATCACGAGGAAAGATTTAGTAAATGAAAAGCCTAACCAACGAAACCCTGGAGATTGCCAGAGCCGCTGGCAACGAGATCATGAGTTTCTATCGAGACTCGTTTTCTGTGGCTGACAAGGCGCCTGATAATCCAGTAACCGATGCTGATCTGGCGGCCGACAAGCTGCTCCGTGAGCGCCTAGGCGCCCTACTGCCCGAAGCGGGCTGGTTAAGCGAGGAGACGGCCGACAGCGCAGACCGTCTAGATCGAAAGCTTGTCTGGGTCGTGGATCCTTTGGACGGCACCAAAGAGTTTGTCATGGGCATTCCCGAGTTTAGCGTATCCGTTGCCCTTGTTGAAGATGGACTTCCGGTCTTGGCCGTTATCTTCAATCCCCCCACAGGTGAAATATACTACGCCAACAAGGGCGAAGGTGCGCACTTGAACGGAAATCCAGTCACGGTTAGCCAGCGCAGCGAACTAGCCGGTGCCCAGGTTGATGCTAGCCGTAGTGAACGCAAGCGGGGCGAATTCGCGCCCTTTGAAGAGATAGTTAATCTGCGCACTATGGGTAGCATCGCATACAAGATGGCCCGCGTAGCCGCCGGCCAGGCTGACGCCACGTGGAGTCGCGGACCCAAGAGCGAATGGGACATTTGCGCTGGCGCCTTGCTGGTGGAAGAAGCGGGCGGCCGATGTGTCGACCTGGACGGGCAACCTTTCCGCTTCAACAAATCATTCCCGAAAGTAAACGGCATCATCGTCACTAACGAGTGGCTCCATGCCCCGGTTTTCTCATTGTTGGCGCCTCACCGCGATACGGCCCGCACCGATTGGCAGGGCGCGAGTTCTGCCTCAGCGCCGAATCAAGATTAGATGTGGTAACTGGTGCTCGGGTCGGATGGTTGATTGCTTGTGATTGCCACAGCTAGATTTGCCAGATCGAAGCAGGAAGTCCCACATGATCTCCGAAAGCGCAGCCCTCTTAAGCCAGAATATCCAGAAAGTAATCGTCGGCAAGGATGAGATTATCGAGCTGACCCTAATCGCCATGTTGTGTGAGGGACATCTACTTCTGGAAGATGTACCTGGAACGGGCAAAACCACCCTGGCCAAGACAATCGCCAAATCGCTCGGCTGCAGCTTTCGGCGAATACAGTTTACACCTGATCTTCTACCATCAGACGTAACCGGGATCTACTATTACAACCAGAAGGTGCAGGAGTTCGAGTTCCGGCCAGGTCCCATCTTCTCACAAATACTACTCGCTGATGAGATAAACCGGGCCACGCCAAGAACCCAGTCGGCCTTGCTGGAAGCCATGCAGGAAGGTCAATCAACTGTCGACATCATTACCCATCAACTACCACGTCCATTTCTGGTCATGGCCACCCAGAATCCGATCGAGCTGGAAGGTACGTTTCCGCTTCCCGAAGCACAACTTGATCGCTTCTTAATGAAAATCGGACTGGGCTATCCGGATGAGGGGGAGGAAAACGATATTCTGTTGCGTTTCGAGAGAAGCGATCCACTTCAGACGCTGGAAAGCGCGGCCGATCCGCAGTCAATTCTGAACATGCAGAGGGAGGTCCGCTCTGTTCGAGTCGAAGAATCGGTACGCAATTACATCGTGAATATCTGCCGAACCACGCGGGCCCATCCCGACATCGAACTGGGCGCCAGTCCACGGGCGACAATGGCTTTATACCGCACGTGCCAGGCGCTGGCGTCGATTCGTGGCCGTGAATACGTGCTACCCGACGACGCCAAGGTCATGGCGCCCTACGTTCTGACACACCGGCTGATAATCTCCGCCCAGACCCGTTTGCGCGGCCGGAGACCCGCTGACATCATAGGCGAAATTGTCGGATCGGTGCCGGTGCCGGTCGACGCCTGATTCTTGCCGTGGAAGAGATACAGTTTCAGGTACGGGAGAACGAAGCTCGAATCAAGCGAAGGGCCCGCCAGAGGGTGCGCGATGCGATTCGCGCCGGTAAGATGCCGGACGAGCAACAGGTGGCGCGGGCACGTGGGCTGATATTACGCGAGCGACAGAATAGCATCTTTAGCGAAGCCTGGATTCCTATGGCTTTCCTGATCATCACAGGAGGCCTAATCGCCAATCGCAACGCAGCCGTTGTGGCCATAGGCGTTGGCATGATTCTCATCTTCCTCGTCAGCAATTGGTGGAAACGCATCGCCTTGGTTGGCGTCACTTACGAAAGAGGCTTCGACCGCAATCATGTCTTTCCTGGTGAGCCGGTCATTATGAGATTGACCATTACTAACCGCAAGCCCGTTCCCCTGACGTGGCTACAGTTCAAAGATCAGGTTCCGCTCGCTCCCAAAGAGGCGGGTAAACTAGCGGTGATTTCTAGCGAGGTGAGTGAAACCTTCACCCTTGAAACGTCCCTGTCCGCCAATGCATATCAGCGAACCTATAGGACGGTTCAATTCCATTTCCCAAAGCGAGGATTCTACGAATTTGGGCCGGTGCGATACGTGTCGGGTGATGTCTTCACCTTGTTCACCATTGAACGCGAACACCAATACCTTAACCGGCTGATCGTCTACCCCAAAGTCTGGCCTCTCGAAACGCTGTCTCTGCCCGCAAAAGAGATGTTTGGCGAGATCAACGTTCGACGCAGCTTATTCACCGACCCAATCAAGACACAGGGTATACGGGACTACCAGACCCAAGATCGCTTCCGTGACATTCATTGGAAGGCTACCGCCCGACGCGGCCATTTGCAGACTAAAGTTTATGATCCGTCATCCGGGATGACCGTAGTTGCCTTTCTCAATGTAGCCACCTATGCCAAGCATTGGATGGGTTACGATTCCGACTTACTGGAAAGAGCGGTGAGTGTGGCAGCCTCGATCACCAGTTATTGCGCGGAGCAGAAATGGGGCGTTGGCGTCTATGCCAATGGTTCTATACCTCGATCGGACCAACCGATCCGCGTCCCGCCTGGCCGTTCGCCAGATCAACTGATGCACATCTTGGAAGCCCTGGCGGCGGTCACCGAATTCGCAACTGGCTCCATAGAGTTGCTGATGTACCGAGAGAGCAAGCGCCTTCCTTGGGAGGCAACGCTGGTCCTGGTCACCGGCGTGGTGACTGAGGAGATGCTCGTCGCACTGATGCGATTGAAGGAAGCCGGCCGGCGTGTTACCCTCATTTCGTTGGCCAGAGATGCGCCGCCGCAGCTCGACGGCATCCTGGCCTATCATGTTCCGTCTAAGACGGCTGTTTTCCAGCCCCACGAGTCGAAAGGTTCTGAAACCGAGTTAGCTCTTGGCAATATCCCAGATCCCGCACGCCTGGAACTGGAGCTGGAGGAAGTTACCACACCCAATGGACAACGTCGCTAGCAAGCCGTTCTCCAATTCGCTAAAGGCCGGATGGAACATTCTCCATCATGAGTTGCTGTTCATCACGTGGGCGTTGATGGAAGTTGCCCTTATCACGCCCCTGTTTCTGGCTTACACTCCATGGACCACATTCTGGTCACCGGCGACGGTGGCGACCTGGCTACTTTTGCTCATGCTCATCCCCTTCAATTTGAGCCGCCTGACCAGTGTTCTTCGGTTCTCGGTTCAACGCCAGCAAATCATCATGGCGGCTGCGCTATTCGTGCTGGTACTGATGGCCTGGCGGCTTATGATATATTCGCCTGGCGGCCTGTTCAAAACAGATTGGCTGGCCACCATAATCGGTCATCTGGGCAATACAGTCGACCCTCGTTGGACGCGCGAATTGGCGCTTTTTGTCATTATCGGCTTGATGTGGTGGCGAGGGATTGCTTTGGCCGGCCGTGGTGTAGACTATCGCGACATTGGCCTGCGCATGCGCCTTGGAATTCTGTTTGCCGTATTCTTCGTGGCTGGGCTCGCCGGATCCCAACTGGCATGGTCGGTGACGCCATTCATTCTACTATTCTTTTTTACTTCGCTGGTCTCGATCGTTCTGACTAGGGCCGAACAGCTCGAATTAGGCCGTAGCGGCCGATCCTTCCCTGTTGCACCGTCATGGCTTTTGAGCATCGTCATGGTTGCTGCAGCGGTGGTCTTCGTTACTGGCATGATCGCCGGAATGGTCAGCGATGAGTCAATAGGCAGGGTTGTCGGTTGGTTCGAACCACTCTGGCTGGCCATAAGCTTCACCCTGGCAACGATCGTCTCGATCGTCAGCCTGATAGCATCTCCGCTGCTACTGCTGCTCGTCGCGTTTTTCGAACTGGTTTTCAGTATATTGGGTCCTGGGTTAAGAGCGCGCCTCGAAAACGTTCAGCTGGAAATCCCGGTATTCCCAGCAGTTTCTGTCGACGAAGCGGCCCAAAGCAGCGAACTCTTCACGCCAGAATATACTCGCGTGCTAACCGGTCTAATCATGGTCTCCGTGATCCTTCTGGTGGCGCTGGCACTACGAGGGCTTTTCCGAATGACGCGGCCGCCAGCCGATTTACAGCGTGATACGGTTAACCCATTTGAAGGCCTCGGCCGGCCGGCGCGCCCGGGACTGGGCCGCCGGTTGCTGGATCGGCTCAATCTCTTTCGTCGCTGGCAGAAGGCCGCCTCAATTCGCCACGTATATCGGGAAATGTGCTCGGCCGCCGCCGAAAAAGGCTACCCCAGATCCAAGAGCGAGACTCCCATTGAGTACCTTGCCACTTTGGCCGAGGCCTGGCCTGATAACGAGACCGAAGCCGAATTGATCACCCAAGCGTACAATGACGCCCACTATGGTGAATTGCCGGAGAGTGATGAGGAACTGCAGCACATCCTGGATGCATGGGAACGGCTAACGGCCGTTGATTCCAGCCAGAAATGAGACAGGACAGAGCTGGTTGTTTCGCCCGACAAACCGGGATGTGTGGCCGCTGACGCGATCGGTGACTAATGTCTGGAGATCCGGGAGGATTGGCTGATACGGGACTTTGGTCCCGCTAGGTATGGGATTCATTGACATTCTCGACCCACATATGGTATTATGCGCCGTTCTTTAGGTGGCGTGGAATAACCGAGTTGGTCATCCTGGCAGACGACCAGTCCATCATGACCCGAACAGCATTTGGAGGGCCGAGTAAATGAGATCACGAACCGAATTGATGGTCGACCGATTGCAAGACCTGCAGGCGGGCACGCCGGATGTTGAAGCCTCGGCCGTAGTCAGCGTGGATGGCCTGATCATGGCCTCATCTCTGCCGTCAAATGTAGACGAAGACCGCATTTCAGCGATGTCAGCTGCCATGTTGTCCTTGGGAGATCGTATCGCCGAGGAACTCCGTCGTGGCAGACTGCAGCGTGTGTACATCGAAGGATCTGAGGGTATCATTGTATTGATGGCTGTGGGCGAGGACGCGGTATTGACGGTAATGGCCCGCAGCAAGGCCAAATTGGGCCTGATATTCCTTGACATGAGACGAGCGGCCGAAGATCTTGAACGACTATTATGAAGTGGTGTTAACCATATGGTTCCGACCACATGAATCGCACCACAAAAAGCTACTGCATTAGCTTAGCCGGTTTTGATTTCGGAGGGGCATGTCGCCCAAGATGACATGCCCCTCCTTTCTTTGCACGGAGAGGTGATAGATGTCCAAATTCATATTCCTTACCGGGGGCGTGGTCAGTTCAGTCGGCAAGGGCGTCACCGCCGCGGCCATCGGCCGCATTCTCAAAGCGCGCGGCATTTCTGTGACCGTCCAGAAACTCGACCCGTACATCAACGTCGATCCCGGTACTATGTCACCCTATCAGCACGGCGAAGTGTTCGTCACTGAAGATGGGGCCGAGACCGATCTTGACCTGGGTCATTATGAACGCTTCGTGGACATCAATCTAAGCCAGGACTCAAACGTGACCACCGGTAGAGTCTACGCCGAAGTCATCGCCAAGGAGCGCCGCGGCGACTACCTGGGCGGCACTATCCAGGTCATTCCTCATATCACTAACGAGATTAAGCGTTGCATTCACCTGGTCGCCAGTAGCAGCCAGGCCGACGTGGTCATCGTCGAGGTCGGTGGCACGGTGGGCGACATTGAAGGCCTGCCGTTCCTCGAAGCCCTACGCCAGATGCGCTCGGATGTCGGCCCTGAGAACACTTTCTACATTCACGTGACCTTCCTGCCATACATCGGCGCGAGCCGCGAACTAAAGACCAAACCGACCCAACACAGCGTGCGCGAGTTGCGAGGTATCGGCATTCACCCCAATGCGATTATCGCCCGGGCCGACCACGAAATACCTCAAGAACATATCGATAAGATCGCGCTCTTTTGCGATGTCGAGGACCGAGCGGTCATTCCGGCCGTCACCAGTGATATCCTTTACAATATACCCTTGCAGCTAGAAGAAACGGGTCTGGGCGGCTATATCGTCGAGAGCTTAGGCTTACCCGATGGGCCTCCCGATTTGACCGTCTGGAAGCACATGGTCGCAGAGATTGAACGGCCCAAACCGTCTATCAAAATAGGCATCGTCGGCAAATATGTGGAACTGCACGACGCCTACATGAGCGTACGTGAATCTCTTTATCACGCAGGAATCGCTCACCATCGCCAGATTGAGGTCATTTGGATCCATTCAGGTGAACTGGAGAAAGATAGAGGCTGGGAGGCATTCGACGATTTGGACGGCGTTGTAGTGCCCGGCGGATTTGGTTATCGCGGCATTGAAGGCAAGATCATGGCTGCCCGCTGGGCCCGTGAGAACAAAGTGCCTTATCTGGGCCTGTGCTTGGGTATGCAGGTGATGTGCATTGAACTCGCCCGTACTATGGTTGGCAGTGAGGAACCTAATAGCACCGAATTTGACGCCAAGACTACCTATCCGGTAATAAGCCTGATGCCCGACCAACATGGCCTGGCCGATATGGGTGGCACAATGCGCCTAGGTATTTACCCTTGCCAACTTGTGCCCGGCACGAAAGCTGCCGCCGCTTACAAGACTGACCTGATCAACGAAAGACATCGCCACCGCTGGGAATTCAATAACGCCTACCGCGACTTGCTTGCTAGCGGCGGCATGCGCTTCAGTGGCATTTCGCCCAACGGCCGCCTGGTCGAGATCTCAGAGCTTGCCGACCATCCATTCATGCTGGGTTGTCAGTTCCACCCCGAGTTCAAAAGCCGACCCAATCACCCTCATCCATTGTTCACTGGTTTTCTGGAAGCGGCAGTCGCCCACCAGCGGGAACGGTCTTCATACGCTGGGGCAGCCACCGCTCCAGAAGGCAACGGCCGTCAGCTGGCCGAGGATTATCAGAAGCAGAACGAAGCCTGACACTCAGAAAGCTAGCAACCTCTCCATACGCTGTTGAATGAGGCTGGCGGTAGGAACCACGGCCTCCATCAACGCCATATTGAAAGGAACCGGCACAGCCGGCGCTGCCAGCCGCTCAACCGGCCCGTCCAGGTCCAAGAAACGTTCCTGAACGACGGTAGCCGCAATCTCCGCGCCAAAACCGGCCGTGCCGATATCTTCCTGGACAATCAGGCACTTCGACGTCTTCGAGACCGAGTCAAGCACCAACTCCCTGTCCCACGGCACGATGGTGCGCAGATCGATCAGGTCAACGCTAGCACCGGCCGCTTCGGCTGCCGCCTGACAGCGTTCGACCATGGCACCCCAGGTCACCACGGTCAGATCGTCGCCGGTGAGGATACGTTGCCCCTGGCCAAAAGGAAGCACGAAGTCATCTCCGGGATAGGGTCTGCGCGACCAAGCGGCATCCAGCAGCGCTCGATGCTCGAAGAAGATGACCGGGTCGTTGCCGCGCAGAGCCGTCCTCAGTAGCCCGACAGCATCCGTGGCATTCGATGGAATAGCGATCTGCCAACCAACCGCATGGGCAAACACCGACTCGCCGGTGACGCTGTGCCATGGATCGCCTACTTTGCGCCCGAAGCCGCCGGCCATTCGCAACACCATCGGCGCCGCAAAACGATTGGCCGTTCGCCAACGCAGGGTTCCGCAATTGTTGATCTGTTCCGTAGCCGGATCGGCATACTTCCGAAACTGGATCTCCGGCGCCGGCATCAGTCCAGCCATTGCCATGCCAACCGCCCGCCCGACGATACCCTCTTCGGACAACGACGTATCAAATACTCTTCGCGGCCCATGTTTGCCAACCAGGCCCATTGTCGTCGTGTGTACGCCGCCCTTCTCGGCCACATCTTCACCAAAAACCAGACAACGCGGATTGACCGTCAACTCCACGTCAAGCGTGCGATTGATGGCCTCCACCATGTTGACCCTTCGCGGATCGGATTCCTCATTCGACAACTTCACTGGCACAGGTGAGATCCCCTCGCCAGCAAGGCCACCAACTGCCTGCGGCTCGCCAACCGATGAGAAGACGTACGTGGTGACTGAGTCCGGCTCAGGCGAGGGTGACGCCAGAGCCACTTCCGCCGCTTCGGCAACCTCCTCCTGCACTTCCTGCTCAAGAGTCCGCCAGGTTTCGTCTGAGAAGAGCTCCGGAACCAGGTAATCGTGCAAAGCCAGCAGTGGATCCCGTTCCCTTTCCGACCTGAGAACCGCCTCGCTCTTGTAGGCCTGGTTATCCATACTGGAATGGCCAGAAAGCCGCGGGACGGTCAATCGCAACAGTCCCGGCCCGTGTCCTGCCCGCACGTGGTCGACGGCAATCCCGGCGGCGCCAGCCGTTTCGGCCGGATCGCTGCCACTTGCGCTCCAGGTTTTCAGCCCTCCAAATGAAGCCAGATTAGCGGCGATATCACCGCCCGGCGTCTGCAGGTGACCTTGTACCGATATCGCGTAGCCGTTGTCCTCGACCACGAACAGAATCGGTAGCTTCAGCGTCGTCGCTATGTTGAGGGCCGACCAGAAACCGTTGGTGGCCACCGAACCATCGCCGCCAAAGATGACGACCATGCTCCCTTCCAGGTCTACTTGGCCCAGTTCTTCTAGCCGGTAACGGATTGCCTGCGCCCAGCCCACGGCCGGCGTATACTGCGATCCGACATCCCCGGCCATCGGCAACACGGTAACGCGTTTTCTCCGAGGAAGATTAAAGACAACGCCGACATCGCGGCCGGCGCTAACACCCCCCTGTTTGGCCATGTCCGAAGCCAATGCCTCTTCAACCGTCAATCCGGCCGCTAGCAGGAAAGGCCGTGACCGGTAGTAGGCGGCCGCCGCGTCCATTGGGCGGCCCAGTAACTGGCAAATCAACAACTGCCCCAGTTCATGACCCTTGGCCGAGAATTGGTACGTGACCGCCCCACTGGCAGTCAGCTCGCCTTCTTCGGCTTCGTCGATCTTGCGCGAAAGTAGCGCCAATCGGGCTACTTCGCGCCAATCGTATGCCTCATGTAATCGAGTCAAGTCGCGCCTCTTGGTGCCGGCCGCGTCACGCGTTGCCGCCGAACGGTTATATATCATGAGTAGTTGAGGAACACCCAAGTATAGTGCTAGCCAAATGTATCACAAAACAGTCCAATCCCTCTGTTTGTAAAAGTGCGCCTGCAGTTGGCAGGCGTTATTGGTATTGGCTGTGTCGTAGTAAAAAAGGACTATTGACTCATTCACAGTGAATTCCGTGTGCTATAATCGAAAAAGGCGGTTACAGAGAGAAGCACTGTAACCGTATTATTTGTGCGGACTTATTATTAGGACCGGGCCTTCCTATGTTTCCCAAGTTCTCAAGTGACTCTAAAGGGCAAGCTCTTGTCGAATTTGCCCTCATTCTGGTAGTCCTACTACTTTTCATATTCATTATCATCGAAGCCGGCCGGTTATTCCAGGGTAATCTAACCGTGCAGAATGCTGCGCGTGCGGCGGGACGCTACGCGATGACTGGCCAGTTCGAAACCGATTGTCTCTTCGAGTTTCCCGCTTGCTTGGACGCGCGGGTTACTTCTATTAAGCGAGAATCGCGACGCGCCGGAGGGGGCTTGGCTATCGACGAAAATGCCCCGGCTGGTGAGAAGAACTCCTATATCACCGAGATCTACAGTCAGGATAATGCCGGGAATTGGATCCCGGATGATGCCGGTGGGCCGGGAGAGCCAATTCGAATCATAGTCAGATTCCAAATGCCCGTGGTAACGCCACTATTACGCCCTTTCGCCGAATCGGTGCGACTGACGGGTCGCGTCACTGTTCAGGCCGAGAACTTCGACCAATATGGGGTGGTCGAAAACTCGGTCGCCCCGCCCAATCCGGGTAACCCTGGAGGCGGAACCGGGCCGCCTGAAGCAGACGTTGCTATTTCGAAAAGCGCCACTCCCTCTACGGTTCTGGTCAAATATCCCGTTGACTACACAATTGATGTTTGGAATCTAGGTCCATTTGACGCCGAGGAATTGGTGACGGTCGTGGACACGTTGCCGGAAGGTAACACTTACGTGGGCTTCACTCCAGACGTACGCGGCACGGATTGTACCGAGGACCCGGTCGGCACGGTGACATGCACCATGCCTAACCTGGACAAAGATCCAGGGCCTACCAATTCGGCAACCGTGATTCTGCATACGCTGGCGCCCGCCGACGCGGGTGTCATAACCAATACGGCGACGATCGACGCCGGTCCGACAACGTTCGATCCCTTTTTACCCAACAACACGACCGAGATCACTGTTACCGTTCGACGCGAATGGGCCGATCTATCGGTAGAGATCACCGACATCCCCGATCCGGTCCGTGAAAGCGAACTATTGACCTATACTGTCAAAGTCTCTAACCGCAACTACGAAGATGCTACTGGCGTCGTGATGACCAGTACGCTCTCGGCCGATACCACATTTGATTCAGTCGATGACCCGCTGGGAATCTGTAACGAGTCCGGTGGCCTCGTCACTTGCAACATAGGCGATCTGGCTCTCGACGCCGATTACTTCGCTACTATCGTCGTGAGGGCCAATGACGACGACGACATATTGCTGCCACGAAGTATCTTCATGACCGCCTCGGTTGTCGGCAACGAGTTCGATCCGGAGTTGAGCAACAACTCGGCCACCGAAGAAACGTTCGTGGCCGATGCCTGGGCCGATCTGGCCATAACCAAGCAGGGTCCCGACGGCCCGATCGCTACCGGCGAGAGTTTCAACTATTTATTGAATATTAGCAATAATGGGCCCGATCCGGTTATCACGACCACCGTCACGGATACGCTGCCTGTCGGCATGGTGTATCAAAGTATGGTCAGTGCTGTTCCGGCTATTGTCAGTTGTACTTCACCTGACCTGCAGAACATCACCTGCGATCTGACAGCGCCGATCAATTCTGGCGATAATGTGCAAGTCGTCCTGAGTGTGCGATCGGTTGATCCTGGCAGTCTCACGAATGTGGCTCGGGTCACTGGCGCCTTGCTCGACCCATACCTGGACAACAATAGCTCGCAGCACGAAACATCAATCGCCGACGCTGACCTGACGCTCAAGAAGCTGGCTCCTCTGGCCGTCGATGCCGGCGATACGATAACCTACACGATAATCGTCACCAATACCGGGCCTGGCCCGGCCGAGGGCGTGCGGGTCGTCGACATTCTGCCGGACAACATTACCAACGTCTTGCCCTGGCCATCCGTACCGTGCACGCTTTCAGACGGTATCGTGACCTGTGCTTTTGGAACCATGGCCGTCAACGATGTTATTACCGCCCAAATCACCGCTATTGCACCGGATCAGAATGAAATCGTCAACGAGGCATACACCTTTTACGATTATCCGGATCTCGACAACACTGACAATTCAATGATCGTCACCACGACGACCACGTTGGTGGCCGATCTTGAGTTGTCGAAATTCGCCTTCACCGAATACGACCCGGCTAATCAGGAAGGCCTGACTGGCGAAACGTTACGGTATTTGCTCCAAATCAGCAGCCTGGGACCTTCTCCTGCCGATGGCATCGTCGTGACCGACACGCTGCCGGCGTCTGTGGAGTACTCCGGCTCAACGCCCGACGGCCGGTGCGCCTACATTGACATAAGCCACGAAGTGCGTTGTGATATGGGGGGCCTGGTCCTTGGACCAACGATCAACATCTTTATTGAGGTAACACCCACCCTACCAGGTCTCATTACCAACACGGCCGTCGTGACCGGGGCCCAGGTCGACTACGTCCCAGACAATAACGAGACTTCCATCGGGACGAGAATCCTGCCGGCCGACCTTCGTCTACAAAAATCTGCTACGGCAGCTGTCCTGGTCAGCGACACCATCACCTACACCCTGGTTGTCAGCAATGCCGGACCATCAGTCGCGACCGAAGTTGTCATCACGGACACGCTGCCCGTGAGCGTTACCTCACCGGTAGCAACCTCGAGCCTG
>JBFFWQ010000051.1:0-38257 GCA_041570195.1 Promineifilaceae bacterium (SeqCode) | reverse complement strand
GTTGGGCGCGATGTCTAAATCCGGCGTCTCGGCCGGCAGCGTGGGTTGGGACTCAGCCTCAGCCGCTATGGCTTGCTCAGCCTCGTCGTTCTGTCCTCTAATATTTCGCCAAATACCTTGTAAACTGGTCATGATGTCCTCATTTTAACAAGCTATCGTATGCTAATCGTTACGAAAAACGTTACGAAACGAAGATCCCAGGCTTGTTTAGCCCGTATTTGTTCTAAAATCGTTGCCCTTTTCGGGTTTCAGCCACAAACTAACTAAATCTGGCTGCATGGTATCCTGGATGACCCGCAGCAACTCGGCCGTTAACGCTTCCAACTCCACTTCCTGCCGTGCTGTGCGCGAGAATTGCGTCAGCGTTTGGACAGCATCATATTTTCGCCGGTAAAAACGGCGATCGATGAAGCCCTGGATGCGTCGCCGTAGTGGGGCGAACAGGGCGGCGATGATCAGCGTGGAAACGACGATGCTAATGGCTGATTCCTGCCCGCTTACCGCCTCCACGATGCTTTGCAACAACACCACGCTGCCCAGGTAAACCAGTGCCAACAGGCCGGTTAGCGCGGCATAGACTAATGTTTTGCGAATGATGACATCAATGTCAAATAGCTGGTAGCGCAGGATGGCAATGGCGATAGCCACCGGAAAGGCCAGGATCGAGAGCACCAGCAAAAGATTCGTCCAGCCTCTTATAGAATCATCGCCGACACCACTGTTAACAATTAATAGAGTGGAATAAACGACGGCGAAAACGGCTCCAGCGTAGAGCAACCACTTGATCTGTTGGCGCTCATCGGCCCGGGCACGGCGATAACGCACAAAAAGCGAGACGACGCTGGCCAATACCACCGTCACCAGACCAATTCCCCAGATAATTAAGAAAGGACCTTCCACTTCTTCAAACGGGATGAATCCTATCGGGTTGGGCAACCTCCAGGTGTAATTGAGAGGCCCAATTGTGTCATCGAAAGCGACCAGCACCATAAAAACGGCCCACATGCCAATGGCTAACCAGTTTATCCAGTTCCACCTGGCGGATGGCGGGCGTCCGGTGGGGAAGTGGAGCGGGATCAAAAAGACCGGGAAAATGACCAAGATCCAAGACCCTGTATCAAACCACAGAAGCAGCCACCGGCCGGGCGTGAGCGTCTCCGGCGGCGTAGCCAGGAAACCTTGGGGCGAGACAGCCGTTACCAGGGCGGGCAGCATCAGGAGCCAGCCGACCCGGTTCCTTGGCTGGCGGGAGATGATCAATGCCGCCAGCACCGAAAACAAGACAGGCAGTGCCCAGCCCCAGCCGAACGCTTCCACGAAATCAAATAGGGTCGGCCAACTGGATTGATCCAGCAGCCACGTGACCAGGCCAACAGAGGCAACCACGATGCAGAAGAGACAAAGCAGCCAGGCAACGATTACGCTCTGTTTTCTTGATTTCACCGGGATTTGATCTCCTCAATCTTCTTTTCTGCTTGATAAGGCCCTGGCAACCACAGAGAAACCTGCTCCGGCTGCATGGTCTCCTGCACCACCCGCACTAATTCGGCCGTCAGTGCCTCTAGTTCCACTTCTTCGCGGGCTGTTCGGCCAAATTGGGTTAGTGTTCGAGCCGCGTCGTATTTGCGCCGATAAAAGCGACGGTCAATGAAGGTCTGGATGCGCCGGCGCAATGGGGCGAACAGGGCAGCGATTAACAGAGTAGATATGACGATGGCCACGGCCGATCGTTGACTGGTAGCGGTGGCAAAGATTTCCTGCAGCAGAATGACGCTGCCGAAATAGATAAACAACAACAATACGGTGAGCAAACCATAAACCAGCGTTCGCCGGATAACGAGGTCGATATCCCACAAACGATAGCGAAATATTGATAAGGCCAGGGATACCGGTAACATCAGGGCAAATAAGCCAATTAATGGAGCCGTCACTAAGAGAGCATAAATTCGGGAAGCGCTGGGTTGATCGGGAGGATAAAGCACAGCAAGTATTAACCACGTTGCCACTAAGGCCAGCGATCCCATCAGGCCTAGCAGTACCCATTTGGTTTGCTGTTGCTCTACCGGTGTGGAAACTCGGAAATAGCGATAGACCTGTGCTGAAGCAGCTAAAGCTATCAAGGAGATAAATAGAACAACAAACAATAGATCGAAAAAATCTCTGGTAACGGGAGCATAGCCTAAGAGGGCTGCACCAGCTATCAGGATGAAGACTGGCCATTTCCACCTGCGCGGGACGAAACGGCCGTCTGGAAAGATAAAGAAAAGGGTAAAGACACACAAAATTCCGATGAGGGACAGGACCTCCCTCAACGGCACGAAATCAGGGTGTGTTCTCAGGAAGGCGTCGTCACCTGAGGTAAAAAATACCGCCCCAAGAAAAACAAGCATAAAAGAGACCAGCAAACCCATCCAGTCGTCAGATTTCCGCCAGAAAATCAAGCCGGCGATCACGAAATAGGAAGTTCCCATCAGAATGGATGCTAGGGAGGTGAACCCTGCCCCTAGGAAGGCGGTTGGTAGATCCAATTCCTCGGCCATCTGCAGGTCCCTGGCATTTAAATCGACTGGGTCACACGGCACCGCAATACAATCAGGCAGTGGTTCTCGAATGAGTGTAACCATGCCAACAAGCCAGGCTCCCAGCATCAGCAAGACCAAAACTACCCAAGCGGCTCGGGCGATGAACAACCAGCGGCCGTATAGCCGGGTGCTTGTGGCTGCCTCTACCTTCATCTTAAGCTCGCTCTCTTCTTGAGGAAGTTTCCGGCAACCATAGTGAAACCTGTTCCGGCTGCATCGTATCCTTTACCACACCCAATAATTCTGTAGCGATCTTGTCCATTTCTACCTGATCGCGGACAGTCGTGTTGAACTGGGCCAGTGCTTGCTCGGCGTGATACTTTTTGCGGTAAAAGCGGCGATCGATAGTGTTTTGGATGCGGAGGCGCAAGGGATTAAAGAGACCGGCAATAACCAGGGTGGAGATGACGATGAAGATTTCCGATTCCTGGCCACCCACGGCCGAAAAGATGCTTTGGAGAATGATAATCAGACCAAAATAGATCAATACCAGGCTGGCGGTCAGGATCGTATACTGCAACGTACGGCGGATTATGACGTCAATATCGAATAAGCGATAACGCAAAATAGCAATGCCAACAGCAAGCGCGAATAAGATCGGTAATAAACGGAACAGGAAATCCCCGATGGGGCTTGTCTCAGGGAGAAGAAGCAGCGGCACGATCCCGACAACGGCCGTATAGACCAGCCATTTCATCTGGATTCGTTCGGTCTCCCGGGATCTTAGAAATCGAACAACCACCGAAAGTAGCGACCCTATCAAGCCAAGGGCAAAGAAGACGATAGATAATTCAAGAAGCGATTCAAAAAATTGTTCGCTTCCCGCTATGCCAAAGGGATTGTACGGATCGAGAATGTCTTGCTCTTCCCAAGGCCAGGGATGAAAGCCAATGCTTGCGGCAACACCGAACATGCCCATGATGGTCAGAGCCATGACCGGCCACCAGCGGGGGGATGGTAAGCGCCCATCCGGAAAGAATTGTAAAACCAGCGTTATGGGCACCATGAATACGGGTATCCAGAAGATGTGGCCGGCCCAGGCTAACCATATAAAAGCTCCCTCTGAGCTGGTGAAAAACGCCGATTCCGAAAAAACGCCGCCCGTGCTTCCAAACGCCGAAAAAAAGCCTATGATAAGAAAAAGCCAACCGACGGTATGGCGAGGATGGCGGGAAATAATGAGCGCCCCAAGTACACTGTAGACAATGGCAACTAAAGGACTGATATCAAAAACCAAGCGTTTTGAGACACTCAAGACAAGAACAAGTCCTCCAATGACCATAATGATGTTCAGGGCGGCAATGATCTGGGCTACTTTTTTAGCCATGTTTGGCCTGTTTTCAGTCGTCATCTTATCTCTTGTATAATCCGCAGGCTTGGCCGCAGCCATTTGTACTCAGTCGTCATCGTCTCATGTTGCTCAACTTCCCTGATTCAACAAGGAACAAATTGCTTGCACAAGGACAAATGGAATGATTAAAACCTGTTCATGGTGATCAATTATCGACACGAATAATCCGATTATAGCCGCCTCTCGTCTATTGATCGTTACGAAACTGGCTTAATCGCCGCAATTTATTCGCTAAACTTGCTGATTCGATCTCTTTGATCGGGGACCCGTTAACCATAGAGAGACGGTTTCTGGCTGCATTGTCTCTTGTACCACTTGCACCAACTCGGCCGTCAGCGCCTCCAATTCCACCTCATCCCGCGCGGTTTGGGTAAATTGGGCCAACGTCTGGACTGCATCGTATTTTCGCCGGTACAGACGGCGGTCGATGAAGCCCTGGATGCGCCTTCGTAAGGGCGCGAACAGGGCGGCGATGAGCAACGTAGAAATGACAATGGCCACTGGCGATCTTTGTTCACTAACGGCCGAAAAAATCGTTTGTAGAACGACGACGCTACCCAGGTACAACAAGGCCAGCACACCGGTTAGCAAAGCATAGACCAGGGTGCGGTTGATGAGGATATCGATATCCCATAGCCGGTAGCGCAGGATGGAAAAGACGACCGAAAAAGGGAAAGCCGTGTAGAAGAGTACCGCGATGCCCAAAGCCAATTTTAGTGCCAGGCGTGTTGAGCCAGATTCCAGGGGAAATATTTCAAATAGGGTCGTCCATATAGCCGCTCCAACGAACATCACTATCAGACCAAACATAACCCACTTGGTTTGCTGGCGTTGGGTTGGCGTGGAAACGCGTCGATAACGGTATATCTGAGCCAATACCCCAACAAGCAGCATGACTAACCAAAGCGCTTCCGCCAAAGCGCTGTAAGTCGGCGATAACGAGCCTCCAGAGGGAAATAGGAAGTCGATAAAGAAAATACCAACTAGCGCCATCACGAACAGCCAGGTCCAGCGGGGCACAAATCGTCCATCTGGGAACACATAAAAAATTAAAACGAAGATCATACTGGCCAAAAAATCCAACAAGAATAAGGGCCAAACAAACTCGGGATAGTGGCTAGCCAGGGCAGGGGTGCTCAGAGCAGAGAAGGATCCTAAAAACATGAGCGCAAGAGAGAGCAGAAAACCCAACCAGGTATCGAATCTCCGCCAATATATCAATCCGGCGAGTGGAAACAGAATTAGGACCGAATAGATGTCAAGCGCAGTTTGATATCCGGCGAAGAATTTTAACGATATCCCGAGGTCTTGCAGTGCCTGCACCTCGAGAGCTGAAAGCGCCATCATGAGGCAATCGGTTTCATCGCAAGGTACCTGAAGCTCGTTATAGTACAGCGGGATGCCGGCGATAAAGAACGCCAGGAGCAAGAACACCAGGGCAAACCACACAACTCGGCTTATGGGCAGCCAGCGTTCGGGGATTTTAGCGTCGTTCATGGCGACTTATCTCCTTTCCTGTTGAGACTATACTAACAACTAATATGAAGCCGAATTGTTCTGCTCCGCCAAACGATCGATCTCCCGGTGGAGTAAAACAACTTCATGGCTTAATTCCCGCTGCCGTCGCGACATCAATTGAAAGAGGCGGTAGGCCATTGAGGGGTCCTCGTTTATGCGCCGGGTAAAGTTCTCTTTGTCCACTGTGAGAAGCTGTACCGGGCTTATGGCTACCACCTTGGCCATTTGCGTATCCTTTTCTAATATCTCGGTTTCGCCAAGCACTTCGCCTGTGCCCCGCACCCCCAGAAATGTCTCCTCACCATCTTGCTCGTGCATCAGCGCTACCCGCCCATCCAGGATGATATGCATGCCTTCGTTCACCTGTCCCTGCTGTAACAGAACATCGCCGGGCTTGTAGGACTTTCCAAGTGCTCCCATTTCACCGATATCGGGCCTGGCATCAACCGGCTGTTGCTCTTTTTTAGATCCAATAGGCAGCAAGGAAGCGATTAAATCACCCCCAAAACGTAGCCAGAACGATGGCCGTAGGGTGCGGATTAAGATTTCGCGGTAAGGTGCACTGCCGGTAAACATATCCCACAACACCGTACTCATGCCTAGCGTCGAATCGAGATTTTCTTGCTCGCGCCGGGTCATTCGTAGCATCGCTCGGCGAGCGAAACGAAGATGCTTAATCTGGCCGGCCACCGCGAAAACGAATTTCCCGATTCGATTATCCCAGCTGATGGACTTACAGACCGGCATAAAGTGTTGGCGAAAATCAGCCTCTGAGATGCCCGCGAAAATGGCCGTGGCGGCAGCGGCCTTAGCCGTCCGATAGGCGGCCCCAATACCGTCTTTGAATAACCGAGTCACCCCGCTATCGCCAATAAAGACGATCCGGTCGCCAAAGGGCTGGATAGCGCCCTCGACATTCATTCGGGGCGAACACTGGCAGGCGCCTCTGGCCAGATCCAGATCTGGAGGAAGCGCCTGTCTTACCTCCGGCGAATCCAAAAAAGACTGGATAAGTTCTTTATCTATCTCATCACCCAGTAAACATATTGACACAAAATCTCCCTTGGGAATGATCGCTGCAAATTCCAGCCGGGGGATATCCAGCAGATAAAAATGCGCCGAGCTGCCCAAGATCTCGCTGACCTTCTCTTCGCCAAGATAGTACTCCCGGATAAAGGTTTTTGTGGTGGTGGGTGGTTGGTAATCAATATCAGATTCTTGGAAGAGTTTGAGCACGGCTGTGTTCACCCCGACCGAGACGACCAACAAATCATAGCGCTGTGGTAGGTGTTGTTTGGTCTTTACTTCCGGCCATCCTTCAACCCAGGAAACATCGCTGACTCGTTGCTGGATGACTTGGGCTCCTTTCTCGACGGCCAATTTTTGCAGGTGTCCATCAAAGCTACCCCACTTGAATTCTTTTAAATTTCGTGGGCCTGGCCCCCGATAAACGGCCCCTATCCTTTTTTCCTACAAGGGCATATTGATGTGCACGCTGCCATCGTCCAAATGCAAGACATAAGAGTCAATACCTCTCTGCACCACTGATGGCGGCAGCGAAATTCCCTCGACGGCTAAGTTCTGAACCAATGACTCAGAAACGATCCCGCCACACATGTTGCAGCCAGCAGGACCCGGCCTGGAAAAATCCCGAGGTTCGTAGATATCAACCTCGATATCCAGGCCTTTCCTAACAGCCATATCCAGGGCGAAGAAACTGAAGAAGGAGCCAGCCGGACCACCACCAATTACGGCGATCCGGCTGCCATTGTCCAGCACCAGGTTAGACGAATGTGTATCTGACTGAAGGTCGAGCAATTGATCAAATGGTTGATTCTTCATTTCTTCCCTCCTACAGGCATTCCATTTATCGGGCTATCTATGACCATTTGCGGCCGATCACGAAGCCGGTTACCAGTCCATAAACCGCGTGAGCCAGCAGCAAGACCGGGGCCGAATAGTCCGCCAGGCTGGTATCCGCGCCGGCCGTGATACCGACTTGGGCGATGGCAAAGAGTACCAGGCCATAAATGAGCCCGGCCAGCCAGCCAAAGCGCGGCAACGACGGCCGCAACCGGACCAAGGCCAGAAACAGCAGGCCAAAGATCGCCCCGTAGATGGACGAAACGGCCAGGTGGGTTAACAAGCTGGTTGCCAGGTTTTGCGATCCCACCAGATCGAAGCGCTCCATTACAGTGACCGGCGAGTCGTCGCTCAAAGCGCCTACGACCAGTAGCAGAAAGGCCATCACCAGTCCGGCCCCAATGCCGGCCAACAGTCCGTCGATAGCCGCATCGCCTTTCGTTTTGCTCATCATTGGTGCAGTTAGATCTTGATTTGCCATTGTTTTCCTCCAATTTTTCCGTTACTTTAGCGCACGGCCGTCTCTTAATCGTTACGAAAAACGTTACTAGTCGCCTTTCGAAACGCTTTTCGCTAAAATGAGGCACATGGGCTCGCTGCGCCTTAGCTTTTTGGGACCGCCTCGCATCGAACGCGATGGCCAACTGCTCGATACCGATACGCGCAAAGCGACTGCCTTGCTGGTCTACCTGGCCCTGACTGGCGAGCGGCAAAGCCGTGACGCACTGGCCGCTCTTCTGTGGCCGGAGTTCGACGACAGCCGGGCCAAAGCGGCGCTGCGCCGCACGCTGTCGGCCTTGAAATCGGCCGTCGGTGCTCAGGCTCTCTACATCACCCGCGAGGCGATCGGCCTGGAAGCGGCCGGTGTCTGGTGCGATGTTTTCGAATTCCGGGAGTTGTTGACCGGTGATCCGGGCGAAAACGAACTGGGATCGGCCGTTGCCCTCTACCGCGACGATTTTCTGACCGGTTTTTCTCTGCGCGACAGCCTGCCCTTCGACGACTGGCAACTACTACAAGCCCAGAGCTTGCGCCGCGATCTTGAAACCGCGTTGGAAGCGCTGACCAAGCTTTATATCGTCACGCAAGCTTACGATCAGGCCTTGCCCCTGGCCCACCGCTGGCTGACCCTGGATCCGCTGCGTGAAGAAGTTCACCGTTACTTGATGCAACTGTATGCCTGGTTGGGCCAGCCAAACGCCGCCTTGCGCCAGTACCGCGATTGCCTGCGCATTCTGGAAGAAGAGTTGGGCGTTCCTCCTTTGTCCGAGACCACGGCACTCTATGAAGCCATCCAACATGATAGATTGAACCGGCCGCCGCCCGATGCGGAAGTGGACGTCGCCCCGCGTGTAGCAGCACCTCAACAATCAACCGGCCCACTGCCCTTGGTTGGGCGCGAAGCCGAGTTAGCAACTATGCAGGCGCTCTACCAGCAAGTCGGCCCCGATGGTCGTTTCATAGCCGTGACTGGCGAACCGGGCATCGGGAAAACGGCTTTGGCCGAGACTTTTGTCACCGGGTTGCCGAATGCACCTCGCCTGACAGCCCGCTGCTATGAAGGCGAAAACCACCTGGCCTATGCGCCTTTTGTCCAGGCAATTCGTGAAGGGCTGCGCCAACCGGCGGCCGCGGCACGCCTGAAAGACCTGAGCTCGTCCTGGCTAGCTGAGGCAGCCCGGCTACTGCCCGAAGTGGCCGACCAATTCCCCGATTTGCCAGTTGCACCACCGTTGGATTGGCCTGGCGCGTCAGGTCGCTTTGTCGAAGGCATAAGCCAGGTCTTGCTCACCTTACTGGATGGTTCGCGGAGTGGTTCCCAGCCCGGCATCTTGTGGCTCGACGAAGCGCAGTGGGCGGATGCCGCATCCCTCGATCTGCT
The DNA here is from genome assembly GCA_041570195.1 of Promineifilaceae bacterium (SeqCode). Lineage (GTDB taxonomy): Bacteria > Chloroflexota > Anaerolineae > Promineifilales > Promineifilaceae > UBA11865. The sequence continues at coordinate 29,061 of JBFFWQ010000051.1, read as the reverse complement.
ATCTTTCTTGAGCCGCCGCTGGCAAGGCCGGCCTTATCTACTGCTCGTTTGCTGGCGTGGCGGCGACCTGGCAACCGACCATCGCTTGCGCCAACTGCTGGCCGAGACCGGCCGCGATGGCAGCGGTCAGGGATTGCCATTAGGCCGATTAGACATAGACGCTGTTTCACAGTTGGTTGCCACGGCAGCTGATGCTTACGATTTGCCGACTTCAGCCAACCTGGTCGACCGGCTGTATCGCGAAACTGAAGGCCTGCCCTTTTTGCTTACCGCCTATCTGCAAACGTTGCCTCAAATATCATCAGAAGCTGAGACGTGGCGGCTGCCGTTTACTGCTCGCGACCTGTTTCTTTCCCACCTGGCCCAGGCCGGCGAGACTGAAGGGCAGTTGTTGCAGGCAGCAGCCGTCATCGGCCGGGCCTTTGACCATGAACTGTTGCTCGCCGCCAGCGGCCGCAGCGAAGAAGAAAGCCTGCCGGCGCTGGAAGGTCTACTGGGTCGCCAGTTACTCGTCGAGGGCCAAGCCGGCGCATTCTATGACTTCTATCACCATAAGCTGCGGGAACTGATCTATGAAGAGATGAGCCTGGTGCGCCGCCGTTTGCTGCACCGCCGGGTAGCCCGGGCCATGTCCGCCCGGCCAGCAGCAAAACAGAGCGGCGAGATGGCCGCCCCTATCGCCTCCCATTACCAGGCGGCCGGACTAGATGAGCAAGCGGCTGTCTATTTCCGGCAGGCCGGCGACTATGCCTGCTTATTGTTTGCCCACCGTGACGCTCTGCAACATTATCAGTCCGCTCTGGCTTTAGGGCACCCAGAGCCGGGTGTTCTGCGCGAACTTTGTGGCGACTTGCACGTTCGCCTGGGCGAGTATACGGCCGCGCTGGCCAGTTACGAAATGGCTGCGGCTGACTGCCCACCCGAACAACTGGCCCGGTTAGAGCATCGCATCGGCCGGGTCTATTACCGGCGTGGTGAATGGGAGTTAGCCGAGCATCACTTTGAGCAGGCCCAGAGACAGTGGGCCCGCGACGAAGATATGGCCCGGCTCTTTATTGACTGGAGCGTCACTGCATACCGGGCCGGCGAAATGGATAAAGCGATTTCATTAGCCTCTCAAGCTCAGTCCGCGGCGGCTGCTCCTCTGGTCGAAGCCCGGATAGAAAACATGCTGGGCGTCCTGGCCCGTAAACAGGGAAACCTCGCCAGAGCTATTGATTACTTCAATCGCAGCCTCGACAGGGCCAGAGAGCACGAAATTCTGGGTGTTCAAATTACGGCTGCCAACAACCTTGCCCTGGCCGAAACGGCCACAGGTCAACACCAGCTCGCCTGCGACCGGCTGCAAAAGGCGTTGCAGTTATGCCTTACCTATGGCGACCGTCACTGGGAGGCTGCCCTGCGCAGCAATCTGGCCGACATATTACACACGCTGGGCAAAGAAGAAGAGTCAATGGCTCAATTCAAAGAAGCCGTGACCATTTACACGGATATAGGCCAGGAGATTGGCGACGCCCGGCCGGAAATATGGAAACTGACTGAGTGGTAAAGAGCGTTTTCCGTTTCGTTCCGGTGCTTCGTCGGACAGCGTGATGAATTGCTGCAAACATTAAACGACATGGAATTTGCCGGTCGGTCTCACGGGGCGATGATCAAAAAACGGCGCCACACGGTGTTCAGCCAGGCGCGGTGCATGGCTCTGCACGAATTGACCGACTGCGAGCAAATTGAAGCGTTGCGCGGGAAGTCCGACCACCTTCTCAAGTAGGAGAAGGGCACTCGGAACAACCAAGTCCTACTCAGCCAGCCAGATCAATCTTGGCCGCATTCAAGCGCTCTTGAACCAACTTCAGTAAACGTGGTCGCATTTCTCCAGCCTTACCGAATCGAGCCTTAGCCAGCAGAGTCAATTCTGTCTGTTGACCCAGTTCGCCTGATTCGCTGATGACCTGCCATGGTTCAAGCAAATTAGGCAACAAAGTGACCGCCTCCTTGCTTAGTTCCTCTAGAAGCGGAATGGCTGCCCCGAGGTCGGCCGCCTCGATTCGGATCTTGACATCAGTCGCAGAAAATCGGCCGCGGCTGAAATTACGCACTACCCGGATCTCGCCATTGGGCACTGTAAATGGCTCACCACTTGGAGCCCTGACTACGGTGGTCCGCAAGCGCACTTCCTCGATAATGCCTTCGACATCGCCGCCAGCCAGCCCAGGCAATCGCACCTTATCGCCAACGTCAAAGGTATCCTCAAATATGAAACTGGCGCCGGAAAGAAAATCGCTGACCACCGGCCGGGCGCCGAGGCCAAATGCGGCGCTGAAAAGACCAATGACCCAAATTAGCGTCGTTGTATCTACAAAAAGCGACAGGCTGAGGATCGTCGCCGTAGCCAGAGCGATGAATGTGATCGCTGCACTGATGAGCCCCAACAAAGTGTGTTTCCGCTCGGGGCGCAACGGCCGTTGGCTACTGGCGAAACGGCTGACGGATAAGATGCGTCTAGCGAGTCGCCAGGAGAGGCGATAGATGATCCAGGCAAGAAAAAAGAACAGGATGATAAGCAGCAGCTGCCGCCACAGGTCCGATGCAGTTAAGGCGTCAAGGAAAGACACGGCTCTAGATTGCTCCTCTACGTAGATTAGCCTGCTGAAAATGCCATTCCCATAATCAGCCAGCTGTTGTCCTTGATCAAAGGCTAGGCCACCGGCCGCGCTGGATCAACGATCCATTCGCTCCACGAACCGGCATACAGCCGAGCGTCGCCCAAACCGGCATGAGCTATGGCTAACAGGTTTTGGGCCGCCGTCACACCCGAGCCACAGTAGAAAGCCGTTTGCTCGACAGGTGTGCCAGCCAGCAAGGCTTCAAACCGGCTCTTGAGGGCTTCTTTGGGCAAAAACAGTCCATCGGGACCGACATTTTCCGGGTAAGGCGCGCAAATCGCCCCGGGAATATGGCCGGCTACCGGGTCAATCGTCTCGTTCTCACCCCGGTAACGATCGGCCGTCCGCGAATCAAAGAGCCGCTTTGTTTGTTCCCGGCTCATCGCCTCGACAGCGGCGGTATCCACCAACATGTGATCTCGCGGCCGGGGTTCAAAGACCGCTTCCGGCCTGTTTTCCACTCCACCACGGACCGGCAAGCCAGCGTTCGACCAGTGCAACCAGCCGCCGTCGAGCACAGCCACCGTTTCGTGACCCAACCAACGCAACATCCACCACAGGCGGGCGGCGATGCCCCCGGTCGAATCGTCGTAGGCCACCACCTGGACGCCATCGCCTATCCCCCACTCGCCCAAGGTCCGGGCAAAGGAATCAGGATCGGGCAAAGGGTGGCGGCCGGTCATGCCGGCTATCACCGGGCTCGAGAGGTCTTCGGCAAGGTGGGCGTAGATGGCCCCGGGTACATGCGCCGCCAAATAGTCGCGCCGGCCGCGCTCAGTAGCGTCCAGCGAAAAGCGACAATCGACGACAACCCAGTCTGGATCATCCAGGTGGTGGGCCAGTTCGGCCGTGGAAATCAAAGTAGTATAAGGCATCTGTTCACTCCTCGCCCGGCAGTATAAGCCATTTCAGCATCGTAGTACAGACCAGGCCGGCATTATCTTTTTGTGGTGTGGGGTTTGTTTGGTTAAACACTATGCGAAGTAACTGTACGGACAATCACCGTCGATCCAGAGCCTTGCCGGACACATTCATGCTCATACAATCAGCACCTATCTTCACTGTGATGAACAGGAGCGAAAACACTGTCCAAAAAACTCGTAAGACAAGAGGTCCTCGACTGGCACCAATTCTTACACCTATTCTTCCGGGCCGAGATCCCGGCCGAAGCTTTCAGCCGGATGGCGCCGGTATTGACCGAAGAGTTCCAATATGTGGCTGTCTGGGGAGATGTAGGCGGCCGGGAAGCGTTTTTGACGCAGGTGCCTTCAGCCTACGGCGCCTTCCCCGAACTGGAAGTCTATGTGGAAGATCTACAGGTGCACGAGTTGGGTCCGGATCTCTACCTGGCTTCGTTCATCCAGGTTGAAACGTTCCCCAACGTGCCCCACAGACGCAGGACTTCAGCAGTTTTGCGGGTCGAAGACGGGCTGGCGAAATGGATCTTGTTCCACCTGACCTTCATTGACCCGAACAACCACCCGGCTCCGCCTTCGGAGTAGTCCGGCGACTTAAGGCGCCCACACCTGAGTCATATTCAACGGCCGGCCAATGCAAGCCGCCTGTTAATCTCAAAATGAAAGCTCTCGTCTGGCGCCATGCAGACGATCTCGCTCAACAAGAACTTCCCTCGCGGCGCTTGGGGTTGCACTTCGGTCAGCATCAACTCGTCCACGGCCCGGCCATGGGAGCGCCCTTCGGCAATCGTCATGTGGGGCACAAAGTCGTCACTATAGGGCAGCGTCAGGTTGAATAGTTCCGTGTCATGCAACGCCTGGCGCAACGCCATCACTCTCTTCCGGGGTTGGATAGCCAGGTAGATGACCGGATTAGGAAAGAATGTGTCGACCGGCCCGTAACTGATCTCAAAAGGTTCATAACTAGCAACAATCTGGGTTAACAAGGCCCACTCCTCTTTGGCTGGCTTGGCCAGAAACGGCTGCGTTAGCGTGATGTGGGTCTCGATCGTCGCCTGCGAATCTGGATCATAGTTTTGCCGTAAGCAGTTCACCTGCCGGCGCACCGTGTCAGGCGGCAAGATCACGAACAAACCGTGTAGGTAATTCAGTTGCCAATCAGCCCAATCTTGCATACCCTTGTCCTGATAATGGAAGACCGGCCGGCACCCGTTCGTCGCCTATTTTCACTCCCAAATTATCCACTTCGGTAACCCGGCTATTCAAGCGTATCTCAACGCCCATCCCTTTTAGATCACGTTGGGCCCGCTGACCCATGGCGGCCGGCATGCCGCCCAACAAGCTATCGCCGCCCTGGACCAGGATCACCCTGCCGTCCGGGTGTCGATGTGGCGAAACTCCTTGGGCAAGGTACGGGACGCAAATCACGAGGATTTACGAGAATGAACTGTACCACACCGGCCGCCGCTCTCGCCATCCGATCTGTGAACCTGGCCAAAATCAACTACAATAGCCGCCAAATCACTCTTGACTCGATACTCTCAACTGTGAACCGCTAAAAGCGAATCGCTACTTTCCCAGGAGATTACAAATGATCGGAAAATTCGTCCCCTCGGCCGAAGCCGAACGCGAACAACTGGATTGGGGTGTCTTGGGCTGGCTCAGCCGGCCGGCCGGCACCGGCGCCAAGCAACTGGTCGTCATCGAAGTCGACCTCATGCCCGGCTTCGGCCATAACTTCCACAAGCACCCGGATCAGGAAGAGGTCATCTACGTCATCGACGGCCAGATCGAGCAATGGCTGGACAAGAACAGCCAGGTGCTGAACAACGGCGACTCGGTCTTCATTGGCGCCAACGTGGTCCACGCCTCCTTCAACGTCTCCGACAAGCCGGCCAAATTGCTGGCCATCCTCGGCCCCTGCATCGGCGAAGGCGGCTACGAGTTGGTCGAAGTCTTCGATCAAGAACCCTGGAAATCCCTCCGCAAATGATCCTGTCAGATTACTCTTCCAGCGCAGGATCTGCGGATTACTACTAATTAACTGCCACGGCTGACAGCTGAAAGCTGAAGGCTGAGGGCCAACTTCAAAGGAGACCAGATATGACCATGCCTAACAGTCCCTATGGCGGCGGCCCTGGAGCCGGCCTCACCATTCCCGCCTTACTTCAAGCCCACCCCATCGGTAAGAAGCCGGAACAACTACTTCCCAAACAGCGAGAAGCTTGGCCCCGACGAGATGCGCATCTCATTCATGGGCAGCACCCCTTTCCCGCCGCGAATTGACCAGGCCGGAACCTGCATCATGGTTGAGCTCGGCAACGGCGACAGCTTCTTCTTCGACTTTGGCCCTGGCTGCCTGCGTAACATTATCGCCATGGGTCATTCCCAGCAATTGGTCCAAGATATATTCATCACCCACCTGCATGTCGACCATTATCACGACCTTTCCTATCTGCTGCCGTTCTCAGCCTGGTCCGGCCGCTATACGCCCTTGCGCGTCCATGGCCCTTCCGGCCGTACGCCAGAGCTGGGCACGCAAGGGATGATCGATGGCATGAAGCAGATGCTCAAGTGGCACCTCGAAGCCTTTGACCATTTCCCCATCGGCGATGGCTATGAGGTAGACGTTAATGAGTTTGATTGGAAAGATGAAAACGGCATCTGCTACGAGAAGAATGGCGTTACCATACGCCATTGGCGGCGCTCCCATGCCAAAGACGGCGCGACCGCCTATCGGCTCGATTGGAACGGGTTGAGTTTTGTCTGGACCGGCGACGGCCGTCCCGACGAACTAACCACGAAGTATTCGAAAGGCGTCGACGTCTTCGTGACCGAATGCCAGACCGATACCGCCCGGATTATTCAAGCAAAATACGGGCTGCCGACCTGGCTCTATAACTACACGGTAGATACCCACCATACGCCTCACTATGCCGTAGGCTATCTGATGAAGGAAGTGAACCCTCGCCTCGGCATGGTCACTCACATTGAATATGAAGAGGATTTACTGAACGAAGTCAGCGCTGGTGTGCGGGCTCATTACGACGGTTTGTTCCTGTATGGCGCGCCAGACGTCGTCGTGGTAAATGTGGACAAAGAGGCTATTTGGGCGCGCAAAGCAGCGATTCCAGGCATGACCGGCGCCAACGTGCCCCATCCGCGGCAATTGCTTGGATTGGGTGATGGGCCATTGCCGGATGGTGTACCGCTGCCGCAGCCCAGGCTTCCCCGCGAGAAACAGCAAGAACAATACACCCGGGACAACGAAATTGACCCCCACAAGTATTACCCACCCAATGTGTATCGCGAACCCATCACGAAACTACCGGAAGAATTGTCATTCTCGAAAGAAGACCTGGAAGGAATGATCGCCGCCCGGCCGGATTCAGACTAGCGGGTCATCGGATTAGCCATCAGGTGCGCTGCACTTTCAAAAGTGCGACGCACCTGGCTCTCCCTGGTACTCAATGTATGGAACTATCTAATAGCGCCGGCGCGGCCGTGCCGGTCACCATCCTCACCGGCTTTCTGGGCGCCGGTAAGACCACCTTGCTCAACCGTTTATTGAATGGCGATCATGGTTTACGCGTCGCCGTCTTGGTCAACGACTTCGGCGACATCAACATCGACACCGAATTGATCGTCGGCGTGGAAGACAATGCCATCAGCCTGGCCAACGGCTGCGTTTGCTGCCAGATCCGCGATGACCTGATCGAGACCGTGGAGGAAGTCATCGGCCGACCCGAGCGTCCGGAGTATATCTTGCTGGAAGCCAGCGGCGTCGCCGAACCTTCGGGCATCGCCATGACCTTCGTTTCGCAGCAATTCCGCGACCGCATCCGGCTGGACAGCATCATTTCCGTCGTCGACGCCGAGCAAGTTTTCGCTTATCCAGACTATCCTGGCGTCGTCGAACTGAAACTGCGCCAGATCGGCTTCTCCGACATGGTGATCCTGAACAAGGTCGATCTGGTCAGCGAAGAAGCGTTGCAAACAGTGCGTGATTGGATCGAGAGCCGCTTAAACCGGGTACGAATCGTCGAGGCCGTTCAATGCGACGTTCCCTTGGAAATCCTATTAGCCGTCGGACGCTTCGACCTGGCCCAACTGGCGACCAGCGACAGCATAGGTCACGATCACGACCGGGCCTTCACCACTTGGAGCTTTGAGAGTGAGTTACCCTTGTCCTTGGAAGCGTTGAACGTAATGATCAAGCGAAAACTGCCGGGCGACATCTATCGCTGCAAAGGCATCGTCTACGCCTCCGAAGCGCCGGAACGGCGCGCCATCTTGCAGGTTGTCGGCCGGCGAGCTGACGTGACGCTAGAAGAGGAATGGGGCGACAGGAAGCCGCAGACACGTATCGTCGCCATTGGCGCACCCGGCGGATTCGATGGCCAGGCACTGCGAGCCATTTTCGAAAGCTGCATAGCTGATTCAAAGATACCCATTCAGGGTTGATGCCAGCAAATCGGGATCGGAGGGCGTTGAGTTGACTCACAAGCTAAGCGACTACAGCAACTATCACGACCGGCGTTTCCAGGACCTGAGCCTGCAAGGAGTCAGCCTGGCAGGCAGCGAGTTCCATGACTGTCAATTCGAGGCCTGCTCCTTCGCCGAAGGCGTCTTTCAAGCGTGCCGCTTTGTCGATTGCGCCTTTCAAGAGTGTGACCTGAGCCTGGTTCAGATACCAGGCAGCCTCTTCTCGGTCACCCGCTTTACGGACTCCAGAGTCATCGGCGTCGACTGGACCCAAGCCGACTGGTCCGGCGTATCGTTAGGCAAACCCATCGCCTTCGAGCGCTGCGCCATCAGCCACTCCACCTTCATCGGCCTGAAGCTGACGGGCATCCACATCAAGGAGTGCGTCGCGGCCGACGTGGACTTCCGCGAAGCCGACTTAACCAATGCCGATTTCTCCGGCAGCGACCTGGGCCAAAGCCTCTTCCTCAATACCAACTTGAGCGAAGCTGACCTCAGCACGGCCCGCAACTACCACATCGCCCCAGAACACAATGTACTCAAAGGCGCCAGATTCTCGCTGCCGGAAGCGATGTCGCTGCTATTCAATATGGATATCGTTCTGGTGGAAGCGTAGGCTAGGCAAGCCATCACTTATGCTGCGGCAATGGCCCTGTCAAGCGCCTGGATTAATTTTTCCGGTTCATCCGTGCCAATTCGATAATACTTACCGTTCTTCATCTCCAATTCGACGGCCGAGTCGCCGGAAACGGCAAATAACCAACCCCGCGGCGTATAACGAATCCCCGAGAGATAATACCAGGGATTTTCGACGGCCTGATAACGTTCGATGTCGGCAAGCTTGAATTCTTTGCGAATGATTCCCACGCCAAAGCGCAGGCCAATCACCCGCTTATCCACCGTCACGGTAAGCGAGGCAAAAGTGCTGATGGTTAGGAGAATGAAGATCAAGGCCAGCAGGGCAAGGGGCGCAAACTCTGTTACTATGTTGACGACGCCGATTACTAGAAAAACGAAGGTGTAGCTATTGATCAACGAATAGCCGATTTGGGTATGCTTATACTCATTCATGACAGCAGAGTTCAGTTAAACTATTATATGTCATATGGCTGACCTACTGACACCCCTTCAAGAAGCCATCCTGATCTGCGCCGGCCGAAATCCAGGCCAGTTTACGCGCAGCGGCCTGGCAAAGCTACTGGTCGGCTCCGGATCCTCCCGTGTAGACGGCCTGACCGACGATCCCGATTACGGTCGCCTCGCCGAGCACGGCCGTAAGGCCATCACCTTCGAGATCGACATCCTCATCCAGCAAGGCTATCTGGATCTGGATCAACAGCAGCGCGTCATCCCAGGCCCCAACTTCCCCACGGTCTGATAAATTTCCCCGGAAACTCCCTTCCTGCGCCGCCCGTCAATCTCACTTCAGGGTCTCGGGAGAAATCTACGCAAAAACGAAAATCGACAGCGTCGCGAATAGCATCACGGCCAGCACCACCGGCCAGAATAGTAGCTTGGAAACCAGGTTCTGTTCGAAGCGGACCAGCAGACTGTCGGGCCGGTGGACGATGATGAAGGTGTTAATCGCCACGAACACGACCATCAGGTACAGCAGGATATAGAAATACTCCAGGTACGTGAGGCTGATCGCCGCCGCATCATCGCGCAGGGCTGTATGTACCACGGCGATGACGAAGAAGAGGGCCGCCGTGTAACTGAGCGCGGTCACGATCTCTTCCGGCTCGTCGGGTTTACTCTCGTTGAGCAAGAAGGCGAAGATCATCAGCGCCGCTACCACGGCCGGCATCAGGAAGGCAATGAACGGCCCCAGGAACAGGCGCTGGCTGCTGATGGAAAAATTGAGTTCAGGCACGTCGATCGTCGGCCGGCCGGGCAAGCCCAGGTCTGTATCTGGCCGCTGCTCCCCAAAACGGAACGAGCTGGTCAAGATACGCCAATCCTTAATCGCCATTCCCTCTTCAAGGCCTGGCAGCAGTCCCGGCGCCGTCAGTGTGTAAGCCCCCAGATCGGGTACCAACAGCACATTGCGCGCCAGTTCGTTGGGCGCCAGTCGCATCTTGATATCATGACGGTCAAAGGGGTATTCCAGGGGATCAAAAGCCTGCTTCAGGGCTACCACCACGGACCATAACACATACGTTTCGTCCGGCCGTTCCTCGCGCAAGATCTCCTCAACCATCATCGGTTCGTCGATCAATTGGGGAAAGGTGAAGCCATCGACCAACGTTTGCCCGTCTTGCTTCGGTACTCTTTGCCAGATATAGCCGGTCAGCACCACCGACGTGCTGTCAGGAAAACGGGCCGACTGAATCAGGACTCCCGTCGGAATGGCAATTGGCGGCTCCAGCCCGCGCGCATCGTAGTCATCGCCCACGTTCTCCAAGTAACTGTTCAATTCGGTTTGGGTGGCGATGAGCACATCGTCATTTTGCGGCGTGCCGCGCGACAAGACGATCAGCGTCACGATGATCGCCAAAACGATGAGCGAGAAAGCCGCAGATAGTATCCAGAGTCGTTGAGGTTGTTGTCGGTCGACGCGCAGCAAGATGGCCAGGACAACTGTCAGCAACGCCCCGGCCACCAAAAGGATTTTGGCGGTTTCAACCAGGACAAACTGCTCGTCGGGTAAATACTCAGCTTGGGCTAGCTCGGCGACCAGTACCCAGCCGGTGCTGGCTATCGGCGCGAAGAAGTCCCAAGCGAAGTCACCACTGAAAGGATCTTGGCGGCTGATCGAGGTTGATTCACCGTTAATACTTCGCTCGGCCGCTTGTTGAAAATCGGCATCCTGCTGGACTTCGCCATCATCATAGATCGTCCGCCGGCCGACGAATTCCGGCACCGGATGGGTCAACCAGGCGCCGTTCTGCGTGAATAGGGCCCCAAAACCCGTTTCGCCCAGGTTCAACTCTTCAATGCGCTCGCGAGCCCGCACCAGCGAGAAATCTTGTGTGACCACCCCGGCGACGACCCGCTCGCCAGAATCTAGATCAGTACGGTAGAACGGCAGACCATACTGGATAAGGGTCTTGCCGCTGTCTGTATCCTGAAAAGGCTCGCTCCATGAGGGGCCCTGATTCAGGCGTTCGGCGTACCAATCGGTCTGCGCTGCATCAGGATCATCGCCAGCCGGACGCGTGTAGTCGATTGCCGGCTCACCCGCCTGGACGGCCACCTCCTCGTCTGAACCATGGTATACATAGACGCTATGAAGACGCTGCTCGGGCGTTAAGGTATAGGGCTCAAAGGCCACCGTCAGACCGTCGACGACCGGATTTTCTTCCAGCACCGCCCGCAGCCGGGTCTCGATCTCGTCATTGGGTAGTGCACCGCTCTCCAGGTCCGTGGCAACGCCTTCGGCAATAGCCATACTCTCGATCAGACTTTGATCCACTTCTTCGGCCGCGCTAAACGCCTGCGCCCAGGCATTAGCAAACGCTTCGTCAGTCAAAGCCGATCGCAGATTCAGGTAGTCGACGATCGTGAAGGCCAGCAAGACCGCCAGGGCAATGGCCATAACGATCAGGATGATCAGGACAGTTCGGTTGCCCCAATTCTCGGCCGCCGGACTTTCGGCAGCTTTTTGGTCTGGGTTGGCTTCTTCCTGGCCGGGCGGCGACTGAGTTTGCATAGATCTGCCCATTCGTTCTTGGGCCGTCTATTATACCCACTTCATAAACGAAAGGGATTTCCACGCTGGTCACACTCTAACGCATCTTTGAGCGGTGCGCTGGCGGCCTATCCTGGGGATCTTGGAAATCTGCGCTCCATTCATTTCGCTGAAAAGACAAAAGGGCTCTCAATAGCCTGAGAACCCTTCTGTGTCTAGGACGGGCCGGCTCTCCGCCAGAATGCCCCGAATTCGATTCACATAGATGAGCCATCATCAATGATCTTGACCATAAGATAACAGGGCATTGTGACACAAACGTGACGCGAACCTGCCCGAGCCTTCAATCCGGCGTGACCGGCAATAAAGCTAGAAGAGAGTGCTGTAGGGAAACAAGAAAACGGTTGGCGCGGCTAGCCGCGCCAACCGTTTGTCGGCATCAAACGTATTAGGTAGGTTGCTCTATTTCTTGATGATCAGCGGCAAGAACGCATCGGTTGAACCTGAATCGAGCCGGCCCACCGTGACAGGCGGGCCAGAGGCCGACTCGCCTCCAACGCTACTGATAGCGTAGTCACGATTCACAATGGCGCCAGCGCCATCAACCTTCACACGGAAGGTAAAAGTGCGCTTTTGACCTGGGGCCAGCGTCGGGAATTCCCAACGTACTTCGCCGTCAACCAGCTGCCCGCCGTCATTAGCGCTGCCTCCTGCGTAAGTCGTCCCGGCCGGAATCGTATCGGTAACCACCAGGCCGATAGCCTCCTGGCCAATGTTCACGACCTCAATCGTATAGAGCAGATCATCGCCTTCACGGACCATATCAGGCGAGGCCGTTTTGTTGATCCTGAGAACCGGCCGGTCGGTCACATAGGCCACGGCCGTGACCACGACCTCCTCCGATAGTGTGGAATGGCTGATGACGGCCGTATTGGTCAGGGCGCCCGTGAAACCTTCGTCAACCAAGACGGTCACGGTAATCACTTCCTCAGAAAATGGGGCCACATCTCCCGTCCATTCAAAGCTAACGATATCGCTGATGATGTCGCCGGCGCTGGCAATGGCGTCGCGCTGGTAGGTGCTCGACTGCCAGGGCAGCCAATCATAGAGGGTCACATTACTCAGAGGTTGGGGGCTGGTGTTGACCACGTGCACAGTATAGGTCAGGAAATTGCCCGGACCGGGTAATGACAACGCGGGCGTCACCAGCTTGAATGAATCGATCAGCCCGACTTCTCGAACTGTCGTCGTCACGGGCAAGCCCGAATGGGAGAGAAATGCATCCGTAGGCTTGTCCTCGTACCAGATGGTCCCGTATTCGCTGTTGACGATCTGGGTCCCGCTCACCAGGCCGGCGTCGACTTGCACCATGAAGGAACGGTAAAGCCGATCGCCGGGGGACATCGCCGGCAGGGTCCAGGAAACGACGGTGGTGCCGCTCACCGTCATCGTTATTCCACCGTCGCTGACCCCCCCTGGCACTACCGTAACGCTCATAGGCACCGTATCGGTCAGCAAGGGCGACGGAGGCTCATCGGTACTCAACCCAGTGTTGTGAACCTCGATTGAGTATGTCATGAATTGCCCGGCGCCGACCACAGCTGGGGCCCTCTTATCGGGGATCAAGTTGGCGTCGTGGGTGACCAGGCCAACGACCGTGGCCGAGACCGGCTCGGTGGTCATGTTGCTCAAACTATCTGTGATGACAATCGTCGCCGTGTAGTGGGTGCCAGGTTGCCCACCAATAGTGTTCTGGCCGCCATCAGTCGTGAAAGTAATGGTCTCGCCATAGGCCAAGTCACCGGTCCAAATGTAAGACACACATTGGCTGCCGCAATCCGGACCATCAGGCAAGGGCGTAGGTACGGGCACCCCTGTCCCGGTGATAATGACCAAATCGCTGGCCTGTACACTAAGGCGGCCAAAGTATAGAGTAACCATGGCGTCTAGGGCATTGCCCGGCCCAGCATTATAGATCTCGAGGGTAGGCGTTACCTCTGTTCCGGTGCCGCCACCCGGTTTATGGGCAATGGGATCAACCTCGGCGAACGCCTCAAAGGTGGGCGGGCCGACGACACTGGTCAAAACTTCACCCGGCTCGCATATGCTTTCGGCGCTGCAAACGCCGTAGTCGGCATTCACGATCGGGATATCGGCCACATCGCTGATGTAAACGGTGAATGTGAATTGAGCCAGCTCTGAGGTATCCAGCTTCGGTAGATTCCATGTTACAACGCCGTCCGTCTCCGAGCCGCCCCTGACGTAGGTGCTTCCGGCCGGCACCGTATCGGTGATGACCAAATCGGTGGCTAGCGAACCCAGGTTCAACAATGACAAAATGTAGGTCATCTCTCGGTTAGAGCCTGGGGGATCGGGTTGTGTTGCCTTTGACAGCTTGAGGATGGGATAAAGAACAGTGCTTGTATAGGCCTCCCCGACCGAGACGTCGCCATTGGCGGTGGTCACCTGGTACGATTCATTGCGGATGACCGTGCCACTGGGCACATCGCCCACCTTCACGTTGAAGGTGAAATAGGTTGTCTCGCCTAAATCCAGGCTGAGGTCTTGCTGCCAGACAACTTCGTTGGTCGCCGAATAATACTGCCCACCCTGGCCAGCATCGCCAAAAGTCGTGCTCAACGGCACTGCATCGGTGACCGTGATCGGCAGATTGACGGCTGGCTGGCCGATATTGGCCACGCTGAGCGTATAGGTCATGGGCCCGTTGGCCCCGGGGATCAGCGGGCTAGCCGTCTTTTCGATGGTTAGGATGGGCTCATCGGTCACCAGGGATTCGGCCGTGACGACAACCGGCTCGGCGATGAGCGGATGGCTGATGACGGCCGTATTGCGCACAGCGCCGCTGAAGGATGGGCTGACGCTGACACTGTAGCTGATCAGCACCGTCGCGTCAAAGCCGACTTCACCCTCCCAAACAAGGCTGCCCCCGCTGAGGGTGGGCGTCATGCCGGTGCTGGCGGTCGCGTCGTTATTGTAAGTGGTGCTGGGCGGGATCGTATCGCTCAATGTGGTTCCGGCCGCCGTATAAGCCCCGGTATTGCGAATTTCGATGATATAAGACAGGGTGATCCCGCCTGTGCCAGCCAAAGTCGGCGTGACTGTCTTGGTGGACAGGCTCAACTTCGGATAGCCTTCAGGCCGGGGGATGGGATCGGCATGCGCTGAGGGCGCAACATCAGCCATTACCGCCAGGGCGGCCAATACGAAGAGAAATCCAATCAAGAGTGGCGTCGCCAGTCGACGCCACTTGCCTATCCCAAAAGCCAGATCGCCGGTCATTATTTCGTGTCCTTTTGCCTGTCAGCTTTCCCCCAACCTCGGCCGGAACAGAGTTTAGGTTTTCAGGTGAACAGCGCAACTCACAGCGGAAACATCACACCCTACATGATATCTGAAGAACCATCTCCGGTGACAGGTACTTCTTTCCTATTAGAACCGCTGCCTGACGTGAGACCCTTTTGCCATCTGGCGCGAGCCGATTGCTTTCTAGGAAGCATTTGGAGAAGGTACAGAGCTGATAGCTGTCACTGAAACAGACACCCTCCGTAGACATGACAAAAGTCATAGTCCAGTCATAACAAACGCAACTATGAACGCGCGTCATCGATCTTGTATCATGGGGGTTGCGGATGGCCATCCGTGTTGATATGGTCGCGGGGGCGCCATAGTTGGGCAGACATAGCAGCTAACAGCGCACACCTGGCAAGTTGCGGCTCACAGCTAATGGCTATGTTGAAAGGAGGAAAGGTTCAGTGTCTCACATTCTGGAAGTAGACAACCTAGTTAAGAAGTATGGTAACTTCGCGGCCGTAGATGGCGTCTCATTCACAGTGGATGAGGGCGAGGTGTTCGGTCTACTGGGCCCCAATGGGGCCGGCAAGACCACCACCATCTCGATGCTGACCGGGATCCTTGATCCTACGGACGGCACGGCCCGCATCGGCGGGCATGATATCAAAACCGATCTGGCCGAAGCCAAAAAGATCAACGGCCTCGTCCCCCAAGATCTGGCCCTGTACCCTACCCTGAGCGCCCGGGCCAACCTGCAGTTTTTCGGCCGCATCTATGGTCTCAGCGGCAAGGATTTGAAAGAACGGGTCGAGGACGTGTTGCATATTGTCGCCCTGACCGATCGGGCTGACGAGGCCGTCGAGAAATACTCCGGCGGCATGAAGCGACGGGTCAACATCGCCGCCGGCCTGGTCCACCAACCGAGGTTACTCTTCCTGGACGAGCCAACCGTCGGCGTCGATCCGCAGAGCCGCAATCACATCTTTGAGAGTGTCTTGCGCCTCAATCGCGAGCGCGGCATGAGTATCATATACACCAGCCACTATATGGAAGAGGTGGAATTACTCTGTAAGCGAGTGGCCATCGTCGATCAGGGCAAGATCATCGCCATGGACACCATCCAGAACCTGGTCGCCATCCTGGGTGGTGGCGTGATCCAGATTGGTCTCGATTCGGCCGGCAAGCAACTCCTGGCCGAATTGAGCGAATTGCCGGCCGTTAAGAAAGCCAACATCGCGCCCCAGGTCAGCGCCGCCCCACCAGCCGAGGTCGAAGAGGGTGAAGAGTCACAGGAAGCGGAAGAAGACGCTCCGCCTCCGTCGACGTCCGGACCGACCATCGTCAAGATCGAAACAGAAAACAGCCGCGACGCCCTGGTCAACGTGATCACTTATCTGAACGAGAACGACGTCACGCTACACTCCATGGAAATCCTGGAATCGAACCTGGAAAACGTCTTCCTGCACCTGACCGGTAAGAAGCTGCGTGAGTGATGGAGAGTAAACAATGAACGCCTTAAACATCACCCGCAAAGATTTGCTTATTCTGGTCAAAGACGTCAGCACGATGTTGCAGTTGTTCTTGCTGCCGTTGGTCTTCATCGTGCTCTATGTCGGTATCGGCAGCAATGTAGCAGCCCAATCAGCGGACGAAGCCCAGCGCCCCAGCCTACCGGTGGCCAACGAGGATACTGGCGGCGACATGGCCGAGCATCTCATCAAAAACCTGGAGAGCCAGGGCGGATTGAACGTGGAACCCTACGGGATGACCGAAGCCCAGATCCTGCTGGCCGACGAGGAAATCAGCCGGTTACTAATCATCCCGGCCGGTTTCAGCGCCAGCGTGGCTGAAGGTACGCCTGCTACCCTGAGCTATACCAGTCTCGACCAAGCCGACACCGTAAACCAGTCGGTCCAGTTAAGCGTCGAGGGTGTGGTCCGCGATCTATCGCTGCAAACGCTTATCCTGGGTAGCCTGACCCAGATGCGCGACATGCAAGCCGGCAACTCCAACGCCGAAGAAGCCCTCACGGCCGACAAAGCCGTCGCCCAGGCCAGGTCGCAATTTGAAAGCTCCGCAACCAGGCCCCTGGTCACCGTCCAAGAAGAGTTACCCAGCCAATTTCAAGAACGCGAAGAAGACGAGTTGAGTTTCGCTGAACTGGCTGTGCCCAGCATGACCGTCCTATTCGTCTTTTTGACCGCCCAGACGACGGCTCAGTCGATCTACGAGGAAAAGAAGATCGGCAGCTTCCGGCGCTTGCTGGCCGCGCCTCTTAGCCGATTTTCGTTGATGTCCGGCAAATTGACGCCTAACTTCCTGGTCGTCATCCTGCAAGTGGTCGTCATATTCTTCGCCGCCATCGTCATCTTTCCCTTGCTAGGTATGGACAAGCTAACCCTGGGAAACGATCCAGTGGCCCTGGTATTATTGGTCTTGTTTACCGCCTTATGTTCGACCACTTTGGGCGCGTTGATCGTCTCCCTGGCCCATACCGAGGCCCAGATCGGTGGCCTGAGCACGGCCGCTCTATGGGTGATGGCCTTCGTGGGCGGCACCATCGTGCCCCTGTTCCTGGTGAGTGACGCCCTGGCAGCTATTGGCAAGGTCACGCCCCAGTATTGGGCCGTGACCGGCTTCTATGACCTTCTGGTGCGCGGCCAGGGATTGAGCGATATCACCGACTCGCTGCTGGCCTTATTGGGCTTCAGCGTGCTCTTTATGGCCATCGCCCTATGGCGATTTGATTTCGACTAGCGGGAGGAAAATTGCCATGAAAGAGATTTTGTTTAAAACCTGGACCATTGCCTGGAAGAATCTCCTGGTACTCTCTAAAGATAGGGGCGAACTGGCCATTCTCTTCTTGATGCCGCTTCTTTTCGCCAGCCTGATCGGCATCTCGGCCGGCGGTTCCGGCGAGGGTGACGAAACCAGCGTGCACTTTGACGTGTACGTGGTCAATGAAGATGGTGGACCGTACGGCGAAATGGTCGAAAATATCCTGGTCGATATGACCATGCTGCGCATCGAGACCCTCGATTCGGCCGCCGAAGCCGACCAATTGGTGGCCGAAGGCGAACGTTTGGCAGCCATCATCATCCCGGCCGACTTCAGCGAGCAGATCGACGCTTACGATCCAACGAAGGTTACGGTACTGGTCGATCCCGTCAACAAGGAATATGCGCGCCATGTAACCGGCCTGGTCAACTTCGCCGCTGCTCCGCCGACCGTGCAGGGCGAATTACAACATGGCATCCGCTCGGTTCTAGACGACTCAGGTATGCTTGACGATGCGCCTCCTGAATTGCGCCAGGCGGCCGAGGCCCAAATCTTAGGCGCTATCATGACCCAACTGCAGGTCATGGAAACCGATCCACCCATCGTCGTGGCCGCCGAAGAAGCGATCGAGGAAAGCGACGAAGCCTTCAACCCGTTTGCCATTATCATCCCCAGCTTCGCGGTCATGTTTGCCTTCTTCTTGATAGGCACCATCGCCCAGGCCTTGCACACCGAGAAAGACCACGGCACCTTCCGCCGTCTGTTAGCCGCCCCACTGGACCGCGGCGTCATCGTCGGCGGCACCATGTTGGCCTTCATGATCGTGGTCTTCTTCCAGGTGATCTTCCTCTTCGGCGTCGCCGCCGGCTTCTTTGGCATGCCCCTGGGCGACTCGGTGGTCGGCCTGCTGCTGATCACTTTCGCCCTATCCCTGGCCGCCTCTTCCCTGGGCCTGCTGCTGGCGGCCACAACCCGGGACGGCAAACAAGCCGGGGCGGTAGGCTTGATCCTGGGCTTTGTCCTGGCCGGTCTGGGCGGCACGATAATCTCCTTTCGCATCTACGAGGCCGACGGCCCGCTGCGCATCGTGGGCATGCTGACTCCTCACGCCCATGCCGCCGAAGGATTCCAGCGGATGACGGTCGATGGGCTTGGCCTGACCAGCGTCGTGCCCCAGGGCCTGATCCTCTTTGGCTTCGCCCTGGTCTTCTTCGTCGCCGCCATGTATCTGTTGAAATTCGAGTAGGGGAAAGGCAGTCGGATAACCACCTCCAGCCGGGATAAAACAACCCATCCGATTGCCTTTCTTTCCTCGTCCGTTTTAGTCGGGCAATCTCCTCTGGGGCGGACCGCGCGCCTTACCTAATTCCATCAAGGCGAGTTTCTACACCGTTCGCATCTTCGTTACTTGTTTCTTTAACATACTGATGACTTCTGTTACCTAAAACCGGTGAACTTCTCCACTATCGCCGTCACTGTCGATATGGAAAACTAAAAGATTGAGGTAACGAGTTGTGTAGGACGCGTTTAGCCTTGGAACGCCTTCCTGTTGGATGTGGAGCATGGGATTGAGTCCGGTCTTGAAATAAGGGAGTTCAAGCTATGAAGAAGGTCGTGTTGTTGCTTATTCTGTTCGCTGCAATGCTGATTGGCGTGAACTCTGAGATCGGGGAGAAGAGCGGATCTTTATCGGCCGCCACTACATCTTCTGTCGCGTCGCCAACCAACGACGATTTCGTCAATGCCACCGTACTGGCGGCCGATTCCGGGTCATTGATTGGCGAAAGCAACGCGAGCGCAACGGCCCAAGCAGGCGAACCCAACCACAATGGCCGGACACCAACCAGATCGGTTTGGTACCAGTGGACACCGGCAGTCGACGGGAATGCTGTCATGCAGGCGACGACCCAACCTTATTCGACCTGGAACATCGTGCTGGGTGTCTATACAGGCTCAGCAGTGGACGCGCTCACTGAGGTGGCTGCCGGAGGAGCGCCCCTGTCCGTAGGCCTGGAAGCCGAATTCCGGGTTGAGGCCGGCGTCACTTACTACCTGGCCATCGATGGCTGGACTAGTCTCGAGACGGGCAGCTTTGACCTGACCTGGTCGATCCCCTCGCCAGCCAACGACGATTTCGCCAACGCCGCGGTATTAACGGCTGACTCAGGCTGGCTGCTTGGCGAGGCGAATGAGTGGGCCACGGCCGAGCTTGGCGAACCAGCCCACAATGGACTGGCCGGCACACCCGCTCGCTCCGTCTGGTATCGATGGACGGCGGCCGCGAACGGCGCGGCCGTGATCACGGGCGATACCCGGCGTTACCCCTCCTCCGCTGACATCGTTATGGCGGCCTATACCGGTGCGGCCGTTGATACGCTCACCGAGGTCGCCGCCTGGGGCGGTTTCGGCATCAACAAAGTGCGGCTAGAGTTTGCGGTCGTCGCCGGGACCACCTACCATATCGTCCTCGACGGTTATGACGAGGACGAGACGAGTAGCTTCGACCTGACCTGGGCCCTTTCGCCCCCAGTCAACGACGACTTCGCCGACGCCATAGTTCTCGCCGAGCATAGCGGGACGCTGGTCGGCGAGACCACCAAAGGCGCGACGCCGCAGATCGGCGAGCCTGCCCATGGCGCTGTCCCCGGCACGCCTATCCGGTCTGTATGGTACGAGTGGAGGCCCACATGGGATGGAGATGCGGCCGTTGACGTTAACACGCCCATTACTCCCGATGACTGGGATAGCGTTGTGGCAATCTACACCGGCTCATCCTTAGACACTCTCACCGAAGTTGCAGCCACGAGCACGGTGGCAACCAACCTACACCTGGAGTTTTCGGTCACGGCCGGGACCACCTATCGCCTTGTCGTGGATGGGCACGACGGCGACAACTGGGGCAGCTTCGACCTCAGTTGGGCCAACGATCCCCATGGCGATACGTTCCACGTCACCAAGACCGAGGACACTGGCGACGGCGCCTGCGACGCCGACTGCTCGCTGCGCGAAGCAGTCGTGGCCGCCAACGAAACCGGCGGCGACGACACGATTCACCTTCCGGCTGGGGTCTACACGCTGACCTTACCGGCCGGCAGCCTCCACGTGGAGCGCGAAAGCGGTACCACCACGATTCTTGGCGCCGGCCGCGGCGTGACGATTATTGACGCGGCCGGTCTGGCCTCTCTTCCAGGCGGGGTTTACGCTCGATCTCGTGTCTTTGGCCTGGATTACCACGCCGGGTTGAAGCTGGTCGGCATCACCGTGACCGGCGGCTATACGGCCAGTGGCGACAAGGATGGCGCGGGGATCTACAGTTTGAACGGCTTCCTAACCCTTATTGATTGCCTTATCGAAGGCAACGTCTCTGGCGAAAACGGCGGCGGCATCGCCAACCTATATGGCACGGCGATAATCAGCAATACCATCATCCGGAATAACAACACCGACCCATCCGAATATACGACGACCGGCTTCGGTGGCGGCATTTATAACAGCGGGACGATGACCATCACCGACAGCCTCATCGAAAACAACGAATCCGATTGGGGAGGCGGCATCGCCAGCCAATGGTGGCTGCTCGAAGATTACGTCCCGTCGCTGACCATCATCGACAGCACCATCTCTGAGAATACCGCCGAGCACGGGGCCGGGATCGCCAACACTGAGAGCATGCCGGACGAGCCCGGCCGGGAAGCCATGTTGACCATTAGCGACAGTCGCATCATCGATAACCATGCCAACCGTAGCCAATACGGGTACGGCGCGTACAACGAAGGCGGCGGCGTCCTCAACGCTGGTTTTAGTGCGGCAACGCTCATCGCCAACAGCACTATATCGGGCAACCTGGTTACGGCGATGCATGCGCCAGAGCCAAGCGATGGCAGCGGCGGCGGATTACACAATCACGGCGGCCGGGTCGAGATCCGAGACTCCACCATCAGCGGCAATGAGGCGACCTGCGACCAGATGGTCCATGGCGACCCGGACCTGTGTGGCCGCGGCGGCGGCATTTTGAACACCGGGGCGGGCAGGCTCGTCGTTTTGAACTCCACCATCAGTGGCAATGAGACCGCGCTGCTCAACAGCGATCACGGTGCTTACCTCGGCGGCGGTGGTGGCGGCGGACTGGCTCACATGCCTTCATGCGGCGGCAGCTACTGCTGGTGCCCGGCGACCACGATCATCAACACAACGATCGCCGATAACGCGGCCGACCACGGCGGCGGCATCAACACGCGCTGGGAGACCTGGACCGGTAGCCGCTACGACATCCCGGAATGGGAAGTCGAACCCCACAGCAACATCTACGAATGTTCTGGCCTTTCCGTGTTGCACGCCATCGTCGCCGATAATAGCGCGACGTTCACCGTCGGAACGGAAGATTGCTGGGGCGAGTATGACTCCGTAGCTTACAACCTGGTCGGCGAGAGCACCGGCTGCCCGGCCGGCGGCGAGGGTGACATCATCGCCGCCGATCCGCTCCTGGCGCCCCTGGCCAACAACGGCGGCGACACGGAAACCCATGTCCCGCTCGCCGGTAGTCCGGCCATCGATGCTGGCGACCCTGCCGGCTGCACCGACAATCTGGGCGCGCCCATCACCGCAGGCCAGCGCGGCTACCCACGGCCATCAGACGGCGATGGCAACGGCAATGCCATCTGCGACATCGGATCGGTCGAGTATTTGCTGATCCCGATACCCCTGAGCGACGTAACCCTGGACGGCCCTACGAGTGGTGATGTTGGGTCCACCTACTCCTACACGGCCACCGCCACTCCCATATCTGCCACGTTGCCCATCAGCTATTCATGGCTGGCGGCCGGTCAGGCGCCCGTGGTCCACACGAACGGCCTGACGGATACGGCTAGCTTCACCTGGGACGCGCCAGGTAGCTATACAGTCACGATCATAGCCTCAAACGTTTTCAGTACAGTCACAGATACACTCGTCATCGTCATTGACGAAGTACCTGTCAGCGGCCTGGAAGCCGATAACGATGGCCCAACGCCTTTAGGTCTGCCAACCTACTTCACGACGACAATCACGGCCGGCAGCAATGTTAGTTACACTTGGGATTTCGGCGACGGTAAAATGGGTTATGGAGGAACCTTCAGCCACACTTATGCCGCAGCCGGCAGCTACACGGCCGTGGTCACGGCGACCAATACAGTTGACCAGCAGAGTGCGACGACCACTGTTCTAGTTGAAGAGTCCATTTCCGGGCTGGCGGCGATCAATGATGGGCCTACAGCATTAGGTATCCCAACCCACTTCACGGCGACGGTCACAGCCGGCAGCAATGTCAGCTACACCTGGGATCTCGGGGACGACCAGATAGGCTTGGGAGAAACCCCAAGTCATACCTATGCCGTCACAGGAACCTACACGGCCACAGTCACGGCGACAAACGCCGTGAGCGAGCAAGTTATGGTCACCCGGGTTGAGGTCTATGGATTTTCGAACGTGATCTATACACCACTTCTGATGAAACCATAAGCAGCCTTCACAAATGGCGCAGCTTATCCGGGTTACCGATGATGTGAAAGGCCCGGACCTGCTCGCCGGCCGAACTCTCGAAGCGCGACCAGTTGGCGGGCCGACGGGCTCGTCATCAGGAAGGGTGGCGAAGCCTACCGCGTCATGCCGGCCGAGGGCGATACCCTGGCCATAATAGGAGAAGCCTAGCGGCCGCCCAGCCGTCTCGACCGTCACTTCCTGCCGGTCCGGGTCAAAGGCCGTCACATATCCCTGTCGAAACTCGATACCTGTGCCGGCGATCAGTCCGGCCAATCGCTTCTGCCGGGGCGCGTTACCCGTCGCCGTCTCGCGCAGCCGCGGCCGCTCCACGAAATGATCGCCGGCGTTTACCAGAGTGACCTTGACCGGCCGCTTCTTCGTCTTACCCGCCAGCCGGATAGCCGCCATCAACCCGGCATACCCGGCGCCCAATACCACGACTTGAATCTGTTTCTCCGTCATCATGTCACCTCTTTCTTCTATGGTTGGGGCAAGGCAATCGGAAGGACAACCAGCCTTCCAACCGAGAACTCCCTTCCGATTGCCTTGCCCTTACTAAATAGGGCAAATGAGGCGAACGATTTGTGACGTACGAGAGAGTCAATCGAAAAAACCCCCGACAACGAAAGAGATTATCCTTCGAATGCGTTGGTTGCGTACTCAACGTGACTATCCCCTGCGCCGCTCCGCACGACGAAGCGGTCGGCCAGCTGGTCGTCGAGCCTAGGTCGATCTCCTCGCTACAAACGGCCTGGCCTGCACCATGATGCTATATAATGAGTTTCAGCGCGGCGGCTCTCTGTCCCAGTTGTCACTGCGTGTTCTTAATCTGTGTATATCTGCGCGAATCCGCGTCCCATTTTTGGAGGAAGCGAAGATGAAGACCTGCGCCCTAAAAGGCATCAACGTAGCCTATGAAGAGTTCGGCGCCGGCCGGCCGATCCTCTTCCTGCACGGCTGGTCCCTGGACCACGAGTATGAAAGGGTCGACTTCGAGCCCATTTTCGCCGATCGCCCTGGTTGGCGGCGTCTCTACCTGGACCTGCCGGGCCACGGTCGTACCCCTAACTCGGAGCGAGTACGGAACATGGACGATATCCTCCAGGTGATCCTGGAGTTCGCCGATGCGATCGCCCCTGGGCAGCGCCTGGCCGTCGTCGGCACCTCGGCCGGCGCTTTGTCCGCCCGGGGCTTTGTTTATCGCCGGCCGAACCAGGTCGGCGGGCTGTTGCTACGCATCCCGCTGATCATCGCCAACGATGCCCAACGCGCGTTGCCGGAACCATCCGTGCTGATCGAAGACGAAGCCTTCATGGCCGCGCTCTCCGAGGAAGATCGGGAGATGTATGGCGACATCCTGGTCCAGAAGGCCAGCTTTCTCGATCCGCTGAAACGCTACATGGAGCGCCATATCCGGCCGGCCCAGGCTCGCGGCGACGCGGCTTTCCTGGAGGTGATCCGCCAGGACCCGGAACGCTATGGCCTTTCCTTTGACGTGGACGACTTGCCCCAGCCTTTCGAGGGGCCCTCGCTGTTCGTGGCCGGCCGGCAGGATACGGCCGTCGGCTACCGGGATGCCTGGCGAATTTTCGAGAGCTATCCGCGGGCCAGCTTTGTCGTCCTGGATCGGGCCGGTCACGGCACCACCGCACAGCAAGACGAGCTGTTTAAGGCTCTGGTTCACGAATGGCTGGATCGGGTCGAAGAGGCTGAGAACAACCGGGCGCCGGGCTGAAAGCTGCTGGCGGCCTGCCAGCCATCGGTCACGTTGTAGTGACATTCCAGCCCTATCCTGTTGATTTCTCAACGGAGGTTATCTCAGTTCGTCAACGATCTCCTGCTGATCAAGCTGCGCGCCTTCTGCCAGCAGCCGCGATAATTCCCGTTCACCCAACACCGCCGCCAGCGATGCGAGCAAGGGCTCGATGCGCCATTGGACCAGTCCGGCTTCCAAACCTGCCTGAGACTGGACAAAGCCCAGCAGACGAGCAGCCCGCCGGGTATCGGACTGGGCCTGGTATAGATAGGCAAATTCGACGATCGTTCTCAAAAGCTCCATATTGTCGGCCTGTTGGCTGTACGCCAGCGCCCGACTGAGCGCTTTTTGGGCGTCCGCCGGTTCGTTTTGCAGCAATGAAAGACGTCCAAATAGTTGCCACCATCGCGCCTGTTCGTAACTGTCCTGGCGTCCCTCGAGGACAGCGCCTGCCCGGTTGAGGAGCTCCTGCGCGGTCTCAGCCTGCCCCTTGCGCAGGGCGATGCGCGCCAGGCCCAACAAGCTCCAAAAGGAGTGTGCTTCGTCCGAGATTTGGGCGAAATCTTCCAGGCTCAACAAGAATGCCCCTTCGGCTCTGGCGGTATCCCCACCAAGCAGGTAGGCTTCGCCCATGTTCATGTTTGCCTGGCCGACCAGGCGCGGCAAGGCAAGCTCGCGCCACAGCTCACGCTCTTCCTGAAAGTTCCTGCGTGCTGTCTCATAATGCCCCAGATGTAGATTGAGATTTCCAAGGCGGAGCAGCGCAACAGCTTGCCCTTCCGGATCGCTCAGCGACCGGCTAATCTGGACGCCGCGCTCGATGCTCGATCGCGCCTCTTCATGGCGACCCTGGTTGCGGTAGTACCACGACAACATCAGCAGGGAAAAAGCAATCCCATAAAGGTTGTCTCGTTCTTCGAAGATCGCCAGGCTCTCCAGGAATGCACTTTCGATTTCCTGGGGATCCTGAAACGTCCAACCTGCTACCAACTGAGGCCAGGCCAGATCTTCTTTCGCGCCCAGGCGGCGCATGATGTCGAAGCCTTCGCGCACCAAGGGTACAACCCGGTCGGCGCCTTCGAGCTTTTCCAGTTCTATTGCATAGTTGGCCAGCGCGCTACCGTAGACGATTCCTTGCAAACCTTCCGGCTCCGGCATCTTTAATGCATCGACAATCAGGCGAAACATGGTCACGCTTTCCACATAATAGGCGCGCAGATCGTAGAACCAGCCCAAAGGCCACATCATCACCCGCAGATCCTCCAACAGGCGACGCACGACGGCCCAGCGCCAGGCGGCCCGTATATTGTCGAGATCGGCCAGGATCTTGCTGTGATCGCCACGGTAAATCGCTTCTTTCTCAGCATCAACCAGCGAGGCGAAATATCGCGCGTGGTTATCTCTAACCACCTGGTACCGCTCTGGATCCGCTTGCAGAGCAGCTTCGCCATACTGGCGCAAGAGTTCGTGCACAGTGTAGCGACCCGAGTCAGTGTCGGCGGCGACAAAAGACTTGTTGGCCAGCCTGACCAGCTCGCGTATTGATGTCCCGGCCACATCCTGAGCCGCCTCTCTTGTGAAGCCGCCGCGGAATACCGATAAGGCGGTGAACAGTTCACGTTCCTCCTGGGAAAGCAGTCGCCAGGAGTAGTCGAAGACAGCGCGCGCGCTGCGCTGGCGCTCGGGAACATCGCGCAACTCACTGTCCAGAAAATCAAAACTGCGGCCGATTTCGGCGGCGATCTCCTGCAACGACAGCATGTCAATCCAGGATGCGGCCAGGACAATGCCTAAGGGCGACCCCTGTATCATTGCGATGATCTCTCTCAATGCATCGAGATCATCTTCAGCAATTTCGAAATCGGGCCTGACTCGGCGAGCCGTGTCTACGAACAGCTGCACCGCCTCATCCTCATGCGCCGAGGCTAACGAGTCCCAGCCATCTGAGCCCAATCCATGCAGCATGAATGTAGATTCGCCGCTCAGACGCAGCCTCTCGCGAGAGGTGACAATGATTTTGACTCCCGGCGCTGCTCTGAGGATCTGGTTCACAAATTCGGCCGTGTCGACGATGTGCTCCATATTGTCGAGCACTAGCAGTTCGTTCTTATCGGCCAGATAACTCAAGAGCTGTTTTTCCGGCGGCTCGGCCGAAGCCAGCGAAAAGCCAATGCTCTCAGCGATTGCCTCAGGAACCAAATCGGCCGCCGCGACTGGGGCAAGAGGTACAAAAAAGACGCCTTGTTCAAACTGCTCGGCCAGATTGGCGGCCAGTTCCAGGGAAAGGCGACTCTTGCCGATCCCGCCCGGGCCGGCGATAGTGAGCAGGCGGGACTCATTCAGGATGCGTCTCGTCTCCGCCAGTTCTTCTTCACGGCCGATAAATTCGGTAACCTGTAAAGGCAGATTGTTGGCGATGACGCTGAGCGAGTTTAGGGGCGGGAAATCATCCGCCAGACCGTGGATATTGACCTGGTAAACGCGTTCAGGTTGTCTCAGATTCTTCAGCCGGTGTTCGCCCAGATCTTGTACTGCGATCTCGCTCGGAATCTCGTCATCGACGAGTTGCAGGACTGAAGCGGAAAGCAGCGTCTGGCCACCATGCCCGATCGCCATGAGCCGGGCTACGCGATTGACGGTTGGCCCAAAGTAGTCGCCAGCCCACTCTTCGGCCGGCCCACAATGGATGCCAATCCGGACCTTGATATCCGGTCCATCCCAGGGTTCATTGATCAGCGCCCGTTGGACCTCTATAGCGGCACTGAGGGCATCATATGCGTTGGCGAAGGCGGCGCAGAATTGATCGCCGACTGTCTTAAAGACATAGCCGCCATGCGCCTCTATGGCTTGACGCAGCAATGTGTTGTGGCGCCGCAATTCGGCCGCCATTTGCTCTGGAAATTTCTCCCAGAGTTGCGTACTGCCTTCGATATCGGTAAAGAGGAAGGTGATTGTGCCGGTTGGGATCTTGCCCGGCGGTATGCTAGCGGTTGATGCTTGGGAATACTGGTCATGCATTCTGCATTCTCACCCGTCAAGAAGTTGGCTCACGCTGTCAGGCCTCGAGGAATTTAGCTACCCCGAGCTCGATCCCTTTGCCAGGTAGAGCCATCAGCGTTGAAGTTCCGTGGGCTATAAGGCGGCCGTCGCCGTCCTTCACGTGAGATTCGGCGTAACTGATGGTCCGGCCGGCCCTGAGGCAGCGCCCTTCGGCGATCAGAACGCCCCCGCTAACCGGCCGCAGATAATTCAGCTTCAAATCGACATTGACCAGGCCCGTATCTTCCGGCAGGGCCAGGAAAGCGGCCCAGTAGGTGGCCGTATCGATCAATGTCGCAATGACGCCGCCGTGAACGGTATCCAGGGGCTGCAAGTGTTGACTCTCGACTTCCAGCTCCACCCGCGCCTCATCCAGACCAATAGCGGTCAGTCGAAAGGGCATGTGCGCCGGGAACGGGCTGCCATTCACCAACGCCAACAACGTTTCGACATACTTACCGTTGACACGTTTACCATTAATCAACCGCATTCTTCACCCGGTTAGCGTACCGGCACCATGAAGATCGGCCGGTGGCTATTGCGCACCACCGTGTCGGCCACGCTGCCAAACATCAACCGCTCCCGCCCGCCCCGGCCGTGAGTGGCCAGCATGATCAGATCGACGTTGTTGGCCCTGGCCAACTCCACGATCGTATAGGCCGGATCGGACCCGGCCACGATAGGGCGCACCGTTAAGCCTGTGGCCGTCAGTGCGCCGGCTATGTCTTCCAGGTAACGTTTCAGATTCCCTAGCTGGCTTTCCGCCTGCAGGTCGTCAGGCACCGAAAGCAAAAGGATCTCGCTCTCAAAGCGTTTGGCCAACGTCTGGGCGTAAGGCAAGACCCGTTCTGCTTCGTCCGAACCGTCGAGGGTAACCATCAGCTTGTCAAAGACCGGCTCATGGCTGATAGCGAGCTCCCTTGGCCGTACCAGCAGCATGGGCAAGGTGGTTTGCCGCAGCAC
>JBFFWQ010000050.1:0-39197 GCA_041570195.1 Promineifilaceae bacterium (SeqCode) | reverse complement strand
GGCGCCGGTCATTGACGGCTGATATGATCGAGACTGGACAAACAAAGACCTATTGTAATTCTCTGCCTTGGAGGTTAAGAACATCAGCATGGCAAGAACAGCGCGTTTTGCAGCGATAGTCGGAGGGCTGATCGTGCTCTTGTTCATGATCCGTCCGGCCGATGCTGGCAGCTGCTTTTATTACTCTCCTGATGTGGGCTACGTCTGCGACGGTCGTCTCGAACCGGCCGTGCACCAGTTTGAGGAGCCAGTGCTGCCCGAGGAGAGCCTGTTGGACTGGGTGACCTACGCCTACATGGAAGACAATATCAACATCTATCCAGAACCCAACCTGGCGTCCGCACCAATTTACAACGTTGGCGAGGGTTTCCTGTATGTCACCATCCACGGCGAAGTCCAGGCTAACGGTCACAAGTGGTACGAGGTGAATCCTGGCCAATACGCGCTGGCCGAGGATATTCGCCTGGTCGATACGCCGGGCTTTACCGGCGTCGTCGTCAACGTGCAGCCCGAGCGACCGTTTGGCTGGATCGTCCAGGAGATCAGGCCAAGCAGCGAACCGGAAGGCGAGCCTAACCCGGATTTCGAGCAATTGGAGCGCTTCGACTTCTTCCAGGTCTACGATGCGGCCGTGGGTGAAGATGAGTGGCTATGGTACGAAATCGGTGGCGGCCGTTGGATCCGCCAGACCCAGGTGAGCCTGGTGGACGTGAGCGAGCCGCCGGAAGAGGTCGGAGAGGGCGAGTTCTGGGCTGAGGTCGACCTCTACGAGCAGACCTACGCCGCCTACGAGGGCACGCGCATGGTCTATGCCACGCTGATTTCCAGCGGCTTGAATCGCTGGCCAACTCGCGAAGGCATATTCCAGGTCTGGAGCCGTCATTATCAGACGAGAATGTCAGGCGCCGAGGGCAAGGTCGATTACTACTTCATCGAGGATGTACCCTACACGATGTACTTCGATCGCCGAAACGAGATCGCCTTGCACGGCGCGTTTTGGCATGATCGTTACGGCTTCAAACACAGCCATGGCTGCGTCAACATGCCCCCCCGAGATGCGGAATGGACCTGGTACTGGTCGGCCGATTCGCCCAACGACCTGTGGGTCTGGGTCCACACGGCCGACCCTATGGATTATTTCAGCCGATTTGCGGTATCAGCCGAGAGTTGACTCCTCCTGAAGGCAGGCCGGTATCAGTCACTCCTATTTGACTGCCCAGTTCCCAGGAATTAACTACATATCCCAGGTCGCGTCGCCGAAGAATCGGCCGTGATCTTTGGCCAGGAATGCCTCAATCGCCTGGCGCTGATCGCCTAAACGGAAGCTAGGCCCGTGTCCGGGATAACATGTCGTCTCGTCGGGCCAGGGTAGGACGACCCGCCGCAAGGTTTGTCGCGTCGTGTCAAAACCGGCCGGCGACCAGGTTTTGCCCGGACCGCCCTCGAAGATGGTGTCACCGACGATGGCCCGATGATCGTTCTCCAGCAGAAAACATATCTGATCATCCGTGTGGCCCGGCGCATAATAAACTTGTAGGGCGAAGTCGCCTACTTGAACCCTGTCACCCGCGTCCAGATGCCGGTCGGCCGCTAACTGCACGTCGTCCACATGAGGTCCGGCATGACACATGACCGGGACCTGTAAACGGGACCTCATTTCGTCCAGCGCGTCGATATGGTCGAAATGAGAGTGGGTGAGCAAGATGGCGACAGGTTCGCTACCGGCAAGCATCTCCTGCAAGCTTTCCGGATCGGCACCCGGATCAAAGAGGATGCTGGCCCCCGTATTCGGGCACACCAAAGCATAGGTATTCATCGGCCATGGACCAACCTGCCGATGCCGCAATTCAAGTCTAGATTGCTTATCGCTCACAATAGATTCCTCCTCAGAGAGCAGCTCTAAGCCGTTAGCTTTGAGCCGTTGGCTTTCATCCTTCATCCTTGACCCATTACCGTCCTATACCCACGCTGCCACCGAATGCGGCTGACATCTCTTCGTAAATAGCGGCGATACTGGCCTCGTCGCCCAGGAAGAAGTTGCCGTTGGCGCCGTAAGCCAGTTGGGACAAGACGTCCTGGTCGGCGTCGCCGCCGTAGGCGATGGTGAAGACCGTCGTATCATTGCCGGCCGCCAGGTCAACCAGCGCCTGGTCGAAGTTGTAGCGATAACTGTAGGTGTCCTGGCCATCGGTCAAAACAACCAGTGCGTTGGCCGTGTCTGGAGAGTTACTCTGTTCGATGAGCAGCGCTCCAGTACCCACCGCGTCATAGAGAGCCGTGTCGCCGGCGGCGTCCAGACGCCTGATGGCCTCGGCAATCTCATCCCGCGCCGGACCTACCTGCTGATGATCGACGATGACCGGCAATTCATGGGAAAAGGGGATGATAGTGATGAAGTCATCATCGCCCATCTGCTCCACAAATTGGACCGCGGCCTGCCGCATATTGTCTATCTTCTGACCGGCCATGCTGCCAGAGACATCCAGCAACATCACCAGGTTGACATCCTTGCGGGCCGACTGCCACAGATCCTGGACCGCATAAATCGTATCGACTGACGGGGAGCCAAAAACGACGGCCGGCTGCTCGAGATCGACGCCGTGGTTAGCGTCCAGTGGAGAACCGATCGTCACGCTACCATTGACCGGTCGCAGGCCGTTGGACACGGCCAGTTGTTGGGCCTCTTGATCCAGCAAGTAATCCCTGAACAAGCCTGCTGCCTCGCGCGTTTCGGGATCCAGGTCGCTGCTCAGGCAAGCCGGGTGCTCGGCGACAAAGGTCCCTTCCAGCGGGTAAATGGGCACGATTTGGCCGTTGCCGTTGACCACCACGTCGCTTTCGTACATGACCGCCGCACCAAGGAATTGATCGCCTCGTTCGGCCATGGTCCGGCCCAGATCGCCGGTGTTGGAGCTGAACCAGGAGACGGCCGCCTCGAAAGCGCTGACCGAGGCCTGGACGATGGGCTGCTCCACGTCTTCAACAGAAACGGCATCGGGCTGGGCTTGGGCTGATTGGACCAAGGCCAGCAGGGTGTTGACGCCGCTGCCTGAAAGACCGGGATGAGTGTGTCCTAGGTTCAGTGAGTCGCCATAAACGCCGCCGCTGTAATAGGCCCAGGCCGACGGATCGGCCGCCAGACTGCCCACATCCAGCCAGCCCAACGGCTGGCCCGGCCAACCCAGGGATTCGGCTGCCGGCCGCCACATGGCAATCACCAGCGGGCTGGTTGCCAGGCTGGCACAATCGCCCGTGTAACTCGCATCACCTTGATCGGCCAACACCTGGGCCCAGACCTGTTGATCCGGAATCCATAGCGCCGGCGACTCGCTTCCGGCCGCGATTTGTGACGCCGCCTGACCAGCATCGGCCAGGGTTAATTGTACGTAGGCTGGATTGCCGTCGACGGTCTCGATCTCCGCTTCGTTGAAGCGCTCGACGGCCGCCGTCAGCCAGTTGCCAAGACTGGAATTGGCCACCACGTTCACGACGACGGCATTGCTAGGCGGTCCGTCGCCGCTGGCCAGGCTGCACGCGGCGGCGGCCACGGTCAAGAGCGAAACCAGCCACAGCGCTCCGCGAATTGATTTACTGTTCATAATAGACCTTTTGTGAATCGCCTGGCGCGCCTCGGATCGGACAATGAACCGGAACCAACTTGCCAGGTAATATCCGCCACTTCTCTAGCGTCCAGCAGTGATCAACGTCAATTCGACGAAACGATCCTCGGCCTGTATCAGCGGATCATCGCTGTTTTGATGTTCTTCCGGCGGCAGCTGCGCCTCGACGATGAACCGCGCCGGGTCAATACCTTGCGATACCAGGTAGTCGACCACTGATCGAGCCCGGCCTTCGGCTACGTCCAGGATATCTCGTTCTGTATAGGGCGGATCATTGGCTGGCCAGGCGGAGGAACCGACAACGCGCAAGAACAGGCCTACGCTCTGTGACAAGGTCGGAATCACACAGCGATCGAGGATCCGCCGTGATTCCAGCGTCAGTTCGGTCGACTCTGGCAAGAAGGTAAAGGTCCGGCAAGGTAGCACAACCAGCGTCGCTGCCGCATCAGTGCTGACGCCGCTCAAATCAAGCTGCGATGAAATGGAGAACGTATCGTTTACTGGCTTGCCGTTGGGCTGCAAGCTTGGCTGGTCGGCCGCCCGCAGGACAAAACCGGCATTAACAAGGTCTTCTACATTGTCGTCAGCCGCATCCACGTCGGACGCTTCCCAAATCCGGCGAGCTATTTCCAGCCGGTTGACGATCGGCCGCGTGTCGCGCATGACGAAAGCGTTGTCGCCCAGGTCAGCCTGGGCCACGCTTTCCAACCACAGTTCGAAGTCAGCGGCGGCCGTCTCAGGATACACAAAACTCCAATCATTGTGACCCCATTCGGCGATCTGTTGGGCAGCAGTCGGGAAGTCCTCGACCTGCGCCTTGAGGGTGTCGAACCAGGCATTGTGAAAACTCTGTACCAGGTCTGGCTTTTGCTCGATAGACTGTTCAGAGGTGACAATCACATCCATCACGATGCGCAATTGATTTGAACTGAGTAATGGCACACCACCGCTCGTCTCAGCGTCATAGATATCCGGCTCCCAGCCGGAAACGACGTCGGCCTGTCCACTGTTGAAAGCTTCAATAGCATCGGCCACACTGTCCTGGGGCACCAGTGTCACATCAGAACGCGGGCTGAGCTGGGCAATTGATAGCGCGTAGTAGACGAAATACTCGCCGACGCTGCCCCGCGAGAAGGCGATCCGCTTGCCATCCAAGTCGTTGATGGTCTCGACGTCCCGCGCCCAAAGCTGGTCGGCTCCGGCGCTTTCGTCGACGATGGCCGTTATGACGCCCGGGCTGCTCAGAGCCACCGAATCAAGGGTGGTGAGTAGACAATCCCACTGGCCCGTTTCCAGCAGAGCCGTCCGCTGCTCTTCAGATATGTCGTAAGCTGGATCCTCGTCTAGGAAGAAGGGTACGATTTCCAGATGGAAACCATGTTCCACGTCCTTGCCCGACATTTGCATCTGCTGCAGCGTGAAGTAACTGCCAAATGCATCAGCGCCGCAAACATAGGTCGGCAGGTCGTCGGTCGTATCGCTGATTGGCCCACTCACCGGATCCGGCGACTCGATGTCGACGGCCGGCGTCGGCTGCTCAGTCGCCGCCGAATCAGCCTGGGCCACAGCCAGGGTGGGCGTCGCCTCTTCATCGCCGCCAAGCTGGCTACTGATAAGCCCATAGGCCAGTGCACCACACACGATGACCGCGGCCACGCCCACGATCACGACAAAAATAATCCGGGTCCTATCCATCTGCATAGCCAACTCCTGTCGGGTCGCTAACTCCTATTGGGTAACCATTTCATCTTAGGTAGCCAGATCCTGTCGAGTAGCCAACTTCTGTTGGGTAGCCAACATATCCTGCTGCGGCCGGCCCAATAACCGGCCAATTCGAACTCTCCGTCATAACTGAATCGCTTTCAGGGACATTACCCCTACATATGGGATATATTAGCCGCTTTGCTGGGCAAGACCAGTATATATACCTATTTGCTTTACGTTGAGACGTAGCCCAGGTTGCGCAAGACGTCGTCCGAGCTCTGCCCAGAAATCACCTGAAAAGTAAACTGGCCGTCGTCATCTCGGTTCACGATCAACTCATTGGCCTCAGGCAGAACACAATGCTTGCTGCCGCGTACGCCGCCCAACATCTCCTGATAGGCGCCGATGCTGAAGAACCCAACATACAAATCGTCGGTTTCGGCTGGCAGATACAACGGCGACCGGCTCTTCTTGGGCGGATAAATGTCGTCGCTGTCGCAGGTCATCCCGCCGAGCCGGACGCGCCGGAACGGTTTATCGAGGTGATTTAACGGCAAAACGACGAAATGCTCGCCCAAAGCCCAACTGTCCGGAAAAGAGCTCATGATAGAACCGTCGATGAGATACCAGGGCAATTCAGACTTGTTCTCTTTGGCGGTGATGACTTTGAAGAGGTGAGCCCCGTGTTCCGAAGTAGTGTAGCGGCCGAATTCGCCCATGACGTCCGGCGCCTGCACGCCGGCGTCGGCGCAAGCTTCCTGCAAGGCGCTCAGAAGCAAGCGGGCAAAAAGCCGGTAATCGAAGTCGAAGTCCAGAGTCATGGCCACCGGCACGCCGCCGCCGAAGTCGAAGATGCTCAAGGATGGGTGGCGCTGCTTTAGCTGGGCGTAGACGGCCATCGGCGGCCGCAGGTGATCGACGAACCCTTCCTCACTCAGGATCTGGCTGCCGATCATGGCATGGTACAGCCTGAGAGTCAGGTTCGGCGCGGAAGCGACAGCGTCGGCCGCGTGCCAAATGCCTTCCAGATCAAAGCCGAAACGTGAATTGGCCCTGTTCATCTCCTCCTGATCGAGGTGTTGACCATAGCTCTTCTGGCGCAGGCCGACGTCAAACGGCTGGCCGGATTCAAGCAACGGCGGCAATTCGTTCAGAGCTTCTAGAACTGGTATTAGATTATCGTGCTCCGCTTTGAGGCGAACGATATTGTCCGCATATTGGGTGCCGGCCGGCTTGAATCCGTTGCAGATGATGTAGCGATCGGCCGTCAGCAGACCTCGCCTAACCATCAGCCGGGCGATGTCAACGTCAACGGTAGAGGACATCTCGTGATGGGCGCCGGCGGCCAGCGTGGTGCGGATTACCTCTTCAGCCGCGTTAGCCTTAGAAGCGTAAGCGTAATGAAACTGACCAGGATAATTCAATTCGCGCCTGGCGTCGGCGAAAATCCGTTGCATTCGCGCGACCTGGCGGTTGATGATCGGCAAATAGACGATCTCCATTGGACTGGGCATCGTTTTGCCCAGCGCAGCGGATCCCTGGCCTCCGCCGAGAAACAGACCAGCCAGGTCCAGGCCGCCCATATGTAGCCGGCCGTCCGTACTTATCAAATACTCATTGAACCGATAACCGTCAGGTACCGGCGATTCTTGCTCCCAGCCAATAACAGCACGTGTCATACCATAATCCATCGTCCGATCAATATGCCCCAATCTGCCACTCGGGCAATAGTGAAGTTGTCCCGGAGCGTGGGTTCGAGAGTCTTTCTACGGACACCCGAGAACATGCAATCAGGCGCGCCGAGGGTAGTCCGGCAGTACTTATCGACATTATCTGGCCCAACTAAGTAGCATTATAATCAAAACGGCGCAGACGGGTAATGTACCGAATTGGGTGATATATGTCATAGGTGATCGTGTGACATATGGCACTACTTGTACTAGTTGTGGTAAGATATCCTTATATCATACTGGATGGTTCAAAGGAAAGTCGAAGCATCGCTATGGCTTACGAAGCGTGGGTAACCACGAGTGAAAGATGGTGTGATCGCATTCAGGCGGACGCCCGTAAGATGGAACGCAGGATTTATCCCGCCGAAGTCTTACCGGATTTCCCCGGATATCGCGTCGCAGCACGCAAATGTTCACTGGGAACCGCTTGCAACCTCGCAGGCTTCTCCTGTAAGTGGGCTTACAACGAACTAGGTGACGATCCTTTCCAACCAACAGTGTGATTCCTCCTGTTCTGTGCAAGGGTTTGGATAGGCCGGACTTGCCCCCTAAGTCCGGCCTATCGCCGTTTTTGGGCAATTACTACCTGGTATTCGTGGATGCCGGGCTCCCCTTATAGGCTTTTTCGTTACTAAGTTCTTTGCAACTTCATAAACGCGATGCTGCTGGCTTTGGAGCGTCCAAAGTGTGCTGGTTAGCAACTTTGACAATCTGGCCGATCCTGGCGCACAATTGGAGTTGGGAGCGCAACGGCACGCAGCCAGTTATACACAGGGTAAATCACGATTATGATGGAAAAAGTAAGTTACAGAGCCGAGTTAGTGGGCGTTTTCGGCTATCCGGTAGCCGAAAATCCAACCATCGTCATGCAAGAAGCCGCTTTTCGGGCGTTGGGCCTGAATTGGCGCTATCTGACCATCGAGGTCCGGCCGGCCGACCTGGCCGATGCCATGGGAGGTCTGCGGGCCTTCAACATGCGCGGCATCAACTTAACCATTCCCCACAAGGTGGAAGTCCTCAGACACCTGGATGAAGTCAGCGATGACGCCCGCCTGATGGGTGCGGTGAATACGGTGCGCCGCGAGGGAGACCGGCTAATCGGCGAGAATACGGACGGCAAGGGCTTCCTGGTCTCCTTGCGCAATGAGGCAGGAATGGATCCGGCCGGCAAAAGAGTAGTGGTGCTTGGCGCCGGCGGCGCTGCACGGGCCATGTCCGTGGAGCTGGCCCTGGCCGATGCCGCCCAAATCGAGATAGTTAATCGGTCCATAGAGCGCGGACAGACGCTGGTCGATTTACTGAACGACAAGACGAAAACGCCGGCCGCTTTCGTTCCCTGGAATGAAGTCTATCGCGTTCCGGCCGAGACAGACATTCTGATCAATGCGACCCCGATTGGCTTGTACCCGGACATCACCGCCAGTCCAGATATCGACTATGATACCATTTCCTCCTCAATGGTCGTCTGTGACGTGATTCCGAACCCACCCCAGACGCCCTTTTTAGACAAGGCCAAGGCCCATGGCGCGCGGACACTCGACGGACTGGGCATGTTGGTCGCCCAAGGTGCCATCGGCTTCAAGATGTGGACCGGCCGCGAACCTCCAGTCGACGTCATGCGCCAGGCATTGGCCGAGGCTTTCGGACCCGACTAAGGCAACCATTAAACATTGAGTGATAGATAGTGCAACTGTTCGTCGTTCTCAATCCCGTTGCCGGCCGATCCCATGCAACCGAGGTGCGCCAGGCGCTGGCTCGCCATTTCGACCCCGCTTCGTGGCAAGTCACCATTCACGAGACGAAAGCCGACGAACCAGTGGATGCCGCCGTTCGCGCCAGCGTCGACCGGGGCGTGGACATGGTCGTAGCGGCCGGCGGCGACGGCACATTGTCGGCCGTAGTTGATGGTCTAGCCAACAGCAACGTGCCGCTTGGCATCCTACCCACCGGTACAACCAATGTCGTCGCCCAGGAATTGAACATACCTCTCAATCTGGACAAAGCCTGCCAGTTGTTGGCCGGTGAGCACAAGTTGAGGGCCATCGACGCTTTGCAGTTTGGCCAACAGTTCTATGTCCTTTCGGTGGGCATTGGCTTAGATGCTCTGGCCATGCAAACCACCAGCCAGCAAGACAAGCGCCGCTATGGCAAACTAGCCTACGTCTGGGGCATCATCAAATTAGTCATGGGCATTCAGCCTCACGCTTTCACCATCGTGGCCGACGGACAGAAGCGACGGGTGAAGGCGGCTGATGTTCTGCTAACGAATGTCAGCACCGTGACCGGCCCCTTGCGCTGGGGTCCGCATATCGCCCCCGACGACGGCCAAATCGACATCGTCATCATGCGCGCCCGAAATCTAATCGATATCCTTGGCGTGATTTACGACATTCTTGTGCCCGGCCGGCCACGGCGAAACCGCAATCTGCGTTATTGGAGCGCCCGAAACAGCATCCTGGTCTTCTCGGAACAGCCGCTACCGGTGCAGGGGGATGGCGATCTTTTGGGTAACTCGCCAGTAGAGGTGCAGATCTGGCCCGGCTTGGTGCAGATGATTGTGCCGGTCGAGCAGTCCGGCCGCCGCTGGCCTAGCTTCTCACTGCCCGGTTCACACTCTGATAGCGCTTGATCCTGCGGGCCGGTAAGACGCATTGGCTGCTCAATCCACAGGTATCGCAGACGCCGCATGCAGGCCCAATTTCGACAAGGCGTCCCTTGCGGACCAGGGTTTCCAGCATACCGGATACTGCGCTGGGCTGGGCGTTCAGAGAGCGGCTGATGGCGGTCAGGTCTATTTCCCCCTCGTTATCGTCTAGTAGATGAATCAGCCGGTTTAACATTCTCGCCTCTCACTTAATGGTCGTGACCACACGGCCTATCCAAAACCTAGCAACCGGCCGCCCTGGAACACGAGTACGGCCGCCAGCCAGGCGAATGACGTCTGGTAAATCGCGGCCGAGGCCGCCCAACGCCCACCGAATTCTTGCTTGATGGCGCCCATGGTCGCGATGCAAGGCACGTAGAGCAGGACGAAAATGAGAAAGGCCAAGGCGGTGAGCGCCGTGAAGTGGCCCTGCAAAGCCTGGCTTAGCGCTGTGTCTTCGACCTGTCCATCATCACCCACGAGGTTGATGCCTGGAATCAGGCTGATCAGCGCCCGAATTGCGTCGCCCGTAGCCCAGAAGAAGCCGACGATGACCGCCTTTAACTCGGCGCCAATGGTGCCCGTCGCCATCTCGGCTTCGGCCGCCACGCCGCCATAAACCTGGGATAGGGTACTTACCACCAACTCCTTGGCGATGAGCCCAGTCAACAAAGCGCCGGCGTTCTCGTAGCTGCCAAATCCGGCCGGCTCCAGAACCGGGGCTACCGTGGTGCTGAATTGACCATAGAGCGACTGCTCCTGTTTCTCAACCCCCCACGGAAGATTGAGTAGTAGCCACATGATGATCGATATAGCCAGGATGACCGTGCCGGCATTGCGGATGAATTCGCGCGTATTCTCCCAGGTGTGCAGACTCAATCCTTTGAAGGTCGGCATGCGGTACGGGGGCAGTTCCATCACGAAGGCCGATGATTCGTCGGGTTTTAGAATGGTGCGCGAGAAGATGAAACCGATGAGAATGGCCACGGCAATGCCCACTACGTACATCAGCCAGATAACCGTGCTGGCTCGAGCGCCAAAGAAGGCCATGGCGAAAACCACATAAACCGGCAGCCGGGCTGAGCATGACATAAATGGAATCAGCAGGGCGGTCAGCAGCCGGTTGCGCCTATTGGCGATGGTGCGGGTCGCATAAACGGCCGGTACGGCGCAACCGAAGCCCAACATCAACGGAATCACCGACTTGCCGTGCAAGCCGATGAACTGCATAAAGCGATCCATGACAAAGGCCGCCCGGGCCAGATAGCCCGAATCTTCCAACATGGCCAGAAAAAAGAACAACGCGATCAGGCCGGGTACAAAAGTCAAGATACCGCCAACGCCGGCCACGATGCCTTCGATGACCAAAGAATGTAGCCAGGCTGGCGCGTTCAGCCACAAAAGGAACGAAGATAGGCCGGCGGCAATTGGCCCGTTGACCACGCCGTCGATCCAATCAAGGTAGGGCGCCGAGACATCTATCACCAATCGAAAGACGATATACATCACGGCCAGGAAAATGGGCAAACCAATCAGGCGGTTAGTGACGATACGGTCAATGCGCTCTGACAAAGTGATGCGGCCGCTGGAGGAATGACGCACAACCTGACGGCTGATAGCGCTGACGGTCGCATAGCGTTGATCAGCCGTCACCATGTCCACTTCATCCTGGTAGAATGATTCCAACCCGGCCACTTGCTGCGCGGCCGTGTCTACCAGGAGAGAACCGCCCGGCATTCCGGCGACTTCCTCGACAATATCAGCTTCACCTTCCAGAAGCTTCAGCGATAACCAGCGTGCGCAGTATCCGTTCAGAGGAACTTGATTACTCTCTAGTGAAGCGCTCAGATCGTCTATGGCCGATTCGATCCGTTGATCGTACTCAACTTGAAAAGCGTGCTGCTCGTCAATATGGCAGCGGCAGTTGCCGTAAGGGCCGCCATGTCCCTGGTCACCGCCGGCCGTCGCAACTACACGCTGTTGCTGTTGCTCCCTGGCCAACTCCACCGTCGTCGCCAGCAGTTGCTCGATGCCTTCACCGCGCTTGGCCACTGTGGGAACGATGGGCGCGCCGGCCAACAACTGGGATAGGCGCGTCGTATCGATAGCGACGCCATTTGAGCGAGCCTGGTCGGCCATGTTCAGGGCGACGACAATTGGCACACCCAATTCCAGTACCTGGACTACCAGATATAGATTGCGTTCCAGGTTGGTGGCGTCGACGACGCAAATTACGGCATCAGGATGTTCACCGACAATAAAATCCCGAGCCACGACCTCGTCCGGCGAATAGGCGGCCAGACTGTAGGTGCCCGGTAAATCGACAAGTTCAATGGTCAGGTTCGCGAATTCTCGCCGGCCGGTCTTCTTTTCCACCGTCTTTCCGGGCCAGTTGCCGGTATGCTGGCGCAGCCCGGTCAGAGCATTGAATATCGTGCTTTTGCCGGCGTTGGGATTGCCGGCCAATCCAATCGTCAGATCAGCCATTGTCTTCCAGATCAAATGGTTCAACTAGAATGTTTTCTGCATCTGCCCGCCGGAGAGAGAGATGGTAGCCCTTCACCCGGTATTCGACCGGATCGCCCAGAGGAGCGATGCGCTCGACGCTGACTTCTTCTCCCCTTACAAAGCCCATCTCCAGGTACCGACGCCGCACTTGACCGATCCCGCCTAAACGCACGATGGCGGCGCGCTGGCCCGGTTTCAGCCGGCTCAATGGAATTGCCTCACTCATGTAGTCACCTGCGTCAAATGCGCGTTGGCACTCTCTACCAGTACCAGCTGGGCCAGGGCCATGCCCAGCACAACCTCCCGAGCGGTTCCATGACCATCCGCCGACCCGGTCACCTGAAGAGTCAGCGGGCCTTCCAGCGGAGCGACCTCTACCACAGTCACCCGGCGCCCAGGCAGCAATTCTCGTTCAGCAAGATAAGCCAGTACATCGCTGCTTTCCGGAGCCACGGCCCGGATGTAGGCCGACTCGCCTGCGCTCACTTCGGCCAGAGATATGGTTGACATGTCGCGCACCCGTCCGGCGTGATCGGGAATCAAATTTCCGTGAGGGCATGTTGCCGGATGGTCCAGAAATGCGGCTAGCGCATCGGTTACTTCCGGGGCGGTGGCATGTTCCAGGTCGCAAGCCAACTCATAAGCCTTAGCCCAGTCCATATTGAGGCGCTCAACCAAAAAGCACTCCCACAATCGCTGGCGGCGGATGACGCTGTTGGCCACCCGCCGGCCATTCTCAGTAAGGGTGACGCCCTTATAAGGCAGGTGGTCGATATAGTCGTTCTCACCTAGGCGCTTGATCATCTCATTGGCCGAAACGGGTGAAATTCCCAGCCGCTCGGCTACCCGGCCGATTGGCACTGGCTCAGACTCGCCACCCAATTCGGCTACGGTCTTCAGATACATTTCGACGCTTTCGCTGGCGCTACCGCTCATCTTGACGTTTCGCCCGCCCCAGGCTGCCCGGACATTAAGGTTACCCTCCACTCAAATTATAAGGTTAACCTTATGATACAAATAAGGGTCAACCCGCAGTAGCGAAAAGGCTCACCCTTTGGGCATGACTAATGTCATATCTGGCGCGAATGAGGCTCCTGAAAAGGGCTATCAGAACCCAATATGGCACTGCGACGACGCTGGCTACAGTCGGGCAGCGACTTTGAATGAGGACAAGGGTTGGCTGGCAGTCAGCAGATCCGAGGCAGCATTTCGCCGGCTAGCATGTCGACGATGCGCGTCGTGCCGATGGCCGTCTTCATGAGCACTCGCCCTTTGGGCTCCGCTTCCACCCGGCCGACTTCTACCGACTCCTCGCCATAACGGGTTTGTCGCATCGCGTTGAGCACCGCGGCGGCATCCTCTTCGGCTACAAAAGCCAGTAGCTTGCCTTCGTTGGCGATGTACATCGGATCGAAGCCCAGCATTTCGCAGGCCGCCTGGACGGCCGGGCGAATAGGAATAGCCGTCTCGTCCAAGGTGATACATACCCCGGATTGACCGGCGATTTCGTTCAGGCTGCTGGCCACGCCGCCTCTGGTTGGATCGCGCAAGACATGAATACGCTCACTCGTCTCGAAAATCACCTCTACGAGATGGTTCAACGGGGCCACGTCGCTCTCGACTTCGGCCTCAAAGCCCAGCTCGCCGCGGGCTTCCAATACGGCGATACCATGGTCGCCTATCGGCCCAGATAGGATGACCACATCGCCGGGCGCGGCTCGATCGCCGCCGACCTGCACTCCCCTCCGGACTTGCCCGACGCCGGCCGTGTTGATATAGAGACCATCGGCCTTGCCCCGCTCGACGACCTTGGTATCGCCAGCAACGATTTGCACTCCGGCTTCGACCGCTGCCAGGCGCATCGACTCTACAACTTGCTCCAGCAAACCAAGCTCCAGTCCCTCTTCGAGAATGAATCCGGCCGTCAGGTACTCGGGCCAGGCGCCCATCATAGCCACGTCATTGACCGTGCCGCACACGGCCAGACGGCCGATGTCACCGCCGGGAAAGAAAAGCGGCCAGACCACGTGTGAGTCGGTGCTTACAGCCAACCGCCCGCCGTCGCCGAGGTCGACCACGCCGGCGTCGTTGCCGGCCCGCAGCACGGGATTGTCGAAGGGCGGCATAAACAGCTCGCCGATCAGGTCCTGAGACAGCTTGCCGCCGCTGCCGTGGCCCATGATCACTTGCCCACGTCTTCTAATCGGCACCGGGCAAACCGGACCTTCAATGACGATTGATTCGCTCATTTAGTAACCACCACCCAGGCTGTGATAACTTCATCGGTCTCAATTCGGGCCGAGGCGCCGCTGGCTTCGATCATGGCCTTGATCTCGGCCGGATAGTAAAAGTGGCTTCGCATGAGGGCGATCTTCTCAACCAGGGCGATCATCTTGACTCTGAATCGGTTTAGATCCGGTTCCTCGATGACCAGTCTGCCGCCCTGTTTGAGCACACGCAATAGTTCGACAATGGCTCGTGATTGATCACAAAAATGATGTAAAGCGTCCACAACTAAGACCCGGTCAAAGGCGCCATCGGCGAAAGGCAGCGTCTCCGCATGGGCCAGCGAGAGGTCGAGATCTCGTTTACCCCGCGCTTGGGCCAGCATTCCGGCCGATATGTCGGTAACCACCAGGTCGTCTACCAGCGGTCGCAGTTGGCCCGATACCCGGCCGGTGCCTCCGCCGGCGTCGAGCAGCCGGCCCGCGGCTGGCAGATCGAGCAATTCGGATAGGCGGCTCACATCAGGCGCCGGTATTACCCGCTCATAGAATGGGGCCAGGAAACTGAAGTGATCGAACATCAGCCA
Source organism: Promineifilaceae bacterium (SeqCode) (assembly GCA_041570195.1). GTDB lineage: Bacteria > Chloroflexota > Anaerolineae > Promineifilales > Promineifilaceae > UBA11865. The sequence continues at coordinate 24,179 of JBFFWQ010000050.1, read as the reverse complement.
ACTCTTCCTCCGGCTAGACGGCTATGGCATCCCGGCGATAACGGTAATAGGCGGCGCAAGCGCCTTCCGATGACACCATAGTCGCCCCGAGCGGATTCTGGGGCGTGCACTGAATCGCGAATGCCGGGCACTCATCCGGTTTCCTCAGCCCCTGCAAGATGAGTCCGGCTATGCAAAGCGGCGACTCTTCGGACTGAATTTGCTTCACGTCAAAGCGTTTCTCGGCGTCAAAGGTGGCGAACTGCGGCCGCAATCCCCAGCCACTCATGGGAATCTGGCCAATGCCCCGCCATTTTCGGTCGCGTAATTCAAAGACCCGGTTGATCACCGCCTGGGCCGGCTTGTTGCCCTCGAATGTAACGGCCCGTTCGTAAGCATTTTGCGCTTCCGCCTGCCCCGCCTCGAGTTGGCGAACGGCAGCCAGGATGCCGCGCACGATGTCCAGTGGCTCGAAACCGGTGACGACGATAGGCGCGTCATAGCGCTCGGCGATGGGTGGATATTCCCAATAACCCATCACGGCGCAGACATGACCGGCAGCCAGGAAACCCTGGACTCGATTTTCAGCCGAGCCCAGGATGGCGTGCATGGCCGGCGGAACACAGACATGGGACACCAGCACGCTGAAATTGCTTAGACCCTGAGACTGGGCCTGCAAGACGCTCATGGCGTTGGCCGGCGCGGTCGTGTCAAATCCGATGGCGAAGAAGACGACCTGCTTATCCGGGTTCTCGCGAGCGATCTTGACCGCATCCAGCGGTGAATAGACAACGCGCACGTCAGCCCCGGCCGCGCGGACTGAAAACAGGTCCTGGCTCGAACCGGGTACCCGCAGCATGTCGCCATAGGAAGTGAAGATGACCCCGGAATCGGCGGCGATGGCCAGGGCCTTGTCGATCAATTCCAGGGGTGTGACACAGACCGGACAGCCCGGGCCATGGACCAACTCGATCTCCTCGGGCAGCAGCTGATCGATGCCATAGCGCATGATGGCATGCGTCTGACCGCCACATATCTCCATGATCACCCAGGGCTTTGTTACTGTCCGCCGTAATTCGTCGACGGCCGTTTTCACCAGTTCAGCGTCACGGTACTCGTCGATGTACTTCATGACCCGCCATTCCCGGCCGCCTCTATGCCTAGCTCCTCTTCTACGTTGCTGATCTCGCGCAGCAGGGCCAGCGTCTCCTGGGCCTCTTGCTCGCTGAGCAAACTGATGGCAAAACCCACGTGAATGACGGCGTAGTCGCCCAATTGGGCTTCAGGCACATATTCCAGGCAGGCCTCACGTGTGACGCCGCCAAAGTCTATCTTGCCCATCTGCAGGCCGCCAGACTCGTACTTCTTGACGATCTTTCCCGGTACACCCAGGCACATATGCTTTCTCTCCTAATCAAGACGGCCAGACAATGGACCGTCAATCTACTTCTCCAGCCAACATGTGTTGGCTAGCCAACGCACGTTGGCTAGCTATCGCACGTTGGCTAGCTATCGCACGTTGGCTAGCTATCGCACGCTGGCTAGCTGACGGGCGGTCACAATCGCCTGCCCCAAGGCCAATCCACCATCATTGGCCGGAACCTGACGATGAATGAGTATCGTGAAGCCCAACATCTGAAGCCGGCTGACCGTCTGCTGGAGCAAAGTCATATTCTGCCACACACCGCCACTCAAAGCCACGGTCGACAGCCCGTACTGGTTCCGTAATCCTTGGCATACGTCAGACACCATCCGGGCCAGACCCGCATGGAAGCGGGCGGCGATGATCTCGCGGGCCTGTTCGGCTCGCAGGTCAGCCACGATCGCCCCGATCATGGGGGTAGGATCGATTTGATCTCCATCTATGGTCAAGGAGTAGGCCTCGGCCGAGGTCGGATCCACCAAGGCTTCCAGCTCGATGGCCGCCTGGGCCTCATAATTGACCTCTTGTCGCACGCCGATCAAGGCCGCCACCGCGTCAAAGAGGCGGCCCATGCTCGACGTGAGAGGCGCGTTAACGCCCGACTCTAGTTGATTAAGAAGAACCTCGAGTGGATCAACCGTTGCGTGGCTGTTTTGACGTGCATGCCTGACCGGTGGCAACCACTCTTCCCATTCCTGGCCAGCCTGTTTGAGCCAGGTTAGGGCCAGACGCCAGGGCTGCTTGATGGCCTTGTCGCCGCCTGGCAGCAAGCTGTAAGCCAGGTGGTATGGCCGTTCATATCCTGCGTAGTCAGCCAGCAGGAATTCGCCGCCCCAAATCGCGCCGTCTTCGCCGTAGCCGGTGCCGTCGAAGACCACGCCGATAACTGGCCGGTCTCCGCTCAGACCATGTTCGGCCATGGCCGCGGCCACATGTGCATGATGATGCTGAACGCCCACGGCCGGCAACGATTCGGCCTTTGAACGTTCCAGCACGTAGCGAGTAGCCAGATAATCCGGATGCAGATCGTAGGCCAGCGCCTCTGGCTGGACCCGAAATAGGCGCTCCAGGTGGGCGACGCCATTTTCAAAGGCCTGCATGGTCTCGAAATTCTCCATGTCGCCAATATGATGGCTGAGGAAGGCGTATCGGCCGTTGGTTAGGCAAAAAGCGTTCTTCAATTCGGCCCCAGCCGCCAGCACAGGCGGAACGTCTTGGGGTAACCGCACCGGGAACGGTGCATATCCTCGTGAGCGCCGCAGCGGATAGAGATAATCGGCCGGGGAGTGTTGGCCCGAACTTCCAGCTACACTCTCTCCATCCAACTCGCTAGGATTAACTGTGAAGATGCGAGTCACCGAATCGTCACAGCGTGTGCGAATGGCCCGATTGTGCAGCAAAAAGGCATCGGCCAGGCCGGCCAGTCGGCGCTGAGCCTCTTCATTCTCCGTGGCGATGGGTTCTTCACTCAAGTTGCCGCTAGTCATGACCAGTGCTTCAGGGAAACCGGCCGCCGGTTCGAGCAACAAGTAATGTAGCGGCGTGTAAGGCAGCATGACCCCGAGCGCATTCTGGCCGGGCGCCACTTGAGAAGCGATGGTTGAATCCGGCCGCCGGCACAAAATGACGATCGGTCGTTCACGACTTCTCAGCACGCGCTGTTCGTTTTCGTCGAAGAGGCAATGCCGGGCTGCAACCTCGGCGTTCGGACACATGATGGCAAAGGGCTTATCCACCCGCAACTTTCGCCGCCGTAGCTCAGCCACCGCCTCCGGATTACTGGCGTCACAAGCCAGGTGAAATCCACCCAGCCCCTTCACGGCCAATATCTTGCCGTCGACCAATATCTGACGCGCCGCCAAGATAGCCTCTTCACCCAACGACCGATCCCCAATCCCCGATCCCTTATCCCCGCCTTCAAGCCACACATGCGGCCCGCAAACAGCACAAGCCACCGGCTGAGCATGAAAACGGCGATCCAGCGGATCCTCGTATTCGGCCGCGCACTCGGCGCACATATCAAAGGACGCCATGGTCGTCAGCGGCCGATCGTAGGGAATGTCTTTAATGATGGTGAACCGCGGTCCGCAGTTCGTACAGTTGATGAAGGGATAGCGGTAGCGGCGGTCGGCCTCGTCAAAGAGTTCCCTTTGGCAGTCGCTGCAGATGCTAACGTCCGGCGAGACAGGTTGAAAAGCGCCGCTAATCGCCGCCGAGCGGATGATCTCGAAGACCTTGAACCCGTCGGCCGGCCGGTCAGCGACCTTTATATCGTCGATGTGAGCCAGCGGCGGGGCTTCCAGTTCGAGCGCCTGGGCGAACTTGCGCAGCGCTTCAGGCGAACCGTCGGCTTCAATATCCACGCCGGCCGACGTATTGCACACCCAGCCGGTCAAATCGAAGCGCTGGGCCAGGCCATAGACAAACGGCCGGAAACCAACCCCCTGAACCACGCCGGTGATATGGATACGTAGGCCGCTCTTCGCCAAAGCCCGATCCCTTTACCTAATTTCGTTGCGCTGAATCCGCCAGGTGCTCGACCTGATCGGCCACCCAGCCCGTCCACTCCGAGATGCCTTCGCCCGTTCGACAGGAAAGCGGGAAGGACACCAGGTCGGGATTCAGCGCTTCGACGCCCCGGCGGAAGTAATCCATGTTGAATTCGACATAGGGCAGCAAGTCGATCTTGTTGATGACCAGGGCGTCGACCCCCTGGTACATGCCCGGGTACTTGTAGGGCTTGTCGTCCCCTTCAGGCACCGAGGCGATGAGGACGCTGGAATGAGTGCCCAGTAGAAAATTGGCCGGGCAAATCAAGTTGCCAACATTCTCGACGATAAGCAGATCGGTATCGTCAAGGTCAATTTGAGCAAGGGCCTGGCCTAGCATGACCGCGTCCAGGTGGCATTCGCCGCCGGTATTGATCTGCACCGCCTGGGCGCCGGCCGCGGCGGCGCGATCAGCGTCGATGCTGGTGGCGATATCGCCGTCGACGGCCGCGACCCGAAAGCGGCCGCCCAGAGTCTCTAGCGTCCGCTCGATCAGGCTGGTTTTGCCGGCGCCAGGCGACGCCATCAGATTCAGACCAAATACACCTGCCTGGTCCAGCATGGCCTGGTTGGCTTCGGCCAATCGTTCATTGGCACCCATTATTTTTTCGACAATGGCTATTCGTTGGCTCATGCCGTCTCTCCAGCAACGGAAGTAGGTGAGGCCGCGGCCTCGTCATCGCCGACCTCGATTGCTTCGAGGAAAAACTCCTGACCGGCGAGGATGCGCACGTTCGAACTGCTGCATGCCGGGCAGGTCAAATCAACTTTCGGATCGTACGTCTCGCCGCAATTCTGGCAGGCCATTTCGGCCGGGATACGCCTGAAATGCAACGTGGCCCCTTCGGCCGGTGTGCCTTCGCTCACGAAATCCCAATAGAATTGCACCGAGTCGTCAATGACCGTGGAAAGCTCGCCGATAACCAAGTGTAGATCAGTCACCCGGCCGGCGCCAGCCTGGCGCGCGTGGCGCAAGGTGATCTCCAAAAGGCTCTCGGTAACCATAAGCTCGTGCATTGTTCACTTTGCCCGAATCATAACGACTAATTATAGATGCGATCATAGCACGCCAGCGGCCGTCGCCTTAGTGCCATATGTCATTCTTGCGGGGTGAATGATATCACGAGCGGCGATGCAAACTCGCAAGGCAGGTATAAGTAAGCAATAGAAGCCGGAGGCAGCGCCCGCTTCTCCAGAATGATTGATGTGGAAAATGAATTGCTTCTAATCGGTCGCGGTTGCCGCTGCCAGGAGAATACGGGTAGCGTGGAGACGCTCCCTGGTCGCCTTGGCCATCATGCGCTGGATACCGTAATCCAACGAGGCATCGGCCAAACAGAGTTCTCGGAGGGCCACAGCATCGGTCCTGACAAGCCAGCTGTCGTTGACGGCAATCGCCGTGGCCATGTATATATACGGTTCGACCACCGCCGATATACCTAGCACTTCGCCTGGATTGATCGTGCCTACCACGAACTCTTTGCGTAATCTGGGATCATGCTCGTCGACGACGATGTAATGCAAGTCGACGGCGCCGTTGAGCAGCAAGTAGCAGTAGCTGGCTTTTTCGTCGATGTTGAATAAGAATTGGCCTCTCTCGAATGACACCTCATCCGTAATCATCGCCACGTCGCGCAGTTGATCGTGGCTCATGAAGGAAAAGAAGGGATAGCGTCGCAGTACTTCGGGAGAAATCATCTTCACTCCTTTACTGAATCAGTGAATATCCAACGCAATGGCGAGATTTTGTCAACGTTACTTATTCGCCCAAATCGTTAACCGTCTGCTGGCCGTCCAGTAGCTCGACCACAGTTTGCGCGGCCACGGGGATCGCCGCAGCCACTTGTGGGCTTAGCTCTTCCGAAAAATCGTAAACACGCTCCGCCTCAACGCCGACAACATAAAGCTCGTCGGGCAACTTGGCGCCCATGGCCCGCCCCATCTTCAAGGCGGTCTGCAGCGAGGTGTCGTGGGCGGCCGTAGTGTGACCCGATGATAAGTCTGGCAGTTCTTCGAGCGAAAAGCTGTAAACCTGGCCTATCTTGCCGTTGCGAATCTGGATCGAGTCGATGATGATGACCCGTTCATAACCCACCAACCTTTCCATGAGACTCAAGCCACCCAAGGCTAAACAGTCCACTTCCACATCGGGGCAACGCGCGAGCACGGCGTCGGCTACGCGCCAACCAATGCCATCGTCGCCCAAAATCGGGTTACCGAGACCGACGACCAGAGTTTTGGGGGTGCGGCGTGCCGCACCCCCAAAGACGTTGCTAGCAGAATTGGCGGAGGACATCCACCTCATTTCCATCTGCATCACGGATTGTTACTTGCAGCGGCATCTGGCCGGGTAGTGAATGCGTGGCGCAGCCGAAGCAGGGATCGTAAGCTCTGAACGCCATCTCGACCATATTCAGCAACCCTTCGTTGACCACTGTTCCCTTAGTGATCAGGCTCTGAGCGGCCTTCTTTATGGACATGCTGATAGGCGCGTAGTTGTTGGTTGTGCCCACAATCAGGTTGACCTTTGTTAGGACACCCCGCTCGTCAGTACAGTAATGATGGGTCAACGTGCCTCGCGGTGCTTCTACAATGCCCACACCTTCGGTAGGTGTTTGCGTTGGCACCGTGTGGAAATCAGGCGAGGTGATCTCTGGATGGGTGGCCAACTCGACGAGTCGCTCAGCGGAGTAAAGGAGTTCGATCAGACGAGCCCAGTGGGTTGCCAGGCGCTGGTGCACCGGTCTGCCGCCCAGGGTCTCATAGAACTTCTCGTAATGTTCCTGCGCCAGCGGCGTAGCCATGCCATCGGCGGCGTTGAGCCGCGAGAGAGGCGTGGCCATATAGACACCTGAGTCCTTGCCATCCGTGAAACCCTTCCATCCGACCTTCTTCAGATAAGGGAACTTCAGATAGGTCCAGGGCTCGACACGCTCGGCAACCCAGTCAGTATATTCATCCGGCGCGTACTTGCCGAGACGTTTGCCGTCTGGATCAACCACGCTGACCAGACCGTCGTAGAAGTTAACGTGATTATTCTCATCAACCAGACCCATGTAATAGGTGCGGTGAGTGTAGATATCGCCTAGGATCAGGTCCAGGTAGGTCTTGTTGCCGAGAACCAGATCATTGAAGAGTTGCAGGCTGAACTGGGCAAACTCGATGCCCCAGCGTCCCATTTCTTCGATCTGTTTGCGTTCTTCTTCGTTCAAACCCTTGGTAACACCACCTGGGATAGAGGTACAGGGATGAACTTTACGACCACCTAGCATTTCGACGATTGTGTGGCCATACTTACGAGCCTGGATGACTTTCCCTCCAATCTCCAGACCCACCTTATGGACTATACCCAGGATGTTACGTTCGGCAACGGGTGCGTCGGGTCCCATCACGAAGTCCGGTCCACCTAGCGCGTAGAAGTGGGTGGTGTGATCGGTGAAGTAGAAACCCATGTAGAGCAGTTCGCGCAGAAGCTTGCCTGTTAACGGCGGCTCGACGCCATACACGGCATCGGCTGCTTTGGCTGCTGCCATGTGATGCGCTTCAGGGCAGACACCGCAAATGCGATTAGTCAGCAGAGGCATTTCCTCAACCGGCCGGCCTACACAGAAGCGCTCAAAGCCACGCAACTCAGGGATTTGGAAGTAGGTGTTTGCTACATCACCTTCTTCATTCAACAAGATCTCGATCTTCCCGTGACCTTCCAGGCGGGTAATGGGGTCAATGGTGATACGTTCCATATCAGTTACTCCTCATCATTTGCCCGCCCAGGCCGACCCGCTGGCATGGAGCAGAGAGTGGGCCAGGCTAAAGCGGTAGAACGATCCGGCCGGATCGGGAATACCGTCCAGAATCGCTTCAATCTCGTCCGGATCCCGGCTGTCAATCACCGAAGCGACAGCAGCCATAAGCCGGGCGCCGTAGTCAACAACACCTTCGGCCGGACCATAACAGCCTATGCAGGCTGCGCCTACCCCTGGGCAGAGTGCGCCACAGCCGTTGCGGGTCGCCGGGCCATTGCACAAGATACCTTGCTCGAGCAAGCAAAGGTCAGGGTCGACCCCTTCGGCCTCGTGAATGCGGACGAACTTCTTGATCTTCTTGATGTTACGCTCGCGGTCGCAGTCATCACAGACCGTCGAATTGCCGGCACCAATAACGGAACCAGGCGGCGGCAGTTCTGCTTCGCCGTTTAGGGCCTTGACGACCAGCTCGACGACGGCGGCGATCTGGTGAGATTCAGGCGGGCATCCTGGCATGAAGTAATCAACGTCAACTACCTGATCCAGGGTTCGCAACGTTTGGCTAAAGACAGGGATGTGGATTGGTAGGCCTTCAGGTGTCGACCAATTGTAGACCGGGCGAATGCCATCAGGATTGTCGGTACTGATTGTGTCATAGACGGTATCAAAGACATCGGCCGGATTGCTGAAGTTAGCCATACCAGGGATACAGCCTTCGTTCGCACATGAGCCAAAGGCGACCAGAATAGCCGACTTTTGCCTGAGCAATTTGGCCAGGTGTTCGTTCTCGTCATTACGGATGCCGCCATTGAAGAGCGTTAAGGTAATCGACTTGTCGGGCATGGCCTCGATGTCTTTGTACTTGGCGTCCATGGCCAGCGGCCAAAAGGCGACGTCAAAAGCAGCATCTACATCGAGGATCTTCTCGCCGATGTTGAGAACGGCTATCTCGCAACCGCCACAAGACGCGGCCCAGTACATAGCAAACTTGGGTTTACCGTTCTCACTCATGCTGCAACCTCCTCAGCCACTTCTGGTAAACCAGCACCATTGCCAAAACCGGCGCCTATTCGCTGGACGCGCTCAGGCCAGTTTAACGGGCCCAAGGCTCGGATCTCCTCCACAAGAGTGGTGATCTCTTTGGCCAATCGCACGCCTTCGGCCGCGCTCGCCCAAACAAGCTTGACTCGACCGGGTTCAATACCCATCTGAGCCACGGTCCGGCGGAGCAGCAGGTAACGGCGCAGGGCTTTGTAATTCTGCTCCAGGTAGTGACACTCACCTGGATGGCAACCGGTAATAAGGACTCCGTCGGCCCCCTCAGCTAGCGCCTTGAGGACAAAGGTGGGATCCAGCCGGCCGGAACACATCAAGCGAATCAGCCGGATATTGGGTGGATACTTCACACGTGCCGTACCGGCCAGGTCGGCCGCACGGTAACTGCACCAGTTACAAGTAAAGCCGATGATAATAGGTTCGAATTGTTCTGTCATGGTTCGTCTCCTACGCTGCCGCTACTTCGACTATCTCGACCAAGCTACCGGAGCGGCTGAACATGAGCATGCCCTCGATTTGGGCCAGAATCTGCTCGTTGGTGAAGCCGCTGCCGACAATGGCGCCTGCCGGACATGCCGCCACGCAGGTGCCACAGCCCTGGCACAAGGCCTGATTGATTTCAGTCACCATCAGATCCTCGTGGAATGAGATGGCATTGAACGGGCATAGGTCGTTGCAGATCCGACAACCGGAACACTTCTCGGCGATCACGCTGGCCCGCACCGGTTCGAGCTCGACCTCCTTCTGGCTGATCAAACTCAAGACTCGAGCCGCCGCAGCCGCGCCTTGGGCCACGCTGGTGGGGATGTCTTTAGGTCCCTGGGCGGCGCCGACGATGAAGATGCCTTCGGTCATCGTGGCCACCGGATCCAGCTTGGGATGCTTCTCAATAAACCAGCCATTGGCGCTGCAAGAGATGCCGAACTTGTGACCGACTTCCTTGGCGTCCGAGCGGGGTTCAAGGCCAAGGGCCAGGATCACCATGTCGACCGGAATGCGCCGTTGCCTGCCGATAAGCGTATCTTCGGCCTGGACGATGAGCTTGCCTTCTTCGCCAGGCTTACGCGCAGCGTCGGTCACCTCGGCAACCCGACCGCGAACGAACATGGTGCCTTCTTCCAACACTCGTTGGTAGAACTCGTCATAGTCCTTATAGGCCGTGCGCATGTCGATGTAGAAGTTGTAGACATCAGCATCGCAACGTTCCTTCACCAGATGGGCGAATTTTAAGCTGGACATGCAGCAGATGACCGAACAGTAGTTATTGTGATTGCGATCACGACTACCGACACAGTGAATGATACCCACCGATTTTGGCTTGGTCACACCATCCCGGAGGACGATATCACCGTTGGTGGGTCCAGCCGCATTACACATACGCTCGAATTCGATGCTGGTAAACACGTTGGCCAGACGCCCATACCCGTATTGCGGGATCTTGCGCGCGTCAAACGTTTCAAAGCCGGTAGCCAGGACGATATTGCCAACATTGACCGTGATATACTCTTCCTTCTGCTCGAAGTCGATACATTTGGTCGGGCAAAGCTTCTCGCAGGCTCGGCACTTGCCGTTTTGGAAGTAGATGCAGTTCTCCGTGTCAATGACAGGATACTTGGGCACCGCCTGGGCAAACGGCGTATAGATGGCCTTGCGGTAGCCCAGACCGGCTTCAAAGGCATTGTCAACGATCTTTTTCGGGCATTTCTCCCAGCAGATTCCGCAGCCGGTACAATCTTCTTCGACCAGATAGCGCGGTTTCTTCTTGATAATTACGCTGAAGTTACCTATGTAACCCTCGACACGCTCCACTTCGCTCCAGGTTAGTAGCTCGATGTTGGGATCGGTCCCAGCGTCTACCATTCGGGGCGTCAGGATACATGCTGAGCAGTCCAGCGTGGGGAAAGTCTTGTCAAACTGGGCCATATGGCCGCCGATCGACGGTTCGCGCTCGACAAGGTAAACTTTCTTGCCCGATTGGGCGATTTCGAGGGCAGCCTGTATGCCGGCGATGCCGCCGCCGACGACCAAGGTATCCTGGTGAATCGGCACCCTCATCGGTTCAAGCGGCTCGTTGAGCACGACCCGCTCCACGCCACTCGCGACCATATTCTTGGCTTTAGCCGTGGCGGCGACTTTGTCAGTATGAACCCATGAAACCTGCTCGCGTAACGAGACCATTTCGCACAAGAACGGATTTAGTCCGGCCCGGCTACATGCGCCCCGGAAGGTCGCTTCGTGCAGGTGAGGCGAACAGGCCCCAACGACAACTCGGGTAAGCCCTTCGTCCTCGATATCCCGCTCGATCAGCTCCTGGCCCAAACTCGAGCACATGAACTTGTAATCGCGGGAAACAACGACGCCGTCATCGCCTAAGGCATCCTTAGCCCAGACAGCCACATCCTCGACGTCGACGACGCTGGCGATATTGCTGCCGCAGTGGCAGACGTACACGCCTACACGTTCTTTGTTATTCTGCTCAGTGCTCATCAGGCTACCTCCTCATTTTGAGGTTTGGACTTTTCCAGCGGCCTAGGCATTGGTAGGCTGGGATCATCCTTCCGGCGGCGCGATCGCTTCTTTTCAGGTAGTGGCACCTCAACACCAACTTTGGCCAGCGCCTCAGTAGAGTCGATAAACTCTTTACCTATGCCCAACTCTTCGGCTTCATGACCAAAGGCCAGGCCTATCAGTTGGGTGAAGTAGAGCACAGGTAAGTGAAAGTTAGTATGGAAGTGTTTGTTCACATTACCCTGGAAGGCATCCAGGTTCAGCTGGCACATCGGACACAGGGTGACAATCACATCGGCCTTGTACTGATCAGCAGCATAGAGCAAACGACGAATTATCTCATAGGCCGTTGGCTCGCTAATCTGGGTCATATGCCCGCCGCAACAGTGGGACTTGAGCGGATAATCAACCACCTCGGCGCCCAAAACCTTGAGTAGCTCATCCATCTCCTGAGGATACTCGGGATCACTGTAGCGACCATCCTGATCGGGCCGGACGACCATGCAGCCATAGTAAGGCGCTACCCGCAGACCGGCCAGCGGTTTGACTACTTTTTCGGCAACGGCCTCAAGTCCAACATCGTTACACACGATATCTAACAAGTGCCGAATCTGAACGGAGCCGGGATCGTAGCTCAATCCACCGGCAGCCAGCGCTTCATTGACCGATACGTTAAGCCGCTCGTCATCGCGCATATAGCGGTCGGTCTTGGACAGATTCAGGTAGCAGGCGCTGCAACCAGCCACCAACGTGTTGGCCCCATCGACTTGCTGGCCAGCCAACGCCAGATTGCGGCCGACGAGAGCGTAGGCGGCAATATTGGCAACAGACCAATACTCGGTTGCCCCACAGCAATTCCAATCTTGCACTTCCTCAAACTCGATATTTAGTTCATCGCGAATGGCTATGGTGGAATCGAGATAGGGTCGGGCGCTGCGTTCCATTGAGCAGCCGGGGTAGAACAGGTATTTGCTCATATTACGCCTCCACCTTGTCCAGTTTATTGGCCTTTGCCAGTATAGCCTTCAACTGGTCTATTTGGTCTATCTTCTGGGGTGTCAGGTCTAACCTACCCTGACGATACATGCCCAGGCCAAATCCGGCTTTGCCCATCAAGCCTAGCGGCTGGTTGCGCAGATAATGCCGGGTAGCCAGACCCAACTCGAAGCTACGACCGTAGTTATCGACGTGACCGACAAACGATTGGCTCCAATCCGCCGCCATATCTTCTTCATATTGGCCAGCCGCAATGGCCATTCGTTTCAACGAGTACATAATATCGGTGATGTGAATCTCTTGGGGGCAACGAACCGTGCAGTAGTAGCAAGAAACGCAATACCAGGGCGTATTACTGGCAAGCACCTCCTTCCTCATGCCGGCACGGATCATGGCAAAGATCTGCCGAGGTGAATAATCCATGTCCATTCCTGATGGACACGAACCACCACATGTGCCGCACTGGATGCACATCTCCAGGCGTGAATCTCCCGGCGTGACCTGCATCACGTCCATCAGAAATGATGTGTCCGATGGTGCGATCACGTCCGGGAACGCTTCAACAGTTCTGTCGGTTACCGTGGTCAAAGTACACCTCCTATAGAATGTGATCAACCACATAGCAAACGGCCTCCGCCAATTCCCGTTGGGTAAAATGGTGGAGGCCGCAAATTGTCTGCATAGACCCCTTCCTACTCGCACTTTAATAGTGAAGCAGAAAAAAATAGGCGAAAAGTCACCTGACTGAATTGTATTGTGAAAAAATGTACAATCAAAGTGACAGATGTCATATTTTTGGGGTGATTGTTGATACTACTTGCGAAGACATGTTACTTCTAGGTCATAGTTATATTTCAATGGCGTTGTAGAATAGGGATTGACCGCGTAACGCGCTGATATTGCGGCTGCAATGGGACGGGATTGTGCCAGGTAAAGCTGGCGCCGCCTTGAACTTGGGCTCACCCACTTCTGGAGTGTGAGATGCCACCTGTAAAACGAGATAACACTAGAGCCGCTACACTTTTTACCGCTGATGAGTTTCTTGAATCACCAGCTGCCCCTTCACGTGCCGCGCTCCAGCTGCAAGATGGCGCCCGGGTTGGCGTGATCGGCGGTGGACCGGCCGGCTCGTTCTTCAGCTTCTTTTTGCTGGACATGGCCCAGAACATGGGCCTGAATCTTGAGCTCGACATATTCGAGCCACGCGACTTCTCTTCCCCGGCGCCCCGAGGGTGCAACATGTGTGGCGGGATTATTTCCGAGACGTTGGTCCAGTACCTGGCCACCGAAGGCATTAATCTACCACCCACTGTTGTGCAGAGAGGCATTGACGCTTACACAATGCACACGGATGCAGGCACTACGCGCATTAAGACGCCTTTGAACGAGAAACGGATCGCAGGGGTGTACCGCGGCGCCGGTCCACGCGATGTCAAGGACTCCCGATGGTCGAGCTTCGACGACTATTTGCTGTCTATGGCCGCCGGCAAGGGCGCTCGCATCCGGTCGACCCGTGTGCGCGAGGTGCGCCGTCTCGAGGATGGACGGCTACACCTTTCTACCAGAGGCCAAGAGCTGCCGCCTTATGATCTTGTGGGGGTCGCCGTCGGCGTCAACTCAGCCGCTGGACGCATCTTCAAAGACTTCGAATTCGACTACCGGCCGCCCCAAACGACGAAGACGGCCATTCGCGAGTACAATTTAGGCCAAGGACAGGTCGAACGATACCTGGGCAGCGCCATGCACGTCTTCTTGTTGGACATTCCGCGGCTCGAGTTCGCGGCTATCATTCCCAAGGGAAACTATGCGACCGTATGCTTGTTGGGCCAGGAGATCGATAATGACCTGTTAAGCTCCTTTCTGCAAGCGCCTGAAGTCAGGGAATGCTTCCCGCCCGAGTGGGATTGGGAACAACCGGCCTGTTTTTGCTCGCCGCGGATTAATGTCGAAGGGGCAAAGAATCCATTTGCGGATAGGCTCGTTTTCCTGGGCGACTGTGGTACGACACGTCTGTACAAGGATGGAATCGGCGCCGCTTACCGGGCGGCTAAATCTGCAGCCACCACCGCACTTTACCAGGGCGTGGCTGCGAGCGACTTTCGGCGGCACTACCAGCCCGCCTGTCAGGCGATCGCAGCAGATAATAGCATCGGCAAATTCATCTTCGTGATTGTGCGTCAGATTCAGCGCTGGCGTTTTGCCCGCCGGGCAGTGCTGAAGATGGTTGCCGCAGAGCAACGCAAAGCTCCAGAGTCTAGACGTATGAGCACCATCCTCTGGGACACTTTCACAGGCAGCGCACCGTACCGGGAAGTATTCATGCGCGCTCTGCATCCGGTCTTCCTCCTAAGAATCCTGTGGGAGGCGACCGCGGCCTGGTTGAGCGGCGCCATCGGGCGCAACGGCAGCTAAACAACAACGCTCGAATCCACCCGGTTTCATGACATCCGAAAGATCTGGCCGAAGTTCATATAGGTTCTGTATCGTACCAGGAAGAGAAAGATGACTGATTCAGGGGCCCTAGGCAAGATATATAAAGATCGGGAAAACATCGTTCGGCAGGGTGAGATTGGCGAGTGCATGTACGTCATCCAGGAAGGCCTGGTGGAGGTTGTCGTGGAAGAAGAGGGTCAAGAGATTCTCATCGCCATTCGGGGCGAGGGAGAGTTTTTCGGCGAAATGGCGATCTTCGAGCGTGAGCTGCGCATGGCTACCGTGCGTGCATTAGGCGAGGTCCGAGTACTCACGATTGACGAGAAGAACTTCCTGAAACGTATCCACGAAGATCCTTCGCTGGCCTATCGCATTGTGCGCACCATGTCGCAGCGCATCCGCGCCCTGGCGACGAGAGTCGCCTCTGTCGAAGCGGCCGGACAGAATCAGTCATGAGAATCGTCGTCTCATTAGCCCAAATGGATATCGCCCTCGGCCAGGTTGAGCATAATCTGATCACAGCCAGGACCATGATCGCCGAAGCGGCGCGGCGTGGCTCAGATGTCATCGTATTGCCAGAGCTATGGTCTACGGCCTACGATCTCGAGAATGTCGCCAATCATGCGGCGCCTAAAGAAGAAGGAATCTTCGCCGAGACAGCGGCCATGGCGGCTGAGTTCCAGATCCACATTGTGGGTTCATGCCTGTCGCTGATCACAGCAGGCAGTTACGGCAACACGGCCGTTTTGTTTGGGCCAGGCGGCGAGACATTGGCCAGCTACACCAAGCTACATCTGTTCCGGCTTATGAGCGAAGAGCGTTACTTGACCCCGGGCGATCGGCCAGCGCTGGTCGATACACCTTGGGGCCTGACCGGTCTGGCTATCTGCTACGATCTACGCTTTCCAGAGCTTTTCCGCCATTATGCTGTGGCTGGCGCCAGGATCATCTTTTTACCTTCAGAATGGCCTCAACCGCGCCTGGACCACTGGCGCACCTTGCTACGAGCCCGGGCCATCGAAAATCAGCTATTCTTCGTCGCCTGCAATCGAGTAGGCGTTACGGCTAACTATGACTTCTTCGGCCATTCGGCCATTATAGATCCTTGGGGGAAAACGATAATTGAAGGCGGGGAGGACCAGGCGCTGATCACAGCCGAGATTAACCTGGTTGAGGCTGATCGTGTCAGGTTAAAGATCCCGGTATTTGACGACCGCCGGCCCGACATTTATTAAACCTTGCCCCAAACTTCTTGTTAGTTCCAGGCTAATTTGCTGCGGGTTGCCCAATAGGCGTATGGCGGTTCGACGAGCGGCCGCAGACGTTCGCCGATTTCTTCATCCCAGTCCAGCGAGAAGGCAGCCAGATTGGATCGTAAATGGTCGGTGTTGGCCGCACCGCTCAAGACCACGCTCGCCCACGGTTGGGCCAATACGGCTGCCAGAGCCAGCGCATCGATGCTTGCACCCAACTCACCGGCTACCTCTTCCAATAGCTGGCGTTTCGCCCGGAAAGCGGGCGCTTCATTTCGAGCCGCGAGCCGGCCGTTGGCCAGCGCTTCTTTGACGATCACGCCCATCCCGGCTTCGTGCGCCTCCTGGAGCGCGCCCCCGACCGACGGTTCGAGCAGGTTCCAGGTGGCCTGCACCGCGCCAAACAAGGCCCGGCCGTCTACTCGAATGTTTATTGCCTTGCGCAAGGTCTCCGGCTGCCGTGGACCACTCAAGGAGAGCCCTATTATGAGTCCGTCGTCTCGCAACCGGGCTAGCTCGCCGAGTACGGCCACATTCTCCAATACGCCACTGTCCAGCGTTGCCGAATGGATTTGGTACAAATCGAGATGTTCGCCCAGGATGGCCCGGCTCTCCATCATCTGACGCTGCAAAACGGGCAAGGAATGGTCCTTGATCTCGTGTTTCTGCGCCTCCACTTGCCAATCAGCGGTATAAGTGTAGCCCCACTTAGAACCGACGGTCGCTGCACCAGGCGCTATTCCCCGTGTCTCGAGCCACGAGCCCAAGAACACCTCAGCCCGGCCGTAGGATCGCGCCGCATCGAAGTAACGTACGCCAAATTCCCAAGCCACATCCAGCATCTCATGGCTGTGCTCCTCCATGGCCGTCATTCGATAATCACGATCAAGATCAGCAGCGTGACCAAGGTTTATATAGCCGGGGCGACCGAGAGCAGCCAATCCCAGGCCCATGGGTGTGACTCTCAGCCCAGTCCGGCCCATTTGTATAAGGTCTTTATCCTGGAACATCGCCGAAAACTCCCTGCGCTACGTTGATACGAGCGCAGATTGTACAGCGCCTGACCCTGTTGGACGAGACGACAAGGGACCCACCATTGCACCAGCGAGGGCGAGCGAATCTTGGCTGTGTTGTGATGTGGATAGCGGGCTAGACGGCTGCTACTGGTCGTTGCGGTTATAGGTGGCCGCCGATGTCCGTGTCTGACCCGGAGGCTGAGGCGTTTTTGTTTGGCCTGGCGGAGTTCTAGGCGTCTCGGTAGGCGTAGGCGTAGGCGGCAGCGGAGGGGTCTCCGTTGGCGGCGGCGGAGGAGTCTCTGTAGGCGGCGGCCCTTCAGGCGTATCGGTTGGCGTGGGCTGCGGCGTGTTGGTAGGAGGCGCAGGGGTAGGAGTCGACGTCGGCTCTGGTTTCGGCGTATTTGTGGCAGCAACGGGCGTTGGCGTCGCTGTCGGTGGCTGCGTCGCTGCCGGTGGCTGCGTCGCTGTCGGTGGCTGCGTCGCTGTCGGTGGCTGCGTCGCAGACTGCGGCGGCGTTGGCGTTAACGTTGGCGTCGGCGAGCTTCCAGCCGTCGACGTCGGCCGCCGCGTCGACGTCGGCTCAGTCAGCCCGTTCGACTCGCTTGGAGCTTCGGTGGGGCTATCCGTTGGAGCGGGTCGGGCAGTAGCCGTAGATACCTCGGGTGCCGCTTCACTTGGGACTGGATCATTGGTCGGAACGGGCTCAACCAGCGAAGGAGCGCTGCCAGATTCGACCGTAGTCCCTTCGCCAGCGTCCAAGACAACTGCCACTCCCTGGGCCAAGACCTGTACGCGTCCTTCGGTAACAGCAACGCTCGTTGTTCCGTCGACTTCTACCTCAACAGTAAAAGAGGTGCCCCAAACAGTCACTGTCGCCGCGGGCGTCTGAATCTCATAGCGAGATTCCACCGTTGGCATCGGCTGGACGAAATTCTGCGTCCGGCCTATCTGTTGCTTCAATACAATAACTTGGTCACCACTTTCTTCGTCATGGCTCATTCTAACGATCTTGACTTCAGTGTAGGGCGACATGAGCAATTTGCTCTCGTCAGGGAAGCTGAGCACGATCGACGATTCATCGCCGGTGCGAACGTCGTCGCCAGCGGCCACTTCCTCAGCACTTTCGACACTTTGCCATTCATCGCCGCCAGAAGATTGGACTTCGACGGTGCCCTGATAGGCGACGACATCGGCCGAAGCGCCATCAGACGCGCTTGACCATGGCTGAAGCAATAGCCCGGCTATCAGGACTACAAGCAGAATGCCAATCGCCGCGTAGGCGAGGGGTCGATTAGGACCGAAAAGGTTCTGAAACCATTGGCCGATGGAGAAGGCCTCGCGTTCGGTCGAATAGCGATCTTGTTCGACTGAAAAGTGATCGCGATAGATCTGTCGAGCGGATGCTTGCTGTTCGGCCGGCGCATCAACCCAGATGTTCTGCGTCATGAGATTCAGCATCCGGGTCAGTGATGCCAGTTCATCCTGGCAGGACGAACAATCGCTGGCCAGGTGCGTCTCGGCCTGCCTCATCTCATCAGACGTAAGCCGTCCCTCGATATAATCGAGTAACTGCTCTGTCGTCAGGTGATTACTTGGTTCGCGATAATCGTCCATTACGTCACTATTCGGTGACCGGTACATCCTCGTACTTACAGAGAGAATCCAATCGGCTCTGATACACTTTAGTCAAAACTACATATCCCCCATTAGTAACCCTCGCAGCTTCTTCAAACATCGAGCCCTCATAGGGCCGATCGATCCAATGGGCATGTCGAGTTTCTCGGCAACATCTGAATAAGAGGGAATTGCGGCGTCAAAGTACAGCAACCATAATAACTCCTGGCAACGGTCTCCCAACTGACCCATCGCATCTTTCAGCACCTGGTGCTCGCGGTACTGGGCCACGATGTCTTCTGGCGACAGTTCGTCACCTTCTTTCTCCGACAAAACTGTATCCAGGTCGGTGCTCACAGTGCGTTCGTAGTCGGAACCGCGCCTCCGCTCCCAGCACTCGCGACGCGCCGTCGTGACCAGCCAGGCAGATACTCTACTTGGATCGCGCAGATTCTTCAGATTACGTAGAAGGGAGAGCCAGACTGACTGGAAAACATCGTCGATTTCGGCCGGGGTCAGACCGTAGCGAGCTGGTATCGTGTAAACCAGTCGCTGATAGCGTTCAACCAAAGCATCCCAAGCCAGCGAATCGCCCGATTCGCAGGCTGAAATCAATCTTTCGTCCGCTAATTGGCTATAATCAGTCATTGATCAGTGGCGCTCGGCAACCAGAGTAATTATCGACCATCGATACTTGTCCGGCAAACCAAGTTCACGCATTTGTTACATCTGATTTATTACCATATTCCTACCGGTGGATGCCGAGTGTCAGTCACCGGGCGTCAAACACCGGGCACCATCTCCCTGAGGGAGATCGATTGTCCTGGCTGCAGGACGTGCACTGCCACAGGCGGCGACAACTGGGCCGCATGTTCGGCGAAGTCAAGCGGTGGCCGGGTAAGAAACTTCGGTCGCAACAAATCCAAGCCAACCGGGCTATAAGTGCCCCAGTGGATCGGAATAGCCGCTTTCGGCCGCAGGTGCTCAAGCGCTCGCGCGGCTCGAAAGGGGTCCAGATGCCCCTTGCCTAGATTGGGTCCCCATCCCCAAACCGGCACTAATGCTAAATCTAGTTTCTGGCCAATATCTGCCATTTCAGGAAATAGGTCTGTGTCGCCCGCAAAATAGATCTCGTGACTTCCGTCGATCAAATAACCCAGCGGTTCGACCCAGGGTACCCAGGGCAACTGCCGCCCATCATGATCGGCCCGAGTCGCCTCAATTCTGAGTCCACCGACCACAATCGATTCACCTGTCTCAATTTCTTCTACGCGACGGAAGCGGCGCACCTTCAGATAAGGTCCCGCACCCTTGGGGATAATCATTCGCACGTCGCGTCCAACCCGCTTTAGAGATGGTAAATCGAGGTGGTCTCCGTGTAGATGAGAAATTAGTACTGCATCGACGCTTCCCAGCCCATCATTGGGCAGAGGAAAGCGGCGTCGCAGATGACCAATGTACTGGCGGAGCAACGGATCGGTAAGCAACCGAACGCCGTCCATTTCGATAAGCAGAGTGGCATGCCCCACATAGGTAATCTTGGCATCGTCGCTCATGAGCTTACTCTACGCGCCATTGACGGTTTAGGCAATTTAACTATCATCGACGAAAAGGGTCCGTTGGCGACCCACTAACGAGCGGCCGGGCGATGGCCGATGTGAACGCTGCTGCATGACCGCAAGCTCAGGTTGATTTCCGATGAAGCTAGAACAGAAGGCCACTTCTAGGATGCTCGAGGCCCTATTGCGGCCGTGGCATGAAGCGGTCGAGAATCCGGCCGCAGCGCAAAAAGACGTCTTGCATCGCCTGTTAACTGATTATGCTCGCACGACGTACGGCCGCCGCCACGGTGCGGCAAACGTCGAGACCATCGAGGATTATCGGCGCGCTTTTCCGGTGGCTGATTACAAAGCATTCAAACCGCTCATCGATCAGGTAATGGCCGGTCAGTTTGACCTGTTGCTGGCCGAGGAACCAGTCGGCTGGGCGATCACTCGCGGAACCAGTAAAGGGGAGTCGAAATTCATTCCCATGACGCCGACAGACTTGCGGCAGCGAGTAAGCGCCGGCCGGGCGATGATGCACTATGTATACATCAACAACCGCTACGATCTTTTTGATGGACTGAACCTGAATCTCAATTTCCCTTCGGTTGTCGGCCAGATTGAGGCTGGCGGCCGCCAGATCGAGTACGGCTATAGCTCGGGCATTTATGCCAAGCATGTCTCGACCTTCACGCCGATCGAATCAGCACCTACCCAGGAGGAAATCGACGCCCTCGGGGGCAGTAAAACGCTCAGTGCCTGGGCCCGACGCTTCGAGCTGGCGCTGGTCAAGTGCCGCGATAGGAACGTCACCCTGGTCGGCGGCGTCTGCCAGACGGCTCTTCAGTTTGCCCGCCACCTGCGGAAAGAGCACAGATGCTACCCAAAGCAATTATGGCAACCGCAAATCATGACCCTTGGAAGTGCGCCCGGCATCAATACGCGATACAGACCTAGCTTGAGAGCCTTGTACGGGCCCGTCGTGATTCGCGAGATTTACGGGGCTACCGAAGGGATGTTTGGTCAGCAGCGAGACGTTAACCGGGGCTGGGTACCCAACTATGATCTCTTCTTCTTTGAAGTCGAGACGAGATCAGGACTCAAGATGTTGCACGAAATGCGGCCACGCGAGATAGGCCGACTGATCGTCTCTACGCCGATCTTGCCTCGCTATCGAATCGGCGACGTGATACTGGCCTTCCGGCACCCGTACTTTCGCTGCATCGGCCGCGAAAGCCGATGGACGACCTGGCGCTATATCTGGCGGGAGCTTACGACGATGAACCTCAACCAACTGTGAGCCGGTCGCTGACGACCGGCCAGTGTAGGACACTAACGACAGTTGGCTATTCTCCCTTCTTACCGTTTCGCTGAAAGCCACGCAAGATGATGGACAAGCCGATGCCGATCAGGATCAGAGGCCAGACACAGTTCCAGGTGCCAAGTCCTAATCCGATAAACACACCAGCCAGGATGAGCGTTCCCACCACCGACCTGCGATAAGCGGGGACCAACACACGGATGGCTACTTCTAGCAGGAGGATGGCTGCGGCGCCTAACCAGAAGACACTCCACGCCTCCATCGGAAAGAAATCGACCTCTATAGGAAGATCAGCTCCTCCCCCGAATGGCAGTCGCTCGGCGAATTCGCTCATCAGGTCGAAGGCGCCCAGGTTACCAGCCAGCAATACCACACCGGCCCAGATCAAGATCAGCGCCCAGACCAGCGCTGCCAGCGGATCCCGTTCCCATTTCTCCTCAACAGATTTTTCCTCCTGTTTGCTCAGCTCCTTTTCGTCCTGCTGATCTCTCTTGCCCATGTCCTTTTCGTCTTGCTCATTCTTGCTCATTTCACTTCCCCAGAGTATCGCTGCCCCTCGGCGATCTAACTAGCACGGTCGTCGACGAGATTACTGCGACCACAAACAGCCAACATGGGAATATAGTACCATAAAATAGCCAGGTCAAGGCTAGTGAACAACAGCCTATTCCGAAGCGAGGAATGTCATGTTTCACTCCAAGACTATGCCCAGGCTTGCTGCTCCCAGGAGCCGTACCATTCGCCGGCGCCGATTTGAGCCGGTAAAGAATGCCCGACCTTAGGATGTGCCGGCTGCAAACTCATTCAAGACTCGGCGCATGACTTGGGCCAGTGCCTCCCCTTCATCGAGAAGCGCGATATCGGTCAAGGCCATGGAATGCGCTAGATTATCGATGGTCTCGTGACCGAGAAAATAGCCCGTCTGTTTGTGGCCACGTAGATGGTACCAGGAGCCAAAGAACAGCCGGACCGACTCAGCCTCTTCCACGGCGCGCAGGTACTCAGATGCCAGCCAAGCTTTGTTTTCCGTGCACCAGGCCAACCAATCTTCACCTCGATTGAAAGCTCGCATATGCCAGCTTTCATCGCCCATGATCTGCTGCTCGCAGTACTGGGCGAATCCTTCCTCGTAAAGCTGCCACCATGGGCCCGAACCTAGTTTCTGGCCGCCTCCTTCGCGCCAGGAGAAGTGCACGACGTGGCCGAGTTCGTGGGCCACGAGCCCTTCAAGTATCTTCTGTGAGTCAAATCCAGAATCGATGATGGCCTCCAGGCCAAAGAGGACCGCCGGGCGGCCGTCATAAGTCGTCACCCAGCCCGCACCATTGCCAATGCCCACATAGAGGACGTAGAGGACCTGTCCCCTGAAATCTAGCGTCCGGCGTACCCTTTCTTCGATCGTCGGGATGATCCGCTTCAGACGCCTATAGACATCTTGAATGGCCGGAAGCTTTTCGCTCATGCCTGGGAATACCATATCTCGCGCAATCTGCCGCCAATCGTCACCCTGCTCGGCATAGTCAGCTACCTGCATTTCAAACAGCTCTGGCCAGTGGGTCATGTATCGCTCTGTCCAGAGTTCCAACCAACTGTCAACGGTGTCGGGCATCTGATCTTCGACGGCATGCAAAAATGTTGGAAATGTGTCGACGATGGCTTCATCGTAAGTCATTGTCTGGCGCCTCCTCTTCCAGCCAGCCGGCGATCGTGTCGGCCATTCCCCGGCCGACGCCAGGAATCTCCTGTAGACCTGCCTGACCACGTCCGCGGAAAAGTTGGTCAATACTGTCAGGCCATTCGTCAACGCCCCAGGCTGCCTTGCGATAAGCCCATATCCGGTAACTCTGCGCTTGTTCCAACTCAAGATCGTAGGTCTTCAGAAAGAGCCGTTCGGCGATGCGTTTGTTGACTGCCATGGGACCTGGCTCTATGTAACGCGGCATGCGGTCCAAAATACTGTGCCCAGAGCATAAGTCACGAATCAGGAGGCCGAGGCGGGCATTATACTCTGGTGGAGGTCCGTAGCTGGGCCGGCCGCCAACCGGCCACTTGTAAAGCCGTCGCCAACGCTCTGCGAGCGCAGGATCGTATCTTTCGGCCACCCCGAGCGTGCGCTCCGCCTGGACGCCATCCATGGTCAAGCCGCCGCCCATGACAAACGTCGCCCCGTGATCCTTCACGGCCAGGATCAGATCCTCCAGTTGGCTCTCGTCGTCTCCGGCATAGGGAATTATTGGCATCAGTGAAGCGCCGACGGTAATGCCGGCCGAAGCTAAGCGAGCCATAGCTCCCAGGCGACGCTGGACACCCGGGCTGTGCGGCTCAAACGCCCGTTTCAAATCCGGATCCAGGTTGCTGATGCTGTAGACAACGCCGACCCACGACTGGCGATTGATCTGGCTCAACAAGTCAAGGTCGCGGGTGAGCAACGGCGAGCGTTCGACGATGAATAGCGGGAAGCCGAAGTCACGAACCACTTCCAGCATCCCCCGTGACAAGCGAAAGCGATCTTCGGCCGGCTGCTGCCAGTCGCCGCAGGAAATCACGTCGCGGTCGAGCCGTGCGATCTCCTTGCGAAACAGCTCGACGGCGTTGACTTTGACCTGGATCAGAGAATCAAAGTGCTCAGGGTCTCTCTTTCCCAGGTAGCGGCTGCCCCGCAGATAGCAGAATTCGCAGCCGCTACGGCAACCAATATAGGGATGAGCCGTATACTTGCCCCAAAACCAGGGGCCGTCGACGTG
>JBFFWQ010000049.1:0-40709 GCA_041570195.1 Promineifilaceae bacterium (SeqCode) | reverse complement strand
CGATGGAACGTGCTCAGATAGGACCTGAACTTAAAGTAGGATACGCCTCTCACGAGGGCATGAGCGGCAAACACAACGAAGATTACTTCGGCATGTTCGCTTGGAAGCTGGACGACCAACGCAATTTCTACCTGGGCGTAGTCGCCGACGGCGTGGGTGGACAATCGGCCGGCGAGGTAGCTAGTCGCCTGACGGTTGGCGCGATCCAGAATTACTTTGATCAGCAGGCGCAGGTCGAAAACAACGTCAGCGCCCATTTGGGACAGGCCATTCAGACGGCCAATGAGACCGTGCACAAAGCCAGCCTGGAGAAACCGGAACGCCGAGGCATGAGTACCACCGTCGCCGTTGCTGCTTTTGTCAACAATCGCCTCTATACCGCCCATGTGGGCGATAGCCGCATCTATTTGTTGCGGGATGGGCGTTTGCGCCAGATATCAATCGACCACACCTGGGCCCAAGAGGCGATTGAGGCTGGCCTGCTCACGCCAGAGCAGGCCAAAACCCACCCCAATCGCAACGTGATTCGGCGCCACCTGGGCGGTCAGCCGAACGTGCAGGTGGATCATCGCCTGGCCATCGAGCCTGGCCAATCAGGGCAGGAAGCCGTGGGTAATCAGGGCCTGGCGCTCAAGAGCAGCGACACGATACTCATTTGCAGCGATGGTCTGACTGACATGATCAGCGATGGAGCACTTCACGAATCGTTGCAGAATCATTTCTCCGATCTGCCAAGTGCAGCTCAGGAATTAATAGACAAGGCCAATCGCGCTGGCGGACGAGACAATATCACGCTGATTATCATGCAAGTTCCCGGTGAGGTGCCGCCGATGGTCGTGGCGCCGGTTGGCGGTGCAGTAGCGGCAGCAGCGGGAACGACGGCGCAACCGGTAGCAGTTCCGGCCGCGGCCGCCACACCTGTCGAACAGAAAGGCGGGCGGGGCGCCGCATGGCTGATCATCGGCGGAGTCGTCATCCTATTGTTGCTGGCACTAGTCGCCGGCCTGGTTATTGTCGTCAGTAGCTCATTGGGCGGCGATGCCACGCCGATCGTCCCTGAGCCTCAAATGACGGTTCCGCCTGGTGTTACATTGCCAGCCGGCGCGCCAGCGACGGCGGCCATCCTGGCCACGGCCGGCGCTTTGGGTACGCCGGGCCTGGACGGGTCGGGTCTTGAAGAGCCAGACCTTATCCCGACTCTTAGATCGACGCTGACCGCAACGCCGCGGAGCATCGGTCCGTTGGTGACCGATACGGCTACGCCGACTCCCACGAGCGCCCCTGCAGGTGGTGGATCAAGCCCGACGTCGACGCCGCGCCGGTCGAATACCACGTCGCCAGCCACGTCAACGTCACAAGCGACCAACGTGCCGCCGACTGCGACTAGGACGCCAACCAATACGCCAGCACTACCGACTGCGACCAACACACTGGGGCCAACGAATACACCGGATCCACCGACGAACACACCGGATCCACCGACGAACACACCGGATCCACCGACCAACACACCGGATCCACCGACCAACACGCCGGATCCACCGACCAACACGCCGGATCCACCGACCAACACGCCGGATCTGCCAACAAATACACCCATGCCGCCGACGGACACGCCGGAGTCAACGGCGGCAACGAGTAAACAGTTGCCGCGGGACGACGCGGGCGGTGCGCAGCACGGCCGAGAAGCTGGACCTGAGCCGGGCGCCGTTCACGCGAGCTGAAGCGCTTTAACGGAGTTGGAGAATGGAAATAGATATCAAAAAGCAGGATGAAGTGTGGACCTCCGATGAAAAGAAGCTAGGCGCAGCTTTGCAGCTTTTTCACCGGACAGACGAAGTCAACCCGTCTTTACAGTTGTACGCGTCTTACCTGGAAGTCGAGAATTTCGAATATGGTGAGACTTTCTACGTGCCGACCGATTTCATAGTTGAACGCCAGGGAGAGACCGGACGGCTAACGTTGAGCAAAAAGCAGAGCGAGGCCATGCAATTAACCTGGTTTCGCATGCCGGAATTCGTTGTCCACGGCCGGTATCGCAAAGAAGGATTGCCAGAATAATCAAGCTGTCGCGTATGCAGCGAATTCAATGCCTCGTTTTTGACATGGATGGGCTTCTGGTCGATTCCGAGCCCGTGGCCCGCCAGGCGTGGGAGAAGGTCGTCCAGCAATACGGCCGGATTCTTGACGACGAGACCCACAGCCGCATCGTCGGCCTGCGCCTTGAGGAGACTTCGGTCTTGCTGCAGGCCAGGCTAGATATACCCGCTGACCCGACCGAGCTGGCCCGGAAGAAAGAAGCCTATCTGGCCCAATTGAGCATGGAGGGCGTGCCGCCAATGCCAGGTCTGGACGAACTGATGGCCGAACTCCAATTGCGTCAGGTCCCCTGGGGAGTGGCCACTTCTAACCGGCGGGCATTTGTCACGCAGGTGCTACAGCAGCTGGGACTGTGGTCGACTTGCCAATCATTGACGACCGGCCAAGACGTGCAACGTGGCAAGCCGGCACCAGATATCTATCTGCTGGCGGCCGAACGAATGGCCATTGCGCCGGAGTTTTGCCTGGCCTTGGAAGATTCAGTGCCAGGAGCCCAGGCTGCCAGGTCGGCCGGGATGGTCACTATCGCCATACCTGGCCCGCACGAAACCGTCGAAGCTTTCGACTTCGTCGACTTCGTCTACAATTCCCTCGGAGATGTGGCTGGGGATATGGACATGTTGTTGGCCGCCAGCCCGCCATCGAGCTGAGCCAGGAGATGGCGTCCTTATACGGCGTTGGTGTTCCGATAGTGGCCAATCTGCTCTCGAATCACGCGTTGGCGTTCAAGTAGAGCTGTAATCGGCTCGCGAAGCTCGACTTCATAGGTATCATTGAGGGAATCAATGCCTTCGATGGCCGCGTCTGCCCGGTCAAAGGCTTGCTGGCGAACGGGCTTGATCAATCGTTGCCGCAGCCGAATGTCGTCGCCGTCCCGCTTCAACCAAAGATCTAGAGGTCCGGCTACGTTGGCCTGTAGCCCTGCCAGGGTATCCGGCACCTCGGCCAACAGATTGGAGACGGCCGCCATAATCGTCAACGCCTTTTCGCCAATGCCAAAGGGCAGCCACTTCAGGATATCTTCGAACCAGTGATCGAGTAGCTGCAAGAAGGTGCCACCGACTTGAAGCGCGCCATCTAAGGCCGATTCAGCCGTATCAAGGGCCCGTTGAACGCTGGCCAACTGGCCCTCCAGCCAATAGCGCCCCTGTTCGACCAGCGGTAGCTCTTCCTCAAATTCCTCCAGCGCCTGCCGGCCGGCTTGCAGGCCCTCGGCCAGCGTAGGAAGTTCGGCGATGAGGCCGCCGAGGACGCCGCCCAGAGTAGCTACTCCAGCGGTAGCGGCGGCGGCTACATCGACCGCGTCCAGTTCTTCATACATGGCCAGCAGACCTTCCAAGATGCCTAGGCGGCCGGACAGATCGGCGGCTTGAGCGCTGGCTTCCTCGAACTGATACTTCCAATCCTGCTCGGCAACGGTGCTCTCATCGGCGCCCAGCGCAGTGTAGGACGCAAGCTGCCGCTGAGCAGCGGCCAAATTGGACTGCAAAGCGCTGTTCTCCGCTTCAAGCGCAGCTAAACGGGCCTGCAAGTAGCTTGTGTCTGACGTTGCCTCAGGCGCTGACGGAGACGGCGAGGGCAGTATGGTGCTGGCAGCCGACGTTCCGGTCTGAGGGTCATCGTCAAGAAGAACGGCCGCCGCCCCGCCGGTGACCGCGGCGACCGTCACAGTAGCCAGCGCGGCGGTGAGAAAACGCCGCCGCTCGGACCTGGCAAGCACGAAGTTATCGTGATATCCATATTCATCGTCCATCATATGACGATTATATAGAACTTATGTTCTAAATGCAATAAAGGGATTATTGATATCCGAGTCGCTTCAGCGTCTGTTCGTTTTTGCGCCAATTCCGCTCAACCCGTACCCATAGCTCAAGAAAGACCCGCTCGCCGACGAGCTGCTCGATTTCGGTACGGGCGGCAGCCCCGATCTTGCGTAATTGCGCCCCTTTAGCGCCGATGATCATCTTTTTGTGGGCGTCTCGTTCGACGTAGATATCGGCCCGGATGTAGATGACGCCATTTTCGCGCTCTTTGAATTCGGTAACCTGCACTGCCGCGCCGTAGGGGATTTCTTCGCGCATTTGCAGGTAGATCTGTTCGCGAACGAACTCGGCCGCCAGGTCGCGCACGAACGAGTCCGTTGTCTGGTCAGCCGGATAGTAACGGGGTCCTTCCGGGAGGGCCTCGATGATCATCTCCAGTAGTGCGTCGAGGCCGAGATCATTCAGCGCCGAAATCAGTAGCCAGTCGGCGGCCGGCAGCAGGGCGCCATAGGTTTCGGTTCGGGCCAGGACATCTTCGGGGGCCAATAGATCACTCTTGTTCATGGCCATGATGACCTTAACGTCCTCGGGTAATCGCCCAAGGGTCGCAGCAATGGCCCGATCGCCCGCTCCTGGGGATCCGGCGACGTCCACGAGCCACAGCACGATATCGGCGTCGCGCACGGAATCTTCGGCCGATCCGACCATGAACTCATCCAGTTTGTGGCGGGGTTTCATTAAGCCTGGCGTGTCCACGAAGATGATCTGATATTCGGGCCTGGTCAAGATGCCCAGCTGGTTGGTACGGGTCGTCTGCGGCCGGGGCGTCACAATGGCGATTTTTTGCTTCAGGATCTGGTTCAGCAGCGTACTCTTGCCCACGTTTGGCCGGCCGGCCACAGCCACCAGTCCAGATTTGTGCCCTTTTGGTAGTTCCTCTTCGGATAGAGAACTCAAATCGAGTTCGGCCATTTCGGAGGGTCGGTAATCTTCTTCTTGCATGGTAGTTTCTCGCTTTATCAGGTGAAGCGCCGGTTGACGATACGCTGCATTTCTCGCATAGTCAAGGCCACATGCTCATCGCGTAGCAAAGGCAGCTTGACGCGCGTCCTGCGCAGTTGATTCAGATCAAGTTGGGCCGTAACCAGGGCGTCCTCGTAATATGGCCCCTGGATGATGAGTCTACCTTCAGGATCGTAGACGGTGCATCCACCCCAGAAATTGACGCCGTCCTCAAAGCCAGTGCGGTTACAGTGTAAAACGAAGTTAGTGAAGATGCTGGCGTAGGCCTGATTGATATGTTCGACCCATTGGGCGCTGCCGATCTTGTCCTCGGTGGCCAGCCCGCGGCCAGGCGAGGCTGAGGTTAGAATGAGGATATCTGCGCCGTCAAGCCAAAGCAGGTAGGGTGGACTGATGTGCCAGAAGTCTTCGCAGATAAGGAGCCCGACACGGTCAAAACGGGTATCGAAGGCCCGCAGCGCATTACCCCAGGCGAAATAGCGCCCTTCGTCGAACATGCCATAGGTGGGCAGATAGACCTTGCGATGCAGGTAGACCATGTCACCTTGCGACGGGTAGGCGCTGGCAAAGTGGAACTTCTGCCCTCGGTCAGCCTCGGCAAATCCGACCAACAGATCGAGGTCGTGGCTGGCTTCGAGCAGCCTGGCGAATACCGGATCGTTTTGGTCAGGTCGCAGGCAAACGTCATAGGTTAAATCTCGTAAACGGTAGCCGGTGAGAGAGAGTTCGGGAAAGACCAATAACTCGACGCCCTGACCGGCTGCATCCTTAATTTGGCGCAGGTGTAAATCGAGATTGGCGGGCACGTCGCCGAGTCGGGGGTTTATTTGGGCCAAACCGACTTTCACTTTCATGTTTGGGTCTCACGTAATTCCAGCAGGTCAGATTATCTGTTAGCGAAAGAGCGCCAAACGCCGGCAAAAACCAGGATCAATACGACGACGAGCGCTATGGCGCCGTCGAGCACCATATCCCAGCGCGCAGGGCCCAACATCAGTACTTCGTCGCCACGGAAAAGCGTGACGACGATTCGGCTGGCGCTCAAGAAGATGATTGTCAGGCCGAATAGTAGGCCGGGTCGCAGCCGGCCACGCAGGGCCATTGCGGCCGGAAACAGTAACAGGCATAGAACCAGGCCCAGCAACTGGGTCTGGTAACGTAAGCCAAAGACGCCATAGCTATCCGGTAAATCGGCGGCCAACGGGCCGAAAGTCGTTTCCCGGCCGAAGGCGCAACCTTCAAACCAGCAGGCCAGCCAGCCAAAGGCGCTAACCAATACCAGCGCCGGCGCCAGCAAGCCGGCGTATTGGGCGAAAGGCCGGCCGCGCCATGCTGTCCAAACCAGCAGGCCAAGCAGGCCTGCCAGCAGCGCTCCATGATAGCTGAGACCGCCTTGCCATACCAGGCCAATCTGGCCTGGTTCCTCCGAGAAGTAGGTCCAATTGCCGACGACAAAGCCGGCCCGGCCGCCGATCAGGCCGGCCAACAAGGCAACTATCAGGCCATCGATCCAACCCGGCCGGTTACCGCCGTCACGCCGCTCTAGCCAGGCCGTCAGGACGATGCCGGTCGCCAGGCCGACGGCCATAATCACCGTGTAGCTATGGAGAAAAAAGGGCCCGTAGCGGTCGAGAATCGGATACATCGAATAGGATGTTAGGCAAGTTTTGCTGTTGGGGCAATGTGGTTGGCAGTTTTTGGGGTCAGTTCTCAGCCGCCAGTTTTCACCCTGCTCCCCCTTAAGCGAAACCGTCGCGTGGCTTCAGGTCACGCGCCGGTTTCACATCATGTCGCCGCTACGCCGGGTTGCCTATTTGGCCATACAATCCGGCACTCTAAAGCTGGCGATGCGCGTTTGCCAGCCGGCCGGGCTCGAAGCCTATCTCCCGACCGTGTAGTATTCGTTCACATACCAGAATGTGCAGTCGTCTCTCGGGTCCACGTTCATCGACCTTTAATCGCCCCAGCGGTTGTTCGTCGTCTGCCAGACGAGGCCGAATCGAAGTACAATGTACTCGACAAAGAGTGATCAATAGCCCATGAAATTAGTGTGATTCGATGAGTGTTGTTAGTGACGATCGCTGTTCTTCCAGGGTTGTACGGGAAGTCAAGACCCCTGGCCAGTTCGAAACGCATGCCCTGGCCATGCTATGGCGAGAGGTCTATCCGGCCGAAGAGATGAATGCCGATCGCCAGGCCAGAAGGGTGGCCCGCCTGCTTGAACGAGGCGGTCGGGCCTGGATTTTGCGCTGCAAATCATCGGTCGCCGGTTTCGCCTCTGTGACGCCGACGCCTGGCCTGGTCGGCCTCTATGAGTTGGAAGGATTTATCGCTCCTGGCTTGCGGCGCCAGGGCCTGGGCAGGCAACTTTTTCAGTCGGTCGTCAGCGACCTGGCCGGTAGCGCCGCCCGCCAGCTTTACTGTACGCTTGTCTCGCGTAACTCGGCGGACTCGCCTGACTCGCCGGCCGCCGGGTTCTTGTCGGCGTTAGGATTCTACGATGAG
This sequence comes from Promineifilaceae bacterium (SeqCode), assembly GCA_041570195.1. Lineage (GTDB taxonomy): Bacteria > Chloroflexota > Anaerolineae > Promineifilales > Promineifilaceae > UBA11865. The sequence goes on along the minus strand of JBFFWQ010000049.1, from coordinate 33,318 downwards.
CATGAAGAACGATACCTGACCCTGGACGCTCTCGAAAATCTGCCGCCGGTCCGACTCGGCGACGGCTTTCGGTTGCGAACATACGGACGAGCGAAGGCCGTCAGCCGCTTTCGACGCCTTTATGAGGCCGCGTTTTCTGGTCTGTCGTGGTACCAACCTTATGAGAGCGATGGAGAAGTCGCGGCCGACCTGGCTGACGCTGGCGACTTGCTGTTCCTGGAATACGGCCGGCAGTCGGCCGGCTTCTTATGGTTGCGCTGGCCGGAAGTGGATGTGGCCGAGATCGAGCCAGTTGGATTGTTACCGGGATATCGGGCACAGGGCCTCGGCCGGCAGTTGATGCTGGCCGGCCTGCACCAGGCGGTGACCCAGGGCGCGCAGGCCGTGAACGTTGGCGTCTGGCGTCAAAACGAGGCCGCGATTGGCCTATATGAATGGTTGGGCTTCCGTGAAACGAACAGGAAGCTATTCGTGGCTTACGATTTGGCGCCTGAAGGGTAAATGAGCTGACAATGTTGGGGCTTTACGATTTGCCCGTTAGGCCGTACAATCGTTTGCACTTGCACACACTTGGTCTAATTCGTGACCGGCGCCCGTTTCTTTGGCGGCCGGATTGTTTCTTTAAAGACCGGCGAACAAGGTGGGGCCATTGGCACAGAACAAAGAAACGCGTTTCGACTGCGAAGCGTATCTTGGCCCTACATCTCATCAGGTACCATAGAGATAATGGGGTCACAGCCTTACGGAGGCAAAGTATGTTCAGGAACATCGACGATGTCCGCGACGGACTAGGCACCCAACAATATATCGCCTCGGATGAGATATCCACCGTCGTCTATCTTGCCCAATCCCTCTGCAAGCCAATCTTAACCGAGGGTCCGGCCGGCGTCGGCAAGACCGAACTGGCCAAGGCCTGGGCGGCCGCGCTGGGCAGCCCTCTTGTCAGGCTGCAATGCTACGAAGGGCTGGACGAAAGCAAAGCGCTCTACGAATGGGAGTACGCCAAGCAGATGCTTTATACTCAGCTTCTGCGGGATACCTTGCGCGACGTTTTGAGCGACGCCGGCAGCCTGAGCGAAGCGGCCGAACGCCTGGCCATGGAAGAGGACGTCTTCTTCTCCGACAAGTTCCTCTTGCCCCGCCCATTGTTGAAGGCGCTAATGGCCGAGGAACCAGTCGTCCTGTTGATAGACGAAATCGACCGGGCCGATGTCGAGTTTGAGGCCTTTCTATTGGAGGTACTGAGCGACTTTCAGGTCAGCGTGCCAGAGCTGGGCACGATTCGCGCTATTCATCAGCCGATGGTGGTGCTGACAAGTAACAATACCCGCGACTTGAGTGAGGCGCTGAAGCGGCGCTGCCTCTATCTTTTTGTTGACTACCCATCCCTCGACGCCGAATTGGATATCGTGCGCCTGAAGGTACCTGGCCTTAGCCCGGAACTGGCCCGGCAGGCTGTCGAAGTGGTGCAGCAATTGCGACATATGGATCTGCGCAAGGTGCCCAGCATAAGCGAAACTCTCGACTGGGCCCGGGCGCTGCTGACCCTTAATGCCACGGCCATTGACGGAGAGACCATGCGCAATACGCTCACGGTGCTTTTGAAATACGAGACGGATGTACAGCGCGCCCGGCGGTTACTGAGCGATAGTGGGGGGCGGCAAGACCAGAATCGGCGAGGCCGATATGGACAATAGAGTCGTCGAGTTTGTACGTGGCCTGCGGGCGGCCGGCGTCCGTGTCTCACTGGCTGAGTCGCTGGACGCCATGCGGGCAATGGGCGTGCTGGGCGTGCAAAACAGGGAGCTATTTCGCGAGTCATTGCGGGCGACGCTGGTGAAGGAATCGGTTGACTATCCGGTATTTGACGAATTGTTCCCTCTGTATTTCGGCAGCGGCGGCCCGCCCTTACAGGACGCCCGCGATGATTTGAGCGAGGATGAACAAGAGATGCTGAAGGCGGCGTTGTCGGCGATGAGCGGCCGTCTGCAGCAACTGATCGACTGGCTGACCTCCGGCCAGGGGCCAACACGGGAGGAGCTGGAAGAACTGGCCAAGCGGTCGGGCGCGCGCTGGGCGAGCAATCCCGGCGAGGCCCGCTGGGTAAGCCGGCGCATGTTGCGCCAGATGGGATTCCAGCACCTGGAAGAACAGATCCAGCAGCTTGTACAGCAGTTGCAGGAAATGGGCATGAGCCGGGAGGCGATCGAGAAGTTGTTGGGCGTGGTTGAAGCGAACCGCGAGGCACTAGCCGAACAGGTGGCCCAGCGGGTCGGCTTGCAAGTGGCCCAGGATAGAGCAGAACGGTCCCAGGACTTACACGGCTCGGACCTGATGCACAAGTCCTTCCAATCTTTGACCGAGGCCGAAGCCGCACTTCTGCGAGTGGAAGTGCAACGATTGGTGGCTCAATTGCGCAGTCGGGCGGCCCTGCGACGCAAGCGGGGTAAGGCCGGCGCATTCGATCCCAAGGGAACCATTCGGGCCAATCAGCGTTATGGCGGCGTGCCCTTTGATATGAAGTACAAGAAGAAGAAACTCAAGCCAAGCCTGGTGCTGATCTGCGATGTGTCGACTTCCATGCGGCCGGTGGCCGAATTCATGCTGCGCCTGATTTATGAGTTACAGGACCAGGTAGCCAGAGCACGCAGCTTCGCCTTTAACGCAGACATGCAAGAGATCAGCGTCACCATGTCTGGCAAACGAGCGGCTAATGCCGTGGCTGAAGTCTTGTATGGTATTCCACCCGGCTATTACGCGACTGACCTGGGGCACAGCCTGGATACGTTGTTCAAGGAATGGTCCGAATCGGTCAACGGGCGGACGACAGTTATCATTCTCGGCGACGGCCGCAACAACTACAACTCGCCGCGCATCGACCTGATGAAGCGGCTACAATTGCGAGCCAAGCGCCTGCTGTGGTTCAATCCGGAGCATAGACAGCAATGGGGTACGGGCGACAGTGACATGCTCGAATACGCGCCCATTTGCGATGAAGTAATGATGGTGCGCAACCTGGCCCAGCTTTCGGCCGCGGTTGACATGTTGCTGTCCAGTAGCTAACTACTGACCCACACATAGCGCTATGATCAGGTGCCGGTTTGGCGCTAAGAACGGTTGTTGTGGTGAATTAGTTGAGGGGCGATCATGCACGAACCTCTCACCGATTGGCTTGTCTGCCCAACATGCTATGGCGACCTCGTTAGGTGGATAGTAGAACGGGCCGGGGCACATGTTGAGTCAGGTCGGGTGCCGCGACAAGTGGGCCTTGAACATGCTGCTCTACAGGTAGTCGACCCTGGACCGCTTCGCCAAGAGCGGCCGGTTGACTATAGAGTTACCGGGAAAATCGCGAAATTAAAGAAAGACCATTGGATTTCACGACGTCTGTGAAGATGAACATATACGAGACGGTCGCTGGGACGACGCAGCTGCCGAGTGTGAATGAAGTGGCGGCGTCGATGGGCAGGGCTCAGGCGGATGTCCAGGAGGCCTTTGAGGCGCTGGCCGACCAGCGGCTGCTGGTCTTGGAACCGGGCGATAGGACGCGTATCCGAATGGCCTCGCCCTTCTCGGGTATCGAGACGCCTTTTCTGGTTCAAGTGCAAGACAAATCCTATTATGCCAATTGCGCCTGGGACGCCCTCGGCGTGGCGGCAGCCTTGCATCAAGACGCCGACGTGATCGTGAACTGTGCCTACTCGGGCGAGTCACTGCCAATTCATGTACGGGGAGACCGGGTGTTACCGGTTGACTGCCTGGCCCATTTTGCCGTACCGGCCGCTCTGTGGTGGCAAGACATCATCTATACCTGACAGACAATGCTGTTCTTCCGGTCGGAGGAAATCGTGGAAGCCTGGTGCCGGCACCATGACTTGCCCAGGCGACCGAAGATATCTATGTCTCAGTTGTGGTACCTGGCCGATACCTGGTATGGCAATCGGCTGACGGTTGACTCCCGGCGGCCGGCCGCCGGCGAGATGTCGCAGATATTCGCCGCCATCGGCCTGGAAGGACCGTTCTGGGATCCGTTTGCCGATAGCTGGGCGACCGCCTGAGGCAAAAGAGAGGCCGTGAGATTGCTTCTCAGCCCGTGCAGTTGTTTACGACCGAAGCATCACCAATGAGTGATCATGACCAGAATCCGGATAAGATCTTACCAGGACGAGGATGAACGGGCGGTGGCCCAACTCTGGCGTGACGTATTCCCCGGCGCGCCTTCCCATAACCGGCCGGAAGATGATATTCGGCGCAAACTGACCGTCCAGCGCGAGCTTTTTCTGCTGGCCGAGTCGGGCGACGAGATCGTAGGCTCGGCCATGGCCGGCTACGACGGGCACCGGGGTTGGGTCTACTATGTAGCCGTCAGCCCAGCTTACCGGCGACAGGGCATCGGAACGGCCCTGATGAACGAGGCCGAGCGCCGTCTGGCCGGCATCGGCTGCCCAAAGCTCAACCTCCAGGTCCGAGCTTCCAATGAGGCGGTCGTGGCTTTCTATCGCCATTTGGGTTACGAGGTCGAAGAACGAGTCAGCATGGGCAAGCGGCTGGCGAGTGGCGACGACGAGCCATGAAAAAATCGAACGTGTTCGAATGCCCCCAGTGTGGCCAGAGCAACGAGTACGATCCCTGGACCGATCGGGCGCAATGCCAGCACTGCGGCTTCACGCCACCTGAGGGCCAGGAAATGCTGGATTACTTGCGCCTGCAAGACGAGGTCGCCAATACAGGTTCCCAAGAGGAGCCTAAAGGTGAGCCCGGACCGGAACATGAACAGAAGTCCGGGGATCGCACCCGGCTGACGCGCTTCTTGCCAACTGACGGCCGCTCGTTTCTGACCGGGCTGGCCTGGGGCGTGCTGGTCTTCGCCGTGCTCATGTTGCTCGGCTCGGCGCTGACGATATCGGGCTCGGTAGTTCGCTGCCTGGCCCTTCTGCTGCCCTTCCTGACGACCTTTGCCGTCTGGCGGTGGTACGCGTGGCGCGAAGAGAGAAGTTAGCTGTCAGCTGACAGCAATCATCTTTCAGCTCTCGGCTATTGGCCCGAAAAGAACGAAAGCGCCCTCCGGCCAGTGAAGCAACCGGAGGGCGCCTTATTCGTTTGGATCAACTGAGCCGCTTAGGCTTCCTCGAATTCGTCCAGTGGCACACAGACACAGAAGAGATTGCGGTCGCCGTAGACGTTGTCGATGCGGGCCACGGCCGGCCAGAATTTATCCTCGCGCACCCAGGATGCCGGAAAGGCAGCCTGCATCCTGGAGTATGGCCGGTCCCATTGGTCGGCGGCGATCATGGTCGCCGTATGCGGCGCACCCAACACCGGGTTGCTTTGGGAATCCATGCGCCCCTCCTCGATATCCTGGATTTCCTGCCGGATCGAAATCAGGGCGTTGCAGAAGCGGTCCAGTTCCTCCAATGACTCGCTCTCTGTGGGCTCAATCATCAAAGTGCCGGGAACAGGGAACGACATGGTCGGCGCATGAAAGCCGTAATCCATGAGCCGTTTGGCCACGTCTTCAGCCTGAACGCCGCTAGTCTCGCGCAACGGCCGCAGGTCGATGATGCACTCGTGGGCGACCAGCCCATTGGCGCCCTTATATAGCACCGGGTAATAAGGATCCAGCCGCTTGGCGATGTAGTTGGCGTTGAGAATAGCCACTTCAGTAGCTCGCTTTAGGCCATCGGCGCCCATCATGGCGATGTAGGCGTAAGAGATGGGCAGGATACTTGGGCTACCCCAGGGCGCCGAAGAAACAGCCCCGGCGGCCTGCACGCCGCCCACGCCGGGTACGATGGAATGACCGGGAAGGAACGGCGCCAGGTGCTCGGCCACACAAATCGGACCCATACCCGGGCCTCCTCCACCATGGGGGATGCAGAACGTTTTGTGCAAGTTGAGATGGATGACATCAGCGCCAAATTCGCCCGGCCGGGCAATGCCGACCAGGGCATTCATGTTGGCCCCGTCCAGGTAAACTTGGCCGCCATGGTCATGCACGATCTGGCAAATGTCGACGATGGCTGCTTCGAAAACGCCATGGGTCGAGGGATAGGTGACCATCAAGGCCGCCAGATCGTCCCTGTGCTTAGCCGCCTTTTCCCGCAAATCGTCGAGGTCGATATTGCCTTCGGAATCGGTCTTGACCACGATTACCTGCATACCGGCCAAAACTGCGCTGGCCGGATTGGTGCCGTGGGCCGAACCGGGGATGAGACAAACGTTCCGGTGCCCTTGGCCGCGACTCTGGTGATAGGCCCTGATGACCAGCAGGCCGGTGTATTCGCCTTGCGAGCCGGCATTTGGCTGTAACGACGTCGCCGCGAAACCGGTGATCTCAGCCAACCACGCCTCGAGCTGCTCGAACAGGGCCTGATATCCGCCGGTTTGGTCGCGTGGCGCGAAGGGGTGCAGCTGGCCGAAACCTGGCCAGCTGACCGGATACATCTCGGTCGTGGCGTTGAGCTTCATAGTGCACGATCCCAGGGGGATCATGGAATGGGTCAGCGATAAATCCTTGGCCTGCAAACGGTGGATGTAGCGCAGCATCTCGGTTTCCGAGTGGTAGCGGTGAAAGACCGGGTGGGTCAGGAAATCGGACGTACGACGAAACATCTCTGGATATTCCAGATCGACTTCATTGGCTAGCCGCTCCAGGTCGATAGCCTCTTCGGCCGCGCCAAATACGATCAGTAGGTCAGCCAGGTCTTCGGTCGTTGTCGATTCATCCAAAGAGACGCCGACCGCGCCATCGTCATAGCGGCGCAGGTTGATACCCTGATCCAGGGCGGCGGCGATCAGTTGATCCTGATCGCGCGGCCCATCGACGATCGTCAGTGTATCAAAGGTCAATCCATGATTGAGCATGTAGCCCAATTCTTCCAGAGTACGCTCCAACACGGCCGTCAGCAAACGTACCCGGCGGGCGATTTGCCGCAGCCCGTCCGGTCCATGATAAACGGCGTACATGGAGGCCATGACCGCCAGTAGAACCTGGGCCGTGCAGATGTTGCTGGTCGCCCGTTCGCGGCGTATATGTTGCTCGCGGGTCTGTAGGGCCAATCGCAAGGCCGGGGCGCCGGTGGCATCAACTGAGACGCCCACAAGGCGGCCGGGCAACTGGCGCTTGTATTTCTCGTTCGTGGCCATGAAGGCCGCGTGCGGGCCGCCGTAACCCAGCGGGACGCCAAAGCGTTGGCTGTTGCCGACGACCACGTCGGCGCCGAACTCGCCTGGCGGTCGCAGCAAGGTAAGGGACAGCAAATCGGCCGCAGCGATCGTCATCGCACCGACCTCATGCGCCTTCTCGAAGAAAGGCTCGTAATTGAGAATGGCGCCGCCAGTGGCCGGGTACTGGACTAATACGCCAAAGGTTTCTTGCTCGAAGTCATAGCTCATGTGGTCGCCCACGATGACCTCGATGCCTAAAGAATCGGCCCTGGTTTGGACGACGTCGATCACGTGGGGATGGCACAATTCCGATACGAAGAAGGCATTTGCCGTGGACTTGCGGGGCAGGAACCGCTGGCACATGGTCATGGCCTCGGCGGCGGCCGTACCCTCATCCAGCATGGAAGCGTTGGCAATTTCCAGGCCGGTCAGATCGCCGATCATCGTTTGAAAATTGAGCAACGCTTCAAGACGCCCCTGGGCGATTTCGGCCTGGTAGGGTGTGTATTGGGTGTACCAGCCTGGATTCTCAAATACATTGCGCTGGATGACGGTTGGAATCAGGCAATTGGCGTAGCCCATGCCAATGTAGGATCGATAGACTTTGTTTCTTTCACTGAGCTTGCGCATTTCGCTCAGCGCGTGGCTCTCGCTGCATGGCTCTGGCAAGTCCAGCTTGCCCTGCATACGGATCACGTCGGGCACGGCCGCGTCGACGAGATCGCCGAGACTGTCCAGACCCAGCTCACCCAGCATCCGGGCTACATCTGTCTCTGATGGGCCGATATGACGGTTGACATAACGATCTGCTGCTGGCAGCAAATCAGCGTTTTTGATTTTGTCCATGGTAATTCCCTTTTACCGGACGGCGACCGGCAGCCAGCGCTTCGAAGTGGGCGGCGGTAAATGGTAGTTGGTGTTTCGCAGCTGTCGGCGGCGACCGGAACTATTCTCGCGAATCGCAATAGTCGCTGTAAGCCGCGGCGTCCATTAAGCTCTCGAGCTCAGCCGGATCGCTTAGCTTGATCTTGACCATCCAACCGTTACCATAAGGATCGGAGTTGAGGGTTTCGGGCACGTCGAGGATATCTTCGTTGACGGCCGTGACCTCGCCAGATACGGGCGAATACATGTCGGAGGCGGCCTTGACCGACTCCACGACGCCAAAGGTTTCTCCAGCGCCAAAAACATCGCCTTGGTCCGGCAGCTCGACGTAGACGATATCCGATAGGGCGTCCTGGGCATAATCTGTTATGCCAATTGTGCCTTCATCGCCTTCCACGCGAACCCACTCGTCTTCCTTGGAATAGTATAGACCATCGGGGATATTGCTCATGCTTGCCTCCGTAGCAATAGGCCTCCGGCTGTCAGCCATCGGCTTTCAGCAGTGTAAATCAAAAAGAGGACGACCGCTAACAAGCCAATCCGCTCAGCTTGTTTGATGTCGTCCCCTGTCACTTGACCTGAGAGTTTCACCGCCGACCTGATTGCCGGCGGCTTGCCCCGTCGGTGCCGGGCGAATTGTGGAGACGCCAGACTTTCCAGGGGTGCCCGATTATCCGGTCCTTTTGCCTGAGAGATTCACCACTGTGGTCGGCCGCGCTAATGGCGGCTGTCCAGGTTTGCCCCTTCGGCGTTTCCGGCGTTTGCCGGAACTCTCTCCCGCACAATCGATTGGCGTTAAACCATTTTGTACATTGTACGACCAGAACGGTCGAACGGCAATGCAGGGATCTTGGGCACTCAGCTGGGCGGTTGCCAGTAGCGGTGTTCTACCATCATGCAGGCATTCTGAACGACAAGCAGCCCGGCCGCGCTGGCCTTGTCGGCCGCCTCTTGATTGAAGATGCCCAATTGCATCCAGACGGCCTCGGCGCCGATTTCGATGGCGCCGTCGACGAAGGGCGGCACCTTATCACTGCGCTGGAAGATGAGCACCAGGTCGACCGGCTCGGGGACAGAGGCCAAGTCGGGGTACGCTTCTTCGCCCAGCGCTTCACTTATATGAGGATTGACCGGGATAATGCGATAGCCTACCGATTGCAGGTAGGCCGGCACGTAATAACCGGCTCGCGACGGCCGCGATGAGAGGCCGACCACGGCGATTGTTTTGGCGTCGGCCAGGATGCGGGTGATGTTTTTTTGTTGGCTGTAGGCGTTCATTTTACCCTCTATCCACCGTGGGTGTAGATTGTTTTCAGTCTTCAGCACTTGCTTCTAACTGTTAGTAAATTGACGATGGCCGTGTAATGAGTCACCGAGCGTATTGATACGCTAAGATATCCATTTTTACAGCGTTGCCGCGAATGAGCAACCCAGGAAATGTTACATGACCGGTCATCGTGGTCACGGAAGCCGTCGCCTTGCCAAACCATGTACAAGCTGTGATACTTTTCAGGAATGATTAATGGCTGATGCATGGTAGGACTGGAAAGCAATTGGTTATTCGCCTTATACGCAATGCGACTTTGAGGTTAAGATACAATAGCCAGGTGTTGTTATTTGACCCGTGCCTGGCGCCAAAACATTCGATCGGCTCTTTCGCCGGAATCTCACCCAATCCCATCGTCGACCTGCCTTGCCCGATACCAGAGATCGTTGAGGGCGTCGAGTTGCTAATCCTGTCACACTTGCATGTTGATCATTTTGATCCGGTTGCCCAGGAATGGCTATCCAAGGATCTGAAGATTTTCTGCCAGCCCGGTGATGAATCTGCAATCTCTGATCTGGATTTCCTGGATGTTAACCCTATTGAAACGTCACTTACTTGGCAGGGAATAACAATTACGCGCACGTCGGGCAAGCACGGTACAGGCGCCGTGGGTGAACGGATGGGATCTGTCTCAGGTTTTATCTTTCAAGCTGAAGGGGAGCCTACAATTTACTGGGCAGGAGATACGATCTGGTATGACGATGTCCAAAAGACCATAGTCCGATATCAACCGGATGTAATCATCACTCATTCCAGCGGCGCCAGGTTTGGAGATAGCGATCCTATTGTCATGGATGCCGAACAAACGATCGCGGTATGCAAGAGCGCCCCCCAGGCGAACGTGATTGCCGTCCACTTGGAATCGCTCGATCACGGCACCGTCTCGCGTTCTGATCTGAGATCTTTAGCTGAGAAGAATGGCATCCGGCTGGCGAGACTGCTCATTCCGGATGATGGTGAAAGTATAGATTTGTAATTGACCTTCTGCCGAAGGTTGCCTACATCCAATTCTCTGTTGTTCAAGAATACTCCGAACAATGAACAAGATGGCGGTCGCAGCGCGTCCCTAACGGAAGTAACGAGCAGGCAGGAAATCATAGGACCATGAAGACAGAAGCCCCTTTTGGAACGTGGAAATCTCCGATTACCCCAGAGTCGATTACGTCGACCATAGTTGGTTTGGATTCTGTGGCCGTTGACGGTGCTGACAGCTACTGGACCGAAATGCGGCCGCAAGAGGGCGGGCGTTATGTGCTGGTACGCCGCACGCCTGACGGCTGGACCAAGGATGTCACACCGGCACCCTTCAACGTTCGCACGCGCGTCCACGAGTATGGCGGCGGCGCGTTTGTCATCGCCGACGGCACGGTATTTTTCGTCAACTACGACGACCAGCGCCTCTATCGCCAATTGCCTGGTGAGGAACCCGAGACCATCAGCCCTGAAGTCAACATGCGGTATGCCGATATGGTTCATGATCGCTTTCGAAAACGCCTGGTGGCCGTGAGGGAAGATCACACCGGCGAGGGCGAGGCGATCAATACCCTAGTGACCATTCCTTTGAACCAGTTGACGGCTGGCGAGGTTCTAGTCTCAGGTAACGATTTTTACGCCTACCCTCGCTTGAGCCCTGATGGCCGCCAGTTGGCCTGGATAACCTGGAATCATCCCAATATGCCTTGGGACGGGACCGAATTGTGGCTGGCCGATGTAAACGAAGACGGCTCTTTGGGCAGGTCGGAATGCGTGGCCGGTGGCCCCAGCGAATCGATCCTTCAGCCTGAATGGTCACCGGCCGGCCGGCTGTACTTCGTTTCTGATCGCAGCGGCTGGTGGAATCTATACCGGCTTCTTGACAGTGGGCAGGATGAGCATGTACTGGATATGGCGGCCGAATTCGGCCGGCCGTTGTGGCGGTTCGGCATCGCCATGTATACGTTTGTCTCGGATGAAGAGCTGGCCTGCACCTATATCCGGACCGGGCAGTGGCGGCTGGCTCTCCTGGATCTGAATACCGGACAGCTGACTGATTTAGAGACGGCCTACAATGAGATCGGCGAACTGCATTACGCGGCCGGCCGGTTGCTATTCTACGCGGCTTCGCCAACCGAACCGAAGTCCATTGTCGAGTTGGAATTGGAAGAACGGCAACTCAAGGTCCTGAAACGATCTAGCGCTTTGACCCTGGATGCGGGTTACCTGTCCCGGCCGTTACCGATTGAATTTCCGACAACCGGCCAATTGACGGCCCATGCCTTTTTTTACGCACCGGCGAACAAAGATTATCGGGCGCCAGCAGGCGAGTCGCCGCCGCTCATTGTCTTCTCACATGGCGGTCCGACGAGCCTGGCCACAGCCGCGCTTAGAATAGATATGCAATATTGGACCAGCCGCGGTTTTGCCGTAGTGGATGTGAACTACGGCGGCAGCGCTGGTTATGGGCGCGATTACCGGCGCCGTCTGAACGGGCAATGGGGCGTCGTGGACGTCGACGATTGCTCCAATGCTGCGCGATACCTGGCTGATAAAGGGTTGGTTGACCGGCGGCGGTTGGCTATTCGCGGCGGCAGCGCTGGCGGCTATACGACGCTGCGCGTGCTGACCGATCATGACCTCTTTCGGGTAGGGGCCAGCTATTTCGGCTTGAGCGATCTGGAAACCTTCGTGAACGATACTCACAAGTTTGAGGCGCGCTATCTCTTCAGCCTGGTCGGGCCGTTCCCTGAACAAGCTAGCCTGTATCGCGAACGTTCGCCCATTTATCATGTCGACAAACTGTCCAGCGCCATGATCCTTTTTCAGGGCCTGGAGGACAAGATCGTGCTGCCCAATCAGGCTGAATTGATCCTGGAAGCCGTCCGGACCAAGGGACTGCCGGTCGCTTATATACCATTTGAAGGCGAACAACATGGTTTCCGGCGGGCCGAGAATATCAAACGCGCGCTGGAAGCGGAACTCTATTTCTATGCCAAGATTTTCGGCTTTGAGCCGGCCGATGAGATCGAGCCGGTAAACATAGAGAACCTTTAACGGAGTCGAGATTCATGTTCTATCCAAGTCAAGAAGTAGCGGCCGATGGCCATCTTCGGTTATACTAAGGTTGGGAATCAACAGCCTGCCTTTGTTGACAGGAACGGCGCAAATAATCGCTTGCACCGTTTGCCGGCACAGACAAGGAGCACAGACATGCGCAGAGACTGCGAATTCTATATCTGCCCGGTGTGTTTCGCCACCAGCGAGGAGCCTGGCGAGCACCACGATCACCAAATGATCTTCTGTAAGCAACTGCCGGTGGGCGACGACAAGCTTAAGCCAGTCATGGACATTGATGGCGACTTGCGGACGCGCGCGCCGCGCTGGTTCCTCGAGGCTGTTTGGGACGAGGCGGGGCTGGATTATAAGGGTTAGCAAAGCAGCCAGTTCTTAGCTGTCAGCTGTCAGACAACGGCTGCCCACGATTCAGATTGGTCGCCTGCGCCCGGCGGCCTTACAATTAGGTTCATGCTGCCGAATGATCCGCAGCGCCGTTCCCAGGGCGGTGGAACCACTCGATTTGCTTCCCTCAGACATCGCGATTTTCGCTGGTTGTGGGTCGGGTCCTTTATCTCGACCTTCGGCTCGCAGATGCAGATCATTGCCGTTAACTGGCACATCTTCCAGCTACTACGCGGCGAGACTTATACGCTGTCATTCTTGGGCCTGGAGCTGGAACTAGGGGCCGAGGCGCTGGCCTTGGGCGGGCTGGGCCTGGTACGTGTGCTGCCCATCATCGCCTTTGGTTTACTGGGTGGCATGATGGCTGACACCTTCGATCGCCGGCGGCTGATCATCTGGGCTCAACTAGCCTCGGCCGTGTTTGCCGCCATGCTGGCGTACATCACCCTGACCGGATACGCCACGGTGGCCGCCATCTACTTGCTGACGGCCGCTGGCGCCGCGGCTACCGCCTTTGACAATCCGGCTCGCCAATCGTTATTGCCCAACCTGGTGCCGGCCGAGCATTTGACCAACGCCGTGAGTATCAACACGCTGAGTTGGCAAATAGCCACCATCGCCGGTCCGGCTGCGGCCGGACTTCTGGTCGCATACTTCGATATCGGCTTGGTCTACGTGCTCAACGCCTTGTCGTTTGCCGCCTTCGTGATCGCCCTGCTATTAATGGCTTATCGGGGCAAACGCCGGGAAGGGCTGGGCGGTCTGGGCTGGGGGGCCTTGGTCGAGGGCATTCGTTTCACCTACCAGAAGAAGATCATCTGGAGCACCATGCTGCTCGACTTCTTCGCCACCTTGTTCGCCTCGGCGCGGATGATGTTGCCGATCGTGGCCGGCGATCTATTGGGCCTGGGCGTTCAGGGCTATGGCTTGTTGGCGACCGCCCAGCCGGTCGGGGCGCTTTTGGCCGGCTTCGTCATGTCAATGCGGCGAGAGATCTATTACCAGGGAGTTGCCTTGCTGATCAGCGTGGCGATTTACGGCTTGGCCACCGCTCTGTTTGGCCTCTCCTCCGTTTTTGTGGTGTCTTACGTCCTATTCGCCTTGACCGGGGCGGGGGATACTGTGTCGATGGTCATTCGCAATACGATACGGCAGCTGAATACGCCCGATCGTTTACGCGGCCGGATGACCGGGGTAAACATGATCTTCTTCATGGGCGGACCGCAGCTGGGCGAACTGGAAGCAGGCTTGGTAGCTTCGCTTTTCGGCGTCTCCATCGCCATCTTCAGCGGCGGCATGGCCACAGTTCTACTCACACTTTGGGTGGCCTGGAAATTCCCCCAATTGCGCAGGTACGTCAGCCAGGCGCCAGTTTATGCCCCCGATCCCTAGCCCTTGCCCCCGATCCCCGTGTCTATTCCTTGCAGCAACTGCCAGATGAACACTTCGGCTCTCTCGACGGTGTCTGGGTCGACTTTATCGGCCGTATCACTGGATTGGTGCCAATCGGGAATCGTGCCGTCGCGGCGCATGGCCAGCAGGGTCAGGGCCCGGAAGCCATGCTTGACGCCGATAGACCCCTCGGTGTAGGCGCTCTTGAATTGATGGCGAAAAGCGCGCAAGTCGGGCCAACGTTTGGCGATCCTGTCGGCCAATTTCAAGAGGGCGGGATCGCTTTTGGCCGTCAGTAGAAAAGTCTCCCCAGTTAAATAAGCGATGCCGGCGCCTTTTCCGCCGACGTTGTCGACGGTCAGCCAGATGGGCGCTTTGCCAAGCGCCGAGCGATGGGCCTGAGCGAAGGCCTCGGCGCCATAGCAACCGACCTCTTCACAGCCGCTGAAAAGCGTCCAAACGGCCGTGTGCTGCAGCGGTTTTTGCTTCAGTCGTTCGGCCAGGTCGAGTATGATGCCGGCCCCGCTGGCATTGTCATTGGCCCCGGCTGAGTAGGGCGTGAGGTCGGCCTGGATCATGAGCAGGAACAGGCCAAGAAGCGCCAGTATAAAAGGCAGAGCCAGCCAGTTCGCCAACGGCGTCTGGTCGATGATCCCAATGCCGATTACAGCGTAGAGAATGATCAACAGTATGGAAGCCAGCAGCCCAATGGGGATGAGCGCGCGAAATAGCCTGAGCCAGCCCTGGGAGGCAAATACGAGTGGCGTGCGGTGCGAATCCAGGTGACCGATCAGCACGACTTGTTGGCGCACTTCGCCGGCCGGTTCCAGGCGCCCCCAGGTGTTTTGGCTGCCGCCCTTGGGTAGTAGCGAGCGCAATGGATTGGGCCGTAAAGACAACTCCAGCATGACCGAGATCAGGGCGACGAGGGACAGTAGTAGGGCCAGGATAGCGCCGATCCGACCGGCGACGCCGAACAGGATCGCCCCCAGCAACACCAGGCCGCTCCAAAGGGCGAACGGGTAATAAGACGACCGAGCGCTGCTGAATGTCTCGGTACTGGGCGTGATGCCCAGTTCGGACAACACATGGGCCGCATATCGAGCGGCGTCGGCCTCGGCCTCGGTCGTCGAGCCCCGCGGCCCGATATTGACGGCCAGGTTGTAGATATGCTCCATTGCACTCATCGTCACCCCTCTTGACCGCTGACGGTCGAAGGCATTGGCTCAGCTGATAGAACTCCGACTGTGGCCGTCACGGAAGCAGAAGACCAGCAGGCGCGGGAAATAACTGACTCTGTGATTGTACTGTCTGCCGACCGTTGTGCCAGTGCGCTCACCGAGCTGTCGATAGCTCATTTGTCCCAGCCGGCCTAGATTTCAATGGACTGTGACCTGTATAATCTCGCACACGACCCGTCGTGTACGAACCGGAGGAAGAAATGATGATTGGTCCCCAGCCTCTTTCCCTTCATCACCTGCTGAACCAGCCGCTGCGGCGGCCGCCTCGAGGGCAGAAACCGCCGATGCTGCTCCTGCTGCACGGGATTGGCGCCAGCGAGTATGATCTTTTTGCCCTGGCAGAGTATCTGGATCCGCGTTTCTTGGTCATTAGCCTGCAAGCGCCGTTCCAGCTACGGCCGGACAGCTTTGCCTGGTTTGAGGTGCAATTCACCGGCCAGGGGCCGGTCATCCGGCCGGAGCAAGCCGAGGCCAGCCGCCAGGAACTGATCTCCTTCATCCAAGAGGCGCCCCAGGCGTACCAGGCGAATCCCAGCCGAGTCTATCTCATGGGATTCAGCCAAGGGGCGATCATGAGCCTGGGCCTGACCCTCACCAGGCCGGAATTGCTGGCCGGCGTGGTGGCCATGAGCGGCCGGACCCTGCCCGAACTCTTCGAAGACCATGGTCCGCTCAGCGGCCACCTGGCCCCGACAGAGAAATTGCGTGGCTTTCCCTTGCTGGTGGTGCATGGCCTGTGGGATAGAGTGTTGGCCATCGATTACGGCCGGGCTACCCGCGACCGCTTCGCTGATTTGCCGGTCGATCTGGATTACCGCGAGTTCGACATGGGCCACACCATTTCCGACGAAAGCCTGGAAACCATTAAGACCTGGTTGGCTGCCAAGCTCGATAGCTCACCCGGCTGATTCTGCCCCTGTCCAAAAAAGCCATAGCTCGTATAATTCCCTCCGTTGGAGGAATAATGTCGTTATCGGAATCAACGGAGCGAAACAATACGGCCAAGGCGCTGACTCAGAAGCAGGCTGGCTGGCGGGCTAACCTGCAAATCCTCACGGTTTTGTTCAAGTCGCGGGTGGTTTCGCTGCTGTTGTTGGCGGCCACCGGCGGCGCATTTCTGGCTGCTGGCGGCTGGCCCGGCCTGGCTACCATGATCTTGTTAATCGTGGCCGGCGGGCTGACGGCCTCGGGATCGGCCGGTCTCAATCAGTATCTAGAACAGGGTTCGGACTCGCTCATGGGCCGTACCCGGCGCCGGCCGCTGGTCACCGGCGAACTTCAGCCGCGCTGGGTGCTGTGGGTGAGCGCGCTCATGGTATTGATCCCACCGCTGCTCATCGTTCGTTTCAACCCGGCCCTGGCTTTCTTCCTTTTCGCGGGTGCCTTCGTCTATGTGGTTCTATATACGATCGTTCTCAAGCCACGAACCTTATTGAATATCGTCATCGGCGGGGCGGCCGGTAGCATGGCCGTGATGAGTGGCGGCGCGGCGGCCGGCAACTGGCAGGAGCCGGCGGTCGTTGCCCTGGCCCTGCTGGTCTTTCTGTGGACGCCCTCCCACTTCTGGAGTCTGGCCATTCTGTACCGTGAAGACTATAGCAGGGCCGATGTGCCGATGCTGCCGGTCCATACAACGCTGCGCCAGGCAGCCTGGTGGGTCTTCTTGCACACTGGCATGGCCGGGGTCGTGGCCTTGCTGCTGGTCGTGACGCCGAATCTGGGCCTGGCCTACTTCCTACCGGTCCTCGTGGTGACGGCCGACATCGTGCTACGCAACGTGCGCTTAATCCGGGATCCATCGCCGCGAAGCGCCCGCGGCCTGTTTATCGCCTCCAACATATTCTTGGCTATCGTGCTGTTGGCGGCCTGTGCCGGCACTGTTTTGCACAGTATCTGGTCCCTGGCCTGAACAGACCGCAGCAGGCTTTTTGGGTCGTAGAGAGCACGGTGTACATCCGTGAGCGGCTGAGAAGACTCAGCTTGCGGTTCGCGTCCGTTCGCGCCCACTGTAGACCTGGCACAGGCAAGGATTTGCATGACGGCAAGTTGTGTAGTCCTCTTTTTTCATCCGTGTGGTGTATTCCCCTTTCCGGCCGTTGATTAGATCTAATGATTGGTCTGCTGTGTAGTGGAACGGCATAACCATTGTCTCTGTCTGCAAGTCGTCGTCTTGCAGCAGACCTTGCTCGAAGATCAGATCGCTGTACCCGCCCTCGGCCGTGAGCCACTGGGCGAATCTCGATGAAGCGCCGGTCGAGGTCCGTCGGCTGTTGCTGGTATAGTATGTGCAGGGCGCCGAGATGGCGGTGCCCGTTTTGTCCACTGCACATGGTGGAGTCTCCTTGTCTCGTTGAATGGCGGCCGCTCTCTTGGGAAAGATGAACTGGGGCCGAGGGGAGCGGCTTCATCGCCGGCCCGGCCGTCGTCAGCCATTCCTCAGCCATGGCGAAATCGTTTAGGATAGATCCATGGCTGAGGAGAATATATTCCAGCGCCGTTAGAAGCCGCTTGTCTTTTTGCAGAAGTTGTTGTCCGGTTCACAATAGCTCGGGCCGGTGCGTTCATCAAAGGCATCATGGCCGTGATTGTGACAAGCGGTGTTTTCGGTTATGGTGTTGAATTGTGAAGCATCTTGATTGAAGTCAACGGCATGGAAGCCGTACTCACGGTTGTGCTCGGCGATGTTCTGGTCAATCAGATTGCTAGCGGCTCCAGAGAGAAGGAATCCGTCCATCTCGTTGCGGCTGGCTATGTTCTCTGTGTATTGGCCTTTGGTAGGGCCGATTACGTAGCCACGACCATGGTTCCGCGAGGGGGAAGTGCGTTAATACGAGGATGACGGGCAAGTGGGGTCCGGCGATCCCGGCAAGTAGTGCAAACCACCTGCCGGGATCCATGCCGGTTTTGAAATCTTCAGCTTAGCCCGTTAGGGCAACCAGCTCTGCCACACGTCTTCGTGGGCATCCACCCAAGCCTGGGCTGATTCTTCAACGGTCGTGCCCTCATTGAGCATGGCCAACATCTCGATTTGAGCATCGCTGCCGTAGTTCATGTTAGACAGGAACGTGTGCACATCAGCATCCTTTTCCGCCAGATCAGCGTTAAAGATCTTCAACAGCTCGTCCTTTGGATAAGCGCAGGCGATCGCCGCCTCATCTGAATAACATTCATCGCTATAAGGGGGCAATTCGACCTGGGTCAGGTCAAATTGTTGGAATATCGCGTGCGGCGAGTAGAAGTAGAATAGCACCGGTTCCTGGCGACTATAGGCCGAGGAAACTTCGGCTAGCAAGGCATCTTCTGAGCCCGTCCAGACAACTTGGAACGGTAGATCCAAATTGGCGATGATCTGCTCATCATACTGGACCCAACTGGGATCCGCGCCAAGGAAACGGCCCAAATCGCCGGTTTCGGCCGCCGCGAACTCGGCCGCCGCATCTTCATATCCTTCCCAAGTGGCCAGGGTCGGATTCTGGTCGACGACATAGGTGGGCACAAACCAGCCAATCTCGCCCACAGGTCCCAATAGTCCTCCATTTTCTACCGTGCCTAGCTCGTCTATGTATTCAGCGATACGCTCGCTATGGCCGGAGGGCCATACCTCCAAGCTCGCATCCACATCACCGCCAGAAATAGCATCCCACTGTGCATTTTCGTCAAGGGCCACAATTTCAACCGGATTTCCCAGCTCATTCTCGATAATGATTTTGGCCACCTCTACATTGAGTTCGGATGCCGGCCAAGGATTTTCCACCAGAGTAATGGTTTCACTCCCGCCACCACTGCAGGCTACCGCAAAGACGGCAACTACTACGATTACTATGGACAACACTGATCTTCTAAACATCTGACTTCTCCTTTTGATATGACTATGAATTAGACTCCACATTCGCCGCCTCGGCCGCCTTGCCGGCCAACTGCTGCGTGATGCGGTCAATCACAATCGCGATCAATACAATCGCCAATCCTGCCTCGACGCTTCGTCCCAGATTGTCATTGGCGAATCCCTGATAAACTTCCAGCCCAAGACCCGTGGCCCCCACCAGCCCCGCGATGATCACCATCGCTAAGACCATCATGATCGTCTGGTTAATGCCCAGCATGATCGATGGAAAAGCAAGCGGCAATTCAACTGTTCTTAGGGTTTGCCAGCGGGTGCAACCAAAGGCCTCGGCCGACTCAACGCAGGTCTTATCGACGCCACGTATGCCCGCGTTCGTCAAGCGAATCACTGGTACAACCGCGTATAAGATTGACGCGCTCAAACCAGCTACGCTTCCTGTTCCCAAAAGCATGATGACCGGTACCAGGTACACAAAGATAGGAATCGTCTGCAAAAAATCGAGAAGAGGCCGCATTGTCTGATCGACGCGGTCGTTATGCGATGCCCAGATGCCGAGCGGAATGCCAACGGCTATGCAGATCACAACGGCTACTAATGTCTGCCCCAGCGTATCCATTGCGAACGGCCACATCCCAATGAAGCCGACCAATATAATCAATATGAATATGCTCAGCGACAGTCGCCAGCCTCCGGCCATATAGGCGGCGACGACGAAGATAAAGGTAATCACCGTCCAGGGCACCTGTTCTGTCAGAAAAAACTTGAGGGGCTGGAAGACGTATATGATGAGGAAATCTCGCAGTGGTCCTGTGCCTATGCCCGATCCGCCGATGTCATAGAGGTTGACCTGCATCCATTGCACCAGTGC
This sequence comes from Promineifilaceae bacterium (SeqCode), assembly GCA_041570195.1. GTDB lineage: Bacteria > Chloroflexota > Anaerolineae > Promineifilales > Promineifilaceae > UBA11865. The sequence goes on along the minus strand of JBFFWQ010000049.1, from coordinate 13,159 downwards.
ATCAATCGGTTGGCTGATGTCAAGGCGTAGTTGATCGGGGAAGCTATGCGCGCCTACTAGTCGCAGTCCGATACCAAGCAAGGTCAGGATCAAGATCGGGATGATCCAAAAGGCATTAGCCTCTAGCCAACGGCCGCTCAGGATGCCTTCCTTTCGCCTGAACAACCGTCCCAACTGTGCTGCCAGCCACGCTGATACTGTGCCAAACAACTCATACAAACGATCTATTCCGCGCTCAATCCACTCAATGAATTTGTTACCCCGCTGCTTCTCCCCAAACAGGCGAAAGCCACGAAATTGTGGTCCGCTGTGGCGTTCGCGTTGGGCCAACGCTGCGCTTAACCGGTCCAACAGAATGGCCAACAACACAATCGCCAGACCCGCCTCCAAAGCCGAGCCAACCTGGAGACGACGCAGAGATTTCAAGACCACATCCCCCAAACCGCCAGCGCCTATCAATGCCGCGATCACAACGATACTCAGGGCCATCATAATCGTTTGATTGATGCCGACCATGATAGTGGGCATCGCCATCGGCAGTTTAACCTTACGTAATAGCTGCCTCTCCGTGGAACCGAATGCCGTCGCTGCTTCTAGCACCTCCTCAGGAACGGACTGCAGGCCAAGGCTGGTCATTCGGATCGCAGGTGGAATTGCATATATTACCGTAGCGATTATGCTGGGCACCCGGGCCACGCCAAAGAACAGCAGGACCGGAATCAAGTACACAAAAGCCGGCATCGTCTGCATCGCATCGAGAATCGGGCGCAAAATCCGCTCGACGCGATGATTTTGGGCCGACCAAATGCCCAGTGGGATGCCAATCGCCAGTGAGAAGAGGACCGCCGTTACCATCAGCGCTAGCGTCTGCATGCTTTCTTCCCAAAGCCCAAACAGACCCATAAATATCAGGCAGGTGGTCGCAATCAGGGCTAGACCCAAACCACGCAGCTTTTCAGCAAATAAGAAGATAGCCAATATGACGATCGGCCAGGGTAGCCAAAGCAAGAAATCTTCAACCCGGCGCAGGAGAAAGTCGATGCCAGAACTTAGCGGCTCAAAAAAATAGACAAATAACCAATGTGTATTGCGATTCACCACAACCCAGCGCTTGAGCTGGTTTAATTCCTCGTTCAGTCCGATGTTCCATGAGTCTGAGAAGGTGTTGAGATCGCTGTAGGCCCGGCTGACAATCAACAGGATCGCGATGCCTGCAAAGAATACCACCCAGGTTACGATTCTCCGGTCCTTCCACCATTGTTGAACTCGACCGGTCAGGGTGATCTCTGCCATGTTCTAAGTCTCCCCCAAAGCCATTAAGACCGTATGCCGGTCTACCACGCCGATCACGGTACCCTCCTCGTTTACGACCGAAAGAATACCATCACCGGTACTGATTTGAGGAATCAGTTTCTCTAGGGTCGTGCTGGCCGCCACTTCTTGCCCGGCAGGTAATTCGCTGCCATTAGCAGGCTGCATGATCGATTCGGCCGTCAACACTTTCGCTCGCGGAACATCCTGGGTGAATTTCAACACATAATCATTAACGGGATGGGCCACGATCTCTTGTGATGTGCCGATTTGCACGATCTCCCCATCCTTCATGATGGCCACACGCTCGCCCAGTTTGATGGCCTCTAGGAAATCGTGGGTGATGAAAATGATCGTCTTGTGCAGCGATTGTTGCAGATTGAGCAGCTCGTTCTGCATTTCACGGCGTATGAGCGGATCAAGGGCGCTGAAGGGCTCGTCGCAAAGCATGACGTCAGGATCAACCGCCAAAGCCCGCGCTAGCCCGACCCGCTGTTGCATCCCACCGCTCAATTCGTGTGGATAGTGGTTTTCCCAGCCGTCGAGCCCCACTAATTCCAATACTTGTCTGGCCTTGGACCGGCGTTCATGCAAACTTGCCCCCTGCACCTCAAGCCCATATCCCACATTGTCGATGATCCGCCGGTGAGGAAAAAGCCCGAACCTTTGAAAGACCATGCTGACCGTGTGCCGGCGCAAGTGGCGTAGTTCGTCCGCCTTCATCGCGGTGACGTCGGCGTCATCGATGATCACCTGGCCAGCCGTTGGTTCTATCAGCCGTGATAGGCAACGGACAAGTGTCGACTTACCGCTGCCAGAGAGGCCCATCACCACAAAGATCTCACCCTGGTTGATATTAATTGAGACGTCGCGCACGGCAACCACATGACCTGTTTTGGCCATGATTTCACCCTGAGAAGCAGACGGATCCATTGATTCAAAGACGTATCGTGGATTCGGGCCGAATATCTTCCAGATGTTGCGCAGTTGTACTTTGCTCATTTCATCCGACGGTTTGAACCGAGTCATACGTTAATTGCATGATGAGATCCACTATTTGTGCCCGCCTCTGCGCATCAGGTGGTGCGTAATGGTGCATTTCGAGAAACCACAACCCGTCGACCGCCAGGCGCACCAAGGTTGCCTTGGCTGGATCCAAGCCGCTATTCTCAACCTGTTGTTGCCAATCGATGTATTTACGACGCATCAGTTCGTGTGCGCTGGCATATCGCTCCTCGGCCGCAAATAGACTCTTGTAGAGACTCGCATTGCCTGGCTGCATGATCTGTTCAATAGACGCTCTGGTATATGCCCGCAGCCAGGCCCCAGCGTCATTCCCTTCTTCTTCTGCCAAAGCTGACAAGCGAGCCTCAAATCTATCATTGTGATATTCAAACAATGATTCGATTAGTGATTCTTTGCTGGGGAAATGGTACAGTAGCCCACCTTTGCTCAGGTTCGCTTCTTCAGCCACATTATCTAGGGTCAGATGGGTTAGCCCATCTCGCCGCAATATGCGGTTACACGCTTCAAAGACCAGTTCACGGGTCTCAAAGGCTGTTCTGCGCTGGTCCATTTTGCTTTTTCGTGATGTAGGCGAATCCTATTTCGACTGGCAGCATAGGAAGACGGCCGGTAGATATGTTGCCTGAGTCTGGAATATTGAAGGCACTCACTATACCATCTGGACGGTATAGTTGTCAAATGACTACTAGATTTCGTCTTCTATCACAATTCAATGTTTGCGGGGGCTGTTGAAGGTATACTTTCTGGTGAATGCTTAACGGTAAATCACTTTCATCTTGCATACTGGGCTCAGCAACATCTCATTGTCCGAAGTCCTTCGTCATCCTGGAGTAGGTTAAGATGTCCGATACAACAGAGCACTACGATACCATTATTGTGGGTGGGGGGTCGGCTGGCTGTGTACTGGCAAACCGATTGAGCGCTGATCCGGATCACACGGTTCTGGTCTTGGAGGCGGGTCGCCCAGATTATGCATGGGACATTTTCATCCACATGCCTGCCGCTCTGACTTTTCCAATAGGCAGCAAACGGTATGACTGGCTCTATGAATCAGAGCCCGAGCCATTCATGCACAATCGACGGGTATCACACGGGCGCGGCAAAGTGTTGGGTGGCTCCAGCAGCATCAACGGCATGATTTTTCAGCGGGGCAACCCGCTCGACTTCGAGCGATGGGCCGGTGATGATGGAATGGAAGAGTGGGATTACGCTCACTGCCTGCCTTACTTCAAGCGTATGGAAAAGTGCCTGGCTGCCGACGATGAATTCCATGGCTCCGATGGGCCACTCGTGCTTGAGCGTGGGCCAGCGACCGGCCCCCTATTCGATGCTTTTTTTGCTGCGGTTCAGCAAGCCGGTTATTCGCTCACTGATGACCTGAACGGCTTTAAACAAGAAGGATTCGCCAAATTCGACCGCAATATCCATCGCGGGCGGCGTATTAGCGCTTCGAAGGCCTATTTGCATCCGGTCATGAAGCGAGCCAATCTAGAAGTGCTTACCAGGGCTTTTGTCGCCAGGATCCTATTTGAGGGCCAGCGGGCTATTGGCGTCGAGGTTGTGGTTGGAAATAGGAGATCCCGGAAGCTATATGCCGGCGACATTATCTGTTGTGGCGGCGCAATTAACTCGCCCCAACTCTTGCAGCTGTCAGGCGTGGGACAGGCGGGCGAGCTGGAAGCTTTAGGCATCCCTGTCGTCCAGGATTTGCCAGGCGTGGGCGAGAACCTGCAGGACCATCTGGAAGTGTACGTACAACATAGTTGTAAGCAGCCGGTATCCATGTATCCGGCACTGAAATGGTACAACCAGCCCTGGATCGGGATCAAGTGGCTGTTCTTCCGCAGCGGACCGGCGGCAACCAATCATTTTGAGGCGGGCGGATTTGTCCGTAGCAATGATGATGTTGCCTATCCCAATGTCATGTTTCATTTCTTGCCAGTGGCGATTCGTTATGATGGCACTTTGCCTAGTAGTGGTCACGGCTATCAACTACACGTCGGACCCATGTACTCTGACGCCAGAGGCAGTGTGAAGATCAAGTCGGTCGATCCGTATACCCATCCCGCATTGCGATTCAACTACCTCTCCACCGATCAGGATCGCCGCGAATGGGTTGAAGCTGTTGGCTGCGCACGAAATATCCTTGAGCAACCGGCCTTTGACGATTTCAGCGATGGAGAGATATCCCCGGGCGCCTCTGTCGGGAACGATGCCGAGATACTGGATTGGGTCGCTCGTGATGGCGAGACCGCCTATCATCCTTCTTGTACCTGCAAAATGGGCCAGGGGTCCATGGCGGTTGTCGATCCCAAAAACATGAAAGTTCATGGCCTGGAAGGTTTGCGAGTGGTGGATGCTTCGGTGCTACCCTACGTGACCAACGGCAACATCTACGCCCCTACGATGATGGTGGCTGAAAAAGCGGCCGATCTTATCAAGGGTAATACCGTCCTCACTCCCATTCCGGCTGACTTCTACCGGCATCAAGAATCTTGACATGCTTATTCCTAGTGTTGACCTTCTTTAATTGGCATCATTGCCTGTTCCACCCCATTTTGTATCCGTTCCCAAATAGAGTTTCGCATCCTTGAGGTACCGAGCAGAGCTCGGTTTTGGGTTCGAGCCCTGTCGCGCCCCCTGTGAGCCTGGCACAGGCAGGGATTTGCGCAGCGACAAGTTGTGTAGTCCTCTTTTTTCGTCCGTGTAGACTCTTCCCCTTTCCGGTCGTTACGAGAATCCAATACTTGTTCCGCCGTATAGTGGAACGGTATAACCATTGTCTGTGTCCGAAAGTCGTCGTCTTGCAGCAATCCCAGCTCGACGATCAGGCCCTGTACTCGCCCTCGGCCGTGAGCCACTGGCAAATTTCGATGAAGCACCGGTCGAGGTCGGTCGGTTGTTGCTGGTAGAGGATGTGCAGGGCAGCGGTTGTTGAGAAAGAGGAAGTATTGGTAGACGGCGCGGGATTAAGGAATCTGTAGCTTGTCACCTTTGGCTAGGTCATCCCTGATTGCTTGCTCCATTCGTATACCAATACGGTAGGCGGCCGAAGCAATGGCATGGGATGTGACCGGTCCGGCAACCATCAGCAACAAGATCAACAGCAGGGCCCGCCCCCAACTCAGTGGGGTCCAGGCTGCCGCAGCAACCAATAGCAACACCACACCAAAGACCGCTACCTTCCCGGTGGCTTGCAGACGGCTATACACGTCAGGCAATCTTATCAAACCTAGTATGCCGACGACTGAGAAAAGAGTGCCGATAATGACGGCAATGAGGGCAATAAACTGTAGAAAACTGTCCATAGCGGTTCCCTGTAATCAATAGCAGCTTGGTCTTACGATCGAATTCTAATCTCGCTTACTTAAAACATCTGTTCATCGGCCACGTATTTCGCCAGGGCGATCACGCTGATGAAACCCAAAGCCGCCAGGCCCAACGCAACATCGATGTAAATGCTCTCCCGGAATATGAGCGATATCAACACCAGGACAGCCAAGAACAAGGTGCTCACCAGATCGGTGCCAATGAGACGGTCGATCACGTTTTCACCGCGCCATACGCGCCATACAGCCACACCGATCATAATGATGTGAACAAACAATGAGACATAGAGCGCGATCGTCAAAATATCTAGCATAGCTTTTTTATCCGTCCTCTAGGTGGTAAGTTGGGCAATGGTTGTCCTTCCTAACCTACTCGAAGATCTTTTCCAATAATTCAACACGCATCGTCTGGGCTTGTTCCAAGACTTCTTCCGATTTTGAAGCGTCAAGACAGTGTGTGTACATGGTGCCGTCTTCACTCATTTCCACGACCAACTCACCTGGTGTAAGTGTGATGGCATGGGCATTGAGGGCTGTCGCTTCTTCGCTTCGGCACGTGGAATGAATGGCGATGATGCCGGGCTTGATGAGTAAGGACGGGCTCAAGACGATACGGGCAACTTGGACACCACTGACAATCAGATCATAAATGAGCACCAAAAAATATCGCACCAGGGCCAGCATCGTTTGGGGAAACTGGCGCCAATTCACTTTACGAGGTTGGGGCCGTAGCAATAGAATAACTAGGCAGGCGATTATGAACCCGGCGATGATGTTGAGTAGTTGGAAGTTAGCAGTGAGAGCCAGATATGCCAGAGTTAGCAAAATGACGGGGCGAAGATAATGCATTTTTAACCCTTAACCTCCCAAAACCGCTTGAACATATGCCAGTGGTTCGCCAAGCCAGGCACTGGTGTCCTTGGCTAGTTGGACCAGTGGATTGGCCCATATACCCAGCACTAGGATCAACCCTACCAGCATGGCAGGTGCGATTAGGCGGTCGCCCATTGGCTTGTCAATTCCTTCCTCATCTGGCTGCTGCCACCAGATGCGCTGGAAGGCCCGAATCGTGTAAATCATGGTCAGGATACTGGCCACACCGATGATAAGCAGGGACACAAATCGGGCAGCGTCGATTCCACTATCAAACAGCAGTAGCTTGCTGATGAAACCATTCGTAGGCGGCAGTCCAGCGAGGGCCAAAGCGCCGACGAAGAAGAGAACGCCGGCCCCCGGAATGGCGCGACCGACACCCGTGACATTGTTGAAGGCCGCTGATTTGACGGCTGCCTGGCTGGCAACGTAGCCGGCTAGCATGAGCATCGCCGCCTTAATCAGACTGTGATTAAACGCGAAGACAAGCGCAGCCATAACGGCTAATGGCGTTCCCCATCCAACACCCACCAGTATGAATCCAATTTGCGCCAGCGTAGAATAGGCCAGCATTCGTTTCACATTGTGGGTGCCAATAGCCGACAGCCCGCCAAAGATGATGCCAATGATGCCCAGGATGAGCAGTATGCCGCGAATGGTAGGCGCCTGGTCGGCAAAAAGCAGGGTAGTCATCCGCAAAAACCCGTAAATCCCCAGCTTCACAACCACTGAAGACAACATGGCGCTTACGGCCGTAGGCGCAGCCGCATGAAAGTCGGGCTGCCAGAAATGGAATGGAAACACTGCGCTTTTCACCATGAAGGTTACCATCAGAAAGGCAATGGCCGGCCACAGCAACGCTTTGTCACCGACGGCTGCGATTCGCACCGCCAGATCAGCCATGTTTAAGGTGCCATAAGAGGCATAGAGGCTACCCACGGCGATAAGCATAAAAAACGAAGCCATCAGGCTGATGTAGAAATATTTGTAGGCTGCCTCAGTGCCGTAGCGGTCGTCAGAGATTGCTGTTAAGACAGTTCCTGAAATGACCAGTAACTCGGCAAAAACATACATATTGAATAAATCGCCAGTCAGAAAGGCGCCGCTCAACCCGGTAACCAGCGTCAAGAAGAGAGGATAAAAAGCTGGGTAGCGCACCACCGTATCTTTGCTACCCATCGCATAAATGATGCCGGTGACGATGACCAGTTGGGTCATCATGACGAACATAAGCGATAGGAGATCGCCCACCAGTGTAATGCCAAAGGGAGCCGGCCAGCCCCCTGATACAAAAACAAGGGGCCGGCCTGTTTGCCAGACATCATACAAGAGCAGGAAGCTGATTGCCAGCGAAAGGATCATAATGATAAGCGCGAAGCCGGCCTGAATACGCAAGCGGCGGCGGAGAATCAGCGCGATCATCGCCCCGGTCAGAGGGAATAGAACAGGCAATATCACAAGTTGGTCGCTAACGTTCATTGCATCTAGCGTCTAACGCCTAATTCTTAAGTCCATCAACTCGATCCATGTCGCTGGTCTTGTATCGGGAAGAGATGATGTAAAGCATGGATAGGATAAAAGCGGTGCCTCCCATGCTGATGACGATGGCCGTCAAGACCAGCGCTTGCGGTAGAGCATCGCTATGGGTGCCTGGCAAATCGGTATAGGCCGGCTCCACGCCTGAGGTGGCTCCTGTCGCTAGCAAGAATAGATTTACGGCGTTCGCCAGTATGATTAATCCAATTACCGACCGGATGATGTTACGGCGCAGCATCTGGAAGATGCCAATGGCAAACAAAAGACCAATAGCTAATGCTGTCAAAAGCTCCATTTACCTTTCCTATTGTTCCTGTTTCTTTATTTCCTGTAATCGTTTGGTGCTATCTGTGCCTTGGTTGCCAGGGTGGCCAAGGGTATTGAGCATATAGACGACGCTGCCCAGCACGGTTAAGCAAATGGCGACTTCCAGCAGGAAGGACGTGCTAATATGAAATCCTTGCGGTAGAGGCAGGCCTATCCTTTCACCGAAATCCACGTTGTCTAAAAAGGCGCCATCGATTAACAGGGCAACGGTACCCGTCATGACGGCTAGCAAAATACCGGCGCTAATGAGGGCCGCCGGCTTCAACCATGCCAGCCGCTGGCGCGTCTCCTCGTAACCAAAGACCACGTACCACAAACCAACCCCGAGGCTAATAATCACGCCAGCCGTAAAACCATCACCTGGTTGGTCATGACCGTACATGATGTGAGTGGAGGCCAGTATCATCGAGAGAGGTAAGGTTACGTAGGTCGGAACGCGAATGAAAGGTGATGTTCGCCAGCCACCGATACCCAGCGTTGGTAGACGCCAGTCAGTTGTGGTCGGTATTCGGTCGGTCTGGTTGGCAGCATCGCCAAATTTACGTGCTGCGTAGCGCAACAAGGTGTAAACACCAAGACCGGCAATGGTAAACACGGCGATTTCGATCACTGTATCCAGGGCGCGAAAATCGACGACGATGGCGCCAACCACATCCTTGGCGCCAGTCAACGGCTTGGCGTTGGCCTCAAAGTAAGGCGTAAGCGCACTTTCGCGCGGTCGCGATAGCAGGGCCGTGAGCGTGATAGAAGTCACGACAAGGCCAATAGCACCGGCGACAAAGATATCTCGCCCGAGGCCGGATGATCGCCGTCGAAGCATCGCATCGGTCACAAATTGGGCCTTTTGTCGTTGCTGGCGCGGAAGGCGGCTGAGGGCCAAAACTAGGATAACCACCGCCAGGATATCAACGACGATTTGAACCAGAGCAAGATCCGGCGCTGGTTCCAGAACCATAAGAAGAGCAACGCTTAAACCTGTCGCGCCTAATGCCAGGATGGCCGAAAAATCCCGCTTCAAAAGCACCGTGGCTAATGCAGCAGTCACAGCGACTATCAAGGCGAATAGACGTAAGCCGACAATTTCACCTCTGAAACTCAAGGTTGGGGCGGTGATGGAATTTATATCAGGCAACAAAGCCAAGTTACTCACACCGACAACCAGAACAACGGCAGCGGCAATGATAATAACGAGGTAGGTACGCAACTTTCCTTGTTGCAAGCGAGTCGACCAGGCAGCGCCGGCATTAATAGCCCGCAACACCCACTCATAAAGATCATTAAACGATAGCCTAGGCTCAAACTTCTCCTGGATCTCTCGAACGCGCCCACGGAAAATGAATAAAGCGACTCCCAGGCTGATAGCTACTATCGAAAGGACAAAAGGTACATTCAGGCCGGTCCATATGGCTAGCGAAACCTTTACGGGCTCACCCAAGGCAGCGCTGGCGGCCTTTGCCAGCAAAATCGCCTCTTGTCTTGGCTCTGGCAATAAACCAACGGCTAGAGAAAGCAAGGCTGGTATGGCCAGCCCGATCAGCATCACCCAAGAGGGATCACGACCCTTGATAGCCGCATCCTTGGATTGACCCATGAAGGTGTCCCATACCAGCATCCCGGCCTGAGCCAGAACGAAGGCGCCGGCGATGACTGCTGCCGCTGGGAAGATCCAATTGATAGCTTCAGGCAATGACGTGTAGACGGCCGTTGCCAGCAGCGTTTCCTTGGCCAGGAAACCAAACAAGGGAGGCAGACCGGCCATTGATAGGGCGGCAATGGTGGTTATCAAAAAGGTGATCGGCATACTCTTTCGTAATCCGCCCAAGCGGCGCAAATCGCGTGTACCTGTTTCGTGGTCGACGATACCAACAGCCAGGAACAAGGCACTCTTGTACAGGGCATGGGCCAAAATGCCGATGACCAGTGCCTTGTACGCTTCACTAATATCTTCGGCAATCAGTACCACCAGGATGCCTAACTGGGAAATGGTCGAATAAGCTAGCAATGCTTTCAGGTCATTCTGTTTCAGGCCCAAGTAGGCACCCAAAAGCATAGTGGTCAGACCGACCAGTGACAGCAGCCAGAACCATGCTTCCGTCAGGCCCAGCGCAGGGTTGAGACGCGCCAGCAGATAAATGCCGGCTTTGACCATGGTCGCTGAGTGCAAATAGGCGCTGGCGGGTGTAGGGGCGCTCATGGCATTGGGTAGCCAGATATGGGCCGGGAATTGTGCGCTCTTGGTGAAGGCCCCAAATACCACCAGGCCAAGCATAGCCAGGTAGTATGGGCTCTCGCGAAGCGCGTCGCCGCTGCTTAGGATCTCGACATAGGTCGTCCCACCCGCCACGTTTCCCACAAAAAGCAAACCGGCCAATAAGGCAATGCCACCACCGCCGGTGATGAAGAGGGCCTTAAAAGCGCCCCTTCGCGCTTTTACATCCTTGGTCTTATAGGCCACCAGCAGAAAAGAGGTGATGCTGGTGCCTTCCCAAAAAATGAACAGGGTGATGACGTCGCCAGCCATAACAAGCCCCAGCATCGCACCCATAAATAGGAATAGATAGGTTAAGAACCGCCAGGCGCTGGGATCCCCTTGGAAATACTGGCCGGTATAAATAATGATCAGAGTGCCAATAAAGGTAACCAACAGGGCAAAAAAGGCGCTCAAACCATCCAGGTACAACGTCAGTGGCAAATCCACGGCCGGCAGCCATTCGATGGACCATGCCAGCACCTGGCCTTGATTAACCTGGGCTGTCAACGGGAGCAGAATGATAAAGGCTGCTGCAGGTGCCAAGGCCAACCACCAGCAAAGCCGGCCAACGTTCAGCTGCCCTTCGACCAGGCGTCTGTTTAGCGAGGGAGTTCCAAATAAAGCAGCGGCTGTGGCAGCGCTGAAAACGATTAGAATGGGAATGATCAGGACTAGATTATCCATGATATTCCGGCGAAAAGGCTTGCTGTTTAGTCCGGGTAAGATGCCGAAAGAAATTCAGACGAATAAATTATAGCGGTAATGGCTAAATGTGGAACCTCGATAATTTTTCGGGGAGCCATGAATAGGCGGGCAGCAAGCGGGAACGCCTTGGCCAACGGTATAGTTAATTATGAACTTCTTGACGCTTTCTAAAAGGCTAAGGCACTACGCGCTGTACAACCTGCATCGCCTGGTCAATTTCATTCTGAATAATCGTATGGCCCATGTTGGGATAGATTTTCTTGGTGACGGATGCGCCGAGCTTGGCCAAGGTATCGGCTGTCTCCGTCACCCGCTCGATTGGAATGTGCGGATCGACATCGCTGCAGCCGATAAATACCGGCATTCCGCCCAAAGTTCCCTCATATTGGCGTGGCGTTCCAGGTGGGCCGATCAGCCCGCCGCTAAACACCAGCAAGCCACCATAACGTCGCGCATGCCTGGCCACAAACTCACTCGCCAAACAAGCCCCTTGCGAAAAACCGCCCACGATGATCTTTTCGGCAGGAATACCGGCCGCTTCAATAGCCGTCACTGTCTCTGCCACAGCCTGCAATCCAGAAGTAATCCCCGGTTCATTTTGAGAAATTGGTGCCAAAAAGCTGTATGGATACCAGGTATTGCCGCCAGCCTGTGGCGCCAAGTAGGCCAAGTCAGGGTGCGCTATAATTGCACCTAGTTCTAGAATGCTCTGCGCTGTTGCCCCGCGTCCATGTACCAAAATCATCGCTGCCCTGGCCTCATCGAGCGACTGGCCTGCAGTCAGCAATGGCTGTCCCTGGTGAGGTCCTTGATTCCATTCGGGCATTTGTCGTCTCCAAAATCGATCAGGCCGCTTTGTCGGCCAGTGGCATTAGAATGGGTTTGAGTCCGGCTTCAATCTGGGCTCGCCTTGGTTCCAAGAAAGGAGGTAGGGCCAGCCGCTCACCCAGAGTTTCAAGCGATTCATCGACCGCAAAACCAGGTTCGTCGGTAGCAATCTCGAAAAGAATGCCGTTAGAAATCCGGAAATAGATCGACTTAAAGTAATAGCGGTCGATGAAACTTGAGACCGGCAACCCGGCGCTGGTAATCCGTTGGTGCCAGTGTTTTTGCTCTTCTTGGTCGGTTACGCGGAAAGCGACATGATGGACGCCGCCCGCACCTAACCGGCCAATTGCTTCCCCTGGTTCTTCCACGACCCACAACTCCCGGCCAGGACCACCTATACCCATGGAATAGATAACGGTTTCGCGTCCGCCAGGGTATATCGTTCGCAAAGTCTCACTGAATTGGAGCACTTCGGTCAAAATCGGCTCAATGGTATCCAGGCGCGGTACTGAGAGCATAGTGGCGTAGAACCCACGAACAGCGTATTCTGCAGGAATATCAACCCCGTCCCAAATCTCGCCCTCGTAGTCCGCTCCACCATCGTCAACTAACACCAGACGTTGCCCTTCAGGATCAGCGAATCGAAGGATATCACGGCCGGCGAAGGTCTCCAGGCCGTGATGATTGATTCCGCGGTTATCAAGCCGTTCAATCCAGAAATCCAAAGCCGCCCGGCCATTTACTCGGAAAGCCGTTGCGATAATACTGTCCGTTCCCCGGCGATCAGGTCCAACGCGGGGCCAATCAAAAAAGGTCATATCGGTGCCAGGACTACCGATCTTGTCAGCATAAAAGAGGTGGTAGGCGCTGATATCATCCTGGTTGACTGATTTTTTGACCAGTCGTAAGCCAAGGAATTTTGTATAGAAATCCGCGTTTTGGCTGATGGTGGCTGTAACGGCGGTAACGTGGT
>JBFFWQ010000048.1:0-41301 GCA_041570195.1 Promineifilaceae bacterium (SeqCode) | reverse complement strand
GATTTTGCGATCTGGGCCGGTCTGTTTATCATTCACTGTTAACATCGGGTCCGACCGAACAAGGTCGAGGCAACCCAGACACAATCAACAACATCGAAGGATTACTCAGATGAACAAAGAAGAATCTATAGAAAAAGCTAAGGAGTTGAGGCGCGACGACAAGCTAGAAGAGTCTCAGGACTTGCTGTTCGAACTGCTCGAGGCTTTCCCAGATGATCCGGAAGTATTGTTCGAGACCGGAGGCTCATACGATGTCATGGGTCTCGAGCCAGAGGCCATACCCTATTATCGGCAGGCTATTGAGCAAGGCCTTGAAGGCGACGCGCTTTACGAATGTATGATCTGCCTGGGCAGCAGCCAACGTCTGGTCGGTGATTTCGATGAAGCGGTCGAAACATTGGAAGAGGCGAACGAGCAGTTTCCCAACAATGACGGAGCCCAAGCGTTTCTTGCACTGGCCTATTATAGCAATGAACAATGCGGGGAAGCTGTCTCGCTACTGCTAGACCTGGTCGTCCGTACAAGCAGCAGTGCTGAACTTCGCGAATATTCCGGCGTGCTTGACTACTACAAGGATAATCTGGATGAACTATGGGAAGAGTAGTCTCTAGCATGAAAGCAATTCTCTTGAACAGGCATGGAGATCTGAATGATGTTGCTTATGGCGACGTTCCGACGCCACGGCCAGGCCCGGGCGAAGTTTTGCTGGAGGTTAAGGCGGCCGCCCTCAATCGTCTCGATCTTTGGATCACTGAGGGCTGGCGAGGCCTGAAACTAGCCTTTCCCCATATCATGGGCTGCGATGGCTCAGGAGTGGTGGTCGAGATAGGCCTCGATGTCGTGGGCTTTGCTCCAGGCGACAGAGTCGCGGTCAACCCTACCCGTAGTTGCGGTATGTGCGAGTATTGCCTCGTCGGGCGGGACAATCTGTGTAATCACTTTGCCATTTTTGGTGAACATATTCCCGGCTTCTATGCCGAATACCAAGTCGTGCCGGCCCGCAACCTGCTTTTAATGCCCGAATCCGCCAGCTTCGAAGATGCCGCTGCCGCCTCGCTCGTCTATGTGACTGCCTGGCATTCGCTAATTGAAGTTGGTCGCTTCCAAGCTGGTGAAGACCTTCTGATTATCGGGGCCGGCGGCGGCGTCAATACGGCCTGCATTGACATCGCCCGGTTTGCCGGCGCCCGCACGATCTATGTTGTTGGCTCAGACGAAAAGACTTTGGATTTGGCCCACCAACTCGGCGCTGATGTCACGATAAATCGCCAGGAAGTGGATTGGGGCAAGGCCGTATATGACGCCAGCCAGCGGCGCGGCGTAGATGTGGTGGTCGACAATGTTGGCGCGGCCACTTTCCCCACCTCTTTGCGGGCGCTGAAAAAGGGCGGCCGGCTTCTGACCGTGGGCAACACGAGCGGCCCAATCGTCGAGCTTGATAACCGTTACGTATTCGGCAAGCACTTGCAGATCATTGGCACCACCATGGGTCCGAGATCGGCCTACCACAAGGTAATGGGCCTGATCTTTACCGGGCGACTGAACCCGGCCATCGACACGATATACCCACTGAGCGAGGGCCTACAGGCGCTTCACCATCTGGCCAAGGGCCGTACCCTTGGCAAAGTGATGCTCAGGCCGTAGCGAGAGCTTCGTTGATTTGAGCGCATTCTGGGATGAAGTGCGATCAGTGACAGAAGTTTCCAGGAGGCCAAGGATTATTCAGGATCAGATGGGTGAGGCAGAGACACAATCTTAGCCTGACTACTGCGTAGCAATTCCGCGGTCGACAGGCGCATCAGGGCGTTAATCGCGCCGCCGCCCACGTATATTATCTCCTGATTCATCACCCGCTCCTCGATAATGGTTGGCAGGCGTTCGGGGTGTCCAAACGGAGGCACCGTACCGACCGGATAGCCAGTTATGTCAACTACTTGATCTGCGTTGGCAAGCTTCAGGCGTTTGCGACTGATCGCCAGATAATCGGCCAAGGCCTTGTATCCTACCCTGGTGGTGCCATTCGCTATCACGAGATAGGGGACGCCGTTGGCCAGAAACAGAATAGATTTGCCAATCTCTTCTGGTCGGCAACCTGCCGCCTGGGCGGCCGCCTCAACTGTTGGTGTACTAGATGCCAGGTGAACGATTTCGGCCCTTATCGCCTCGTCGTCCAGGAATTGTTGCAGGTCAGTTGAGTCCATATCTTGCGCAGCCTACTAAAAACGATAAAACATGGTGTACTAGAACAGGCACCTATGGCATAGGACAGTTACCATGGCCCAAATCGTCAGCCGCGTGAAGACCAATAGCGCCGAGTATAAGGCCAACTTCACTCATAACAAGGAATTGGCCAAGCAGTTGGCCGAAAGACAACACAAGGTTGCATTTGATAGGTCGCAACGGCTGATTGACCGTCAATCTGCCCGCGGGAAGCTTCTGGTACGCGAGCGGATCGAAGCCATACTCGATTCCGGCGCCCCTTTCCTAGAGCTTTCACCGTTGGCCGGATGGGGGCTGTACGACGGTGAAGCGCCCTCGGCCGGCATCGTCACCGGCATCGGCAGGGTCGCGAACCTGGAAGTGATGATAATAGCCAATGACCCAACAGTCAAAGGCGGAACGTATTTCCCGGAAACGGTCAAGAAACACGTTCGCGCCCAGTATATCGCCGAGGAGAACCAACTTCCCTGCATCTATTTGGTTGACTCAGGCGGCGCCTTCCTCCATCTGCAGGCCGATGTCTTTCCCGATCGCGAGCATTTCGGCCGCATCTTCTTCAACATTGCTCGCATGTCCGGCAAGGGAATCACCCAGATTGCCGTGGTCCTTGGTTCCTGCACCGCTGGCGGCGCCTACATCCCAGCTATGTCCGACGAAACCATCATCGTCAAGGGCAACGGCACGATATTTCTTGCCGGTCCGCCCTTGGTGAAAGCTGCAACCGGTGAGAAAGTTAGCGCCGAGGAATTGGGTGGCGCGGACGTACACACTCAGTTGAGCGGGGTGGCCGATCATTTTGCCGATAATGAGCGGGCGGCTCTGGCTCGCGTGCGAGACATCATGAGCAATTTAAACAGGCGGAAGGTGTATTCACTGGCCTTGGAACCAGCCGAAGATCCCGAGTATGACTCAACTGAATTGTACGGCGTGATTCCGGCCGATCCTCGGCTGAGCTATGATGTGCGCGAGATCATTGCCAGAATCGTCGACGGCTCCCGCCTGAGCGAATTCAAGGCCCGCTACGGCAGGACCATCGTCTGCGGTTTCGCCCACATCATGGGCATTCCGGTAGGTATCGTGGCTAACAATGGCCTGCTTTTCAGCGAGTCGGCTCTTAAGGCGACACACTTTATTCAGCTATGCGGCCAACGGGGAACGCCACTCCTGTTCATGCAGAATATCGCCGGGTTCATGGTCGGCAAGAAGTACGAGAATGAAGGCATTGCCAAAGATGGCGCCAAAATGGTCATGGCCGTGAGCAACGTCAATGTGCCGCGGATCACGCTACTGCACGGCGTCAGTCATGGCGCCGGCAATTATGGAATGTCCGGCCGTGCCTACGATCCGCGCTTCCTTTTCAGCTGGCCCAATAGTCGCATCAGCGTCATGAGCGGCGAGTCGGCGGCCAATACTTTGTGGACAGTCGGTCGGTCGCGCACCTTGGCCGAGCTGAAAGATCCGGACCCGGATCAGATAGCTGAAGCTGAGGCTGAATTCAAGCGCCCGGTGCTGGAGCAATACGGGCGCGAGAGCGATCCATACTACGCCACCGCTCGGTTGTGGGATGATGGCATCCTAGATCCGGCCAAGACCCGTACCGCCCTTGCACTGGCTTTTTCGGTCGCATCCAGCACGCCTAACCCCGATGATCGCTACGGCACCTTCAGAATGTAGCGAATTGACCCTGCGCCCGTAGCTCACGTATTGCCCTGCAGTTACGCTTGTGATAATATTCACTTAAACGTTCAGAACATTTTGAACGTAATGAAGCACAGTGCATGACCTTGGCTGCAAGGTTATAGGTGTCGGAATCACGATGGCATATAAGAACCTCAACGAGTTCATTGAACGGCTCGATGCTGCCGGAGAATTGATGCGTATAGGCGTCTCGGTCAGCCGCGATCTGGAAATCAGCGAAATCACCGACCGGATCAGCAAAGGACCGGCCGAGCGCAACAAGGCTCTCCTGTTTGAACAAGTCGAAGGATTTGACATTCCCTTGCTGATCAATGCCTTTGGCAGTGAGAGACGCATGGCGTTGGCATTAGGCGTTGAGTCGCTGGAGGAATTGCGTTGTAACCTCGCGGCTCTGGTCGACATGAAGCTGCCTGAAGGCATGGGTGCCAGCCTGGGTCGAGCGGCCGAATTGCTTTCTGCTTTTCGTGCGGTCGGTTTGAAGCCCAGCCGGGTCCGAAAGGGCCCATGCCAGGAGGTTGTTCATGTCGACGAGGCTTCACTAGACATGCTGCCAGCTTTGCGCTGTTGGCCCAATGATGGCGGCCGCTACATCACGCTGATGCAGGTCATTACCCGCGATCCGCAAACGAATCAGCGTAATGTCGGCATGTATCGGGTGCAGGTCTTCGACGAGAAGACGGCCGCTATGCACTGGCAGCGACATAAGGGTGGCGCTGAACATGAACGACAAGCCAACAAGTTGGGTCAAGAGCGCATCCCGGCTGCCATCGTTTTGGGCGGCGATCCGGCTCAAATGTGGTGCGCCAGCGCCCCCTTACCGCCAGGTATCGATGAATATCTACTGGCTGGCTGGCTTAGAGGAAAGCCGGTAGATTTCGTTCAATGTGTTACCCAACCCCTGCACGTTCCGGCCGATGCCGAGATCGTTATTGAAGGCTTCGTCGATCCGTCGGACCAACGCATTGAAGGCCCGTTTGGTGATCACACAGGCTACTACACGCCGGCCGACTATTTTCCGACCTTTCATGTCACCGCCATCACCCACCGTAAGGGTCCCATCTACCCAACGACCATCGTTGGTCGCCCGCCCATGGAAGATTATTGGATGGGCAAGGCAACCGAACGCCTTTTCCTGCCGCTCATGCAACTGTTCCAGGGCGAAATCGTCGACGTCAATATGCCGGCCGAAGGTGTGTTTCACAATCTGATCATCGTCAGCATCAGGAAGCGTTACCCGGGTCACGCTTTCAAAGTGTGTTATGGCCTGTGGGGACTAGGGCTGATGATGCTCACCAAGGCTATCGTCGTCGTCGATGCGGGCGTCGACGTCCACGATCTTTCGGAGGTCGCCTGGCGCGTCCTTGGTAATGTAGATTGGCGACGGGATGTAACCATCGTGGATGGGCCAACTGATCAATTGGATCACTCAAGTATTCGCGAGTCATTTGGTGGCAAGATCGGTATCGACGCCACAGCAAAAGGTGCCGAAGATGGTCATGAAAGAGGCTGGCCGCAGGAACTGACCATGACATCCGAGATTAAGGACCTGGTCAACTTGAAATGGTCTTCCTACGGCTTCTCCGATGATGGCCAACCGATGAACAATAAGGATTCAGTTTGATTTGATTCGCCAATCACCGAACCTTACTCGCCAATGCGACGACTTGCATCGTCGAGCGGATCCGCTTCTTCAAGGACGTTAACGGAAATATCGCATGAATAGTGATCCGGGACCGGCCGGTTCGACCCCCTGCCTGATCCGCCCGCTCCATCCGAACGACGCCGGGTCTCTGTATAATTTGCTAGGCCAGCCCTCTTTACCAAATTGCGGCCACTTTGAGCCGGCCGCTGAGTTTCCGGCGCTCCAGGAGTTCGCTAATCAACCGCGGGACGATCAGCATCGCCTAGTAGCGGTCAGCGACGGCCGAGCGGTTGGTCTGAGCATATTAGGACGCCCTCCTAACCCGCGGCTGGCGCATTTAGGCCAAGTAAGCTTTCTGGTAATTCCTGACCGGCAGGGTCAAGAGATAGGTACTAATCTACTGAACGCCCTGATTGATATCGCCGAAAAGTGGCTGAATCTCAAGAGGCTGGAGGCAGACGTGCCGGCCAATGTCACTGCCGTTCAGCATATATTCCGGCAGGCAGGCTTTGCTGCCGAAGCGATCCGTAAGGAGTCCCTATTTGGCGATGGCCAGTTTCAGGATGAAGGTTCCTTGACTCGTCTCAGCGGCTTTGATGCCCGAGATGACGCCAAGCACAGACCGACGCCTGAGCCACCAGAGACTTCTGACCGAAAAGTGTCGGAAATGTTGATCCAGCCTTTGGGCGATCAGGATACCGACTGGCTTTACGAAATCCTTCGAGCCTTCGAGAATTGCCGATCCATTCTGCAATTGCCTAGCCAGGAGATATGGCTAACACACAAACGCATCCAAGAACGGTCGGCCGCCATGTGGCGCCTTGTTGCCGTCGCCGGCGAGCGAGTCGTCGGCGTTATTACGAAGAAGCCTTATTCTCAGCGTTGCCGGGCCCACACGGCCGGATTGGGCATGAGGGCCCGTACGGACTACTGGGGTCCAGGCATCGGTTCACGACTCATGGAACGGGCGATGGAATTGGCCGATCGCTGGTTGAATCTGACACGAGTTGAACTTATCTTGCACACCGACAACCCGGCCGGAATCCAATTATCCGAGAAATTCGGCTTTGCTTTGGAGGGAACTAAACCTTTCCATACATATGGCGGCGGAGGCTGGGCTGATAGCTACTTCATGGCCCGCGTCGCCGACTAACCCGTATCAGAACGGAGGATATAGATGAACTCACTTGATGATCGAAAGGCCGCCGTGACGCAACGTCTGCGATGGTGGCAGGTCGCTCTAGGAGCCATTTTAGCCCTGCTCGCGGTTGGCTGCAGTGGCCAAAGCGAGCCGGCAACGGTTAGGATGGCCGTATTGCCTATTTTGGACGCCTTACCGATGTATGTCGCTCAAGAACAAGGTTACTTCGAGGATGAGAACCTTGTCGTCGAATTCATCCCGGTCACCTCGGCCGCAGAGCGCGATCAGGTGATCCAGGCGGGTCAAGCGGATGGCATGATCAACGAAGTCCTGTCGACGCTCTTCTACAACAGCGAGCAGCCCGAGATAAGCATCGTGCGCTACGCCCGCGTGCCAACGGCCGAATACCCACAATTCTATATCTTGTCGTCGGCCGACAGTGGCATCTCATCCGTGGACGACTTGAAGGGTCAAGATATCGGCATCTCGGAAGGGACCATTATCGAGTACTCTACAGATCGTCTTTTACAGGCCGAGGGGCTGACCGAGGACGAGATCAGCACAGTCGCCGTGCCGCGTATTCCTGATCGCATGGCCTTGCTCGGCTCTGGAGAACTGCCGGCAGCAAACCTGCCCGATCCACTCGCATCGTTGGCAGTACAGGGCGGCGCTCAGGTCATCGTCAGCGACTCAAAGTACCCTGAATATGGGCACAGTGTCATTTCGTTCAGGAATGAATTTGTGAATGACAATGAAGATGCCGTCCGCGGCTTCCTGGCTGCGCTGGAGAAAGCCGTTGAGGACATCAACCAGGACAAGGAACAGTTCAGCGGCCTGCTGACAGATCGGGGCCTGGTTCCAGAACCGCTCGTCGGCTCCTTCACCATCCCAGACTTTCCAACTGCCAGTGTCCCACCCCTGTCACAGTGGGAAGATGTCCTCGATTGGGCTCTGCAGAAGGGTTATGTTGATGGAGAATTTGATTACGGGGAATCAGTCGACGACACTTTCTTGCCCTAGAGTAGATGACCACAGAGGCGCCGGCTATTTCAAGTCGGCGCCTCTGTAATCGTGCAATGCAACGAGTGCCGTGTTTGAGGTATAGTCTGGTATGAGCCACGTTGACGGTGGCTATACCTGAACTGTTCTTTTGCTCACATAGATGATCGTCTTGGATGATGTCACATTTGCCTATCCCGAACATGAACCTGTATTTCACGGGTTAAATTGGCGGGTTGAGCGCGGCGAAGCCTGGGCTGTTCTGGGACCATCGGGTTGTGGCAAGACCACGCTTCTATACCTTTTGGCCGGACTTCTTCGGCCAACGCAAGGCATTATTCAGATTGCCGATCAACTCCAAACAGGGCCCCGACCGCGTACCGGTCTCATTTTGCAGGACTACGGCCTACTGCCCTGGGCCACGGCCGAAAAGAACGTCATGCTCGGCCTCAACATTCGTCGATTCTACGGCCCTGATGGCAAACATGCCCCTGCGGATGACGCGTTCCACAACCATCAGGAGCGGTCCGATTATTGGCTGATGCGATTAAACCTCGAGCAACACAAACACAAGTATCCGGCCCAACTTTCTGGCGGCCAGCGTCAAAGGGTGGCTATCGCCCGCACCCTGGCCCTCAATCCTGATCTACTTCTAATGGATGAACCTTTTTCCTCACTGGACGCACCGACGCGCGAGAATCTGCAGAATCTGACCTTCGAACTGCGCGCCGAAGCCAATTTGACGACCGTCATCGTCACTCATGCCATCGAAGAAGCGGCTATTCTCGGTCGACGCATCATGGTCTTGCACCAGCCGCCCAATCGCCGGCCGATTTGCATCGACAATCCGGACGCAGGCGATCCTGACTATCGTCACCGGCCGGAATACTTCGCCATGGTTAGTGATTTACGCGGTTATCTGGATAGCCAACCATGAGACGGCGAGACTTGCTTCTCGGCGCGCTTGCCTTGCTCTTGATTTGGCAAGCGGCGGCGCTCCTGGTCAACCGGCCGATTCTGCCCGGTCCTGTGGCGGTGGGCGCCGCATTCATCGAAGGGCTTGGCGATGATCTGGCTGGCCACTTTCTCGTCAGCACCTGGCGTGTGGTCGCCAGCATACTCCTGGCGGTCGCTTTGGCCGCACCGGCGGGATTGATACTCGGACAGAGCCAGCGACTGAATCGCCTCTTCTCACCCATTATCTACGTGCTCTATCCCATACCGAAAGTTGTGCTGGTGCCTATCATCTTGTTGCTTTTCGGTATCGGCGATTTCCCTAAGATCATTATCATCTTCCTAATACTGTTCTTCCAGATATTAGTTCTGGTCCGCGACAGTGCAGCGGGCATCGAACCCAAGACGCTTCTATCCGTTCGTAGTCTTGGCGCCGGACGGAGAGCGTTGTTTCGCTATGTGTATCTGCCGGCCAGCCTGTCAGCCATTTTGACTGCCCTTCGGCAATCAGTGGGCACGGCTGTCGCGGTGTTATACATCGCCGAACTATTCGCCACCCAGCAAGGTCTCGGCTACTACATCTACCTGAACGGTAATACGCTGTTTAACTATCCGGCGATGTACGCCGGCGTACTGGCTATGAGTATTATGGGATTGGGCCTCTATTTCGCAGTAGATCGCCTGGAAAGGCGCTTCTGCCCCTGGCGGTTCATGCTCTGATGCAAATCAGGCCAATAGCTCTCCTATTCCGAAGCAGATGACAAACAACAAAGTCGCCAACGACATCTGTCCGAGAAATGGATCAAGCTCGGCCGGTGGACGTCTTGAGACAGCTCGTCCATTCTGTACGAACAACGGCCCTGTCAGTAGAAAGAGCCACTGCCAGGCTGAACTGTAGTCGATTACCACATAGGCCGCAGCAACCAGCATGCCGCCAATGAGAAGTGACCAGTGGTAAATGCGGGCGCGCCGCAGCCCAATGCGCGCGGGAATAGATTGTTTGCCGGCCATTCGATCAGACTCGATATCCCGAATGTTGTTCACATTGAGCACAGCCACTGCGAACAACCCGCAGCTCGTCGCCGGCAACAGCAACTCAATCCGCAGATCGAGAGCCTGCAGGTAGTAACTGCCCAGAACCCCTACCCAGCCGAAGAATACCAGTACAGCTACATCACCCAAACCGGCATAGCCATAGGGCAGGCGGCCAGCCGTATACGATATGGCCGCCCATATCGCCAGCGCCCCCAACGCCAGAAACGCGACCATGATCGCTATACCTGCGGCGCCCAGCGCCAACCAGAGCAAACATATCCCGGCAACAGCCGATAGCCCCACCACAAGCGTGATCGCCCGCTTCATGGCCGAGGCCGAGATCTGGCCAGACTGCACCGCGCGAGAAGGCCCTGACCGCTGCTGATGGTCGGCGCCATGTATCGAATCGCCATAATCATTGGCCAGGTTCGATAAGACCTGTAGGAGAGCTGCCGTCACTATCGTGAGGCCGACAATAAGAGGTTCGAATGTGCCGTCGGCCGCGGTGAGAAAAGCGCCCATTACGATACTGGAGACAGCCAGTATCAGCGTACGCGGTCTGGCTGCCAGCAGCCAGACGCCAAGTTGTCCTCGCTTGTCGTTTACCGTATTCATCGATGGCCCTATAATGGAGTCTGCAACTCAAGCAGGCCGGGGTTCATAATAGGTTTTACCTGCCGATTTGCTGGCTTGTTTTTAGGAATACAGTTGCAGATCGGCCTTGTGTGGGAACGTAAGTTCGCCACTGTTCTCCGCTTAGGTACAACTTCGTCAGGAAAGGGCGAACAGTCGAAGATTGTACCACAGAGGAAGGCTGACATGGTCAACTTCAGCTTATTCGGCGAAAGATGCAAAATGCGCCACGATTTCGACGACCAGATTCAGGTGCGTTATCGGCACGGCGAGGGGGAAGAGTTCGACACTTGGGTGAGTGGTTTGGAGGCATTGCAGCGCCTTCGTTCCGAAGCGGCTGAGGAGCGGCTCAAGGGACTGAGCCAGCTGGCTGGTGACGATTTAAAGCTCGTGCTTGACTCCTTACCAGAGATGGCCAAGGGTTCAGCCCGCGCGTCGCTGCGCGATGCCCTTGCCGACCGTCTGCAGAACAGTTTCGGCGGCAACATCATTGGCGATGCATTATCCGATTCCGCGCGCGGACGGAGCACAGCGCCGGAGTCAGCCAACGCCAAAAAACAGCGCTGGTTAGCCCTGCTGAAGTACGAACCTTTCCGCCAGAGGGTGCTGCATCTTGCCTGGATCCAGCTTGAGGGCTCGTTTCCAAAATCGGAACCAAACGCTGAACCAGACGATTGGCACTAGGTGGTGACACCTGTCATACTGATTAGGTGACAGATGTCTCTTACGTCGTAATCGCCGCTGTCCTATACTTCTGTCATGTATTCGGATACGTGAATACTTGGCCTGGATGTGACGCAAATGATGGACTACTTGATGGAGAACAATTGGGTATGGCCCAGGGCATCAGCTGAAGATTGGACCGACGTAAGATGAGCTATCCATCTCTGGAGGAACTGAATCTATTGCATGCCAACATGTGTCGGGCCCTCAGCGATTCGAAGCGGATCTTGATTCTTTACGCATTGTTTGATAGTCCCAGGCATGTTACGGCATTGGCTGACAGGCTGAATATACCCCAGCCCACCGTATCCCGGCATCTTCGACGACTGCAACAGCATGGACTGGTACGCAGCGAACGCGATGGACCATCGGTCGTCTATAGCATTGCCGATCCGCGCATCATGGACTTGCTGGATCTGATGCGCGAAGTTCGCTTAGATGCGCTTGCACAGCAATCTAGCGTTGTTGCTCGTGGAGCGCAACTTACGAAGACAGTATGAAATAGCGCTGGAGATTCTGGAGGAGATTATGAAAGTCGTCATCGATCGAGATCTTTGCGACGCTAGCTTGCCGTTTTGCGCCCGATGCTCGGCCGCTTTCATACGGCATCCTGAAGGGTCAGACCGGATGTGCATACGTGACATTATTGAGGATGGTAAGGAGACATTGACAATCGTGATGCATACCGATGAGCGGATCCTCGAGATTGAGCTCAGCGAAGAAGAACGTGAATTGGCCAGCGTGGAAGGCTGGGAAGCCCTAGCGGACTTCGACCCAGCCCTATTTCGCTCCGGGGCAATCGATCGTTGGCGTGAACTCCGGCAAATGCCACTTAATGAGTGATTAGATCATCGGAACTGAGCCATGCGGTCGGTTGCAGCCTCATCAAACCCCAGGGACCGTCACCAATCGAACCGCCGCGCCCCTTGCGTGGTGAATTGCAGCGCCCTTGAATACTTGAAAGCAATATCAGTTGCCTTGTCAGATCGTGTGTTAGCGCGGTTGGGTACTGGGCGTCCCTCTGCCGATGGTCGGCTACTTGAAGAAGTTCGATTCTCATTCCATTCAGTCAACTCTGAAATAAACATAACCCGGCCCAGCTCAGACGGCCGGTTATCTCAATGTTCTGAGCGGTACCTGATTAGAGACACACGTTCGAGTTAGGAATGTTTTTGGTTTTCTGTTGTGTTTGCACACACAAGTTTGGGAGGTTTATAGAATGACGCTGGGTGAAACAGCCTTCCGGGACATTGAGCGTAAGGAAAGAGCCAGTGGTGTTCCGGTAAGCTACTTGAAGCGCGCGGTCGAAGATCGTGTTTTGGATTTTGACGAGGCCGTTCTCGGCTTTGACGAAGAAATGGCCATGGCCGAGGCGGCTCGCTGCCTGCAATGCCCCGATCCTCAGCCCTGCACACTTAGCTGCCCGGCTGGCAACGATCTGCCGGCTGCGTTGTGGCATATTAGCCAGGGCGAGTTCATTGACGCTGCCCTTATCCTGAATGAGACCAGTCCGCTGATCGAGGTCTGCGGGCGAGTTTGCCCTAATCTCTGCCAGGTTGGTTGTGCGCTCAGTACCCGTTATGGCGCAATTTCTATCGGAAAACTGGAAGAATTCGTGGCTGATGAGGCCCGGTTAGCCGGCGCGTTGGATATACAAGTCCCAGAAAAGAAGACTGGCAAGAACGTGGCCATTGTGGGCTCAGGTCCGGCCGGCATCACTGTCGCCGAGAACCTTATCAAGTGGGGACATGAAGCGACGATCTACGAGGCCTGGCCTTACGCCGGCGGCGTCTTGATCTATGGCATTCCCAGCTTCAAGCTCGACAAGCAAGTGGTCATGCACAAGATCGAAGATCTTGAAAGGGCTGGTGTGCGTATCATAACCAGTACCCGCATCGGCGAGGCAGTTATGATTGACGACTTGTTGGACGAGTTCGATGCCGTGTTTCTCGGCACTGGGGCGGGCGTTGAAGCGACGATGAACGTGCCCGGTGAGGATCTGAGCCATGTCTATACGGCAACTGACTTCTTGATCCGGGCCAATGTACCCAGTGATATGCTGCCGACCGGACGACGAGAAAAACCCTGGGTCGGCAACCGTGTGGCCGTCATTGGCGGCGGCGACACGGCCGTTGACTGCGCCCGAAGCGCCATCCGTCTAGGGGCCGAGGAAGTTACCATCGTTTACCGCCGTACAGAGGCCGAAATGCCTGGCAACAAGGTCGAACGGCATACTTGCCTGGAAGAAGGCGTCAACATTAAGTATCTACAGGCGCCGGTGGAATATTTGGGCGATGATGACGGTCAGGTGCGGGCCATGAACGTGGTCTGCATGGAATTAGGTGAGCCAGATCGATCCGGCCGCCGGCGCCCTGTCCCCATCGAAGGTTCAGAGTTCATCCAGGAGATCGACACAGTTGTCCTGGCCGTCGGCTACTGGCCAGATCCTCTATTAGGCGAGAAGACCGATGATCTGGCCACCCATAAATGGGGTCTGATCGTCGCTGACGAAGCGTGTGGCGCTACCAGCCGGCCGGGCGTATTCGCTGCTGGCGACAATGTACACGGCCCCGATCTCGTCGTGACGGCCATTGCCACGGCCCACACCGCAGCTGAGAACATCCATCGTTATTTGATGGGAGAATCGATTCCCTGGGCCGTGTCGGCCAAATAACAGCAACTCCATCCTCAAGCAAATTGCCTGTGGCTGATAAGTAGCCTTTGAGCGAAAGGGCGAATCGGAACCGATTCGCCCTTTTTTTGAATTCACCCCAACCCCCCCGTCCAGCAACAAGAATATCGCCTGTCTATGATCTTGCATAGGTGCTATTGGTTTCGCTTATATTTACAGATAGGCGAAAGTGATAAGAAAAACCTATTCTGGGCTTGAATAACCCTCTATTTTACTTATATAATTCGAGTGCTTGTTACAATTTTCACAAACGGGAGTTGGCAACCTGCCACTCTCACCCGTGCTGGGTAGATCAACGATCAGTCGTCTTTGGGGAAGACCTCTCTAAGTCCCACATGCCCTCCTGGCGTCCGATCGCTGAGAGTCGAGTCTAGAGGAAGGTAAACCAGTTATGAAAGCGATCTGGATCAAATAACGTTCTTTGATATTCGTTCTGGCCATGGCACTCGCCGGTTGCGGCCAGGAAGAACCGCCGATGCCGACCGAGCATTCGCTGGCCTCAGCACCAACGGCGGCCGCGGAAGAGGCAGCCACGGACACGCCGGAACCGATAATACCAACGCCGACCTCTACGCAGGCGCCGCCAACTCCAACCGAGACCCTGGCCCCAACAGCCACCTCGCAACCTACCCCAACCCAGGAGGTAGTGGCCGAGGTTTCCGACGCCTGCCTGGCCTGCCACAGTGACAAGAATCAGCTAATTGAAACGGCTGCGCCTGAGGAAAAAGCGCCAAGCGAATCCTCAGGAGTTGGCTGAGGTGGCGAGGTGGCTCCGTTGGAGCCGTGGGAGAAAGTTCTGGTCGACAGCGAAACATATCCGTCAACCGACCACGGTCAGCTCAAATGTACAGATTGTCATGGTGGCCAACAGGATCCGGACAAGGATACGGCCCACAATGAAATGAACGCCCGCCCCAGTGCTGGCGAGGCGGCAGTGTGCGCCGAATGTCACGAAGATCAAGTCGAATTGCAGGCGGTCAGTTTGCACGCTAATCAGGCGGGTTATTGGACCGTGTTAGAAGTCCGCGGCGCTTTAGCCGACCATCAGGAAATGCAGGAGATGTTCGGCAACCATTGCGCCAGTTGCCACACCAGCTGTGGCGACTGTCACGTTAGCCAGCCGACCAGCGTCGGCGGCGGCCTGTTGGACGGCCACAACTTCACTGGCACGCCGCCCATGTCGCGCACTTGCACCGCTTGCCATGGCAGCCGGATCGGTAATGAATTCTTGGGCAAGAACGAAGGAGAAGATCTGAAGCCCGATGTTCATTTTCGCCAGAAACGTATGGTCTGAACCGACTGCCATACCGCCCGCGAGATGCACGGCAAGGTCGAAAGCGGCTCGGACACACCCGTTGCCCATCGCTACGAAGGTTCCGCGGCACCAATATGCACCGATTGCCATCTGTCGATCGGTGATTCTAACTTGTACCATGAAGTCCACGGCGATACGCTCTCTTGCCAGGTCTGTCACTCCATAGCCTATTCGAGTTGCGATAGTTGCCATGTGGCCCTGAGCGAGACGACCGGGCGCCCATTTTTCGAAACCTCCGACCACTATCTGACCTTCTTAATCGGCCGCAATCCACTTCAGAGCGAGGAGCGTCCCTACGAGTACGTTCCGGTTCGCCATGTACCCGTGGATCCCAAAAGCTTCGCCTTCTAGGCGATAATTTGATGCCCGACTTCGATGCTGAACCGACCTGGCGACATGCTACGCCCCACAACATCCAGCTGGAAACTCCACAAACGGAAACGTGCAACAGTTGCCACGGCAACGGTGACATCTTCCTGACGGCCGACAAGGTGGCACCCGAGGAACTGAACGCCAACCAGCCGGTCATCGTAGGGATCGTTCCAGAACAACAGTAAGTGAACTTGGTCCGCACCGGCGTCCACGTTGGCGTCGTGCTGATAAGAGAATGTGTAATTGAAATATAGTAAGGAGAAGTTTTAATGAGAAGCAAACTGTACTGGTTACTTGTCCTGGTCTTGGCCATGGGCATGCTTCTTTCCGCCTGCGGCGGCGATGAGGCCGCAGAAGAGGTAGAGGATGAGCCGGTTGCCAGAACGGTCTTCGAGCCGACGGAGGAACCGGAACTCGAGCCTGAGCCGACTGAACCGGCCGAAGAAGACGCGGCTAAAGAGACCGTGGCCAAAGACGAAGAGCCGGCCGAACAGATCGAGCCGGTTGAAGAAGTCGTTCTGGCCAGCGAAGAAGATCTGGACGCGGCCTTCGGCGGCATGTTGGCTTCCATGGTTAAGTACAATACCACCGGCCTCGATACGCCCATCGTGAGCTATTGCAGCAGCGGCTGGCGTTGCACCGTCGCCATGACCGAATTAGGCGCTTTGGGCTGGGAGAACGTGCTCAGCCTGAAGGGTGGCAGCTTTGGCGGCTGGTTTGAAGCCGGTTATCCGGTGATCGAGGGCGCTGCGGCCGAACCTATGGTTTTGAAGACAGCCGAGCCAGATCCGGCCCTTCTCAGCCTGGTTGATACGGCTATGGGTGCCATCCCCGAAGACTGGGGAGGCGTGACCGCCGAGCAACTCAACACAGCAATCGCCGAGAATCCCGATCTTATCGTCATCGACGTTAGGACCCAGGGCGAAGTCGACGAAAAGGGCGCGGTCGACGCGCCGAATCTCATCCACATCCCGCTGGAGGAGTTCAATGAGCGGCGTGCGGAATGGCTCGACAATGATGCGACGGTCGTCATTTACTGCGGTAGCGGCCACCGTTCGACCATGGCCATGGCCATCATGTGGACATACGGCTATGAAAACGCTAGCAGTCTCGAGGGAGGTTTTGGCGGATGGGCCGAGGCCGGTTACTCGGTCGCAGAACTAGAGGCAGTGTCATCCTAGCGCTGAAACACCGAAACTATCCACTGCCGCCGGCCGCTGAGACAACGTTGTCAGCAGTGAGCTAAACCAGACTCGTCTGGCATGAGTTGGTAGAGGCTTCAGCCCAGGGGGACTGAAGCCTCTTTGTTATCCTAGACAAATAAGGACCAGCCAACCCCGCGTAGCACGATTGGCTGGATCAGCGACTGGGATTTATCTACCTGTAGGCTTAGATGAACAGGACCTGGGCGTCCTCGCTCATTTCCATGAATTCCATGGCGCCGACTACGGCGTCAACACCTTCATATAGGTCATCCTTGGTCAGTTTCATCATGTCCATGGACATCTTGCAGCCATACATTTTGCCGCCTGCGTCATGAATCGTTTCCAGGTACTCACGCACCGGCGGGAAGTCCAACTTCTCGATCTCCTTCTTCATCATCGAAGAAGCGAAGCCAGTCATGCCTGGCAAAACAGCCATAACATTCGGAATTCCCATGCCATTCGGCATCCCCATGGAGGTATTGCCTAATGGCGTGCACTTGAGATCGTCCATCTTTTCGTCGTTGATCATGTCCAATCCCCAGAAGGTAAAGAACATGGTCACGTCGATCCCTTCCATCAAAGCCGCGTTAGCCAGCACCAGTCCCGGGTATGCCATATCCAGGCTGCCCTTGGAGCAAATGATGCATAGCTTACGATCGCCTATTTCGTCAAACATAATCGAAATCTCCTCAACATAGTTTGGAATATCTTAGCCGGTGGATCGGTCGTTCCTATTGCCTGGCGAACTGCCACACACCGGGTATCTCACGTATTAGAATCGGATTAGCAGCATAGAGCATGTCAAGGTCATTCGTTGGACCTGCTCTTCGCCGCGCTCTCGACCTGCCTAAATACAACCCGATGGTTTGCCCAGGCCAGAAACATAAGCGACCTTTTTCGCCGGCCCCTTCGGGAATAGCTTGTAGAGCTCTTTCGTCGGAACGCCAGCTTCCTTGGTAATGCGGCGTAATGTCGGCGCGTCGCCCTGTATCTGAAAGTCGCTACGGCAAAATTCGATCACCTGCCAGTGCCGATCAGTTAGCGGCTCCACGCCGATGTCGGCGGCTAATTCGGTGGCGACATCCTTGTCCCAATCATTCGGGTTGGCCATGAAACCTTCTTCATCAAACTCGATATTTTTGCCGGCAATCTCTCTAACTGCCATGATTTGTATCCTCCACTCTCTTCAAGTAAACAATTTCAATAAACTTTCCGTTCTTCCTAGCCACTCGTATGTTTGAGCGACCTAGTTTTCTGAGACTGTACGCAGAACATTGAGTGTTTTGGCCAGACCACGTTTCACCTGCGGATCATTCATCTGACGCATGATGTAGAACAGTGAGACATTCTCAGGAATATCTTCTTCGCGCATGCCGTGCACCGTGCTGCTCAGCAGCGTCATGATCTCGGGCTGCGTCATTTCCTTGACCGTTTGCAGAATGAGCACAACGTTCTCGCCAAGCTGGCGAACGTCTTCCTCGCTGAAATTGGTCACGATCTCGTCCATGATTTCCATCCCGCCTTGCAAGAAGTTAAAGTATCCCTTGCGTTCCATTTCGTCCAGGCGGGTCATTAACATCAAGAACATATCTTGACTGAGTGGGCCGATTTCCCGGCCCAAGTCGGCAAGACCTTCCAATTGGTCTAACATCTCTTCGAGATTGCGCGTATTGCGCATCAGCCGTTTCATCACGCGAATGATATCTTCAAGCCGCACGTATCCTTCGATCTCGTCCAGCTGTTGAACCGATAAACGATATGCTTCGCTTGCGACCGGCGTCAAGTCATTTTTAAGTTCATCCCACTCCTGCCGGCGCTGCTGCTGAGTGCGCGCTTCCTCGGCCAGGAACGCTACCTGTGCGGTCAGTGTGTCGACTTTCTGATTTAACTCTACGAGTGCCTGATCCATTTTCGGCCTCCTAGCTCCACTTACCGGCCATGCTCATCTGGGCCGTGATCGGCATTTCCCTACCCTTGAGCAGGTAATTCCAGTAAAGCCAGCGGAACATCACTTTACCCCAGTGATTCATTTCTGATTCTTGAAGCAGCGAGAAGGGACCGATGCCCGGGAGTGGGTACTTGCCGGGCAGGGGTTCAACATCATAATTGAAGTCAATCAAGATGCCTTTGCCAAAACCTGATTCAATGAAGCAGTTGGCATGGCCGTCGAACTGCTCGAGCATTGGCAGACCTTCGATGTGGCGAGTGAAGTTTTCAATGAAGACCTCAACGGCAAAATGAGCAACTGAACCTGCCTTTGATGTTGGCAAAGCGGCCGCGTCTCCCAAGGCAAAAATGTTGTCATACTCGGTTGACAAGAAAGTGTGCTTGTCCACCGGAACATGGTTAAGTTCGTCGCCGAGACCGGAACGTTCGATTACCTCGGCTCCCATGTTCACAGGCACAGTGACCAGCAAGTCGTAGGGAACCTCTTCCTCGTCATAGGAGACGAGCAGCTTTTGCTCTGGCTCGACTCGCTCGGTGTAGAACTCGGTTACCAGGTTGATGTTCTTGTCTTCGAGCGTGCTGCCGAGCAGACCTGCCGCGCGAGGCTTCGTGAATGCACCAGGCAGAGGCGTCACCAGGGTCAGCTCGACCTTGTCGCGCATTTGTCGTTCGTGGAAATACCAGTCGGCCAGGAAGATAAACTCCAACGGCGCCACCGGGCACTTGTAAGGCAGTTCCATGATGTTGACCGCCATTCGCCCGCCTTCCCACGTACGCAGCTTCTTAGCCAGCGCGACCGCGCCGTCAAATGTATAAAAGTCGTGGATGGATTGCCGCCACTCGCTCTCGGACAGACCTGGTGTTTCGTCCGGCCTGGGATGCGTCCCGGTAGCGATGATCAGGTAGTCATAGTAGAGATAACGATCGCCCTTGGCGATCTTCACTCGGTTCTCGTCTGGCTCAATCAACTTGATCTCCGAAACGATCATTTCCACACCGCCGGGGACAAAATCCCGTTTAGGCTTACGCACATCGTTTTCGCCATATATCCCGAATGGGATGAAGAGGAAACCAGGTTGATAGTAGTGAGTCTCGTCTTGATCGACGATAGTTATCTTCCATTCATCCTGACTCAGCACGTGCCGCAGCTTGTTGGCAGCCATGGTCCCGGCCGTTCCAGCGCCGAGAATCAGTACTCTTTTCATGACAATTCGCTCCTTTTAAACTGATGTCAGATCGGCGATCGCTTCAAGGCGCCCGATCAACGTCTTACGTTCACAGACGATATGGGCCACGATATCGGCGATCTGTTGTATATGAGCCAAAACAATTTCGCGCTGGCCCTTGCTCAGTACATGCACTTCATTCAGCTGGGAAACCAGCAATTCGGTCTCCACGCCAAACTCGGCCGCCATGATGTCGACACTGCTTTCATTCGGCGGCCATGCCTCAGGCGCTACGCATCCGGCTACGACCATGCCCTTGAGTTCTAGACCGTCCCTTATGAGGGCTCGCGCGCACAAGAGATTGAGATGGCTCTCGCTGAATCGTGGCTCAAGATCAATTGTCACCGCCAGCTTATGCCAACTGTGAATGCAACGTTCCAGGGCATGCGGCATCTCACTAATGGCCTCGAAGAGCCCGCAGGGATTACTCGGTTGGGTAATCGGCTTGCCGGTCATGTCAGTTACAACCAACATCACACCCAACAAGTCGGCGAAGGAATCCTGAATCAGCTGCACACATTCCAGCGGCAGCAACGCCGCCAGCTCGTCCGAGTGACTCTTCGGCTGAGAAACGCCAATGTCGACGTTTGTGGGCAAGGAACTACCGGAGTGCAGCCAACTGTCCACCTGATCGGATGGGAATCGCCATTGTTTACCCACCTTAATGGCCGGCAATCGCCCTGCTTCAGCCATGCGGTAAATGGTGGAACGATCTACTTGCAGCAGTGCCTGCATCTCTTTCGCAGTTAACATTTCAGTCATACTCTACGATCCGTTTGTGAAATTTTGCACATATCGCCTGTATGATAATTCGTTCGATAAAACGCGGTAAGTGACATTTGTCAGTACATCATGTGATAGATGTCATATTCCGCATTGGCCGCATCAGATGCATCTGCTGCATACAATGCGCACAATGCACATAGTTGGATCGTCGCCAGAGCTATCATTGGCCTAGATGTATAGAATAAGTTCTAGACAACTATTCACCTCGTACTGACCACTGTTCACTGCTCACTCGTTACGTATTGCCTTTCCCTTTTTTCAGAGATATCCTTGCCGGCAATGAATCCCATTCACTGGTCATTCGACAAGCTGTACCCGTCCATTCGATTTGTCTACGAACGCATCCAGGGTCATCCCTGGTTCCAGCCGATAGATTCGTTGATATGGATGGGTGGTGCGCCCACTTATGAACGAGACTATGACTTCATCCTCGAAAACGGCATAAAAGCAGTCGTCGACATACGCGCCGAACGAGAGGATGATTTAGCCCTCTACGATCGCAATGGCATCGATCATCTTAAGCTAAAGGTGCTCGATGTCATGGTCCCTCCTCCGGAAATGCTAGATACGGGCACTGAATTCATGGAGCGTCATATTCAGTCCGGCAGCAGCGTGCTCATCCACTGCGCCAAGGGCCGCGGGCGCTCGGCCACGCTGGTTGCCGCTTATTTCATGCGCTATCGTGGCTGCAGCTATGATGAAGCGCGGGCGCTTTTGGTACAGCAGCGGCCGCTGGTGAACCTGCAAGGCCGGCACCAACGGGCCCTAGAATCCTGGATTACGAAGTATCAAATGCCTGGCGACGGTGTTGAAACGAGCGGCTCCGGCCGTGCAACTTGAGAAGCATCGATTGTGTTTCGCGAGCATGATTTTGATGATCCGCCAGATTCCGCGACCTCGCCAAGCTAATCACATCCTATGACGAAGACGAAAGCGACGCCCATTCGCAGACAGTATCTGGAGATAAAGCGCCAGTATCCAGACGCTATTGTCCTGTTTCGTTTGGGAGACTTCTACGAGACCTTTGACGAAGATGCCGAATTGGCGGCTCGCGAATTGGACCTGGTATTGACCGGCCGCAATGTCGGCAAAGGACAACGCGTGCCCATGGCCGGTGTGCCCCATCATGCAGCCGAGGGCTACATTACGAAGCTTATAGAAAAAGGCTACAAGGTAGCCCTTTGTGAACAAATCGGCACCGAAACGGTGAACGGCCTAATGCCTCGCGACGTGACCCGGGTATTCACGGCCGGCACAGTTATGGAGCCCGGCATGCTCGACGCCGGCCGGAACAACTATCTGGTCGCGGTTATCCTGTCTGAAGATCGAGCTGGCCTGGCTTATATTGACATAACTACAGGCGAGTTTGCTACGACTGAACTAGAAGGACGCCGGGCAATCTCAGAGGAATTGGCCCGCTTGCGCCCGGCCGAATTGCTACTGGCCGACAGCGAGCAAGGTTTGGACGTTGTCTCCCTGGATCTGCGCGCCGTCAGCCGCCTTTCAGACTGGCGAGTTGCAGAAAGTTATGCCGAACAAACCTTGCTTAACCATTTTGAAGTAACCACATTGGCTGGTTTTGGTTGCGAAGGCAAGCCACTTGCCATGCGGGCAGCGGGAGCCATCATCACCTATTTGGCAGATACACAAAAGGGCGCTGTAGCCCAGATCCAGCGCCTGGCCACCTACAATACTGGCAGTTTCATGTCTCTGGATGCCGCTTCAAGACGCAATCTCGAGCTGACCGAATCCCTGGCTGGCGGAACGGCGAACTCGCTACTTGGGGTGCTGGACAAGACAGTAACACCCATGGGCAGGCGCTTGCTACGTGAACGAATCTCGCGCCCGATGCTGGTCATCGAAGACTTGAATGACCGCCTGGATCAGGTCGAGGTCTTTTTTTCTGAGGGGCTTCTGCGGGCTGAGACGCGGGAGTTGATTCGCCGATTGCCGGACCTGGAGCGTCTTACCAATCGGGCTGTCAACGGCTCAGCTATGCCCCGCGATCTCGAACAGATCGGGCTGGCATTGAAGATCATTCCCGAACTGCGCCGAATATTGCTTGGTCATGCCGCTGAGGATGGGATCGGCCGTGTGTTGCAACCGTTGGTTGAACACCTGGACGACTGCCTAGAGACCTCAGCTATCGTCGAACAGGCTATCGTTCAGGACGCGCCGCCCAACCTGGCCAAGCCAGGCATCATTCGACCGGGCTTCTCGGCCGAGCTTGACGGTGTATTGAATTCCTCGGCTCATGCCCGCCAGTGGGTTGCCGAACTGGAGCCAAAGGAACGAGAAAGTACCGGCATTACGTCGCTCAAGGTTGGCTTCAACAAGGTCTTTGGCTACTATATCGAGGTCACCAAAGCCAACGCCCACCTGGTGCCCGAAACGTATATTCGCAAGCAGACTCTCACCAACGCCGAACGATACATCACTCCCGAACTAAAGGAATATGAGACGCTCATATTGAACGCAGACGAGCGAATCCTAGAGATCGAGCGCCGTCTGTTCGCCGAGGTTCGCCAGCAGGTCGCCGCGGCCGCCAACCGTCTCCTGCCCCTCTCTCACGCGGTCGCTCGGTTGGATGTTGCGGCTGCCCTGGCTCAGGTTGCATCAGCCAACGATTATTCGCGGCCGAGACTCACCGACGAGGCCGAGCTTGACATAATCACAGGCCGGCATCCGGTGGTAGAGCGCGCGCCAACTCTCGAGCGTTTTGTGCCGAACGATTGCCACTTCCCAGCCAGTGAACGAATTCAGATTATTACTGGTCCCAACATGTCGGGTAAGAGCACCTACCTGCGCCAGATAGCGTTGATCGTGCTCATGGCTCAAGTGGGTAGTTTTGTTCCGGCACAAGAAGCCTGTATTGGCATGACTGATCGCATCTTTACCCGAATCGGCGCCCACGACGAGTTGCACGCCGGTCGGTCAACCTTTATGGTCGAGATGGTCGAAGCGGCCGAGATCTTGAATCACGCCAGCGGTCGATCGCTATTGATTTTGGACGAAATCGGTCGCGGTACAAGCACCTATGATGGCTTGTCAATTGCCTGGGCAATCGTCGAATATCTGCACAACCACCCCCGGCTCAAGCCCCGCACTCTCTTCGCCACACACTATCACGAGCTAACCGGTCTGGCCGATTTGCTGCCGCTGGTCGTCAATTACAACGTCGCCGTCGCCGAGGAAGGCGATAACGTCGTCTTTCTGCACCAAATCTTACCCGGCGGTGCCGATCGCAGCTACGGCATCCACGTCGCCCAGTTGGCCGGCCTACCCCGTGACGTCATCAATCGGGCGACCGAGATCCTGCAGGAGCTTGAGCAACACGCGCCGACGACGGCCGTCGAGCCAAGTCACTTGAAGCCGGCCCAACAAATCGCACTGTTTCCAGAAACGAGCCCGGTTGTCAACGAACTCAACGATCTCGACGTGACCACCATGACACCACTCGAGGCCATCAACAAGCTGTACGAGTGGAAACGGCGCTACGCAGACGAATCCTAAGCTATACAAGCGACAGATACGACGCACGTTTCGGAGATTCAAGCTCCAAAAACCCCATCGCTTAGTAGGCCTAATTTGCCTGAATCAGATGAACGTCTCGTTGCGGGAATGGAATGGAAACCCCCTCCGCCTCGAATCTGAGCTTCACCTTCTCGGTTAGCGCAAAGGTAACGTCCGGTTCATCCTCCACGTGCACGTAGGGACGCACGGTTAAGTTCACGCTACTGTCGCCCAACTCTTTCACGGCAACGACGGTCGGTGGCTGCTTGGCAATGCGTTCGTCTTCCGCTACGATCTGCTCCAGAATCCCCTTGGCCTTGTGCACATCATCGCCATACGAGATACTGTATACCAGATCCAACCGTATGAGCTCGGTGTCGGAGAAATTGACGATATTGTTACCCATCACATCCTTGTTCGGAACATAGACTGACTTGTTATCTCGGGTCGTTAGTAACGTGTGGAAAAAGCGGATTTCGACGACGAATCCTTCCTCGTTGGAAACCTCCACATAGTCGCCAACGGCTATTGGGCGCAAAGCAATAAGTGAAATCCCGGATGCCAGATTGGCGATTGAGTCCTGTAACGCTATGCCGATCGCCAGCGTCGCGGCGCCAAGCACGGCAACCAACGAGCTGGTCGGTACGCCAAGGTAATTCAACGATATGACGACGGCAATTACCAGGAGCGAATAATAGAAAACATTGCATAAGAATGAGACTAGCGTTTTATCGACCCTGCTTCTGACCAATGCCCTCCGCAGCGAGGCCGTTAGGAATCTCGCCACTAGGGCACCAAGCACCAAAATGCCGATCGCTACGGCGATCTTTACAATGACCTCAGATAGCGATCCGTCGAAGATACCGGAAAATGAATCAAAGATCCCTTGGATGTCCATAATCATACCTCGCTCAAGAGATTAACTTCACCGGCAGAAGACGCGGAACCGTCTTCCGGTATGCATCATATTGTTCGCCAAAAGCGGCCGACAACCGTTTTTCTTCATAGCCCGAACCAACCCAGAAGTAAATGGTTGCCGCGACGTTGAACAGAAGCAGGGACAATGTCATGGTCGGCGCAAACCAGAGAACGAGCAGGCTGAAGAAATACAGGGGATGACGCACTAACTTGTAAGCGCCGCCGGTTATCAGGACCGGCTCGAGATTAACATCTTCCTCCCCTTTCAGATAACGAACAAATTGGCCTAGGCCGGCAAAACGCATGGCGTCTGTTTGAAGCAGGCTAACCAGCAGTCCGGTAAGGCCAAGTAGTTGGATGCCAACAAAAAGCAAACTGAGTGGCGGGGAAAACTCCCACAAGACTGTGTTCGGGAGGACAACTGAGCCGACAATCAGCACTGGCGTCAGCGTGACGACAGCCAGGAGATTGTAAAGCAGGCGATAGGTCCCGTCATAGGCGCGTGCGCCCATTGTCTTGCGAGCCATCTCCTTGAATCGACGCGACGCCGTTACCGAATGAACGGCCGCCCACAGAAAGAACAGGGTCAAAAACAGAATCACTTGGAACACCTTCAAGTCGCTACGAAAGAGTATCTGCGGTTCAAGGTGACACGTCTTACCATGAGCCCAGAGCTTCAATGTCGTTAGGAGAGCAATTGCCCATTGCCATTTACCGACTGCTGGATTATAAATCGGTGCCCGAGGATTGCCGAATGGAACAACGACCACCACAATTCGACGAAGATACATGGGCCCAGCTGCCGAGCTTCTTTGAGAATCTGCCCGAGCAGGTCAGGCTTCACGTATGGGGCGACGGACAGGCCAGCCCAACTGAAGCTGAAGCCATCCGGTTGGCCCAGCTGCTTGACCGTCGCTTCGAAACAATAGATCATCGTATCCTGCCACGCCGGATCAACTATGCCTACTACCCCGTCATTGGCGTTTTTCGGCTCGAGGACGGCGTGGCTGTCGATCATGGCGTGCGTCTCATCGGCCTGCCGGCCGGCTTCCAGCTAACATCCCTGATAGCAGCCATTCAATGTGTTTCATTCCGCGGTATGACATCCGAAGCGCGAACGCGGATTCAGTTGAGCCGCCTTACCGAAGATGTCGACATAGAGCTATTGACGTCGGCCGAAGACGAATACGGTGCGGTCATGGCCCAAGCGGCCTTCAATATGGCCGTCTTTGCTCCCTCCGTCCGAGCCTTTCTAATCATGAGCGACACGTTTCCCGACGCGCTCGTACGCTACTCAGTCAACCGCCTGCCCCACCTCGTCATCAACGGCCGGGTGCACATCGAAGGCCTTGTCGACGAGCAAATGTTGCTCGAGCATATCGCCGTCGCCATAGATAGCGACGAGTCGGTTGATCAGTAGGACCTATGGTTCACCAAATGACTGGCCTGACTCCTTAGCGCTCGACCACGTGAGATGTTCTTTCTCTGCCGGGTAGTTCAGTTCTGTGTTTTTGCCCGCTTTTCGCCGGATCGGACACCAGTGACTCTTATGTAGCCAATAGGCTCCAATGAAATCCTCTTTTTAAACTGGCTTACTTGTCGGAGAACCGGCCTATACGCCCGAATATGGCCAAGAGCTAACCGATGTGCGACTCTTACAGGTAGCGGCCGATGGTGACGAAGAGGCGTCTACTCAGCTATACCATCGACACGCCCAATTACCTGCTGCGCCTCACTTGCAGCGAGCCAGTTTGCAAGGAGCTCTTGCGGGACACATTTGTGGCTCTTTGGTGGGGCGCCCCGAGATTAGAACGCAGGGCCAAAGTTAGGACCTGGATATTCTACATAGCTCGCAACAAAGCCGTTTCCTGGCTACGCCGGCATAGGCCACTCTCTCTGTAAAAAAAGCGCTCTGACTTGGGTAGATGAGGAAGAAAGTCTAGAGATGAGCCTGGTAGAAAGCTGGCGCTCCAGCCAGACCACAATTGCCCTGGAGACGCCTTCGCCCAACCACCCGGCTGCTCTGGAACTTGTGTTCGTCCAAGAGCTGTCACACGCCGACATCGCCCAGATCATAGACTGCCTAGTTGGAACGTTTAAGAGCCAGGTAAGCTATGCGCTTCAACACCAGAATCGCCTCCTGATCTAAGCAAATCCCGAAGAGTAAATTGAGAGCTATTGTGCACTACACAAATCTCGTGCTCTGGCTCCGGCTGGCTGAACGATGATACACCTACAGCTGAATAACAGTTCTTGGGGCGATAATGGCCAGTTCTGAACCTTTTCGTGCCAATGGCAACTATATTATTAGAAATATGCTTTTTCCATTGACCTAATGAGGCAGGGACAAGGGCAGACTTCTTATCATGAAGCTGCCACTGCGAAAAAGGCTAAGCCAGTTATTGCCCGCCCATCTTAACGGAACACTTGAATCATTCGAACAAAGGATGCTCGCGCTGTGACTCCGCTGCGACGCGGCCGCGCGTGCTGAGCCAGGGAAGTTGCAACGTCTGAAGGAGGCCGTCGGGCTATTAGTCTGCGAAGACGTTCCTACGCTCTTGCCTGACCGAACTTTGCATCAAGTACATGAGGAGTCGTCTGCGAGCATCGCCAGCGCCAAACGGACTGAATACAGACCTTCGGTACGGCGTCCGGCCTGGGCGATGTCTGTTCGTTTCGCAATGCTGTCTGTTGTAGCGTTATGTTTGTCGTGCGCCAGTTATCTCGCTCGAATGGTCGGTATCTGGCGGCTATCCGCGCGAGTTTCGTGTCTATCTTGCTCACCTGGACAATGGCGTCGATGCGGATGGCGCAGAATTCGTATTGCTGAACGAGATACGTGCAGACGAGACTGGCCAGTCCTAGAGGTACGCGGGTATGCAGATTCTGCCCGGGGCAACGATATCTATTTCGAGTTGATGTTCTTGATGGTAGCGGTGCGATTGTGAGAAGCGATACGACGCTAGGCGACTCGCTCGTCGCGCTGCTAGGTCAATTCGTTTTGCGTGTAGCCTTTACGCTGCTGATCCATGGCTTCGCCGCAATTGCGATGCGCGGCCGCAGCTCTATTCATTGAGACAGCAACGTTCAGAGCGCCATGTTCTGACGGAGTGAAAGGCGCATAGTTAATCGGAGGGGCAGACATGAGGCTGCTGATACTGCAGCCTGACAGGCTAGCGAGCAATCGCAGATGGTCGCTGTCATTATTTGGAGGTCTATTAGGTACGAAACGAAACGCAGACGATCGGTGATGTGGATAGCACTTGCCGTTCTTCGCGGCGCGCCTTCCAAATGCAGCTGCACCTTGTTCAATCTGCCATTTACTCCGAGTCGTATCACATTGGGCGAAATCAGCGCGGTATCAGGTCAGGTACCGAGGGGCTGCCGCTTACCGCAGCACTGCTATTACTCGCGGCCGCTTCGGTCATGGTACTGAGACTCCGAAGTCCGCCAGCCGAAGAACTGAAACAGGCACCTTGCCGTAGCGCCAACCGCCCCCCTTTCTGGACTGGGCCACAGCCGCTGGAAGTACTGCGGATGAGATTGGAAGAAAGCCGCGGGCGATATATCGTCGCCCGCGGCTCATTGTTTTGATCAATGGGATCACTATAAGACAGTTACCAGCGACAAGAATCGGAGATCAATCGTCAGCGGGGGAGTCATCTTGGGATGTATCGGACTCGCCCAGATCCCTCAGCGTCGCGTCTGGCGTCGGCGAACCCAATACGCGCGCTCCCACTCTTCGGCTCAGTTTACGGAATCGAGATCGACTCCGGGCCGCCATATAGCGGGCCCGCTTCCACTCGCGGTCCACCAAGGAGACCTCTGGCGGGGTCACGTCCCACTTGACAACAGACGCGGCCCAGGTCAGACCGCCGCCGAAGCCAACAAAAACAACGTTATCGTCGGGCTTTAGCAGCCCGTCGTCTACGACATCACATAAGGCGATCGGGATCGAGGCGGCCGACGTGTTGCCGTAACGGTTTAGATTCAAATAGAATCGTGAAGGATCCACTTTGAGCTTTTTGGCTGCCGATTCGATGATACGCCGGTTGGCCTGGTGAGGCACAATCAGGTCTACGTCGTCGATGGTCAAATCGGCCTTTTGTAAAACGTCGTTGATCACGTCGCCGATAACACTGGTCGCGAAGCGAAACACCTGCCTGCCGGCCATTGTTATCGATTTGCTACGATGCCCGTTCTGCAAGTACTCTGGGCCTAGGGTAGGAACAGGATTGTGATATAGGGCCGGCAGACTTATCAACTCGCTACCCGAACCATCAGAGCGTAAGCTAGAAGCCATGACGCCTCCCGGCACATGCGAGCCTTTTAACACCACCGCCCCCGCACCATCCCCAAACAGTACGCAGGTGCCGCGATCGTTCCAATCCACCACCCGCGACAGCGTTTCGGTTCCTATTACGATGGCGTTGCGCACCGATCCGGTGGCGATCGATTGCGCGGCCAGGCTGAGACCGTACACAAAACCTGAACAGGCCGCGCTCAGGTCGAAGGCCCCAGCGCGCCTCGCCCCAAGGTAATCTTGCACCCGGCACGCTGTAGATGGAAAGATATACTCAGGCGTCGACGTGGCCACGATGATCATCTCAATCTGTGAAGGGTGCAGATCGGCAATAGCCAGAGCTCTCGCGGCCGCTTCGAAGGCCATGGTTGCCGTCGTCTCAGATTCCGCGGCAATCCGTCGCTCCCTGATTCCCGTTCGGGTATAGATCCACTCGTCAGATGTGGCAACGGTTTGAGCGATCTCATCATTGGTCAAGACGCGATCAGGCAAGAACCTCCCCCAGCCGACGATATGGGCGCTCATTAATTGGTTCAAGTGATTCTCCTATTTGCCACGGCTGGTCGCGGCGTCCTCAAATTGGCCATGAGTCGGCCGAGCCGGCGTTCCTCTTCCATCATGATTAACCCTTCAAGCAAGCCGAGGTTACGCCAACCGGGAACGAGGTGAGTGAATCTTGGCCAGAACGAGTCAATACTCGGGCAACAAGGGTACAACCTAGGAATCGTACCCGCATAATTCATCTACGGCAATAAGCACGTGCTGCCAAAACGCCAAGACTGGAACAGTAAAGGGCGGGCTCTTTGCGGATATTCTTAACAGAGCTATGAGAGTGACCTTGGTACGACTGTCAACATTGCCGTAGCACAGGTAAACTATAGGTGGTGGATATGTCCCTTGCATCTTATTGATTGCATCGGGCGCTGTGAGTTTGCTGTGCCGTTCGCGACCATGACCGTCCTCGGCATTTACGCAGGAATAATTACCAATTGTGAAGTTGGAAACACATGAATTCAAGCCCGCCTGAAGTAGAGACGGTGGACCGGGCCAAATCACGGAGCAAAGCGCCGCTATGGCTCGTACTTGGCTGCTTGATGCTGGCGATATGTGCAGCGTGCCTGGTAATCGCGATCGCCGCCGGCATCCTGATTGTCAATCGTTTCGAGCGCTCGGCCGTGCGGCAATTGGCAACGACTTGGGAAACGGCGACTCCCGGCCCGGCGCCAAGATTAACACCGGCGCCGCTCACACCAGCTACCGACACACCGACTGTAGAGTTGCCTCAGGTAGATTTGGCCGATTCGACCATCATCACCCCAGCTTCCACAGCCGCGCCGGCCGCGGCGACGCCCGAACTAGTCGTTCCAAGTGTGATTCGGCAATCGCCTCCGCCAGAGGCGGCTTTCCGGCACCTGGCTGCCATCCTGGAAACAGAATATCCTCCCCGCGACTACTACGAGACAGCCAGTAGACTGGGCCACTCCGAAGTTGGTCGGCGATTGGTGAACGCCCAGGCATTCCAGGTTGGTGCACGGGACGTCTTCTTCACCGACGACGGACAGCATGAAGCCGTCTTGTTGGCGATCACGGATCATGCTTACTTCTGGGTCGAAACCTCCCTTGGCTATGATAGTGACCAAATCGCCGAAGCGGCTCAACGTTTTGAAGACGAATACTATCCAGCTGTGGTCAAGCTCTACGGGACGGAGTGGCAGAACGGGGTCGACGACGATCCCCGCTTTTCAGTACTACATTTGGACGGATACTCAGATGACAGCGAATTGGGCTTCTTCAACAGCGGTGATCAATACCCAAGCAGCGTGAATAGCAGTTCCAACGAGCAAGAAATCGTGTATCTGAACATGGAAAACCTGCGACCCGGTGAGGCGCTCTATTTTGGCACCCTGGTGCACGAACTTCAGCACCTGATTCAATGGCACGGCGATCCCAATGAACCGGTATGGCTCAGCGAAGGGCTGGCTCAGTTTACGGAGCTCTACACAGGTCTCGAAACCGTCGATACAGCGTCAGATTATCTTGACGATCCGGCTACGCCGCTCAATACCTGGATAGAGGACGCCGGCGATGAGGTGTTTGCCCATTATGGCGCTGCCTATCTATTTGTCGTCTATTTTTGGGAACAGCTTGGCGACGCGGCGATCCAGAGCTTGATGCGACACCCGGCTGATGGTTTGGCCGGCATTAGTGCTGTTTTGGCCGAAACCGATGCAGAGTTGCCATTGGACCAATTCGTGCTCGACTGGGCAACAGCCAATTACCTGGAC
This sequence comes from Promineifilaceae bacterium (SeqCode), assembly GCA_041570195.1. Lineage (GTDB taxonomy): Bacteria > Chloroflexota > Anaerolineae > Promineifilales > Promineifilaceae > UBA11865. The sequence goes on along the minus strand of JBFFWQ010000048.1, from coordinate 9,694 downwards.
GACGGCGATTATGGTCCGCGCTACGCGTACAACAGATTAGACCTGGATTCACCCAAACATGCTCTCGAAATCGATCAGGCGCCTTTCGATTCACTGCAAAGCCTTGACCAATTCAGTGTCGACTATGCCCTCCTGGACCTACAAGGCGCGACGACCCTGTCCTTTGCCGGCGATACCTTGGCCGAGCTGTTGCCGACTCCTCCCCGCAGCGGGGACTGGATGTGGTTTGCGCCTGCGCTTGATGAGCTAGATGCTCAATTGACCGCGTCTTTTGACCTCACGGGCTTGACAAGCGCTCATCTCTCATTCTGGGCGTGGTACGAATTGGAAGAAGGGTACGACTTCGCTTACGTCAGCATTTCGACAGATGGCGGGACCACCTGGGATTTGCTCATGCCTGAGCATGCTGAGGCCGGAGAGTACGGTCCGGGGCTGAGTGGCAGCAGCGCTGAGGTTGAACCCAACCTTAACGGCTGGGTTGAGGAGACGATTTCTCTGTCATCATACACGGGCGGCCCAGTGTTGATTCGCTTTGAGGTCCTGAATGACTCGGCCGTTGCCGAACTAGGCTTCGCCATCGACGACATATCCGTCTCCGAGCTAGGATATCTGGATGACGTGGAAACAGATGATGTTGATTGGCAAAACCGAGGATTCATCAGAACAGGTCAGTTCCTGCCCCAAATTTGGCGCGTTAATTTGATCCATCGCGGATCTATACCCCGGGTCACAAACCTGGATCTAGATGATCGGAATCAGGGCAAATGGACCGTCGATTTGGGCCAAGAGGGCGGCATCATGGTGATCACGGCCCAAACTCCATTCGTGAGCGAGCCAGCCGACTATTGGCTGGCGATCGATCCCTAGGTCTGACGGCCGCAGTCTACTCGGTCTCGGCTGCTTCCTCCTGATAATTGCCTTGCTGCATCATCTCGAATTGGGCTTGCAGATCACGCCTGGTATCCTCCATGGCTTGGCGCGCCTCGTTAAGCGCATCTTCCCAACGATTTACCATTTCACCTCGCAATTCTATGCCAGAAGATGGGGCCATAAGCAGGGCCACCGTCGCGCCAACGACCGTACCACACAATGCTCCAGCCATGAAGCTCAAGATCTTATTCATTGTTCAACCCTCCAGAATCGACGTCCGGTATCTTTGACAGAACAGGCTCACCGCCAGCCGGCCGACTCGAATAGTCACCCGAACCATGCGCTGAATAGCCACTTCTCGGAATTATAGCTGAACCGCCACTGTTGCTCCAGCAGTTGATTATGTGCGAGCAGCCATCGTGGGTACAATTGTATACGTAGCAAGATGTCTGAATACATTGAAATCGAAAGCGAACCGACCGACGATCTCTCGACAATGATAATTCATACAAATTTGCTTCTTGCCGATGGCGATCCAGAACACTACCGTTCGGTTGAAGCCATGGAGGAAGGATCGCCGGTCGCGCAGGCCTTAGCCTCAATTGAGGGAATCGCCGGCATGCGAATCGAAAGCCACGATCTTGTCGTCGAACTAGACTTGCGCACTCCTTGGCATAGCGTCGAAGCCGAAATAACGACCGCCCTGAAAGAATTCTTCCTGTAATCTGACAGCTATCGCCAAGAGTATCAACTATATGCCCGCGACGAAAGGTATCGGCCGAACCGCATCGCCTGGAGCGATTCTGGCCGTCATCTCATTCGGGGTCTTCGTTGCAGCCGACGATCTGACCGTCGTGTCGACGATGTTGCGACAGATCATCTTCGATCTCGAGATCCCCATGCCAGAGGGTTTAGACGACGCGGCCTGGATTGTCAATGCCTATCTAATCGCTTACGTTGTCGTCATGCCCTTCGTGGGACGTTTAAGCGATATCGTAGGCCGCCGGCCTGTCTACATCGGCGCTCTGGTCCTTTTTTTGGTTGGCTCTGTCTGGGTGCCGCTGGCCACCACGCTACCATGGTTCATCTTTGGACGCGTGTTGACTGCCCTGGGCGGCGGGGCCATGGTGCCGGTGGGAATGGCCATCATTGGCGACGTCTTCCGGCCAGCCAGGCGCCCGTCCGCCCTAGGAACTCTTGGCGCTATCGATACGGCCGGCTGGGTATGGGGCCCTCTTTATGGGGCGTTACTAATTCGTTTCCTCGATTGGCGCTGGCAGTTTTATATCAACATTCCCCTCAGCCTGATCGGTATAGCGGCGGCTTGGTGGGCCCTGGCCAAACTACCTGATCACAAAAGAGCATCGCACATTGATTGGCTCGGCACAGCGTTATTGTCGGCCGCTCTCCTATCGTTGAGCATCGCCTTGCTGAGCAGCAGCGATATTCAAACGGCGGGATCATTGAGCGCGCTGTCTGGGCAGGAGGAAGCCCATGCGCTGCCTCTTTACCTGGTAGCCATAACGGCTTTCGCCTTGTTCGTATTCGTTGAAAGACGCTTGAGCCGTAGCCCGGAGGGTCGGAGCGCTCCATCAGGTGCATCTCAGACAAAGCCATTGCTCGATCCAGCCCTGTTCGGTCGGCCCAACTTCAGCCAGGCCAGTATCATAAACTTCCTGGTTGGGGCGGTTCTCATCATCGCCATGGTCAATGTACCGCTGCTGATCAACGTCCTGGAGGTCGATCCCCAGCAAGCGGCCTTAAAAAGCGGCCTGATCCTCAGCGCGATGACCGCATCGATGGCTATAATGGCCTTCGTCGGCGGACGACTTACCGAGCGCTGGAGCTATCGGCCGGTAGCCCTTGCCGGTTTGACGTTGGTGATCACCGGATTTGCGCTAATGGGCTGGTCCTGGTCTCCCGACTCAGTCTACGGCCAAATGGCGTTGCAGCTGGCAATCCTCGGCGCCGGCTTCGGCCTCATCATCGCCCCCATTAGCGCGGCGGTGATCAACGCAGCCCCGGCGGATCAACTCGGCATCGCCTCAAGCCTGGTCATCGTGCTGCGCCTCATTGGTATGAGCGTTGGACTTTCTAGTCTCACAGCCTGGGGCCTATACCGATTTGACATCCTGCGCACCCAGGTGGATCTCCCCCCATTTGACGATCCAGCATATGAGTCAGCTCTTGTGGATGGTCTCACCAGCACGACCGTGGCCGTGCTTGCCGAAACTTTCCTAATTTCCAGCGCCATCGCGATTGTCGCCTGGCTCGTGGCGCTGGCCCTCCGGCCCGACGCGTCAATGACTGACTCGGGCGACTGACGCTCCCTGCGCCAACCTGCCCGAAACCTCAAATGACGCACACTAGCGCTCTGCCTCAGGGGCTATTCCTTGAGCTTGATATGCAAATCGTCTAATTGGCGCTCGGCCACGGTCGACGGCGCATCGGCCATGAGATCAGCCGCGTTCTGGCTCTTCGGAAAGGCAATGACCTCGCGGATATTTGGTTCGCCCGCCATTAACATGACCAGGCGGTCAATACCCGGCGCGATGCCGCCGTGGGGTGGCGTGCCATATTCAAATGCGTCTAGCATGTGACCGAACTGGCTGCGCGCCTCTTCCATACTGAAGCCAATGAGTCCCATGATCTTTTGTTGAAGTTCACGCTCATGAATTCGAATGCTGCCGCCGCCTACTTCATAGCCGTTGCAAACCAAATCATATTGCTCACTGAGAACGGCCGCCGGATCGCTCTCAAGCAAAGGGATATGCTCACGTTTAGGGGCGGTGAACATATGGTGACTTGGCGCATAGTGCCCTTCCTCAAGGTCCGCTTCGAAAAGAGGAAAGTCGACTATCCAGGCGAAGGCTAACTCCTCGCGTTCCTTGTAGCCGAGGCGCTCGCCTATTTGGTCACGCAATGCGCCCAGCACGTCGTGGACCACGCGGACATCATCGCTGGCAAACAGCAACAGGTCGCCGGGTTCTGCCTCCAAAACCTCCATCAACTGACTCAGTTGCTCGACGGTGAAGAATTTGGTGATGAATCCCTTTGCCTGTTCGCTTTCGGCGTCGATAGCCATCCAGGCCAATCCCCTTGCGCCTGCCTCGCGAGCGATCTCTTCCAATTCGTCGATTTGCTTGCGACTATAATGACCGCATCCAGGCGCTTTCAGCGCTTTCACCGGCCGGCCGGCGGCGACATTTTCGGAGAATACACGAAAAGCACTTTTGCTGGCGATGTCCGAGACGTCAACTAATTCCAGTGCGATGCGAAGGTCGGGCCGGTCAGTGCCAAAACGGGCCATTGACTCGGCATGGCTCAAGCGAGGAAACTCCGTGTAGGCCAACGGGACTTCACTGGTGGACTCTACCATGCCGATCATGAGTTCTTCCATCAAATCCAGGATATCGTCACGTTCGGCGAAGCTTATTTCCAGGTCCAGTTGCGTGAATTCCGGCTGGCGATCGGACCTCTGATCTTCATCGCGGAAACAGCGGGCAATCTGGAAGTAACGCTCGTAGCCGGCCACCATCAGCAATTGCTTCAGCTGCTGCGGACTTTGAGGCAGGGCATAGAATTTACCGGAGTGTATCCTGCTGGGAACCAGATAGTCTCGAGCGCCCTCCGGTGTACTCTTGAACAAAATAGGCGTTTCAACCTCAATGAAATTACGCGCGTCGAGAAAATCCCGAATGAATTTTACGGCCTTGTGTCGAATAACCATATTGCGCTGCATCCGAGGGCGCCGCAGATCCAGGTAGCGATACCTCAGTCGTAGCGCCTCGTCTACGCTTTCATCGCCGCCAACCGGAATGGGCGGCGTTCTAGAAACATTGAGTATCTCCAATTTATCGGTCAAGACTTCGATTTCGCCTGTGACCATGTGCGGGTTCTCTTGACCGGCCGGCCGGCGGGAAACTATGCCGCTAACTTGCAAGACATACTCAGACCTGACCTGTTCAGCCAGATCGAATGACTCTTGCGATCTACTTGCGTCAATCACCACCTGACTCTTGCCATCACGGTCTCGCAAATCAACAAAGATGATGCCACCCATGTCGCGCCGGCGATTGACCCAACCGGCCAATGTTACCTTCTGACCTACGTTTTCCGCTCGCAATTCACCACAACTATGGGTTTTCAACATCTCTGACCTTCCTAAGAGAGAGCTCGGCCATGTTAGCGGTTGCCATGTGCTGCATCGCCAGCCAGGCCCTCTTACCGCAAAACAGGCAGAATTGTATCTTGAGCACCTGAGTAAGACAACCAGAAAGCGGCCGCAGCGCTGGGTGAAGGTTGGCTCGGAGCCTCTGAAAGTCGCTTCTTACTTAATAAGAAAAAATTGATAGAAATTGACACGTGGAGGTATAGCTGCTAAAATCCTCGCGTCGAAATGTAAGCATTTTGCTATTGGCCGCCATTTTTCTGGTGGGTCAACAATCATCACACAAGGAACGTAAAGACTATGACCACCTTGGAAAGAAGTGACTCGATCCAATTGACAGCTTCCGCGGCCGAGACGGTGCGCAATCTACTCGTGCAAAAAGAGGTCCCCGACTATGGTTTGCGGATCTTTGTCTCCGGTGGCGGCTGCTCAGGCCTGCAATATGGCATGGCCCTGGACGCGGCTGCCGGCGAAAACGACATGGTGTTCGAGGACGAGGGAGTCAAGATTTTTGTTGATTCCATGAGCCTAATGTACCTTGATGGTGCGGTCGTGGATTATGAGGATAGCTTGATGGGTGGCGGCTTCCGTATCGACAATCCTAATGCCGTTTCTTCGTGCGGATGTGGTCATTCCTTCAAGACCGAGTCGAACGCGGGTGCCCAGTCATCAGGCAATAACGGAGGCGGCGGCTGCGGCAGCTGCAGCTAAAGCTATCCTTCGCTAGCGTTTACTGCGGGGCGTCTCACCCAGGTGTTGGACGTCCCGCTTTCTTTGTAAAAGGGCCCATGCCTGTCCGCTATTTCACCGTCGAAGAAGCCAACGACTTGTTGCCGGAAATCAGCGCTCTGATGGAAGCATTGCAGGCTCGTCGCGCCAATGTTATCGAGTCGCGCAAACAAATGAGCGACCTCTTGACTACAGGTCAGAGCGATATCGGTGGGCCAGTAGCGTCTGCGCTGGCGCAAGACTTTGCGGCCATTGAATCGCTTGCCAAGCGAATCCGATCCTATGGTTGCGTCATCAAGGATCTGAACACTGGTTTGGTCGATTTCCTCGCCAAACGAAACGGTCGCGAAGTATATCTCTGCTGGCGCTATGGAGAACCGCAGGTTGCTTTTTATCACGAATTGCATACTGGCTTCAAGGGTCGGCAGCCGGTCTGATTACGGTCTAGATGGCGCTGCGCTTTCCTTCATAATGAGACATTTGAGGACGATATAATGCTGTCGAGCGTTTGGCCGTTCGCTAAGAAGCACCGGCGAACCTCAGATATAGTCTGGCTCGATCTCGGCGACCTGGGTGATCTCGTCAGTCCCAATGGCCCGCACGAGCAATGGCAAGATCATGGGCTTGGGCTGCTGCGAACGATCTTGCACCAGAACGATATCCATACGGATCTGCTATCTACCCGGGCGGTAACGTCTTGGGAGCAGCTGCGGCGGCAACTAACCGGCTACCAAATGCTTATCATGAACGTGCGAAGTTACACGTTTCCGGTGGCCTATCGCTCCGCTCAGATCTTCAAAGAAGTCAATCCAGAGGGAATCATTCTAACTGGCGGCATGCATGCGACCGTGGCTATCGAGGAAATGACAGCCATCGACGAATTCGACAAGATCTGCCAGGGGCCGGGTGAGAATATCATCGTTGATCTGGTTCGCGATCCGGGTGCTTTCCCGCGCGTCTTAATGGGTGTGGGTGCGAAATCGATGGCCGAGTGGCCGATGATCGATCGAACTCTCTGGCCAAGACCTTCCAGTCGCAAATTGCGAAAGTCCTTCAATTGGCCATTGGAACCTGAGTGTGGTTGGGGGCCGGCGCCTGTGGCGACCATCATTACCAGCCGCGTCTGTCCCTGGCAGTGTGTATTCTGTAATGAGAATTCGTATATCCCGAACATGGGTCGTCGGCCGGTCGAAATGGTCATCGAAGAGTTGAATTATCTCGACGAGCATTTTGGGCCACTGGGCTCATTGGTCATTCACGACTCCATGTTCTTCCAGAATCCAAGTTGGCTGGAAGAATGGATCGAGAAGTACCCGCGTCTGGCCAATCAGACCTGGCCCTACTGGGCAGCAGGCCGCGCTGACACGGTACGCCAGTGGCCGGAACTATTTGAAGCGCTGGTCAGAGAGACCAATTGGGACACGATTTCAATCGGCTTTGAATCGGGCAGCGATCGTGTACTGCGCTTGCTCAATAAAGAGTGCACCGAAGAAGATAACTTCTTTGCCATAGATCTGCTGGACAAGATCGCCGTTGAAATGGAGCGCGAGGGCCGCAAGTCGCCTGTGTTCTGGTCCAACATAATGCTCGGCATCCCAGGCGAAACGCGGGAAGATGCGTTTAAGACCATGCGCATGCTAAGGCGTATGAAGCGCGTGATGCCCTCGATATCCTTCTATGCCCCTTACCCAGGATCGGCTTTGGGCCACCAACTAATCGCTGAGGGGCGCAGCTTGATGTCCGTAGATAATTATCACCGTTTCCCGGACGATGAGAAAGTGAAGGGCATTGATTACCAATTCTATCGCGACCTTCTGGCCGGCAAATACGATGCAGAGATCAACAGGGGGCTATCGGCCGCGGACCAGTCAAAAGATGTCGCCTATACCGACGTTCTGACGAAAGCCTAAGAAATGAGCAGTTTTAGCACTCCGCACTACATGTACTTGTTTGATCTCAAGAACGGCAGGAAGAAACTCGCCTACGGGCGCTCGCCCGAAGATGCGCTTGAGATTCTTGGCTATCGCTTGCCAGTCGAAGAGATGGACCAAATAATCCGCGATAGCTACAAGAAGATATCTCAGCGCAAGCTGCAAGAACATGTGCACGAGCTTGGTTGAGTTGGCGCGTGCGTCTATCCCGTTCTGAGCAGGCAATCATATTGGCCATTTCCCAGGGGGCTCTACTCAAGTCACATCGTGAAGTTGACGGCCGCAAAATGTTCCGTCTACACGAGCCTAGCGGCAACTGGCAACCGGTGAGCTCAAGAGATGTGCGCCGTTTGCGAGCGGCCGGGTTACTTGACAGCAACAAGAAGTTTCCAGTAGCTACTTTCTGGTTGACCAATGAAGGAAGACGTACACTCACTTCGTTGAATCGCGCCTGAAGATAGCCATTACGCTCTGTGGGAAGCACTAATAAGAAAAAGCGCCACGGCCGGGTCGTGGCGCTTTCATGTCTCGGGGGAATATGACGCCTATTCGCGCTGATCCATGGGCACATAATCTCTTTCGTCATAGCCCAGATAGATTTGGCGTGGCCGGGCGATGGCCTGCTCCGGGTCCTCAGTCAGTTCGGCCCATTGGGCCAGCCACCCTACCGTTCGCGGGATAGCAAACAACACTGGGAACATCCTGACCGGCAGACCCATGGCCTGGTAGATGATACCTGAGTAGAAATCTACGTTTGGATACAACTTCCGCTTGACGAAGTACTCATCCTCCAGCGCGATCCGCTCCAACTCCAGCGCGATATCGAGCAGCTGATTGCCTCCGGTCACCTCGAATACTTCATGGGCCATCGATTTGATGAGGGTCGCCCGCGGATCGTAATTCTTATAGACGCGATGGCCAAAGCCCATTAAGCGGAATTCGCCCGCCTTCACTCGCTCAACGTATGATGGAACGTTTTCGACGTCGCCAATCGCCACCAGCATTCGCAGAACTTGCTCATTTGCTCCACCATGCAGCGGCCCGTAAAGCGCAGCTATCGCCGCCGCCGTTGCGCTGTAAGGATCGACCCGTGAACTGCCAACCGAGCGCATGGCGTTGGTACCACAGTTCTGCTCATGATCGGCATGAAGAATGAACAGGACATCCAGAGCTCGCTCCAGAACCGGGTTCGGTTCGTACTTGGGCTCGGCGCGCTTAAACATCATGTTCAGAAAGTTTCCAGTGTAGCTCAAATCAGGATCCGGATAAGCAAAAGGGAAACCCTTGGTGAAGCGATAGGCGAACGCGGCCAGCGTCGGCATTTTGGCCACTAGGCGCGTCATCTGAAGCTGCCGTGATTCAGGATCCTCGACGTTGCGCGCATCGGGGTAAAATGTCGTGTGGGCCGCCACCATGCTGATCAGCATGGACATCGGATGCGCATCATAACGAAAGCCATTGATCAGGCCCTTGTTGTTCTCGTGCACCAGAATGTGCCGCTTAATGAAGCCCTCATATTCCTCCAATTGTGTTCGCGTTGGTAACTCGCCGGCTATGATCAGGTAGGCGACCTCGAGAAACGAGCAATTGGTGGCCAATTGCTGTATAGGATAGCCCCGATAGCGCAATATGCCTTTTTCACCATCAATGTAGGTAATTCTGCTCTTGGTGGATGCTGTGTTTTTGAAGGCCGGGTCATAAGCCATCAGTCCAAAATCGTCATCGGCCACCTTGATCTGGCGCAGATCCATCGCCCTGATGGTTCCGTCTGCGATCGGCAGCTCGTAAGTGCGACCGGTACGGTTGTCTGTTACAGTAAGCGTCTCTTGGGTCATATTAGTCTCCATTGGCTGAGTTACCTTGAGCCACGCCGGCGAAATCGACCGTCGTCGCGATTTGCACATGTTGTGTGGATTGTACAGCTAGTATAGCCAATTTTGGCGTATTTCATAAGCCGGCGCTGGCTTTTGCCTGGGCAGGCGGTTTGGCCCGG
>JBFFWQ010000047.1:0-41745 GCA_041570195.1 Promineifilaceae bacterium (SeqCode) | reverse complement strand
TTGGTGGTTGGCGAGCTCTCGTCGTCGCGCCGGGCTATCTTGCCGATCACGGCCGCCGTTGGCGGTATGCTGATCCCGGCTGCCGTCTACCTGATACTGAACTTCGACGGCGACGGCGTGCGTGGCTGGGGCGTCCCCATGGCCACCGACATCGCCTTCGCACTGGGCGTGTTGGCCCTCCTGGGTAGCCGCGTTCCGCCAGCCTTGAAAGTATTCATCACCGCCCTGGCCATCGCTGACGACCTGGGAGCCATCGCCGTACTGGCCATTTTTTACACCGAGCAAATCATCTGGATCGACGTGATCATTTCCATTGCCTTCCTGGCCATTCTGTACGGTCTCGTCAGGCTAAACATCAGGCGCATCGAATTCTTCGCCATTCTGGTCATCGGCGCCTGGGCTGCTATGCTCCTGTCGGGCATCCATGCGACAGTAGCTGGCATCCTTTTGGCCATGATCATCCCCGTACGGGCCGAGATCAAGCGCGAAGAATTCCTGACCATCGGCTACGAAAAGCTCGACGAACTGACTGGCGGCAACTTGACCACCGATAGCATGATTCACGATCATCAGCAGATGAAATCGATCATCGAATTACACGCGGCATCGCGGCGCTTGCGGCCGCCCGGTTTAACGCTGGAACGCTACCTGCATCCAGTGGTCGTCTTCGTCATCCTACCTCTCTTCGCCTTGACCAATGCCGGCGTGCCCATCACCGACGGCTTCTTCGACACCTTGCTTAGCCCGGTGGCCCTGGGTATCGTCTTTGGCCTGGTCCTAGGCAAACAAATGGGCGTCACCCTCTTCAGTTGGCTGGCCATCCGCAGCGGCTACGCCAACATGCCGGCCGGCGTCACCTGGGGCCAGATCTACGGCGTCGGCTGGCTGACCGGCATCGGCTTCACCATGTCCTTGTTCATCACCGAGCTGGCTTTCGACGACCCGGTTTTGCTCAACCAGGCCAAGGTCGGCATCCTGGTCGCATCCCTGGTCGCCGGCGTTGGCGGCTACCTGGTGCTCAGGCGTCTCCTACCCGTGGCCGAAGATGTCGTCAGTTGGCGGGCCCTGCCCCAAAAACAACCGGCCGGCGACTAACCCTCGACGCCCCAAACCCGGTTGACAAACCGCCCAATATACTCGATAGCCTGGCGGCCCTCAGGCGCAAAAGGGGCTGCTACCTGCCAGACATGAATCATATCTTTTGTAACTTTCGGCCTGGTTGTGCATAGTATAGGTAAGGGATTCTGATGCTTACCTTCCAGGAGCTGTACGACTCATACGCGGCCGACGTTTACCGCTTCGTCCTGTGGCTGAGTGGCGACCTATTCCAGGCCGAGGATATCACGGCCGACACCTTCGTCCGGGCCTGGACGGGCAACAGCGCTATTCGCACCGAAACCTTGAAAGCTTATCTTTTTACCATCGCCCGCAACGCCTACCTGGAGCAGCGTAGAAAGGCAAAACGTCAGGTGGATCTAAACGACGTCTATCCCGACCCGCTCATTGGGCCAGACCAGGTAGCTGAAGCGCGGCTGGAACTGCAGCGCATTCGGCGTCTATTACAGGATTTACCCGAGGTCGACCGAACGGCCTTTATCTTGCGCGTCCAACACGATTTACCTTACGCGGAAATCGCCCGCATCCTGGAGTTGTCCTTGAGCGCCAGCAAAGTGAAAGTGCACCGCGTTCGCAAGAAGTTGCTCGTCGCTCGTCTAGGCGAGGAGGTCACTTAATTATGGAAGTCACTCGTGATGTCATTCTCGATTTGCTACCCCTTTACATGGCTGGCGAAGCGAGCGACGATTCGCGCGCCCTGATTGAACGCTACCTGGACAGCGATCCAGCGCTGGCCAAGGTGGCCGAACAATCGGCCAAGATCGTCTTGACGGAAGATATTCCAGTTCCACTTACAACGGAGGATCAAATGGAAGCCTATAAAGAAGCAAAACAGCAGATGTTCTGGCGCCTCATCGTCCTGGCGGTAGTGATTTCATTCACGCTCCTGGCGCTCCTGGCCTTCGCTGGCGTGGTCGTCTTCATGCTGATGCCCGCTTGATCGGTGCTGGTCGCAAAAAACTCCGGCCGAGGCAAGTTATTACGGCCGGAGCGGTACCGTTATCAGAGTGAGCGCCTATTCTTTGCCGGCGTCAGTCGCCAAGCTCACCCCTTTTACTGTCTCGCTTACGGATGGGTGGTGATCATATGCTTGACCGACTGATCGACCAGCTCCCTCAGCACGTCCAGGTCAACGTCCTCTATCTTTTTGATATACAGGCAAGATTTGCCCGTCGAGTACTTGCCCAGCTTGTCCAGCAACAGATCGTACTCGTCGAATCCGGACATGATGTACAGCGTCAGGTTGCGCTTGCGCGGCGAGAACCCGGTGAGCATCCACTCCCCTTCCCGGCCGCTGGCGTACTTGTAACGATAGGTGCCAAAACCGACGATGCTATCCCCCCACATCCGGGCCTCGGCTTCGGTGACATCCTCCATGATCTCCTTCACGGTGAAGCACGCCTGGCGCTTGCCCTCATCCTCGACGCTATTCAAAAACGCCTCGACGTCCTGATCGTTTGGTTTCGTCTTCAGTTCCGCCATCGTTTCCTCCTTGAAAGACTGTGAATAGCAATGAACGGTTAGCGATTAGCAAATTTTGACCAGGTTGAGATTATCTGGGCATTTTGTCAATCTTACAGCTTTTCCACGGCCGATGTGATCTGAATGTTCCGTTTTGCCAGTTCCCCCACCAAAACATCATAGGGCACGTCGGTCACCGGTGATAGCAGGCCGCGTTTGGCTATGGCGCCCCGGCCGATCAATTGCGCACCGATGCTGGCCGTGAAACCAACCGTTCGGCTCATGGCCGTTTGACCCGTCCCCAAATCCCGCCGGTCGATCAACTGGTATACGGCCCGGGCCCGACGGCCGTCTTTCCTACCCCAAACTTCCACACGCAAGATGATGATATCCCGCTCGGCCGGGCCCAACTGGAGTTGAGGTTCCAAAGCCGCTGCCAGGAACCGCTTGCGGTCTATCCCCACCCCATCCACCATGACCGGCTCATCTTCCAGCAACCCCAAATCGACCATTGCCCGCCAGAAGCGGCCGTGTCCGGGCCAACGCATCGTATAGCGGCCCATGTCGTCCAACGTCGCCGCCTCGAGACCCAGCAGATCGGCGTAAGGCAAAGCGTCGCCATTGGGAAAAGCCTCCAGCTGGCCAATGCCTTCAATATCTATCTTGTGTATGTGCTCAGGGTCTAAAACCCGCCGGCCGTCTATCTCCAGCAAGCAGCCGTCACGGATCAACCGGGCGTCGCGCCGGTACGATGCTAGCACCCCTTCGAGCGTCCAGGTGACCTTGTACTTGAGCGGATTATCGGCCGCCGCCAATTCGGGGATGCCCGAGCCATAACTGAGGATCCCTTCGATCTGATCTACTTCGCGAGCCGCCTGGCCCAGCATCGCCAGGTCGATACCCGGGTCCAGGCCAAATTCGGGCAACAAGGCGATCCCCTTGGCCTGGGCCTTGGCCGCCAACCGGCGCAGACCAGGCGAGGTATAAATGGTATTGACCAGGTGAAGCCGACGAGCCACGGTCGCCTCGGCCACGACATCGCTGAAAGGCACCGGCAGCAAGTCAATAATTACGTCTGGCCCTTGAACCAACAAACGATCGATGCTGCCCGGATCGGCCGCGTCCACCACCTCGGGCCGCACCTTCGGCCCGTACCCCATATCGTGGATATGGGCTCGCAGGGCGTCGATCTCCCGATCCGCCACCACCACCTCCGACACATCAACGCTTCGAGCCAGGTCGGCCAAGGCTGCCTTGCCCTGCATGCCCACGCCTAGTAACAGTATCTTCATCGTTGTCACCTCGCTTTACTGGCCTAAAACCATGTCCGTAAACGACCCATTCTCTGATATGGACAGACTATGTTTAGATGGCCATTTGTGGGTCAGTAGGTCAAAGCATATCGGGGATTTCTCTTGAATCAAGCGCCTGCAATGGCTTGTTCCGGTTAACGGTGAACCCCTTGAATGAGATCGGCCGCCTTCCGATAACCGCCAGCTTTCCGGAAGGAGTCCTGGATCGGCTCGATTCTTTGCAAGATAGCCTCATCGGCCATCACCGCATCAACCGCCTGGCGTAAGGCCTGGGGTGTGACGGATCGCTTGTCCAGGACCGCGCCTAACCCCAGCCTTTCGACCTGCCTGGCCACCAGGTACTGATCGCTCCCCTGGGGAATAACCACCAGTGGCACGCCGTACCATAAGCCTTCGCCGACGCTGTTCATGCCGCCATGGGTAATGAAAGCATCAGCCCGCTTGAGCACCTCCAGTTGGGGCACATAGTGACGCACCAGGAAGTTGTCCGGGACTGGCTCGAGCTCGCCTAGATCCACGTTCCGCCCGGCCGACACCAGCACCCGCGTATCGCCGCCGCCAAAGGCCTGGCAGCAAGCCTGGTAGAAGCCTGGGCTTAGACTGAAAATCGTGCCGAGAGAGATATAGACCAACGGCCCACGGCCGAACTCGAGCGAAAAATCCAACTTCTCACCTCGATCGGCGATGGCCGGCCCGACGAAGGCAAAGCGCAGATCGAAATCGGCGGCGTGAGGTTGAAATTCCCGCGATGTGAAGACGATGTTCAACGCCTCATGGTTGGCCAGTAGATCCATGAAGCCGACCCTTTTAACTGAGTAACGCCGGCTGATCCGGCCGGCGATTCGCCGAAACTGGATCAATGCCGGAATACCGGTCAATACCATGCGCGCCAGATCGGCGTACATACCCGGATAGGCTTCCGGGCGTCTCTCGCGATTGAACGGAAATTGGGGGATGGTGGCGACGGCCGGGATATCCAGGATCTGAGCCACATACTTGCCCCAGAAACAGGTCATGTCGTGCACGATGATGTCCGGCGCATCCCGCCCAGTAGCCTCCAGCAGGAAGGGCAGGCTCTTCTCGCAGAAGTCGATCATGGTCAGGGCCAACCTGGCCAGGGAAGCCGATCGGCGATCACCTCCGCCGAAGTCAAAGCGCACCGAGGGCGACAAATCTTCGTAGTCGCGAAAGTGGGCGCCGCTGGCCTCGATCGTCTCCCCAAATGGCGCCATGGCATAATAAATGACCTTCTCCCCCCGGCGAACCAACTCGCCGGTGACCGGCAAGGTGGGGTTGATATGCCCGTGGGCCGGAATGTTGAAGCAAACGATCGTGGCCACGGTGTCACGCCTTTGATCCAAATACGACAAAACTGGTGTCATCGTCCCGCAGCGGTTGATCGGTGAAATCATGAACGCCATACACGTCTACGAAGCCAACATCATCCAGCAGGACCAGGGCCTCGGCTTCGATCCGGAACTGCTCTTCGGCCGGATCGGGATCAAGCACCCGCATGGACATCGACAGCGTGCCGCCTGATTCCAGGTGATGTAGAAATCTTTGCAACGCCCGCCGTTTATCGTCGATGCCGGTCAACTGCAAGAAGGACGAAGAAGGTACGATGACCGTCCGGTATTCGATCCTTTGCTCACTCACAAGAAGTTCCTCAGTTCTGCGGACACTCCGTCAATCCTGTTAGCCGGCTTTGTTGGTCAGCGATGAAATACAATTTCGTCCAACCAGGACAAATCCCGGGCTACGGCGCTACTCTCTTCCTATTATATAGCTTTCATTAGGAAGCAGGTTTCGGCAGAAAGCAGGTTTCGACCGCAGATATACGCTAGATAAGCCCCGGCTTTAGACACCCTCAAAGGCCGGATGGTACCTAGCGACGCCACTGGCGGCGGCCACGGCTCCCTGGTGTAGTTCGACGACCATGAACGCCTCATCAGGCGCATCGTGTTCCCAGCGTATTCCGAAGAGACTGGCCGGCCGGAACCCAAAACGCGGGTAATAATCGGGATGGCCCAGCACGATGACGATCCCATGGCCTGCCTCCCGGCAAGCTGCCAGCCCGGCCTTTACCAGCAAAGAGCCGATGCCCTGACCTTGGAATTCGGGCAATACGGCCAGCGGGCCCAGGCTCACGGCCGGATACATGGCCTCATGTGACTCGATGTTCACCGGACTGAACAAAATATGCCCAACCACCTGCCCATCGTAAACGGCCACCAGTGAAAAGAGAGCTCCTCCGGCCTGGCGCACGGCGTCGACTAGCTCGGCCTCTTCATCCTGGCCAAACGCTTCCCGGTTCACATCATGAATGTCCAGCTGATCTTCCGGCCGCTCCGGCCGCACGCTTACGGTCATAGCAGGGCCAATTGTAGCCTATAAACCCAACCCACAAACCTAACTTTCGGCAGGTTACAGCGTCGCCCAGGCCTATCCCGCGGTCCGGGTAGACGGCTTTGACCTGGACGAGCCTTCGATCGAACTGATCCTGGCCAACGCGGCCGAGGCTGGGCTCAACGGGCGGCTGACATTTGAAGCCCGCGACGCAACCGATGTGGCCGATGACACTCACTACGATCTGGTCATGGCCCTGGAGTACATCCACGACATGCCCGACCCGGTCAGCGTCTTGCACACAATGCACCGCCTGGCCGACGAGCGGGTCGGCGACGCCTTCACGGCCAATGGCAAGGACGTGGAATGGATGATGTATGGCTGGAGCGTGTTACACTGCCTGCCAGTGGGCATGGCCGATCAACCTTCGGTGAGCACCGGCACGGTGATGCGCACGAAAACGCTGACCGAGTACGCGCGGGCGGCCGGCTTCCGCGAAGTCGAGGTCCTGCCCATCGACAACTACTTCTTCCGCTTCTACCGCCTGCACATATAGACGGCAATCGGCGGCGGCCGGGAAGCGATCTTCCCGGCCGCCACCGAACCCCCTTCGAAACTCAGCCTCGGGACTCGGTGCCGCGTCTCGGTACGCCCCCTTCATAGCGATTTACTCAAAAGGCCCTCACAAAGCAACGGAACGCGCCGGCAGTTTGCCAAAGATCCCTGATCACGCTTTCCGGGCAGATCCAGGCGGCGCGCTAAGTCGGCAACATTGCCGCAACTCGGGTATACTTCGGTCACGGTTTGCGGATGCTTTTGCTCCGCTGAGATGATCGCATTTCACCATCAGGCCGGCGTGCTAGACAAGGAACTACTTTATGGAGGGCAATAATCGACAGGGGCGGGTGTTCTTCTTTGCCATCTTCACCCTGCTGGCGATCCTGACCTTCTTGGTCATCCAGCCTTTTCTTGGCGCCATCTTGCTAGCCCTCATCACCGTCGTCTTGCTGCGGCCGCTCTACGTCTGGTTAGGCAAGCGCAAGCGGCTGCGCGACCGTACCAGATTGACCACCACCGTGACTATTCTGACCTTCTTGCTGGCGATCATCATCCCCTTAGTCGTGATCTCCATTATTTTTTTCGGCGAGGTGGCCGACTTCCTGGAAGAGGTTGCGTCCCTGGAAATCGAGACTTCCATGACGGATCTGGTTCAGGCCGTTGAGGACGCGCTGCAAGAGGTCCCGGCGTTAAGCGACATCGAACTCGACGAGGAAGAGTTTGTTGAATTCTTGCAGGGTGTGGCCAGGGGAGTATTAAACTGGTTGTCCGATCTGGCCATTAGCCTGGGTACCTCGTTGCCGGCTCTCTTCATCGGCGGCATCATCTTTCTCGTGGTGCTGGCCACGCTGTTGCCGACCTTTGACGAACTGGGTGAACGCGTCCAGGAGCTTAGCCCGCTGGACATGAATGTCAGCGCGCTGTACTTGCACCGGGCCAATGTCATGGTCGTCTCGGTGGTCAAGGGTGTCTTCCTGCTGGCCATCCTACAAGGCCTGATCATGGGCGTCTTTTATCGACTGGCAAACGTGCCCTTCGCTATGTTCTGGACCTTGTTGTCGATGGCCTTTGCGATTTTGCCGGTTGTCGGCATCAGCTTCATCGTCTTGCCCATGGCTTTGTTAGCCCTGCTCACTGGCAACCCCGCCTCGGCCTTCTGGATCTTGCTCGGCTTTTACGTCTTCGTCAATCCCCTGGATATCATCTTGCGCCCCAGGCTAGTATCCAAGGAAGCTTATCTGAATTTCACCCTGATGTTGCTGGCCCTGTTTGGCGGCATCCAGTTGGCCGGGCTGCTGGGTATGATCTACGGCCCGGTGATCATGATTTTGTTCTTAACCAGCCTGGACATCTACACCCAGTACTATTCTAGTCGCGATGAAACGCCGGCCGCCGTGGAAACCGTTGAAGCCGAAACCACTCCCCCCGAACTTGATCAGCCAGAAGAGTGATTTCCTCACTGGTGCCTAAATGAGAACGATTAGTCTTTCCTGGCCAACAAGAACAGCTCACCCCCGCACCAGGTCAAAATATCGGCCTGGGCCTGGCTGTCGCCGTTGCCAACGTACTTGTAAGCAGGTGGTTTGCCGACGCCTCTAGCCAAGGCTATCGAATGCCGGGCGAAAAAACGAGCAATGCCGTTTAGCGACGCAGGCAGTTTTGCCAGGTCAAGACCGCCCCACGCTGCACCCATAGCTTGGGCCATCCCCGGCCAGTCGGTATCCTCACCCTGGTAACGATCGCTAGGCAAAGCGTGGACGATCGTCATTTGGGCTGCATTCAGCGCCGCCACATAGTGACTTAAGGTGGGCAGGTTTTCGTTAATGCCAGCCGCCAACTCATCGGCCGCAACTCTCTTGAGCATTCGTTTTTCGTCGCGCCAGATGCTGCGGCACGGCTCGCGGATGGCGCACAGCAGGCCACCGGGTTTTAACACGCGGCCAATATTCTGCATCATTGCCGGCAGATCCGTCGCGTGATGAAGCGTGGCGCAACTAAATACGATATCAAAGCGATCGGGCAGCAATGGCAACTTTTCGCCATCGCCAAGCAGCAACTCAAACTTCACCTGGGCCTGTTCCATCAAGGCATAGGCCCGACCCAAACCTATAGTTTCATCAGGCACGATATCCAGGGCCACGACCTGGCATCCACGTGAAGCGAAATGCTTGGCCGCCCAACCCCGGCCGGCGCCCAAGTCCAGAATTCTCTCGCCGCCTGACAACGCCAGCCAATCCAGGGCCAGGTCGAAGGCGCTAGCTATCTCTATCCAGTCGGGGTCCTCAATATAGGGCAGCCGCAGATCGACCAGATCCGGGCCCGGATCGTAGATTCCTTGATCTTTGAACATTTTTACCCAGCCCTGGGCCTCAACTTTCTTTGGTTGCCAGGCTTCATCGTCTATATAGAGGTGTGGAATGCCGTTCGCGATCGGGAATTCATGGCCTGAACCTGTACAGACTAGAACACCGTCCCAGAATTCGTCTTCCGCCACCGGAGATAGTTCAGCCGAACCATCGATTGCCGGCCGCAGTGCAGAACCACAACTGGGGCAACAAATAACTTCCATTAGCTCAGGGCGCATAGGTCGATTATACGCTACCGTCGAAAAGGCGTCAGGCATCAGCTTCCGGCTACCAGCGGTTGGCATTGCCCCAGCCCCCAATCTCCGGTTGACAGCCTCCCTATTCCTCATAATGTAGCGCACGAACCCGTGCAAAGATATCCATCACGCTCACACATCACGGTCAGTCAAGCTTGCCACCACGGGCCGGCCGCCATCAGGGCCCGCCCCGGTTACGATTGTACGTGGAGTGCCTATGACCGACGAATCGACAGTCGATCAAATGACCGTTTCACTTATTCGTGACCAAATCAAGGTCGCCCACGAATGGTTTGAAGGCGCGATGACCGGGGTGACGCAGGCGCATGCGGCCTGGCAGCCGGCCGGAACCACCCACCCCATTGGCTCTTTGTACGCCCACGCCACCGTGACCGAGGACGTCATGATCAATGCCCTGATCCAGGGCGGCGCGCCGCTATTCGCTACCTCGCGGTCAAGCAAGACGGGCATCAGCGACCTCCAGGTCGAGGCCAAACTCGAATGGGCGCGGAGTGTGCAGGTCGGCTTGGGACAGGCTTGCCAATTTACCCATGCCGTTTACGCCAATACGGACGCCTACCTGGCTAATCTGGGCGACGACCAGCTCGGCCGGATCGTCGATCTGAGCCAACAGGAGATGAGCCAGTGGCCGTTGGGCGCATTCCTGATCACCTTCGTCCTGGGCCATATCCACGACATGATGGGCGAGATTTCGGTCCTCACGGGCCTACAAGGGCTCCAGGGTTATCGTTCTTGGCACACCAGCAAATTGATGAGTCCGCCAACCCAACGTTACACAAATGACTAAGATAGATCCTGCTGCCTGCTCATCGCCGACATCACTGGCTGCACCATCTGTCTCAGCGACTCCAAGTTGGAGCATGCCCAGGAAACGTTGAGCGAGCTGCTGGAACTGCTGATCCAGCCCCACCCGGCCGCCCCTCATCATCTCCCGCCTCGCCGGCGATGCCTGCGCCAGAACATCGCGCTGTGCTCATCGGCTTAGACCAGTAGGAGGTGATTGATCGCAAGGACGGCCGGATTGGGGCTGGCAGCACCTATCCATGCTACCATGGCGACAGGCTTTTCGTGAATACCATCCTGGCGTGGCGCCCCTTTGAACGGATCCTGACCAAGGACCTGACGGAGATGCCGATCGGCAACCTGTACGTCATCGCTGAATACCGGCTGGCGCCAACCGAAAACGGTACGCGGCTAACTAGATCGATAACCCGGGCCACCGCTTCGCTGCTATTGTCTTCAAGAATATCCTTCCATCATCTTCTGTAAATGGAACGATATAAGCATAGTCATCCATCTCCACCAAGATCGGAGAGAATCAAGATGGGGCGAACCTGGCTACGGGGTCACCGGGACGTTCAGAACCTTGCCGGCCAGGTTCAATCCCAGCCCTGAGGCCTGGCGGCTAAACCCCTCGCCCAGCCAGTACTTCTCAAACAGGATCTTGCCCCAGTGCCACATCCGGCCGGAGCGCGGCAGGGGAACCACGGGGTCTGGCTCGGCGTAGAAGTCGCCGCTGGCGAAGCCGGCCGATCCCCCGCCCGTCTCAATCCAGCAGAAACCTAGGCCGTCGAACTCAGTCCGCATATCGACGCCGCGGATTTCCTCGACGATGCGCTGGGCGACGGCCAGCGCCTGACCATCGGCGAAGACGCCGGCTTTGGGCAAGGTCATGCCGTTGGCCAGAGTGACGACGGTCACATCGCCAATGGCATAGACGTTCTCGTAGGAGGTCTGCAGCGTCCTCTTGTCTACCGGTACCCAGCCGGCCTCGTTGGCCAGGGCTGATTCCCTGACCACCTGGGGCGGCCGGTGAGGAGGGATGCCGGCCAGCAGGTCAAAGGGCGCCGGCTCGCGATTTGAAAAAACGATCTGCTTGCCGGCCGCGTCAATTTGTGACAGGTCCAGCTGGGGATGAAAGTGAATGTCCTTGTCCTCCAACATACCTACGACTGCCTGGCCCATCGCCGGGCCAGCCACGCCCATCGGCAGCTTTTCAGGCGTGAAGACCTCCACTTCGCAACGGTTCCGAATGCCTTGGCGCCGCAATTGATCGTCCAGCAAGAGGGCAGTCTCGTACGGCGCGGCCGGGCATTTATACGGCATTGCCGAAACCAATACCGCCACGCGCCCGCCCTTGAAGTCTTGTAACGCCGACCAGAGCCCTTTGGCCCCGTCGAGATCGTAGGGGGTGCGGGCAGCCTCGCTGAAGCCGGACATCGTTTCGGGGGCCAGGTTCGCGCCTGCGGCGACCACCAGATAGTCATAGGCCAGATCGCCGTTGCTGGTTCTTACCCTCTGGCTGTCCAGGTCGATCTCCCGCCCTTCGGCGATCACCACCTCGACCCCCGGGCGTAGCAGGCGCTGCAAGCTCTTGGTGATCTGCTCCGGCCGCCGCCAGCCCACCATCACCCATAACAGCGAGGGCGTAAAGACGTAGTCGGCTCGCTTGTCGACCGCGACGATTCGATGCTTCGCTTCCAGTTGCGCCCGCAGAGCGTTGGCGGTGGCAATGCCGCCCACCCCGCCGCCCAGAATTACGATCGTTTTCCCGGCCATCTCTGCCTTCCTTTTCGTGTTTCAAAGCCAACTACGGACGATTTGAAACATTATGGCACATTTGAACGGCCGCTGTCCAGTCGCCCTGCGCATGCAGTCACAGTTGCGTAAACACACTGTATCTTTCGTCTTGTTTCAGCTAAGATAATTCCCGGGGTAAAGAGAAGGCGTGCAGCCCTTGAGGCTCGCGTGATATATAACGTGCAGGCGGGAGGATTCGACATGGCAGAGAAAGCGAAGCACTATCTTCTTATCGTGAACGATGGCCCTTACGGCAACGAGCGACCTTTTAATGCGCTGCGTATCGCCATGAACCTGGTGAAGCGTGAGTCGGCAAGATCACCTTCGATATCCCGCAAGTGCGCGAAAGCAGTTTCTACCCTCAGGCTCTGGACAAGGGCCTGCGGAGCGAACGGGCGCTGAAGTTGGCCCTGGCCGAGATGTATGTTCAAGGCGTCTCCACCCGCAAAGTTGCCGCCATCACTGAGTGACTCTGCAGATTTGACGTCTCATCG
The DNA here is from genome assembly GCA_041570195.1 of Promineifilaceae bacterium (SeqCode). Classification (GTDB taxonomy): domain Bacteria; phylum Chloroflexota; class Anaerolineae; order Promineifilales; family Promineifilaceae; genus UBA11865. Next base: position 29,254 of record JBFFWQ010000047.1, on the reverse strand, counting down.
ATCCAGGTCAGCCAAGACACTGCGCTCTTAGATGAACAACTGGAAGCCTGGCACCGACGCCCCCTCGGCCGCACGCCGTACATCTGACTCGATGCCCGCTACGAGAAGGTGCGACAGGACAGCCAAGTGCGTGATACTGCTATGCTAAAGGCCGTGGGCCTCAATGCGGAGGGTAAGCGCCGGGTGCTGGGCGTCTCCGTTTCCCTGAGCGTGCAAGAAATCCATTGGCGGACCCTTCCTAGTCGCACGAGGGCTGAGACCGGTGTCGAGCTGCTCGTCAGCGATGTCCAAGCCGGTTTGAAACAAGCCCGGCGAGCTGTCTTCGGTGGCGCACCTTGGCAGCGCTGTCAGTTTCACCTACAGCAGAACGCCCAGGCCCATCTGCCTCGCCACAGCCTGAAAGCCGAAGTCGTCGCCGATATCCGGACTGTCTTTAATACACCTAATCGCGACGAAGTCGAGGCGTTACTGGCCAGATTGGTGAAGAAGACGAGAAGCGAACGTCTCGCCTGGCCTAACTGATTTTTAATGTACTGGTGACCCGAGGATTACCCTTTTACAGAAAAGCAGTAGCGGCAAGACAATCGGCAGACAGTTTGAGCTTTCTGATGAAGCTCTTCTCAACTACCTTGCCCCTAAGGAAAGAGGGGCCAGAAGATGGGCAGGAAGATCATGGTCGCGGCGAAGAGGGCCAGGTTGAGCGGGGCGCCGACGCGGGTGAAGTCGAAGAATCGGTAGCCGCCCGGGCCGAAGACCAGCACATTGGCCTGGTGGCCGACGGGCGTCAGGAAGCTGGTCGAAGCGCCGATGACGGTGGCCAGGGCGAAGGTCTGGGGGCTGGCGCCCAGGCCCAGGGCGACGTCGATGGCGATGGGCACCATGAGCACCGTGGCCGCCGCGTTGGACATGGGCTCGGTGATCAGCGCGGCCATGATGTAGATGCCAGCCAGGATCGCCCGGGGGCCGAACTGGTCCAGGGCGCCAACGATGCCGTCAGCCAGGAACTTGGCCGTGCCGGTACTTTCCATGGCAATGCCCAGGGTCAACATGCCGCCGATGAGGAAAACGCTACGCCACTCGATGGCGTCGTAGGCCTCATCCATGGTTAAGCAGCCGGTCAGGACCATCAGCACGGCGCCGATAACCATGGCCATGGAGATGATGACGCCGAACAAGGTGGCCAGGATCAAAACCATGGCCATGATGCTGACGGCCAGCAGGGCTTTGTGACGCCGGCGCAATTCTATCATTACCGGCTCAAGCACCAGGAAATCGTTGGCTTGCTGGAGGGCCGGCAGCCGATCGAGCGGACCACGCAGCAAGAGGGCGTCACCAAATTGGAGCTGAACGTCGCGCAGCCGCTCGCCAATGACCTCACCCTGGCGCCAGATGGCCAGGGCAGTGAAGCCGAAGCGGTCACGGAAACGCATATCGCGCAAACTGCGGCCGACCATGCTCGAACCAGGGGCCAGGGTAGCCTCGACGACATGGGCTTTCTCAGGATCGAGATCCCCCTGGTCGGCCGTCTTTTCCGATTCGACGACCAGGCCGAGTTCGCGGCGGGCGCGCACCAGGTTCTCGGCCAAGCCTTCGACCATGAGCAGATCGCCGGCCTCAATGTGGGTTTCGCGGGTGAGGCCGGTGCGTACTTCGCCATCGCGCATGATAGCCACAACCGACAAGTCGTAATCGGCGCCCAGGCGGGTCTCAAGCAGGCTGCGGCCGGCGATACGATTGCCCGGCGGCACCCGGACTTCGCCCATGTATTCCCGAGCCTGGTGAGCTAACATTCGCTCTTCGCCCGATTCGCGAGACGGCAGGATATGCCGGCCGAGTAGCACCATGTAAACGATGCCGGTGCCGAAAATGATGAGACCCATGGGCGTGAAGTCGAGGAAACTGAAGGTCGGCAAACCGCGGGCGGCCAGGATGTTTGTAGCCAGGATGTTAGGTGGGGTGCCGATCAAGGTCATATTGCCGCCCATGAGCGAGGCGAAGGACAGGGGGATGAGTAACCGGGAGGCGGGAATTTTGGCTTTGCGGGAGATGCCAATCACCACCGGCAGCAGCACGGCCGTGGCCCCAATATTGTTCATGAAGGCCGACATGGCGCCACAAGTCAGCATGATGACGATCACGAGCCGGGTTTCGCTGGCGCCGGACAGCGCGGTGATGCGTTCGCCCAGGATGTCGGCCACGCCGGTCTTGAACAGGCCGGCCGAGACGATGTACACCGCCCAGACGGTGACGACGGCCGGGCTGGCAAAACCGGCAAAGACGGCTTCGGGGGCGACCAGACCGGTCAGGCCAACGGCCAGCAAGACCAGCAAGGCGATGATGTCAACTCGCAGCTTTTCGGTCGCGAACAGGATGATTGCCGCGGCCATGATGGCCAGGGTAAGGGCGATGTCGAAAGTCATTACTCAGAAAATCGGAGGCGCTATCCTATCCAGTAGGTCAGTTCTGCAAATCGTCCAACTCAGTGCGCCTGCAGCCTGCAATCGCACTCCAAACTGAAATGCCGATCAATCTGTCAAACTCCCTAGAATTTAGCCCACGAAAGGGACCATAACCATCACCCTCGAGTATATAAGCAAGAACTGATATGAACCAAGGTGGGGACTTGGGATCAGGGACCGGGGGCTAGGGATCAGGATGGGTCGTTGATCGTTGGTTGCTGGTCGGTCGCTGGTCGCTGATCCCTGACCGCTGAACAACCGTGACGGCTGGCGGGCGTCTGTTATAATCCTTTGCCGCTCCACGGGCAGTTCATGCGGTCAAAAAGCTCAAAGCTAGAAGCTCAGAGCTAATTTCAAGGAGAACAAAATGGCCTATATCATTATGGCTTTCCTGGGCATTCCTATCTGGTTGCTGGTTGCCGTGGCGGCGATCATGCTCTGGAAACGCTACCGCTTTAAGAAACAGCCGGGCGTATTCCCGGCCAGGTTAAGGCTTGAGTCTGGTTCTTTCGACGGATTGAGTGAGAAGGCGATGTCCGGCTACTGTGTTTGGGTTCACGATGTGCTCTTGGTGCATAAAGGGATGAGCCTGGGGAACACCATGCCGGTAGGCGTGGCAGCGGCCGAGGAGACGAAACGCCTGGGCGACAAGATCATGCACTTTAGGTTCCGGCTGGATGATGGCGCCATTCTCCAAATGTCCGGCTTTGACGAAAACGAGATCCTGGCCCAAGGACCGTTCGCCGAGGCAGCCGGGCTAGAAGCGGCCTAGTATCTTATGGGCCCTATCGGGCGATCAGCGACCTACGCCAGATAGACTTTCCCAGACGTCCGCGTTTCAGTCTCCGCGATCATCCGGCTGCTCGGCTTGGGCTAGTTGACGGTCAATGGCGTGAATGCGCATACGGATAGCCCGCAACTCCTCGATGGCTGCATCTGTTTGGATCGAAGTCGGATTCGGATCAGCCAGCAGCGGCTCAAATCGACCAGCTTCGACGACCAGGCGCCTGCGCTCCAGGGCCAGCGGTGACGCTTGCCGATCCAATGATCTGACCCATTCGAGATAGGCCGTCGCTCGCCGGTCGAGATCGGCCGGATAAGTATAGCCCAGATATTCTCCAACTTCCTGAGCCGCTAAGCGGAAGAGATCGGCCGTCTTGAACAGCGCTCGCCAATTCTCCTCCAGGCTGGCACCGACATAGGTCTCTTCCAGTTGATTCCATATCGCCGGCCGCAGATAATGCTTCAAATACCGGCCGTAAGCGCCAGGTTTCAACGTCCAACCGTGATCGATCTCTATCATCCATTCCAGCATTTGGCGCAAATAACCGACTTTAATGCCATGGTCCAGGATGTCCTTGGCCGCCACTAGGTCATCGCGCCAGAGGTACTTGGCGGCGTAGGTCGCCTCGTGGAAGAAAAGCTCGATCGCTTCCAGGTACTGAGCTTCGGCCGGCGGCTTGGGAATGTGAGCCTGGTAGGTCGGCGGTCGCAGATCTTTGGCCAGGTTGGCCTTGTCCAGCAAGACGGCGTAGCCTACATCCAGCTCATCAGGCAAGGTCGGCTCGGCTGCGACACGAGGCAGGATACCGGCCGTCCACAAGGTGAAGTCGATCTTCAGGCCATCTTCGTACTGGGTAATACAGGCGAAGCGCGCCAGGCCGTGAAATAGCCGGAGTGGATCGCGATAGAGCACCAACAGCGGGCCGAAATCTTCCAGCCAGGCGCGGCTCTCGAAATACGGCCGCACGTCGTTGACGGCCACAATCACGTCATAGTCCGACAGCAAGTCGACCGGCGCCATGGGACTAGTTCGCGAGCTGGTCAGGATCATGGCTCGCACGTCCGGTCGCTGGCTGGCCCACTGGATCAACCGCTTAATAGTCGCATCTTCTCCTACTCTTTCATCCATGATTTCAGTGCAGGCAGATGAACGTTTATCGTAAGGTTCTCATAGGTCAAATTCGTTTGGTGGCTCATCAGAATCAGAATCGATAGTTACGCCGTCACTGCCCGGTAGTCGGGACGCCGGCCGCGATGCCTCGCTCTGATGAACATATTCGTCGGCCGTCAGCAGATAGGATGGGTGGTCCAAACCCGTGGCCGAATAGTATTCATCGTGGGTATAGTGAAACCCCAGCTTCTCCAGTAGCAATCGCGAGGCCTCGTTTTGTGGATTGTGACCGGCGAAAAGGCCGGCGGCCTTGAATTGGCCGAGGGTCGGAAGTTTGCCAAAGGCCAACGGTTTGCCAAAGGCCAACGGTTTGCCAAAGGCCAACGGTTTGCCAAAGGCCAACCAGATTACCGCTCTCGCTGCTTCGTAAGCGTAGCCACAGCGCCAATGGTTCGAGCGAATGTGGAAACCGATCTCGTAAACTCGCCGCGGCCGATCATACGGCCGGAGCCCGCAACAGCCCACATGCTCGCCACTCTCCAGGAGAAATACGGGCCAGTACTGGATACCATAATCTCTCTGGGTGGCGATCTCCTGTTCGAGGCGCTCCCGGACCTGAGCCTTGGTCAACCTTCCCCGGGCGTCGATAAAGCGCGTGACCTGGATGTCGCCCCATAATCCCAGAGCGATGTCCAGATCATCCTGGCGCCAGAGTCGAAAACCAAGTCTGGTCGTCTGGATGAAGTAACGCTGATCGATCAGAGCCAATCGTCACCAATCACCTTGGAGACGTACGCTTCATTCATGCCTCATTCCTCATTGGGAAAAAGCGGCGAGCGGTTGGCGGCCGGTCTTTTCATTCGTGGTGGAGCGGGGCGCCTCTGCTCACCCACAGAGCATCGTCCATGATACGCGACGAGGCTAATCGCTGCAATAATCCTGTTCCAGGCAGATAATAGCTTTCTGCCGCCGGTTATTAGCTTTCAGACATTGCGATTAGGCTTGCTGTTTTCGTTCACAGTGTGACGGTGCGGCGCGAGTGACCTCTCGATTTGACCTGGTTCTTGAGGCGCACTGGGCCGTTTTGCGGCCTGAGAAGCCGGGTGTTTATGACCTGTAATGAAGCATGCTTTACAGAATGGCCCGTTTCATGCTAAGATGAGAAAGGTGGCGGCAAGAGCCTAAGGCTGAGCATAGCCTTGCCCTAGTAAAGAAATACAAAATGGCAACTGTATCAATCGGTCGGAAGGCCGAAGTAAATAAGAGGTTACTGCAGACAATCGGCCGAGTGGCGGCTTTCATAGTTGTTGTCGCGCTCAGCGTGGCCATAATCGCCTGGAGCGATCAAATTGAGAACCTGCCTGTCTACGGCTATCCGGCCATATTCGTGGTTAGTTTACTAGGCAACCTGTCTGTCATATTCCCCGCACCCAGCTACCTGGTAGTCTTTGCGGCTAGCGGCACCCTGGACCCGATCGCCGTAGGTGTCCTGGCCGGTTTGGGTGCGTCCCTGGGTGAACTCACCGGTTATCTGGCCGGCGCCAGCGGCAAGGGCGTGGTCGAAGACCGGCCGACCTTCCAACGCGTTCGTCGCGCCGTGGAGAAATGGGGCATGGGCATCATCTTCCTGCTGGGCATCATCCCCAACTTCTTCTTCGACATCGGTGGCATGGTGGCCGGGGCGACACGTATGCCCCTCTGGCGCTTCATCCTTGCCGCCTGGTTGGGCAAAAGCATCCGCCTGACTATTGTCGCCATGTCCGGCAGCGCCTGGCTATAGTACGCCTGGCAATGCGAACGGGGATCAGCCTCAGAAGATCACACGGCCGATAATCCGCCCACCTCGCGCAAATGTAAACCCTCTTTCTACGCAACAATTAACGATAGGTGTATAATTCAGGTCGTGTGCCGGCTGTCTCGCCGGCTCGGGATGGAGCGAATTCTGTCCTATAGCAAGGCGTGCCTTGCTTTTCAAATCCCATGGCCAGGACCGCACGGTCTGGGTCAAGAACCCCTATGGAGGTACAGTTATGAGTGAATTACTGGTATTGGCTTTCGACACGGAAGATGGCGCGGCTCAAATGGCCGGCGAGATCAAGAGCATGCAAAAATTGCAGTTGATCACCCTGTCAGACGCGGCTACGGTCGTCCGGCCGCAGAACGGCAAGCCCAAGGTTAAACAAGCTCAAAGCCTGGTTGGCGCTGGCGCGCTGGGCGGCGCTTTCTGGGGCATGCTCATCGGCCTACTCTTCTTCATGCCCTGGTTGGGCCTGGTCGCCGGAGCCATCGGCGGGGCGATTGGCGGCAAGTTAACCGACATCGGCATCGACGACAACTTCATCAAGGAAGTCGGCAACACCATCGAGCCCGGCCATTCGGCCTTGTTCCTCATGGTCGAAGATTGGACCGAGGACAAGGTCCTGGACAACCTGAGCAAATACGACGCCACCATCCTGCAGACCTCATTGTCCGAAGAAGACGAAGCCAAGCTGAGAGAGACCTTCAGCGCCCATGATGAGGAATAGTTGCTAGTTCCTGGTCGCTGGTAGCTGGTAGCTGAAAACGAACCAGCCACCGACTACCAGCAACCAACAACCAGCCAGTTCCCATCAACTCCTATCAGTTCCCTAAGTTCCCATGAAGTTCCCCAAGTTCAAGGAGTAATTACCCATGAGTGATGTACCTGTAGAATTGATCGTAGCCGCTTTTCAAGATGAGAAGGGCGCCGATCAGGCTTTGAAAGAGTTGAAATCGGCTAAACGACAAGGGCTGATCAAGATCGAGAACGCGGCCGTGCTGCGCAAGGACCAGAAGGGCAAGCTACACATTAAAGAGACCCACGATATGGGCGGCGGCAAGGGCGCAGTGTTGGGCGGCGTAGGCGGTGCTGCCATCGGCCTGATCGCTGGACCGGCCCTCGTGGTTCCGGTAGCCGTCGGCGCCCTGGTGGGCGGCCTCACGGCCAAGCTGCGCGATTCCGGTTTCTCGGACAAACGCCTGGAAACGATGGGCGAAGGTCTGACCCCGGGTTCGTCGGCCATCGTCGCCGTCGTCGACCACACCTGGGTCGACTTGGTGCAGAAGGAGATGGAAGAAGCGGGCGCCGACTTGCTGACGACCAGTCTACAAGCCGATATCGCCAGCCAGCTCGAGGCCGGTCACGACGTCGCCTACAGCGCCCTGGCCACTCAGGAAGGTTTCACCACCAGCCGTGTTGCCGCCGGCGAAGACGAAGTCGAAGCCAGCGAGATGCTGGTGACCAACGAAGGCGTCTATACATCCCAGTTTGTGGCCACCGCGGAAGGTTTCGCCGTGCGCCAGATGACGGAAACGGACGAAGGCGTCTTTGTCGAAGGCATGGTCGCCACTGAAGATGAGGCCGTCTACGCCGCAGCCGTGGAAACCGGCGAAGGCGCCACGGCCGTGATTGCCACTGCCACAGCCGATGAAGAGTCAGCCGAAGAGTCAAGTGAAGAATCCGTGGAAAAGGCCGGCGACGAATCAGCCTAAGCTTAAATCTGTTAGAATAGGGGGCAGATTCTCACCGATTTAAGCTGATTATGACACGAGAAGTCGTCGGGCACGGGCAGAGTAGTTTAGAGCGGCGCCGCTTTGGTTGGGGCGCCGCTCTTGGCTTCGTGCTGGTGATGGCCGGTATCATGCTACTCTTAATGGTCTTCATGATCGTGGTTCTGGGGCCTAGCTGGCTACCGGTCGGCAAGGCAGAAGCGCTCGCCCTGCCAACCATGATGGGTCGAACGCGTCCCCCTCTCGCCCCTGCGCCATCTCGCGCCACGATCGACTTGCCTACGCCTCTGCCCGGCGACATATTCCCCTCAGCAGTCGAAATTCCGCAAAGCGGCTTCGGCCCATCGAACCTGGAGCCGCTCACGCTTTTACCCGAATCGCCGGCCGATATTGACCGGTCAAGCCAACGAGGATCACCGGCCGGTTCGGATCAGGCTGACGGCCTGGCAGCCGACGATTCAACACGCCTGCTGATTCCCGCCATTGGCGTAGATGCCCCGATCAAACCGGTTGGCCTGATGGAGATGGAAGAGAATGGCCGGAGCTACCAGCAATGGCAGGTACCGAGTGGCTATGCGATCGGTTGGCACAGCACCAGCGCCTGGCTTGGTTTGCCGGGCAACACGGTATTAAATGGTCACAACAATGTCCACGGGGCCGTCTTCCGCGACCTGGTGGATGTGAATTTTGGCGATGAAATTGTCGTTCACGAAGGCCAGCAGACATATCGTTACCAGGTAGCCCATCGTGAAGTGCTAGAAGAGAGCGACCAACCACTAAGCGTACGCCTTGAAAACGCCAAGTGGATGTTTCCTACTTCGGACGAGCGACTGACGCTCATCAGTTGTTGGCCCTATGTCGGCAACACCCACCGCGTGATTGTGGTAGCGACGCCGGTCGAGGCAGGCTAGGGCTGGTCGATGGTTGTTTGTTGGACTCATTTGTCTTGCTTTGGAGGGATAAAATGCGTAAAAGAATGTGGCTGACTATTTTGCTCGTGCTTCTGCTGCTGGCCATCGGCGTGACGGCCGTTCAGGCTCAAACAGTGAGGGGCGCCATCCGGGGCACGGTCTACAACGATACCAACGCCGACGGCGTGTGCGGCGATGGCGACCCGATCCTGACCAGTATACCGATTGATTTCGCACCCGATGGCGGACAAACCATCAGCCTGATCACTGGCGCTGACGGCACCTATGGCCTGGCCTCGGTCACCCTGGCCACCTGGCGGGTGACGGTCAAACCGCCTGCGGGATGGGTAGCTACTTCCCAGTCGACGATCGTCGTGGTGTTGTCTACCGAGCAGCCTGTGGCCGAAAATGTGAATTTCTGCCTGGCTAGCACGGGTAGTGTTCCCCCCGCCACGCTGCCCGAATCGGGCGCTTCGGTGCCGCCCATGCTTCTGATAACGGCCGCTTTGGGCGTCGCCTTGCTGCTTGCCGGAACGGGCCTCATCGTGCGGGATCAGCGGACAACCGGCTGAATCGACCCTCTATTTCCAGAATCGAACCAGCGGCGCTCAGGCGGCCGACGATGTGTGCTGCTAGTGAAGCATCTGTACCGATCCTGTAGCGTGGGCCCGCATGGCTAGATCGGAACCGGCCGACGACAGTCGTCTGGCGCTTTCGCAAAATAGAGAAACAGGTGGTAAGAGAGATGGATTATCCTGTAAGCCCTCGCGCCGATCACGTTGACCTTCTGCACGGTGTCGAGGTTCCTGACCCCTATCGCTGGCTGGAAGAGCTGGATTCTGAGCAAACGCAGGCCTGGATCGCCGCTCAAAATGAGCTTACATTTGACTACCTGGCCCAGATTCCGGCCCGCGAGCGCATCCGGCAGCGAATCGGTGAGCTCTGGAACTTCGAGAAGTGGAGTGTGCCGGTCAAACATGGCGGCCGTTACTTCTACACCCGCAACGATGGCCTGCAAAACCAGAGCGTGCTCTATTGGCAAGCGTCTCTGGTCGGTGAACCCCGCCTTCTGCTGGATCCGAACACCCTTTCCGAGGATGGCACCGTGGCCCTCACTGACTTCTCCGTCAGCGAAGACGGTCGTCTGCTGGCCTATGGTCTCTCCGGCGCCGGTTCCGACTGGCAAGAGTGGCGCGTCCGCGACGTAGAGTCCGGTCGCGACCTGGCCGATCATCTCCAGTGGGTCAAGTTTTCCACCGCCGCCTGGACCCACGACGGCCGGGGCTTCTTTTACAGCCGCTACGACGAACCGGCCGAAGGGGCCGCCTACAGCGGGGCCAACTACTATCAAAAACTCTACTACCACCGGCTGGGCGCGCCTCAATCGGCCGACGAGCTGATTTACGAACGTCCCGACCACAAGAACTGGGGTTTTATGCCCCATGTCACCGCCGACGGCCGCTACTTGGTCATCACTGTCTGGCAGGGCACTCACCGCGAACGCGGCATCTTCTACAAAGACCTGGCTACGGCCGGTAGCCCCATCGTGGAGCTGCTTTATGAATTCGACGCCGGCTACGACTTCGTGGGCAACGACGGGGGGATTTTCTACTTCCTGACCGACCTCGACGCGACCAACTTGCGCGTAATCGCCGTCGACGTGAACCGGCCCGACCGGAGCGAATGGCACGAGCTCATCGCCGAATCGACGGACGTACTAGAAAGCGTCAGCCTGGTTTTCAACCGATTCGTGGCCTCCTACCTGCACGACGCCTCAAGCCTGGTCAAACTCTTCGACCTCGAAGGCCATCAGGTCGACCAGGTAGAACTTCCCAGTCTGGGCACGGTCGCCGAATTCGGCGGCCGGCGCGACGATCCGGAATCTTTTTTCCTCTACACCAGCTTCACCGAGCCCGAATCCATCTACCGCTACGACGTGACCAACGGCCAGAGCGCGGTCTTTCGCCAACCGAAGCTTCGCTTTGACCCCGGCGAGTACACAACCGAACAGGTCTTCTACCAAAGCAAGGATGGCGCGCGCGTGCCCATGTTCCTGACCTTCAAGAATGGCCTGGAGCTCAACGAAAGTACGCCGCTTTTGCTCAGCGGCTACGGGGGCTTTAACATCTCCTTATCCCCGGCCTTCGCCATTGGTCGGCTCGTTTGGCTGGAGATGGGCGGTTGCTTCGCCCAGGCCAATCTGCGCGGCGGTGGCGAATATGGCAAAGGCTGGCACGAGGCCGGTCAGAAGCTCAACAAGCAAAACGTCTTCGACGACTTCATCGCCGCGGCCGAATGGCTCGTCGATCGAGGCTACACATCCAGCTCAAAGCTGGCCATCGCAGGCGGTAGCAACGGCGGGCTGCTGATCGGCGCTTGCATGAGCCAGCGGCCGGACCTCTTCGGCGCCTGCCTGCCGGCCGTCGGCGTCCTGGATATGCTCCGCTTCCACAAGTTCACCATTGGCTGGGCCTGGGTCTCGGATTACGGTTCACCCGATGAACCCGAAGAATTCAAGGCCCTGCTAGACTACTCCCCCTACCACAACCTGCGGCCGGGCACGGCCTATCCGCCGACGCTTATCACCACCGGCGATCACGACGACCGCGTATTTCCCGGCCACAGCTTCAAATTCGCGGCCGCCCTGCAGGCCGCCCAGGCCGGCCCGGCCCCGACCCTGATCCGCATCGAAACCAGGGCCGGCCATGGCCTGGGCAAGCCAACCGGCAAGCTCATCGAAGAAATCGCCGACCGCTGGGCGTTTCTCATCAAGGTGCTGGAGATGGATGGCTACAGCGGTCTGAAATAAGAGCAAGAAACGACGAGATACTAGTCGTCACCTCGCGTCCGAGCAGCTAGGGAGGTACTTATGAGCAAGGTTTACCAACACCGGGCCGGTAGGCCCGATAAACTTCTGGGTTCCGTTGAGGATGACGGCCGTGTTTATCGCAGTGATTTTGGTCCAGATGATCGAATCGGCAGAGTTGATCTAGAAAGCGGCGAAATCTACGCTTCTCGAGTTGGGCCAGATAAGTACCTTGGCCGAGTAGATCTGGAGACCGGCCGCGTCTACCGGCATGTTACTGCGGGACCCGACGAGTATCTTGGGCGGGTAAACGAAGACGGTCGAATGGATCGCCATGATGCCCTGAGCCCAGACGATTACCTGGGCAAGATTACAAAACCAAAATCATTGGCTCACGCCGGAGCAGCTTTCTTTTTGCTCGTGCTGCCCGCAGCGATCGAAAAATAACAACTCTTAGATAAGAATGGTCCTATCTCTCGCGGCTGGCTGGAACGCTTGAGTTGCCAGGTTACAGACGATAGCGCGCGATAGCTGTAAGTAAGGCAGCCCACTGGCAGCCCTCCCACCACTTAAGCTACAATCAGATAGCCTATTCATCTGCACAGAGTCTACGAGGTGTCCATGTCGGCCGAACACAAACGATTGGCGCAAGCACGGGCGGGAAAAGTCGCCTGGCGGCGCTGAGGTCCTTACCTGAGCGAACGCCAGTGGGGCACCGTGCGCGAGGATGATAGCCCGCACGGCGCCGCCTGGGGTTACTTCAGCCACGACCAGGTCCGCTCACGAGCTTATCGTTGGGGGGAGGACGGTTTGGCCAGCATCTCAGACAACGGGCAGCGGCTTTGTTTCGCCCTGGCCCTATGGAATGGGCAAGACCCGATACGTAACCAGGGGTAAATGGGCGGCCATCAACATCGTAGCCCGGGATTTGGACCGATTGTCAATTAACGGCAAGGCTGCAGTGGACTACTAATCAGGCCAGGACGACGGCTTTGCCACCTTCAAGGATGTCCTTTAACAGTTGCTGGTTCTTCTGGTGGGAGCGCTTGGAGATGATCAGTTTTAGCGGGTCAAGCAGGCGCGAGAAGCGCCCCTCGGATTTCATATCTATATGTTCGGTTACCAATGTTCCGGCGGCCGTCTCCTTAAAGGTTATGGTATCTACGTAAGCCAGTGAGCCATAGGACTTGTAGGCATAGAGCTGGTTTGGCTCGTAACCGACTACTTCTGATGGAATTTCCATGGTTCTGCCCATGAACTCGGCTTTGACCATGTAGGTCGAACCTACTTCCGGCAGATTACCCGATATGGGCCAGCTGTCTAGAATAACAGGAGTCCATTCGTGCAGGTTTTCTATCGCGACGACATAAGCGAAAACTTCTTCAATCGGCCGTTCAATGGTGATACTGATTTCTGCGTTTGTCATTACCAAACCTCCAAACAAAATCAATTAAGGGCAGGAGTGCATCGAAGATGGATGCCTTCTGTGTCGAGCCGTTGGCTCAAGCAACCGGCTGGCCCGATCCTCCCGTGACCCGAAGATGCCCTCTAACTCGACAATGGCAGCGCCGGCGCCCATCTCCAGTTGACGGGCGAAAGTTTGAGCCTTTGTAATGTAACTATGGTTGCCGAGCAACCTCTGGATCGCGTTCGCAATGCGGTCCGAGGAGGCTCCAGGCTTGAGTGAGAGACCCGCCCCAACACGCTCGAGACGTACCGCGTTGTCGATCTGGTCACGCCCGAGGGGGATACACAACGCCGGCTTGCCCGCGGCGAGCGACTTCATCATGGTGCCATGTCCCCCGTGCGTGATGACGAGGTCCGCCCCAGGTAGCACCTGCGCATGAGGAGCCGATCGAACCGTGACCACGTTGTCCGGAGAGGCGATCTCTCCGGGCTCAAAGACAGATCCCAGCGTGACCAGAGCTCGTATCTCCATCCCCCCAAGGGCGTTGACGATTCGCTGCACAACCGCACGCTGATCTTGAAAAGTGGAGCCCAGGCTGACCAGTACCAGTGGGCGAGGGTCCAACTCGCTCCAGGGGGATGTCCAGGGCTCGGCCCAGATGGGATCGTCGAGAACCGGCCCCACGTAGCGGACATTCTCTGGAAGGGCGGGCTGCGGGTGATCAAATGCAAGACTCGACAAAACCAGAATCCTGTCCAACCGATCTTCAACCTCGAAAGGATGAGACACGGTTTCCAGGCCAAGTTCCTTCCGCGCCCGAGCGATGGCCGGCAAGCCGCCAGCGAACATGCGCGTCATCACCGAGCGTAGGGCGGCGTCCCGCAACCGGCCGAGTGGTCCCTGCGCCGGATGCAGCCCCATGCCTAGTGGCGTCGAGCCGGGGGTTGGACGCATGTAGCAGTGCGGGGCAATCCCCACCCGGGGCAGATCGGCCTTCTCGGCGCCGATGACGGCGCCGAGAATCATGAGGTCGGTGATCACTGCTTCAGCCCGGTGCTTGCTGATCTGTTCGAGCACATCCTGCGCGAACTCGAGCGCCGGGCCGCAGACCAACAGGTCGCGCACGCGTTTGAAGGCCGCTATGGGACTCCCAGTCCAGTCCTGAAAAGGATCGTCAGCGGGGCTTCTCGACTTCCGATTCGGGCCGCGCACGAAGCCAGAAAACGTGCAGCCGGCCGCAATGGCATCCGGCTCCACGGGATTATCCCCTAATACATGAACCTGGTGCCCACGCTCGACAAGGCGTCGAGCCAGACCGAGCTCAGGTGGAAGCGTTCCTCCACCATCCCACACAACGAAGAGGTACCGTCTAGGGCGAGGTTCCATGCTGACGCCATTTTGGGAAAACGGCATCGATACCCTCGCGACAGAGGCCGGGTCGCCCGGGGTCATCTGATCGCGACGCTTTTCTGCGGTTGCCATATCCAAACCTCCAAATCTCGATTAATGACTCCGAAGGAGCCTGGTCTGATCCTAAAACACTCCGAGAGGCATTATTTCCTACAAATACTGTCACTGCCGGATCGATTGATAGTAGGCTACCGGTTTTGGAGTGAGATTGGATCATACTATCGTATGATATTGGTACGATACGGGGTGCGAGATTATTGGGGAAAACAAAAAGCGAGGTAAATGATGCCATTTTCGGCTGGGCGTGAAGTCGCCTGCCAACAATCAGGGAAGGACTCAGTTATCCTAATCCCAACTCCCGGGCAAGGAGCGCTGCTTCTGTCCGCCGGGCGACGCCGAGTTTGGCCAGGATCTTTGTGACATGGGATTTAACGGTGCTCTCGCTGATAACGAGGGCCTCGGCGATTTGAGGATTGGTTTGGCCCTGAACAATCAAGCCCAGGACTTCAGTTTCGCGCAAGGTCAGGGTCTCACCGGTGGCAGGGACAAAGAGGGGTCTTGGTTGGGCATCGAGGTCAAAAGCATCGAGGCAACGGTTGGCGAAATCGGGGCGGATGTTTTGGGAGACGGCCGTTTCTAGCAAGGGAATAATCGCCTGACCAGTCTGGAGGATGACGCCGGGCAAATCACGCCGCTGCCATTCGGCCAATCCGGCGTCTAGCTCGCGCAAGGCCGCTTCTCGCTCACTTGCTTGCCAGTAGATCACCGCCAACAACAATCGGGCAGCAATGGTTGTGGTAAATCCGACGACTCTTTCTAGGGCGATCGATTCACGTAAATGGCGATCGGCCTGGAACAGATCCCCTTCGGCGTCAGCTACCAGAGCACGCACCAGCCCAGTATTGATTTGCTGGCGCTCGAAGAAGGTGTAAGTCTCCATGTCCGGCAAGAACCGGCGCGCTTCTACGCCTCGTCCTTCTCGCCAATAGACGAGAGCCAGCCAACACATAATATCATTGCGGGCCACATTCCAGGCCTCGACCCGCGCTATGTAGTCCAGGATGCTATTCAGGTTTTGCGCCATCTCTTTGAGGTCGTCGCGCAGCCATTGAATGTTCAATGAAACAAGCATTGAATTTGCGTCGGCCCAGGAAAAGACGCCGTATTGCCTGCTCATCCATTGGGCTTGACGGGCCAGCTTGTCGGCCTCGTTGACTTCGGCCCGCAACCAATGGCGGCACATTGAGATGTTGATTACGCCAAAGCGGGCCAGTAGGTCTCCTGGGGGAAAGTTGGCCAGCAAGCCATCTCGCAGGCGTAAGATTGCCGCGCCAGCCCTTTGGGAATAGAAAAAGTGGGTGAAGTTGTTTGTTGCCAGGGTGTAATAGGCGCCCGGTTCGGCCGAGCGGATCGTAATGTCCACGGCCTTATCGAGATGTTTTTCGACTTCAGGCCAGTTGTGGACGTGTAGATGTTTCCAGACCATGGCGTTGTGGTAGCTGACTTGCCAGCGGGGTGGGACTTTGTCACCCTGGGCGGCAAAGATGGTCCCAATCTGGTCCAGGTAGACGGCCATTTCTGGGCCGACGGTGACATTGGAGAGATTGAATAGCAAATAGGCCCGGCTCAGGTCATCGCCTGAATCTGCTAACTGCCGGGTTGCTTTTTCGAGGAACGGCCGTCCTTTTTCTTTGTGGCCGCGCTGCAAAAGGTGGATACCTTGAGCAGCCACCAACCAGGGCCGTTCTGCGACAACCTCTTCGGGCAGCCGTTCGACCAGCTCGACCAGATGGGCGGGCATTTTTCCCAGTTCGACCTGCTCCCGGACGAGGATTTCCAGCATATCGGCCGCTTCCTGCCAGGCCTCCGCTGAAAGATAATGATGGACTGCTTCACCCGAAGGTCTCATAGCCAAGGCGGCCCGGCGATGGAGTTCAGGCAGACGGCCGTGTTCCTTGAGCCGTAATTCTCGCTGTAGGACTTCGCGCAATAGGGCATGGTAATGGTAGGTAGGGTCACCGGACAACCCATCCTCAATGGCTGCGTCGCTGCGGGAGATGAACATATTTTGCCGGTATAGGGTTTCTAGTTGCAAGTGAGCGTCAGCTCGTCCGGTAACGGCCCGGCACAATTCCGGGGTCATGGCCGACAGAATCGAGGTCTCTAGAAGAAATTGCCGTTTTTCAGATGGCAACCGCTTCACAACTTCATCGATCAGGTAATCGAAGATAAAGCGGTGGCTGTGACCCAGTTCGTGGATGAAGCGGTCACGTTCCAGGGCTTCCCGTTCCTGCAACGATAGAGCTAATAAGCGCAGGGCTGTTACCCAACCTTCTGTGAAGCGGTCTACCGCGGCCAGATCGTTTTCTGACAGTTGAAGACCGAGGGCGGCGTTGAACCAGGCGGCTGTCTCTTCGGCCGAAAAGCGGAGTTGGGCCATTCGTATCTCGGCCAACTGGCCTCGCGCGCGCAGTCTGGAAAGGGACAATGGCGGGTCGTCTCGCGCGGTAGCCACGAGGCGCATCATTGGCGGAAGGTTTGCCAGCAGGTAATCGAGCGCCGCCAGGCAGTCTTGGTCGTCAAGGATGTGTAGATCGTCCATGACGATCACGAAAGGCTCAGGCTTGCATTCGAGGACATCGTTGATGAACAGGCCCATCAGGCGAATTGCGTCCGAAGCCAACTCCGGCTGGTCAGCCAGGAGCGTGGCTGAATTCAGGGTGCAGTTGGGCAGGATGCGGTTGGCTGCCGCCAGGAAGAAAGGCCAAAATGATTCCGGGCGATTATCACCCTCGTCCAATATCATCCAGGCTAATGGCAGATCGGGACTTTGCTGCGCCAATGAGGCCACCAGGGTAGTCTTCCCCGCACCGGCCTGGGCAGAGATGAGCGTAAGTCGTTTTGTGGTGACGTCTCTATGGAGGCGCTCCAGCAATTCTGATCGATCCAGTATATCATTGCCGGGTTCGGGTTGAAGCAGCTTTGTTCCTGGTGTCCAGTTCATGAACCGAGCCTTCACGCTACCTGTTTAGGCGCGACCCAACGCCTGGTTGCGTTCGGCAAGGGCCTCTTCTAAGAGGACGCGGATTTCCGGCCGGCCGGCGTCCTCAACCGAGCGCACCTTGACATGGCGTAGTTTCTTGCCGGTGCCTTCCATCAGCCCGGCCGGGTCCGGCAAAGTCGCGCCCATGTAGAAGCCCAGGTTCACCCAATTCTTGTACGGCAGGATATAGGCATACCCCTCGCTCATCTTCTTCGGCCCAACGCCATAGGTCGCCGCCCGATCGCCGAGGCGGACGACTTCCACGGTGCCGGGATCGACATCGACGACCATCTCGCGCAAAAGCCAGGCTATCGGCCGCATCCCGGGTTCGACAATATCCATCAATTCATCAAATGTGCCGAATTTCGTGTCTGTCATACGAACCTCACGATCAGCAACTTCTCGCTATTCAGTGGCCCGCCGCCGCTTGCGTCTTGCGAACAGCGGCCAGGTTCAACTTCCGGCCGCGGCTGGCCAGAGCTTCGAATTGGATGGGGTCAAAGCTGCTCTCGAGCGCCTCAAGATCGGCGGCCGCCTTTTCTCTCGTATACCGATCGGCCGCCGGATGGTTGGCTGTCAAGGCTAGCAACTGTATTCCGGTTTCGAGATCGTCTGCGGTGATCTTCGTTTCGGCCAAAGACAGCAGCGCGCTCAACTCGGCCCGTTTCTGGCGGCTCTCGCCGCCCACGGTAAGCCCCCTTCGAAGATGCACCTCGGCCTGCTCCAACTCGCCCATACCAAGGGCGGCTCGCCCGAGCCCAATCTGACTGCGCATAACGCCCGAAACAAATCCCACATCCTCGCTGGCCTCCAAGCTATCTCGAAAGTCTTTCCTGGCTGCGCGAAGTTCTTCCCGCTCCAATGCCATTTCGCCGCGAGAGATCAAGGCCAGGATCGTCCCTTTCCGGTAACCGAGTTCCTGACAGATTTCCCAACTCTTGCGGCAAAGATCTAGGGCCTGATCCAGATCACCCGTCAACCGGTGTACCTGGCTGAGCCGATCCAGGGTCAGGGCCGTTCCCCGTCGGTTACCAGATGACGCTGTAATGGCCAACCCTTGTTCAAACAGGCGCCTGGCCTCGTCGTATTCGCCGAGAGCAGTGGCCACCCGGCCGAGATTGGTCATGGCCAGGGCCTGGCCGCGGCTATCGCCGATCTCTTCCGAGAGCGCGAGGCTTGACGCGAAGTACTCCCTGGCGTTCTGATATTCGCCCTCGGCGTAGGTCAAATCACCCAGGTCGCCCAACGCCAGGGCTTTGCCCATGGGATAAGAATGGCTTTCGGCCAGATTGAGGCCCTCTTGAAAGAAATGCCTGGCCTCGCCAGCCTCGCCCAAAATACGCAGTATTCCACCCAGCGTGTGCAGGTAGAGCATAATGCCTATGTGATCCCCAAGCGGCCTCAGGATGTCTACCCCCTCTTGCATCAGCTGCCGCGCCCCCTCATAGTTGCCCAACGCCCCGTCGATACGGCCCAGGTTGGCCAGGTTCTGACCTTTAGCCCACGGCCACGTGTGGTGGTAGTCATGATCGCGTTCTAGCCTGTCGTCGATCCCTTCCAGGAAACGGCGGGCGGTCGTATAGTCGCCCGTCCCATAGAGAGTATTTATCACAACGCCGCCGGCCACCCAGTATCCTTCAAGGTCCCCTTGCTCAAACAGGTGCTCGGCCGCTAATTCGGCCGTCAGGCCGGGCATCGTCCGCACATCCTTGTAGCGAGACAGGCGCGAAGCGAACCAGGCTTGCCGGACCCGCAGATTAGTCACGGCAAGCTCTAACGCCTTGTCTTCCTCCTCGATTACCTTTCCGGAATCCGTGAGCGCTTCGGCGGCCGACCTGAACGCTTCCTCACCCTCAGAATACCAGGCCTTGGCCTCATAAAACCAGAACAGGCTGCGCATACCCCCCTCTAGCAAGGGACGACTAGCTTGCTCGATAGCCCATTGCCAGGCCAACAAGACATTGTCAAGCTCGCCATTGATCTTCTCGACGGGTTCGGTCCTTGCGCCTCGTATTAAACTCTGCTCAGATCCCTTCAGGAAGTCGGAGAAATAGGCGGCATGTTGTTCCTGGGTTGCCCAGCATGTTTCTTCATCTTCCTCGAGCTTCTGTGCGGCGAACTGGCGTAATAGTTCGTGCAGCTGGAACCGGCCGCTGCTATCGCGGGTTAGCAATGACTTGTTGATGAGTTCCGAAACGAGCCGTATGGTCGCGCCGGTGACGTTCTGGGCGGCGTCTCGGCTAAAGCCACTGCGAAAAACCGATAATTTCGCGAAAGTCATCTGCCCCTTCGACGAAAGGTCATTCCAGGAATGCTCAAATACAGCCTGAACGCTGCGCTGCCGTTGGGGGATATCTTGCATCTCGGTTTTCAATAGATCGAGATCGGCTTCGATTTCGGCCGCGATCTCCCGGCAGCTCAATGTCTCCACCCAGGCGGCCGCCAGTTCAAGGGCCAGTGGCATGCCATCCACCAGCCGGCAAACGCGGATGACGGCCCGCAGCTCTTCCAGCGGTGGATCGAAGCCGGATCGAATGCGCCGCGCGCTTTGCAAAAAGAGCGCCACCGAACTGTAGGCAGCCGCCGATTCCAACGACCCATTTTCTGGAACCGACAGACCGGGCACGTCGAAGATCCACTCGGCGTGAAGACGCAGTCGCCGCCGGGAGGTTACCAGGATCTTGACTTCTGGCGCCGCGACGAGAATATCGGCCACGGCTCCGGCACCGTCGACGAGGTGTTCGAAGTTGTCGAGCAACAGTAGAAGCTGTTTCCCGGCCAGGTAATTGCGCAGTTGATTCTCGAGATCTTCATCGCCATAGAAGGAGAGTTTCAGAGCATTGGCTATGGTCGAAGGTATGTTGTCGGCCGAAACGACGCCAGCCAGGGAGACAAAAAAGACCCCGTGGTGGAAGCTTTCGATTTGTTCGGCCGCGGCCTGTAGGCCAAGGCGCGTTTTTCCCATCCCACCCGGCGCAACCAGGGTCAACAAACGGCAATCCGGCTTGGAGAGCAATTCGCCGATCTCACTCAACTCGTCCTCTCTGCCTACTAGCGGCGTCGGCTGGCGGGGCAGGTTATTTGGCTGCGACGCCATAGAGCGCAGGGCGGGAAATTCTTGCAGCGCCAGCTCGGCATGGATGAGGCCAAAAACCTGTTGGGGTTCGGCCAGATCTTTGAGTTGATGCATTCCCAAATCTTGAAGTCTGGCGCTGTCGGGTAATGGGGTCAACCCCATCACCTCAGGCGTCAGGATTATCTGGCCGCCCCAGGCCGTTGACATGAGCCGGGCGACCCGGTTAACCACGGGTCCAAAATAGTCGCCCGCCCGATATTCGGCCGGCCCGGCATGGACTGCCACCCGAATGCGCAATTCGTCGATGTCCGTCCATGGTTCGGCCGCCAATTGGCGTTGCATCGCCAGGGCGGATTCCAAGGGCCGTGTTTCACTCCCGTCAAAGACGGCCATCATGCCGTCGCCGGTGTTTTTTACATGCTGCCCACCCCACCCTTCGATACACTCCATAAGGATCTGATCATGACGATCCAGGACAGCGCCCATCACCTGGCCATGGTTCTCCCAGAGTTGGGTCGAACCTTCGATATCGGTGTATAAGAATATGGGCATCTGTGCAGTCGTTGGTATCTTCAAAAACCGAGTACAGATAGTAGCAACCCCGGGAGATCCAGGCAAGCACTCCGTGAGAAGTCTGGCTTTTCGCCGGCATCCAGTTGCTGTCAGGCTCGGGACAAAAAGCCTGACTTCTTCTAGAGAAGCAAGCCCGTGAGAAGTCAGGCTTTTCGCCGGCATCCAATTACCGTCAGTTTACTGGTCAAAAGCCTGACTTCTTGGCTAAATCTTACAGTTCGACATTCTCAGGATCGCTAGCCGAAGGAACCACCCGCCACTCCTGCTCTTCAAAGTCAAAGTCGGCGATTTTATCCAGCGGCAACTTGAGATATTTGCCCCGCCCTTCCACGGCCACAGTACCGTCGCTAAGCAAAATCTCGCCCGTGCCTTCGAAGTAGCGGTGGGCGATCTTGGTGATCCGGCCGACGACCCGCAATTCCTCGGTCAGCGGGACCGGTTTCCGGTAACGGATGCTGCACTCGATGGTGACGCCCCATAGATCGTCGTGGTGGATCATAATCGCCCGGCCGATGGTTTCGTCCAGGATGGCCGTAGCGATACCGCCGTGTAACCGGCCGGGATAACTCTGGTGCTCTTCCATGGGCTTGAAGACGGCCAGCAGCTCGTCATTCTCCAGCTCATAAAAGGCGCTGCGCAGGCCAAATTGGTTTTTCAGGCCACAAACCAGGCACATCTTGGTATTTTGCTGCTTGGCCATTACGCGATGACGCATCATTTACCTCCCCTCAAAATCGGACACGGATTGACACAAATTGGCACGGATTTGGGAAAATAGGACGCAGATTTTCATGATTCTTACGATGGATCTGGTTATTCTTACGGCACTTCCTCCGCCGGGTATGACGATAATGCGTCTCTCGCCCGTTTGGCATCGGGCATAGCTCCCATTTCCTCAAATAATGTCAATGCCCTGGCGTAGTGTTGTTTCGCCTCGGCCGGTTGCTCTCGATCGGCCGCCAGTTCGCCCAATTCGAAGTGGGTGCGGCCGAGCTGCCAGTGCGTATCCAACCCCTCGAACAAAGCGACAGCTTTCAACAGGCGCGCCTTAGCTTGATCGTATTGGCCCTCAAGCCGGTGCAAAACGCCCCAGGCACGGTGAGCGGTGGCCAGATAGAGATTGTGCTCCATATTCGTAATGGCTTCTTCAAGCGCAGGTGCGTATTCTCGCAAGCCGTCTGTATCCCGCTGCTGAACGGCCGCATCAACCAATACCGCATATACATCGTGGTCTGAAACAATTACGCTTGGTCTTTGAATTGCTTTGATAAGAATTTCTCTGACAAGAGCGAACTCGCCCTGGGCCATTAATGGCTGGCTCCGTCAATAGAATGGCCCACTATGCCAGTTTGACTCGTCGCCTCCTGAAATATCGAGCATGATGGCATACGATTCCTCGGCCAACCGGGCCGCGATCTCTTTTTCGCCACGAAGGGCATGAACTACTGCACTGAAAGCAAATAGCCAGCACATCGGACCAAGCCGGTTAAGCGGGTGGCGTCGCTGTAACGTCTGGCTCTTCTCTTCGGCCACTAGAACCTCATCCCAGCGGTCAAGACGCACCCAACACTCAGCTTGAAAGTACAGGGTTCTAACCTGCTGATGAGGATCCTGCATTTGTACCGCCAGGCCCTCAGCCTCCAAGAGAAGAGGGATCGCCCGGGCATGATCACCCACCATCTTTAAGGCCAGGGCATTTTCGATCAAGATGTCAAGCTTTTCAGGTAGATCGTCGAAGCGTGGGTCGCGACTTAGTCGCTCTCGCCGCTGCTCAAGCAGCAAGTAGTCACGAGGTTGCGCTCGCCTATTAGAGGCTAGAGCCAGGGCATGAAGGGCGTCCGAGAGCTCGACAGGCGCATCCAGTTGTTCGGCCATCTCTGTCGCAACCTGAGCGTAATGTTCCGCTGTTTGCCAATCCGCGGAAGGTTTATGCCAATACACATAAAATGATGTTCTGGTTAGAAGACGGATGGTTTCCTTGCGTGGTACTTCGCCGGTAATAAGCTCTAACCCCATCTTCAGGTTGGCCTGGACTTGGGCTTCAAGCTGTGCCTGCTGCTCAGATGCAAGCATGTAAAGCCACGTCTGGCCGATCTTGCGGCACAGCCGGACGGCGATCCATTTGTCGGTATCTTTTTGACTTTGAAACAAATCAAGCGTTTCCCGATACAGGAGAATGGCAGCCTCGCCTTCTTGTAGCAATCTGTGAATATCGGCCAGTTGTTCGAGGAGCAGCATCCGCTCCTCCGGTTCCATGACCACTGATTTGCTTAGCTTCTGGGCGCTCTGTAAGAAATGGAGCGCCTCCTCATAGGCATAGACTTCCTTGGCTCGCCCAGCAGCCTCATAGAGAAAGGGAATGGCTTTTTGGTTCTCCCCAGCGGCAGCGTAATGATCGGCCAACGTCCCGGCCAGTTCCTCACGACGTTTGGGAAAGAGTTTCTCAAGCGTTTCCGCTGCCTGCCTATGCAGCTGGCGGCGTTGTTCTCTGAGCAGAGTACCGTACGTCACTTGCTGGACGATGACGTGCTTGAAGATATATTCCGGTTCGGGTAGACGACTTATCTCGCGCACCATACCCACCTGCTGCAATCGTACTAACTGGCGTCTCAGGGCGCCATCGGCCGCGACCATATCGACCAGCACACGGTAGGCGAAGCGCCGGCCGAGTACCGACGCCATCTGCAGGGTGGCCCGCTCGGCCGGCGGCAGCCGGTCAAGGCGCGCTTGAATCACGTTTTCAAGCGTTTCCGGTACCCTTAGCGTTGCCACGTCGCCTTGTATCTGCCAGGATTCCCCTACCCGCACCAACAGTTCACCTTCGATCAGCGAACGGATAAGTTCCTCGACGTACAAAGGATTACCCTGCGCCTTTTCGCTAATGGTATCCCGCAGCTCACCGGGCAAATTGGTCGCCTGCAGCAGATTGCCGATCATCTCCGTACTGGCATCGGCATCCAGGGGCAAAAGTTTGAGTTCGGTATAGCGGTGAGCGTAATGGGTGTCGGCAGTAAGCTTGAGTTGCCAGACCGGTTTGTCGAAATCTGGCCGGAAAAGCAATATCAAGAATATCGGGAAGTGTTCCGTCTCCAGCATGAGGGACTCGATCAGCTTCAACGAACCGCGATCCGCCCAATGAAGATCTTCAAAGGCGAGGATCAGGGGGCGCCGGGCAGCCATCTTCTCCACTAGCATTTGCACCGCCTGGATCATCCTGGCGTTCAACGCTTCGGGGTCTAGCCCAGTCAAATCAGAAGTGTATTGGGGCGGCAGGGGCGCGCTCAGCAAGGTAGCAAGGAAGGGCCATACTTCCTCTAATTTCCCGTCAAACAAGGGGCTTAGGGTTGCCTCCAGCTTTAGATCCATGATGGCCGATGAATCGTCGGCCGCCAGATCGAGTAACTCGGCCAGCAAATCGAGAATAACGCTAAACGGTTGATCCTGAGTGTAGGAGTAGGCTCTGCCCTCGGCAAAGCGTAGTTGCCCGTTTTGGCTGGTCTCTTTGATCTCTTGCAGCAAGCGACTCTTACCGATGCCCGGCTCGCCAATCAGGGCGGCGATGCCGCCGATCCCCTCTTCCAACCTGGCGGCCATTTCGGCCAGCCTAACCACTTCACTGTCGCGGCCGACCAGAGTCGACTGCAAGCCGAGGATACCCCTGGCCGGCGCCGGCTGAGTGAGTTCGCCGGCCAGCTCATAGGCGTTCACCGGCTCTTCAAAACCCTTCAACTTTAAGGGCTCGAGCGGCTCGACTTGGAAGCGGTAGCGCACCATCCGCGCCGTCGATTCTCCCAGCAGCGTCTTGCCGGGCCTGGCCGCGCTCTGCAAACGGGCGGCCAGGTTAACCGGCGGGCCCATGGCCGTGTACTCGGTGTGTACCTGCCCGCCCATGTCACCCAACACGACGCGCCCGGTGTTGATACCCACGCGCACTTCGAGCGCGCGTTCTTCACGCGACTGGTCAAGCTCACGCGCGTAATCGGCGACATCCCGGTGAATCCGGACCGCCGCCAGCGCAGCGCGCTCGGGATCGTCTTCGTGGGCCCGGGGCACGCCAAAGAAGGCCATTAAGCCGTCGCCCATCAAGCTGGAAACTGTGCCGCCGAATTCGTCCACGGCCTCGCTGATACGGCGCAGGCAGCGATCCAGGATCAGGCGCGATGTTTCGGCACCCAGTTGCTCGGCCAAGGCGGTTGAGCCGACCACGTCGGCGAACAGGATGGTGATCAACTTGCGCTCGGGCGCCAACGCGCTGCCGGCCTGTGGCTCTTGGGCAGCCAGTTGTTCGCGGATGGGCGCTATCGCCGTATCCACAACCGCATCGCCCAGGATCGCGCGTTGGGCCTCTAACACGGCGATAGCTTTCTTCAATTCCTCTTTGTCGGTCATACCGGCCTGTGGTGGTTCTGGCGCAGGGTTATACCGTCCAGATCAGGGCCATTATATCAGCATTTCGCCGCTTTCTACGCGCTCGCCTATCTTTCTTCTCGGCCAGCTAAAGGCCCCAGCATATCATTAGCCGTCGCTGACGACTTCCTTACACGTTTATTACGACCCCCAACCCGACCGCTTTCTCCTGTTATACTGTTGGCCATGAAACGCCTACCTTCCCTTGCACAAACCTGGCCGATCGTTGTGCCGGTCTTGCTGGCCGGCCTGCTTGCCCTTAGCGGCTGCGGCCCGGCGGAGCATTCTCCCACATCGACGGCCGAAGTTGAAGATCAAGCTCCGGACAGCGAAGAAACGATCACGACGGCAGTGCCGACCGCCGAAGAGCTTCCCACCAACGAATCGACGGTTGAAACAGCAGACGTGACTACAGCGCCCGTCGCAGAAGAAGCCACGGCAGCCGCTGGCACTCACCTGCCTGACGAGACGACGGCTGAACTATTGACAGAGCTGCTGGATGCGGATGGCCCACCGGCCGCCGCCCTGGAAACGATCCTGGAAGCTGGCGACGAGCGCTTTGTAGCCGTCCTACTGGAGCTGATGCGTGCCCGACAGATCGGCATCGTCCGCGGTGATTACGACGCCATCATCAGCGCCACGGAGGAATTGAGCGGCCAGGATTTCGGCGACGATTGGCCGGCCTGGATCGAATGGTACGGCGAAAACGATTTAGAACCGCCGCCCGGCTTCACCGGTTGGAAGGGCCAGATACTGAGCCGGATCGATCCCGGTTTCGCCGACTTTCTGCGTGACGATTTCCCTTCCCGCATCCGGACCGAAGAGATCCTGTGGGGTGGCGTGCCCATCGACGGCATCCCGCCCTTGGAAAACGCGCCCATGATCCCTGGCGACGAGGCCGATTATCTGCTAGACGAAGAGCCGGTCTTTGGCCTGGTGGTCAATGGCGAAGCCCGGGCCTACCCGCTGCGCATCGTCGACAACCACGAGATGGCCAATGACGTCGTCGGCGGTGTGCCCGTCTCCATCGCCTACTGCACCCTGTGCGGCGCGGCCATCGCCTACGACGGCCGCGGACCCGACGACGAGACGATCACTTTCGGCACCTCGGGCTTTTTATACCGCAGCAACAAGCTCATGTACGACCGGCCGACCCGCACTTTGTGGAACCAGTTGACCGGCGAGCCGGTGCTGGGTGAATTGGCCGACTCAGACATCAAGCTGGACATCCTACCTATCGTCTTAACCGAATGGGCTGATTGGTTTGATCGGCATCCAGATACCCTGGTCCTCGACCGCGCGACAGGCGTCTATCCGGCCGAATTCTACGAGCCGGGCGTGCTCTATGGTGAATACTTCGCCGCCGAAGAGACGATGTTCCCGGTCTGGCAGCGCTCCGATCAGCTGGCGGACAAGGATTTTATATACGCCCTGCATTTGGGCGGCGTGCCTAAGGCCTACGACGTCAAGACGCTGGCCGGCGAAGGCCTGGTCAACGACACCGTGGGCGAGACGCCGGTGGTCCTGGTGGCCGGGGACGTGATAACGGTCAATGGCCTTCACCGCCGGGCCGGGCCGATCACCTATACCAATGGCGGCGAGGTGCGAGCTTATGACCGGGGCGACGAGACCTTCAGCCCCGGACCGGAGTCTGGTATACTCCTAGACGCGGATGGCGATCCCTGGCAGGTAACAGAAGAAGCCCTACTCGGCCCCGACGGCCAGACGGCCCCGCGGCTCAGCGGCCACCTGGCTTACTGGTTCGGCTGGTACGCCTTCTTCCCAGAAACCGAAATCTATCCAGAGTCGTAGCGCAAACTTCCAGTTTGCAAGCCGCACTGACATCAAGGAAACTCATCGATCCAAAAAGATCCCATCCTGTAAATCCTGTTAATCCTGTCCAATTCCCTGAGGTGAAAAATGGAAAAAGTCAACAAGACCGATCAAGAGTGGCGCGAGTTACTCACCGAGCAACAATATCGTATCCTGCGCCAGGCCGGCACGGAACGGCCGTTTACCGGCAAGTACGTCAACACCGAAGACGACGGCGTGTACGCCTGCGCGGCCTGCGGCAACAAGCTGTTCTCGTCCGAGACCAAGTTCCATTCCGGCTCAGGCTGGCCCAGTTTCTGGGACGTCGTCAGCCAGGGCAACGTCGAGCTGCACGAGGACCTGAGCCACGGCATGCGCCGAACCGAGATAAACTGCGCCCAATGCGGCGGCCACCTGGGCCACGTCTTCGACGACGGACCGCGCGACAAGACCGGCTTGCGTTACTGCATCAACTCGGCCGCGCTGGCGTTTGAAGGGGATGAAGTTGGTGAAGGAAACTAATAGTAGGTAGTCCGCCTGACGGGTTGAAAGAGCTCTTTGCGATGCGCGCAGATCGGATCGAGCTGGCAGTAGTGGCATTCGGGCTCAGACATTTCTGGACAGCGTTTGCGCGCGCCAAAGAAGAACCAGTCTACCGCGCCGGCGCTCTTGCCTGACAGGGCGACTATCCGCTCAATGGCCTGAAATGCCGCATAACGAACAGCCCACTCCTCGGCCGGCGAAACGATTTGCCTGGCCAGCAACTTGTTCTTCAGCACCTCGTCCAACACGTTTATCAGCCCCACCCGCAAACAGGAGCGCATCAAATGATAGTCAATCACCGGCGCTACATGCTCATCACTCCGCAAGGGCAAAAATCGTTCGGGGCGCTGGTCAAGGATCAAAGCTAACAAACTGCTCTTCTTGCGCAGGGGATCTTCCTTATAGCCGCCAACGTGATCGAGCGAGACCAGGAATGCTTGCAACGGTTGAGCCGAAGCCAGGGCTTCGCGCACTAATGTCTCCGGCGTAAGCTGAAGCGCTAACATATCCCGGCCGTATTGGCGCGCCTGTTCCAGATGCAGATCCAGGGCAGGCATTGGGTCATGGTCATCGTCCGCGCGAAAGACCGCCAAAAGTTCCTCACGGCTCATGTTCGCCTGGCGCTCGGGCGAGCAGTACGCCGGATCTATTTGTAACCGGCGCCAGAAAGCTTCCCACAGATAATCCGAGCCCTTCTTCTCGGCGCCGTCGATAGTGGCCAGCAGCGGCCGACCATAGCGGTTACCGTTTGCCGTCCAAAAACCGAATTGTTGCAGCGTAGCGGCGAAGAAATAATCCAGCGCCTGCGGGCGCCCGATGGGCGGAAGTTCGGGACCGACAAATGGGAACGGAGATGCTTCTGGAAGGATCGAGATCATCCTGGCAACTTTTCGCACCTGCCCGTCATTTAGTTGAACCCGCGGATCCAGGGGTGCTTCTGGGGGTGGTCTATCGGTCAGGAGCGCGCCCGGACCGACTTGTTCGATCATCTCGGCCGCCAGCGACACGGCGTGCCGAGCAGCCATAATCGGATGCTTCTTCTGCAGCAGATGGGCCAGCGTCGCGCCACAAAATGTATCGCCTGCGCCTGTTGGATCCACTTCGGCCGCCGGCGCGGCCGGAATCATCGTCGCCGTGCCCCCTTGAATAATGCAAACGCCCTGGGCGCCTTGGGTGACATACAGCACTTTGCCTGCTCTGGCGCCGGTTGCTTCCAGCGAACCGAACAAGACCCAGGCTTCCTGATCATTCATGAAGAAGTAGTCGGCCTGTTCGACGACAGCGCGCACGGCCTCCGTTTGCCTGCCCACGTTAAACAGGCCCGTTCCGGCCGAGATCCGTTTCGCACCCCGCTGCCGGCAAGCCTGGATGAAGGACATTTGCA
>JBFFWQ010000046.1:0-41816 GCA_041570195.1 Promineifilaceae bacterium (SeqCode) | reverse complement strand
GGATGTGCAACGCTGCAATGACTGCCGCATATGTATGCCGGCCTGCCCTTTCGAAGCCGTGGTGATGGCCCCGGCCGTTCGTTGATCCCCCCGCACCCATAAAAAACCTCGCAGATCTTCCCTTAAGCTGCCACTGTTGGCAGCTTTATGTGAGACCTGCGAGGTTTGCCAGGTGTAACGACTTAGGCGTCGACGAACTCACCTTCGACGACGGGTAACGTTTTCTCGAATCTGAGCCCCGCGCCGTTGACGTCAACCCGCACGGTATCGCCGGCCGCGAATTGGCCTTCGAGAATGGCCAGGGCCAGGGGATCGGATACCAGGCGCTGCAAGGTGCGCTTGATTGGCCGGGCGCCGTAGGCCGGATCATAACCGCGCTCGGCGATAAACGTCTTGGCGTGATCGCTCAACTCCAGTGCAATTTGACGGTCGGCCAGCATATTCCGTAGACGATCGGCTTGAATATCCACGATTTGCTTCAGGTCTTCCTTGCTCAGATTGTGGAAGATGATGATTTCGTCCACCCGGTTCAGGAATTCGGGCCTGAAATTGGTCCGCAGGGCGCTCATGGCGCCCTCGGGATCGTATTCCTCGCCATTCAAAAACTGGCTTCCGATATTGCTGGTCATGATGACGGCCGTATTGCGGAAGTTGACCGTCCGGCCGTGGCCGTCGGTCAACCGGCCGTCATCAAGCAGTTGCAGCAGGGTGTTGAAGACGTCCGGATGCGCCTTCTCGATCTCGTCGAATAGCACCACCGAATACGGCCGGCGGCGCACCGCTTCGGTCAGCTGGCCACCTTCGTCGTAGCCGACGTAGCCGGGCGGCGCGCCGATCAAGCGGCTGACGGTGTGCCGTTCCTGGTACTCGCTCATGTCGACGCGGACCATCGCGTCTTCGTCGTCAAAGAGGAATTCGGCCAGAGCCCGGGCCAACTCGGTCTTGCCGACGCCCGTCGGACCCAAGAAGATGAATGAGCCGATCGGCCGCTGGCGATCTTGCAGGCCGGCCCGCGAACGACGCACGGCGTTACTGACGACGCGGATGGCCTCGCCCTGACCAATGACGCGCCGGCCGAGCCGCTGCTCCATCTTCAACAGCTTCTCCACCTCGCCTTCCATTAGCTTGCTGACCGGGATGCCGGTCCACTTGGACACGATCTCGGCGACATCTTCGGCATCGACTTCTTCCTTGAGCATCGCCCCGGTGGCCTGCAATTCGTTGAGCCGCGCCTCCTGGCGGGTCAGGCGACCCTCCAATTCGACCAGGGTGCCGTAGCGCAGCCGGGCGGAAGCCTCCAGATCGGCCGATCGCTCGGTCTGCTCGATTTGGACCTTCACATTGTCCATCTCAGACTTGGTGGCTCGGATCTCGTCGATGGCCGCTTTTTCGGTTTCCCAGCGGGCGCGTAGAGCGTTGGCTTCCTCACGCAGTTCGGCCATCTCAGCTTCAATTGCGCCCAGGCGTTCCTTAGAAGCCTGGTCGCGTTCCTTCTTCAACGACTCGCGTTCGATCTCTAGCTGCAGGATCTGGCGGTCGACTTTGTCCAGTTCGGTCGGCTTGGAATCAATAACCATCTTTAGCCGGCTGGCAGCTTCATCGATCAAGTCGATGGCCTTGTCGGGCAACTGCCGGTCGGTAATATAGCGGTGGGACAGGGTCGCCGCGGCGATAACCGCGCCATCCTGGATACGCACGCCATGATGGACCTCGTAACGCTCTTTGAGGCCGCGCAGAATCGAGATCGTATCTTCTACCGAGGGCTGGTCGATGAAGACCGGCTGGAAGCGCCGTTCCAGGGCGGCATCCTTCTCGATGTATTTGCGGTACTCGTCCAGAGTGGTCGCGCCGATGGTATGCAGTTCGCCGCGAGCCAGCATAGGCTTCAACATGTTACTGGCATCCATGGAACCTTCGGCCGCTCCGGCGCCGACCATGGTGTGCAGCTCGTCGATGAAGAGGATGATCTGACCTTCGCTCTCGGCAATCTCCTTCAAGACCGCCTTCAGGCGCTCTTCGAATTCGCCTCGATACTTAGCCCCGGCCACCAGGCTGCTCAGGTCAAGAGCGAACAGCTGTTTGTCCTTCATGCCCTCGGGCACGTCGCCGTTGACGATGCGTTGGGCCAATCCCTCGGCGATGGCTGTCTTGCCGACGCCGGCCTCGCCGATCAGAACCGGGTTGTTCTTGGTCCGGCGGCTGAGCACCTGGCTGACGCGCCTGATTTCCTCGTCCCGGCCGATGACCGGATCGAGCTTACCAAGCCGCGCCAGTTGGGTAAGGTCACGGCCGTATTTGGCCAGCGCCTCATAGGTCGCTTCCGGGTTTTGGCTGGTCACCCGCTGACCACCGCGAACGCCGGTCAGAGCGCGCAAAACATCCTCGCGATTGATGCCGCCTTCAACCAGGGGCGAAAGATCGCGAATATCTCTGGCGACATCTACCAGCGCCAGGAAAAGGTGTTCGGTACTGACGAATTCATCCTTCATCTTAGCCGCTTCGCGCTCGGCCGCCCGAACGATGTTGCTTAGCTCGCGCGCGACACCAACCTGGGCCGTTGCGCCAACCGCTCTGGGCAAGCCATTCAGCCGGGCTCCAATCTCACGAGTCAGTAACTGGCCGCTGGCCCCAATGCGATTGACGATCTGGGGCACGACGCCATTTTCTTGAGCCAACAAGGCGGCCAGCAAGTGCACCGCCTCGATCTGGCTGTGATTCATCTCTTCGGCCAGGTGTTGGGCTTGAAGCACCGCATCCTGGGCTTTCTGTGTAAATCTATTCAAGTTCATCTGTTTTCCTCTCGCGGACCTGCAAGCGTATAAGTGGCACAAGACACATATCAAGTGAGCAGAGACGTGTTCAATAGTCAAATAAAGGATCGACCGCGATCCGTATATAAGGGTAATTGGATTTCGTCAGAGGCCCATTGGCGCCGTGTTAGAAAGACGTTAGCAAGCGCCTCTTGCTTGACTTATAATGGTTTACTGAACGCCCACTAACAACGAACGAAAACAGCTAATCGCTAACAGCTCACTGCTAACCGCTATTTCCGAGGAGAGAAGAATGGCTGAGCAACGAAGTCTTTACGAGAACGTCACGATGCAGGTCGACAAAGCGGCCGAGCTGATGGCCCTTGATCCTGACATCCATCGGATCCTGTCCAGGCCAACCAACGAGATAGTCGTTCACTTTCCAGTGAAGCTGACCAACGGCCGGATCGAGATGTTCACCGGCTACCGGATTCAGCATAACAACGCCCTGGGACCGTTCAAGGGCGGCCTTCGCTTTCATCCATCCGTTAATCGCGACGAGGTGCGCGCCCTGGCGGCCTGGATGACCTGGAAAACGGCCATCGTCAATTTGCCGTATGGTGGGGCCAAGGGCGGCATCCAATTTGACCCCAAGAAGTATGGTGAAGAGGATCTAGAACGCATCACTCGCCGTTTCACGTACGCCCTGGGACAGAACATCGGCCCCGAATATGATATTCCGGCGCCCGATGTGAACACCAATGCCCAGATCATGGCCTGGATCGTCGACACCTTCGTTCAGATGCAGGCGCCGCACGAGCGCCAGGCCAATTTCCACGCCGTGACCGGCAAACCCGTCGAGTCGGGCGGCAGCGTCGGACGCGACAAGGCGACCGGGCAAGGCGTCGTCTATCTCATCGAACGCTGGGCGAAGGACAATCATTTTGATCTTTCAGGGAGCACCTATTTCGTCCAGGGGTTCGGCAATGTAGGTTCGTGGGCGTCCCGTTTGATGAAAGAACAAGGCGCTAGCCTCTTGGCCGTTGAGGACGTTTCCGGAGCCATTTATGATCCGCAAGGGCTAGACCCCGACGAGCTACTGGCCTACGCGCTCAACCATCAAGGTGTGGCCGGCTATCCCGGGGCCGAAGCCATAGACCACGAGACATTTCTGGCGACAGAAGCCGATATCTTCATCCCGGCCGCTCTTGAGAGCCAGATCACCGATGAGACGGCGCCTCTGCTCAAGGTGCGCCTGGTGGCCGAAGGCGCCAATGGCCCGACGACGCCTGAGGGCGATGCGGTGCTTTTAGAGGCCGGCATTGAGCTTCTGCCAGACGTCCTTTGTAACGCCGGCGGAGTGATCGTCAGTTACTTCGAATGGCTGCAAAACAAACGAGCCGAATTCTGGGACCTGGACGAGGTCGACTCCAAGCTGCACAAGATGTTAATGGGCGGTTACGTGCGGGTTCATCGAGCGGCAACGGAGTACGAAACCGACTGGCGAACCGCGGCCTACATCGTGGCCCTGAAACGGCTCCGGATGGTGTACAAAAATCGGGGCATTTTCCCCTAAGCAAGCTAGGGCTCAACCAAAGATTAACCTGCCGATTATGTCACGCTTCCATTCTCGGCCGGCAACATGACCCGGGGGCGCTCTGAAATGATGACGGCCGAATCATCTCACGGCTGGTACCAGGCTCCATGGCAGACTGCCATACCCTTCGCCCTAGCCATCACGCTATTCCTGCTGGGTCTCTTCACCTACTGGTTCGGGGCAGCCGATCGCAAACGGATTTTCATCTATTACCTTGATATGGGACCACTGGTGCCCGACACGTCGCCCTTCAGCGCGGTGACGGCCAGCCGATATTGGATGAGCGCCCTGGTGGCGACTGGGGCAGTCACAGTGTTATATAGTGCCAGCAACAGGCCGGAAACCTTGCAAGTGCTCAACGGAAACCCGGCTCACCACCTCTACGAGCAGAACGGATTCAAGGTAGTCGGCCGGACTGCCACCCATCTCCTCATGGGCAGCGACTGACGGTGATTCCCGACTCGCGATAACCTTGGGCCAGTTCAAACATGCTCGTGTTAAGCGCGTGGAAGCCGGCTAGGGTCGTGAACTGGAACCTATAGCCCATAGCGCCCAACTCGTCCTGGAACTTGGCGATGGTCGGTGCATCCAGGTCGTCGCCAGGTCTCGTTCCTCTTAGCTCGCCAGATAGGCTACCAACAACTGGGAGTGAAAGGGCGTTCCTCGACCTCGTCGCCCGATCGGGTGGATTCGTTTCAGCGGGTACTTAACGACTTCAAGGCCTCATACTTCGCCGGGGCGCTCGTCTTGCACGCGCATCAAGAGAAGCGGGATTGGCAGGAGGCCATAGAGCAGTTGCTGGCCCGATAGCGGTCCAGAAAGCAGTCACGGAAAACAAAGCCTCATACACTGTATTTTTGCCCCCAAAGTGAGTTATACTGTTATTAGACTTGATAACCTGCGCCCGCATCCCTCCAGTCCAGTAGGGAGGAAATCCAGCGGGATGCTCTTTTAGGTCGGTAGCCGATTGAACGCCGGTTCCTCAAGCGCCTTCCATGGAGGAAGGGCCAGCGTTCAGCTTAACAAGGGAGGTAAGCCGATGGAGTACCTACATACCGTAAGCGAATTTGGTCAATCGTTGTGGTTGAACTATCTCCGGCGAGCGTTCATCGACTCTGGTGAACTACGCGACGCCCTGGAAGCTGGCGTCACCGGGATAACATCGACGCCGATCGTGTTTGAAAAAGCGATCACCGATAGCTCTGATTACGATCGATCGCTGACAGAATTGGTCGGCCGTGGCATGCCGGTCATGGACATCTACCAGGCCCTGGTCGTGGACGATATTCAGCGGGCGGCCGATATGCTGATGCCGATATTCGAATTGACCGAGGGCAAGGACGGCTATGTCACGATGGAATTGAACCCGGCGCTGGCCTTTGACTCGGTGGGCACTATCGCCGAGGCCCGGCATGTGCTGGCCATGGTTAATCGCCCCAATGTCATGATCGAGATCCCGGCGACCACGGCCGGCGTCACTGCCATCGAGAAGCTCACCCGAGACGGCGTCAACGTCAACGCTACCCACATATTCTCGCTGGCCACCTACGAGCTTGTGGCCGAGGCCTATGTAAGGGGACTGGAATCGTATGTCTCGTCCCACAGTGTTTGGCGGCAAACGCCGGCTTCGGTTGCCTCTTTCTCCATAAGCCGGATTGACGCCCTCGTAGACGAAGAACTACTGCGGCTGGGTCGCCGCGATCTCATGGGTCAAGCAGCTATTGCCCTGGCCAAGGCTGTCTACTTGCGCTTCTGTCAGCGATTCAGCGATCCCGTCTGGCAAAAACTGGAGAAAAAAGGTGCCAAGGTTCAGAAACCGAAATGGACCCGAACAGCGCCCAGAAGTTTCCGCTACCTCGACACCTATTACATCGAGGCTTTGATCGGACCGGATACGGTCTGCACGCTCTCACCCGCCTCGTTGGTCGCCTTTCGCGATCATGGTCGGGCCGCCAGTCGGCTGACCCAGAACATCGAGCAATCACAGGCAACATTGGCCGCGCTGGGTGAATTGGGTATCGACCTTGAATCTATGGCCACGGAATTACAGAAAAGGAGCTTGGCTGACTTCGATCGCTACTTCCAGGCGCTCATCCGCAGCGTCTCTCGCAAACGCGGCCAGTTGGAAGAAGCCTGGCGGCCCATGGTCCTCAGGCCGGGTAGGTACGGTCCGGCGGTCGACCGAACATTGGAGAAGTTCTGCGCTGACCGGACTATGTGCCGCATCTGGTCCCACGATCACACCGTCTGGCAAGATGAAGAGCGCGAAATCGTCAACCGGCTGGGCTGGTTACATATCGTCGACGCTATGCAGGAAAACCTCGACGGTCTGGTCTCTTTCGTCAGTCAAGTGTCCAATGCAGGTTTTGAACGGGCGGTTGTTTTGGGCATGGGCGGTTCTAGCCTGGCTCCCGAATTATATGCCCGAACTTTCGCCCCCTGGGTGCAGCTCAACCGGCCCGATCAGCCGCATTTGGATCCTACGGTCCTCGACACGAGCGATCCGGACATCATCCGGGCGCTGGAAAATGACCTGACCCTCGAACGGACGTTATTCATTGTGGCCAGTAAATCCGGCCGGACGGTCGAAACAATCTCGGCCTTCAAGTACTTCTACAACCGGTTAGCAGAATTCGACCCGGCCGATCCAGGGCGCAACTTCGTGGCCATCACCGATCCTGGAACCCCGCTGGTCGATCTGGCCGAACGACACGGCTTCAGAGAGTTGTTTCTGAACGATCCAACCATTGGCGGCCGATACGCTGCACTGTCTTACTTCGGTCTGGTTCCGGCCGCTCTGGTCGGCCTCGACCTGAAACTGTTGTTGGATAGAGCACTAAGCATGACGGTGAACGCCCATAGCTGCAATTGCCCGCTCAAGGGTGATAATCTGGCGGCCCAGTTGGGTACGTTCCTCGGCGATATGGCGCTTGAAGGTCGGGACAAACTTACGCTCATCACGTCGCCGTCCGTGGCCCCATTTGGCGACTGGCTAGAGCAATTGATCGCCGAAAGCACCGGCAAGCAAGGCCGCGGTATCTTGCCGGTCGTGGGCGAGCCGTTGGCCGCGCCGGGTGTTTACGGAGACGATCGGTTCTTCGTTCATCTGCGCCTGGCAGACGACGATAGAAACGACCTGGCTGTTCAGGCGCTGGCTGACGCCGGTCACCCCGTGGTTATCCTGCACTTGCGGGACCTTTACGACCTGGGCGGGTTGTTCTTCACCTGGGAAATGGCAACGGCCGTGGCCAGCCACTTCTTGGGCGTCAATCCATTCAACCAGCCCGATGTAGAAACGGCCAAGCGACTGGCGCGCAAGCTGATGGTCGAGTCGCGCCAGGCAGGTCGGCAGCCGGCAGGGCTGCCTTTACTCGAATTCGACGAACTGTCGGCCGGCGCCCTGAAGTCTTTTCTCGACCAGATCCGGCCTGGAGACTATGTGGCTTTCCACGCCTTCGTCCCGCCAACGGCCGGTACCGTAGCCGCTTTGCAGGCGTTGCGTGTTGCAGTGCGCGACCGCTATAAAGCAGCCACAACGATCGGCTACGGGCCGAGGTATTTGCACTCGACCGGCCAGTTTTATAAGGGTGGGCCAGCCAGTGGACTGTTTGTCCAGTTTGTCTCCGAGTCGCGGTTGGATATGGCCATCCCCGAAATAGCCGGCCGGCCAGAGGTTGAAGGTACCTTCGGCATGCTAAAAGCAGCCCAGGCCAGGGGTGATGCGTTGGCGCTGCTGAATGCCAGGCGGCCGATCGTCCGCTTCTACCTTTCGGACGACGTCGAGAGGGACCTCGGACGGTTACTTGGCGACTTTGAAACCCGGTCGGAAACCGAGCTCCGTCAGCCTGCCTGATCGAACAGTCGGCTTGGTTGACCTTGCCGCTGCCTGTCTGGCAGATTACAATGCATGGGCAGGCGCTCGAGCGCCTGCCAGGAATAGAACTGCGAATGGCGGTTTCAAGGTGACCAGGCTCATTTTGCATAGACCGTTATCGCCGAGGAATAGACTCTGTCAGGCAAACAGTCCGAGACAATCCGTGAAAAGCTGAGGCGTCTGCGCCTGGCCGTAAAGCAAGCCCAAGAAGAGTTGGCGGCGGCCGAGGCCAGCCTGGCCGAGCGCCAGAGCGAAATCCGCGCGATTGAACGGCGCCTGCGGTTCCGCATGGGTCGCTCGCTCGATCGCCTGGCCGAACTGGACGAGCAGATTGAACGTTTCCGGCAACAGATACACCAGCTTCGAATTCCAGGCGCATATGAAGCCGGTTATCTGCCAGTCGAGGAACAATATCGCCGAACCTGGCGCCGGGCCACTGGCGATGAGATCTATGCCGGTGCCGATCCGCTTGATCCGGCCGACGAGAAACAGGTCAAGCGCCTGTATAGAAGCCTCGCCCGCCGTTACCACCCGGACCTGGCGGCCGACGCTTCAGAACAACAGTACCGGACTGACAAGATGGCCGCTTTGAACGAGGCCTATGCTTCAGGTAGCCTGGTTGAGATGATCGCCTTGGCCGAAGCTACTGGTGAAGCGTCGGCTTCAGGCGGCGCCGGCCAGCACACGGATGCAGAGTTGGCCATGGCACTGGAAAAGGAATTGGCTCGCCTTCAGCGCAAGACTCTACTGGTTCAGAACGAGATGGATACGCTGCACAATAATCCAGTTGTGCAATTGAGCCTGGATGTCAAACTTGCCAGGCGACGCGGCCGGGATCTAGTACAGGAGATGAGCGTCGACATTGAGCGCCGTATCGTCCGCGCCACGGCCAAACGGGACGAACTCAAGGCCCGGCTCGAGCGCATGCGCCGTTAGCCGTTAGTTGAATCTACCAGCTCGGCCGTCAACGGTTCACGCCCGAGTGTTCCCATGGCCGCACGAACTCCTCAAGAGCCACATCTAGTCCATCGGCGATCCGGTTGATGTAATTGAAGTAGGCTATGACCTGGGTCGCGTCATGAATGGACCGATCGTCGAAGTTGTGTCCCCGCAGGACGACGATATCCCCTTCGCGAATTCCGGATGGATCTTGGGTCAGTTTCTCAGCGTAGGCGCACAAGGCCCGGTCGCCAGCGCTAAGTCCGGCTTCTCGCCAGTCGCGAGCAATCTGGCCCACAAAATTATCGGCCGCTTCGTCATCGGTCAGTCCCATATCGGCGGCGACCTCGGCCCGGAGGTCGTGGGCGTGCGCCCGAATTCAGTAAACACAATGGTTTGTGGCCGAAACGACCACGGCCAGCATTTCACGTTGGCTGCGACTGAGAGGCGAGCGACCGTACATCAATGCGCTGTAGAAGTCCATCGAGGTCTTCATGGCCCTGGGATTC
Organism: Promineifilaceae bacterium (SeqCode); assembly: GCA_041570195.1. Taxonomy (GTDB): domain Bacteria; phylum Chloroflexota; class Anaerolineae; order Promineifilales; family Promineifilaceae; genus UBA11865. Next base: position 32,147 of record JBFFWQ010000046.1, on the reverse strand, counting down.
TGGCTCATGATGCTGACGATATTCCAGATCCGGCCGGCTCGCTCCAGAGCTGCATCGTATTCTTTTCTGAGGGCGCCTTTGGCCTTTTCCAAGGGAATAACTTCGATCCAAGGCATGACGGAATTTCCTGCAAAAGGATGGGTGTTGATCGCGGGGTTGTACTGCTGTAGAAACTATTCCTTCTCGTAGGGTTGGCCAATGGCGGCCGGGGGTATCGGCCGGGCCAGGGCGGCAACGATGATGGTCAGGACATAGGGCAGCATCTGGAAGAGCTCGGCCGGCACCGCCGGATAGTTAATCTGCAGCCGGATCTGCAGCGCATTGGCCAGGCCAAAGAGCAAAGCCGCGCCAAAGGCACCAAACGGCGTCCAACGCCCGAAAATGAGCGCCGCCAATGCAATGAAACCCCGGCCGGTGGTCATGCGCAGGGTGAAATTATCTATCCACTCCAGGGTCATCCAGGCGCCGGCCAATCCAGCCAGCGTGCCGCCCAGGATGACGTTGGCGTAACGCATGAAGTAGACGTTGATGCCCACCGTGTCGGCCGCCTCTGGATGTTCGCCGACCGCCCGCGTTCTCAAACCCCACGGCGTGTAGAAAATGACATAGTGGATCATCAGGGTCAGAATCAGCATACTGATGACGATGGGACCCTGTTGGAATAGAACTTGGCCGACATATGGTATCTTTGACAGCAAGGGGATGTCGACTCGCTGCAACAGGCCTACTGAGCCGGGCCAATTGGGCGGCACCAGGTAGACCTGATACAAGTGGCCGGTCAATCCCCAGGCCATGAAGTTGATCACCGTCCCGCTGATGATCTGGTTCATCTTGAAACGGATAGATAGAACAGCGTGCAGGGCGGCCATTAAGGCGCCACTCAATAGGGCCGCGATCACCCCCCAGAAAATGGTGCCCGTGTAGGCCGAGGCGAAGGCCGCCGACATGGCCGCGGTTAGCATCATGCCTTCAATGCCGATGTTGACCACACCCGAACGCTCGCTGAAGAGACCTGCGTAGGCGCCCAAGGCAATAGGCGTGGCCGTGGCCACCGCGAGTTGCAGTGTACCGGCAGCGAAAAGGACGCCAATTAGAGTATCTAACTCCATCCTAACCCCATCGCGTTGGCGGTAAGACCTCCGCCTCGTCTTCCGGCTTGGCCTTGATCCGGTAAATGGCCCGCACGATTTCAGGTGCGGCCACAAACAATAATATTAGGGCCCTGAAAATAGAAACGATGTGGACCGAAAGGCCGGCCCGGATCTGCAGGAAATCACCGCCGATGCGCAAGGCACCGAAGATCAACGACGCCGGAATGATGGCCAGAGGATTATTGGCCGCCAAAAGGGAAACGGCGATAGCATCGAAGCCATAGCCGGCGGCAAATCCAATCGGCAAGACCCGGGTCAAACCTTGTACCTCCATAATGCCGGCCATGGCAGCCAAACCGCCGGCGATGACGAAGCTATACACGAACCAGCGCTTGTAGCGAATGCCAGCGTAATCGGCCGCGTCCCTATTTTGGCCTGTGGTTCGCAAGGCGAATCCCCAGGTCGTCTTGAACAAGAAATACCAGGCCAGAACGGCCATCGCCACGGCGATGAAGAATCCCCAGTGCAGACGGCCGGTGATGCGCGCCAGCTCGGCCGTTTCTTGCAGGGGTAAGGTCTGCACCGTAGAGGGGTTCGGATCCTTAAGCACATTGCGCACCAACATGTTCACCAGGGCGATGGCGATGAAATTGAGCATGATGGTGTTAATGACTTCGTGGCTATTCAACCAGGCCTTTAGAAGACCGGGAATGAAGCCCCACAACATGCCCCCAAGGACGGCCGCCACTATGACGGCAATGGGATGGATAATCGGCGGCAAATCAAGGTAGATGCCGACGACCGTGCCGAAGAGGGCGCCCATCATGTACTGTCCCTCGGCGCCAATATTGAATAGCCCCGCATGGAAAGGAATGGCTACCGCTAGGCTAGTGAGGATTAAGGGCGACGTGGCAACCAGCGTATTGATCAAGCCACTGCGTCTTAGGAAGGCGCCGTCGATGATGCCCCAGTATCCCTTGCCGACCTTTTCGATGCCTTCGGCCGGATTGTCGGCCGTTATGATGATGATGATAGCTACGATAATCAAGGAGGTGAGGATCGACAAAGTCGGCACGACCAAGGGCCGCAAAAAGCGATCCCGGAAAGAACGCTTTGGTTCCTGGTTGACGCTCGCGTCTTGCCCAGCCATCTGCTATCGCTAAAAGCTCAGGTTCAATTCCAGAGCCTATGCGCCCTCCTCAACATCCCCTGAGCCGGCCATGAGCAGGCCCAGTCTTTCTCTCGTCGCTTCTTCGATGGGCAGCGTCTTGACGATATGACCGTCGAATATGATTGCCACTCGATCCGCCAGGGACAGGATCTCGTCCAATTCAGCCGAGACCAACAAGACGGCGCTGCCGGCGTCTCGCTGACGGATAATTTGGCTGTGAATATACTCGATAGAGCCGACGTCAATGCCTCGCGTCGGCTGGTTGGCGATGAGTAGCTTGACCGGCCGCGAGAATTCTCTGGCGACGATTACTTTCTGTTTGTTGCCGCCCGATAGATCACCGGTATGGGTGTGGATACTGGGCGTTCGCACGTCGAATTCCTGGACCAGTTCCTGCCCGTTGGCATCGATCTTGTTATGGTCCAGAATTGGGCCACGGGCATAAGGGGGCAGGTAATATCGATTAAGGACCAGGTTGTCGGCCACCGAATAGCCCATTACCAGGCCGTGTTTCTCGCGATCTTCGGGGATATGGGCCACACCCAATTCAGTTATCTTGCGTGGCAAATAACGGGTCGTCTCTGCACCGTCTATCTGCACCTGGCCGCTAACGATATGGCGCAGTCCGGTCAGAGCTTCAACCAACTCTCGTTGGCCATTGCCCTGCACACCGGCAATGCCCAAGATTTCACCGGCCCTCACCTCAAAGCTTGCGCCCTCCACGCTTATCTGCCCACGCTCATCTTCTACGACGATGTCTGCCACCCGTAAAACCGGATCGCCCGGCTTAGCCTCTCCCTTTTCTACTTCGAGTAGAACAGTCCGGCCGACCATCATCTCGGCCAGGCTGGCCTCCGTCGCCTCTTCCGGCAAGGCCGTACCGACCACGGCGCCATTGCGCAGGACGGTGATGCGATCGGCGATAGACAGCACTTCCTTCAGTTTATGGCTGATGAAGATGATCGAGGTTCCCTGCTCTTGCAGGTTGCGAATGGTCACAAAGAACTCGTCAGTTTCCTGGGGCGTCAGGACGGCCGTCGGCTCATCCAAGATCAGAATATTGGCCTCACGATAAAGCGCCTTCAATATTTCGACCCGCTGTTGAACGCCGACCGGCAGATCCTTGATAGAGTCTTCAGGATTCACAGCCAGGTTATATGATTCCGATAATTGCTTAATGCGGTTGGCCACACCCATCCGGTTGATACGCCGGAAAAGCGGCAAGAGCGCAAATATGCCAAAGGCTATGACGGCAACGACGATGAGGGCTATCCAATACTCATTGATCTGGAAGAAGATGTAAAGGAAAAGCAAAAACACCAGGGCCAAAACGACCAGCAGGATGTTTCGCCATACTTTAGGCAGTTGAATATTCAGGCCCCGGGTCTCGCCCAAACCCAACATGATGTTCTCGGTAACCGACATCACCGGGACGAGCATAAAGTGCTGGTGGACCATGCCAATACCCTTGGCAATAGCTTCGCTGGGCGAATCCATCTTAACAGGCTCCCCATCGACCAAGATCTCCCCTTCGTCCGGGTGATAGAGCCCATAGAGCATGTTCATTAAGGTTGTCTTGCCGGCCCCATTTTCCCCCAACAGGGCGTGAACTTCCCCCTTCATCAAAGTGAGATCGACGCGATCATTGGCCAGGACGCCGGGAAATCGCTTGGTTAGCCCACGTGCCTCTAGCACAGGGGTCTCACTCATCGCTAAACAACCCTCCTATTAGATCGGCCGGAAGTCGACAAACAATTGTAGCGCGAAAACCAGATTGTCAAAACCTGCGGGAGGCGCCAGGTCAAAACTGCCCTGCCTCCCGCAGGCTTAAGTACGACTAGCAGTTAATCTTTAAGGGTTCCAGCCGGTGTCTACCGTCCCGTCTATCAGTCCCTCTTCGGCCGCTGCCACAGCATCCTTGCATTCTTGAGAGATGTTGCCCTCTTGATCGTGGTATGGGGCCAATCCGATACCTTCATTCTCCACGGTACCAAGTTGGACGCCCGCCTCCAATTCGCCATTGGCGAAGGCGACAACAGCATCATAGGCGGCTACGTCCATGTTCTTCGCCGCGCTGGTCAGCAGGGATGAGGCTACATCAGGATAGGTGTTGTACTGGTCTACGTCGACGCCGATGCCCAACAGGCCAGCCTCATGGGCAGCCAAGACACCACCGTTACCTGTATTACCGCCTACGCCAAAGATGATGTCGGCGCCATCTTCGATCATGCTCTGCCCGGCCTGTTTACCCGTCGACGGGTCGTTGAAGTCGGGGATGTAGACGTTCAAGGTCTCGATACCAGGATTCTGTGTCGCCGCACCAGTCTGATAGCCGGCCACGAACTTTTGAACAGGCGGAATCTCCATGCCTGAGACGGAGCCGATCACGCCGCTTTCGGACATGCATCCGGCCAGTACACCGGCCAGGTAACCAACCTCGTCCTCAGCGAACATCAAGCTGGTCACGTTGGACAAATCCTCTTCGTAGCAATCGCTCAGGTTTTCGTCACAGCCAAATCCTGGGCTGTACTCCACGTCGACGATGGCGAATTGAATGTCAGGATTCTCACGGGCTGCTGCCGCCGTGACGTCGCCCATCAAGAAACCGACGGTGACGATCATATTGCAGCCTTCGTCGACGAAGTTCTGAATATTCTTCTCATAATCCGTCTCTGCTTCAGAGACGATATAGGCGAACTCCAATCCTTCGTCCTCGGCCGCATCGCGAGAGCCTTTTAGAGAGAATTCATTGAAGCTGCGATCATTCTCCCCGCCGATGTCGAGAATAGTACAGACCTTTTCTGCCTCCTCGGTGCTACAGGCGGTGAGAATGATGGTAAAGATCATCACTACCACAATGATGACATTCAAGCGCTTGGGTAACATTTTCTTCCTCCTTTAGAAGATCCCTGAAACTATAGGCGCTAATGGGCGAAAACGGCACAGGCGCGATTTCACCAAACACTCCAATCCACAACAACAGCCAATGCTGCTAACCAGTGGCTATTCCAGATTTTGAAGACGGCCGGCACTGCCGCAAAGAGGCAGCATCCCAGCCAGCCTCAACCAAGAACATACCCATTATACTTTGTTTCCAGCGCTTATCCAATGTGTCGTATTGACGAATCTGGGGCACGGTCTTAGAATCCGTGGTGAGTTAACCCGTCCCGCTTGCTGTTCTGACGATTCTCGAGGGTAGGTTCCATGGAGGGTAGGTTCCATGAGTGAAGAGTACGACGCTGCGACACCTGGATCGGCCGAGGTAACTGACGACGATCGCCTCTGGGCAGCTTTGGCCTGGATCCCCATTTCTCCCCTTTGGCCGATTATCGCCATCATTTTGCTTCTCATGCCGGAGAAGCAAGAGCGGCCGTTCATCAAGTACCACGCCATATTGGCCTTGATCACCGGCGTGGTAGGCATTCTTCTGTCTTTCCTTTGCGTGGGCGTCATCATCCTGTTGGCCATGTTCTATTACGCTTTCAAAGCCTACCAGGGAGAACGAGTAAATATCCCCGTGTTGACCGATTTCGCCGAGAACCAGGGTTGGGTCTAGCGACCGTCAGGCTAGGTTCAGCTGTTCTGGTTGCTACTTTGTATTATCCCTTTCGGCCCGCTGTGCCGCTTAGTTATCACTATTACGATAGGAGAGTAACATGGAAATAGGCCAGGCATTCACCTTTGTCAACAAAGACGACGATTGGATTAAGAAGCTCGGACTCGGGGCGCTGTTTGTTCTCATCCCCTTTCTGATCATCTTGATCGTTGGCTACCAGATCGCCATCATCCGCAACGTCATGAAGGGTGAGGAGCGGCCGCTGCCCGATTGGGACGAATTCGGCCAGTTATTCATTGATGGCCTGATCATTATCGTATCTATACTTGTCTACGCTCTGCCGATCATCTTGATTTCTCTGTGCGGCAGTGCGATAGGCTTCTTGACGGCCGATTCAGGAGGCGGTTGGACTACCGGCGGCATTGTAGGTAACAGTCTGTTCGGTTGTATTGCGCTTTTGTATGGCTTGGCTCTAGCCTTTCTCACGCCCGCGTTGTTCATTCAATATGCGCGCACGGGCGAATTCGGGACTTTGTTCCAGGTAGGTGAGGTTGTGGCCATTGCTCGCGGCAACCTTGTTGATATCTTGCTGGCTATCATCGTCATTTTTGTCGCCAACTTCCTACTCTTTATCATCGGCGTTATCTCCGTAATTACAATCTGCGGACCGCTGATCGTCTTCACGGCCGGGACCGCCTGGGTTTACTACACGACCGCGCACCTTTACGGGCAGATCGGCCGCAAAATGAACGACAACAACCTGGAGACCGCATACGACGCTGCTTGAACCAAGGAGTAGTGGCGTCCGCTCATTGACAATTTTGAACCAAATTCTCGTTATTCTGGCCAGGGACGGGGTCTATTGTACGAACACTTGCCCTGGCCTTTTCTTTGGGCCATACCCTCAGGAGGACAGACAATGGATGTAAGCACAGCAGTTACCTTTGTCAAAGATGATGAACGCTGGCTTGGCAAGCTGGTTATCGCAGCCGTGCTGGTCTTTTTCAGTTTCTTGTTGATCCCCATCCCGTTCCTGGTCGGCTACTCGCTGGCCGTCTCTCGCAGAGTCATGAACGGCGATCCGGAACCCTTGCCCGAATGGGTTGATTGGGGCAGACTTTTCATGGACGGACTGTACGTCATGATCGCTCAGTTCGTCTATACCTTGCCATTTTGGATTTTGGCCTGCATCGGCTTTGCGGCCACGATCGGATTTGGTAGCCTGGGCGAGATCAGTGAAGACGCGGCCGCGGCCGGCATCGTCGCTACTTTTGGCGTGGTGGGTTGCCTGGTCATCCTTCTCTGGGTGGCCCTGGTCTTTATTACGCCAGCCATCTACATCCAATATGTGCGCACCGACGAATTCGGCGCCTGCTTCCGCTTCGGCGAGGTCTTTGGGATAGCTCGCGACTACATCGGCGACATCCTGATCACCGCTGTCGTGGCCCTGGCTGTCTCATTTGCTATAGGTATCATAACCGGCGTCTTGTCAATCATTCCTTGCTTGGGCTGGATACTATCCCTAGCTGTCACAGCGTTAGCAGGCCCATGGTTGATGGCTACCATTGGCCATCTCTACGGCCAGATCGCGGCCAAGATGGGCGGCAAGGCGCAGAAGGCTGTTGGATAAATATTTGACGCCAGGCCTCTGATTGGCCGTGGTCAATAGTTAGGCCAGGGCGCTCGAGCGCTGGGCTTTCTCTTTCCCAAAACAACACAGGACTCACCCCGAAATTGGATTCGAGATGAGTCCTGTTCGCCCTAAGACTAATCCAGCTTTCCGTATAAACACGCTTACATCATGATGGGCGGTACTCAGGCCTGGCGACCCGAGTATACGATTATCAGCAGCACCTCCCGCAGGTTGGTACCTGTGGGAGGTGCCGTCTTCAAAGCGATGGTACGATGTCTGTTAGAGACCGGCCCGCGTGAAAGCTAGCGTCCGGCTCGTTACTGACAGCGACTCGTCGGTTGCCACCACAGTTCCGAAAAGACCGGTCCGACCGTCTGATCTATTGGCGGACTCACTCCGTCAGGATAGCAGGTCCAGATTGCCACTCTTTCGGGCGGCCAGACCCAATCGGCCGGGACATTGAGCAATCTGGAATCCCCCGGCTCAACGGGATATTGGGTATTCTGGAAACTGTTGTTGACCAGGATCCAGGGCGCGAAGAACAGATTCTCGCCGTTGAATGCGCCGATCAGATCGAATTCGGGTTGGCTGAGATCGAGTGGGCAGGCGCCGGGCTCCGGTACGTCGAAGTCGATCGTAAGGGCAACTCTCTGAGGTGTCCAACCGGAATTCTCGATGATCACGATATTGTCGCCGACATCATAATCCACATTTGTCTCGACCGGAACACCACCTATCCAGCGGGAATAAGTCCCTCCACAGGCGAAAGCGGTCGGCCGCAAGTTGAACGAGTGGGTGAAAGCAGCGAACTCACCACCCTGGTCAAATGTGAATGACACTCTTTCCAAGTCGCCAGCACCCGAGTAGAGCAAGACCACACCAACGTCGACGACGATGTCATTATAGTCCCAGTCGTTAGCCCCAAACGGCAAGTCTTCAAAGGCAACGGTAACGGTTGTAACGCACAAGTAAGGAACTCTCTCGATCGCTTGCCTCACCGTGAGTGTGTCATTGGTTCTTATTCTGGCTGTATTGTCGTGGACTCCAGCCTGGCACTCACTTACGCTAAACGGCCCAATTTGCTCCTTGTAGGTGAAGGTTTCCGGCAAATCGTCAATGCCGAGCGTGCCGATGAGACCGTCAGGGTTCGCTTCAGTGACTAGGTTAGTGTCGAAAACCTGGACCTCTTTGTCGATTTCAGTAACCTCGGCATCCTCAAAGTCGAACTCGCGCGACCCCTCAAAGCAGGTCTCACTGCCATTATTGTTTGGCAGAAAAGCCGTCGCCGTATTGGTCTGCGTGCCACCACTGGGCAACGCTACCGGGCCATAGGTACAGGTCAGGGAGCCTCCGGCCGGCACTATCATCGACGGACACACCACAGTCGCCGCGATGCCCGGTGAGACAACGTCTGTCACTTTCGACAATTCGGCGTCCATTGGGGCCGGGTTTTCGATAACGATCTCACCCGATACAGCCCAATCTCGGTCTCTAGTGGGCGGCTGGGCCAGATCGACGCCGACCGTATAAGTGACAAACGCCGGCTGTCCTGGGAAGAGTATCGTTAGCGAGGAGGCGTCAGACACCTTGTCTATCGTCCAAACATACTGGCGGTTCAACGAGGTCTGAGCGTCTTTGCTCACCGACAGCTCATGAACTTCCGTGGTACAAGTGTCCGAGTCGCTGACGCTGACCGTCGCGTACTGCGCCGTGACCGTCACGGTGTTCGTAACAGGATCGGCGACGTTTAACTCCGGCGCCAGCCCATTCCGATCTGCCGCCAGCCCGTTGGCAAAGATGACGGGCAGGAAAATCACGTGCTCGTCTGGGGGTGGAGGTACTGGGACGCAGCTGCCGTTCCCGTTCGCAGTCGTGTAGGATCCAGTGTAGGTCATCACTTGCCCGGGTGTCAGCTCTGGTATGATTTCGTTGAGGTTGATCATGTCATCTTTGACGGTCACCTCATGCAGATCGACGTTTCCCGTATTCGTTACGATGATCTCGACCTCTACGTCATCTCCCAGGAAGACGTCCGGCGAGCAGCGTTTTACTGCATCAATTTCCGGCCGGCCGTTGCCGAAATCCAGATCGTTGATTTCGCGATGGCGGATATTAATCTCCAGGTCGTCGTGGGTCACCTCTCCACAGTTGTCGAAACCGGTCATGCCAGGCATGGTCTGCACCCATCCATCTGGGCACACTTCCTGGACCGTATAGACGCCGTCGGCCAACCACTCAAACTCATAGTAGCCGTCCTCATCGGTCGTCGTGCTGGCGGGTTCGTCGCCACCGAGCAGCGTGATCTCCCAGTCCGCCAGAGGCGGCTCGTCCCGATCCCATACACCATTGCCATTGACGTCCAGGAATTTATGGCCATCTATGCGGCAATTGGTGGAAATCGGCGCAGGTTCACTCACATCTTTGAGATCGGCTTTCGGTTCCAGCGATGAACGGGACTTGGCATGGGCAGAACTGAATGTCGCGCAGGTTGGCTCGATGCCAAATGCGGTCAGGTTGATGGCCGCTTCGGCAAACTCAAACGGTGGAATCGTATCGCGGGGATTACCCTGGTTATCGGTTGACGGCCAAGGCGCATCAAAAGCCTCCTCATTCATCGTGGCCATGCCCACACCAGAGGAAGCCAGGATGCCGCCGTCGGACAGGTAGCGATAGTACCAGCCGCTGTCGCCATAGGCCGGGCAGGGGTCGCTACCTAACACGACCCGCTCTGGCATGTTGCCGTTTCCAGGCGTCACTTCACAGAGATTGGGCTGCGCGCCGGGCAGATACTGGGCGACCAGGACCGTCAGATCTTTCATGCGGTCGATGGGATTGCCTTTCAATTCGAAACCGACGACCAAGTCGCCAGGAGTTCGGGTCAGGCCGCCAGAGGAACCATCCCACACCTTCTGATTGTATTCGAAATCGAGAAAGAACGTGCCTTCTTTCTTGGTGCGCTCCATCCCCATGATCAACCAGAAGTCATCGGGCTTGTCGCTTCCGAGCTCACCTGGCCGGACGGCCCAGACGGTCGTATTCGTCAACTCGTTCTGACTTGGTCCGACGTTGCCGGGCAAGATGGACCACTCCTCGGGCTTATCAAACTTACCGTCCGGCTTGAAGGTAGTCGGATCGATGTCAACCTTGGAGTTCGGATCAAGAAACCGAACGGCTCCCTTATCCTCGACGTTTTCCCAATCGTAGTCGCCATAACGATCCCAGGCTGTGTTACCTTCAATTTCAAAGCCTGTTTGGGGTTCGACCGGCAGCTCTTGGGCGGATAATTGGGCCGCGAACATAACAATCACGACCGACAATAGCAGCATCATAAAGATCGGCAAAGTGCCTTTGGCATGGTATTTCATTGTTTCCTCCATATATGGGCCGCACCAAACACATTTAGGATAGCGCCGTCTGTGCACCGGCAGCTAACGAGGACGGAGCACCAACCACCGAGATGGCCATGCCCGCCTGCAGCCAAACTCAACCCCTCTTTCCATTGTCCCAGCGGGACATCTTTCCACCGCTAATAGCGGCCACACCTGTTGATTCGTCGAGTCGCTTGGAGCAGTTGCCCATCACTGTGTGACAACTGAATCGCCAAGGTCAGTCGACTCGAGCGCCTCTGCAACTCCCGGTATCTGGTCTTGGTGGGCTCCTGCGGCGCCATGCACTCTATGATGGGGAGCCATCCGCCAAGAACAACCGCACCGGAATTTACCTGATGTGAATGCAGTTTAGCACAAGATCGTTGTCATGTACAGTGTTCTTTCTTAAAATGCGTTCAAAAAAAGCCTCATATAGAACCAGCGTACTAGGTCCTGGGTCCGCTCCTGGCTTGGGCCGCCTGCTTGAGGACGAGTGCGGGTCGCCGCCAACAACGGAGCTCACGCAGGGCGCGGCCGGCCGAGACGCGACGAATACCAGGGCCAATCGTCTCATGAACTTTACCCGCTATCAAGGATAGGGGGTAAGCGGGGTAGGCGACGGGGTCTGGGTTAGCGTCGCTGTTGGCGTCGGCGATTTAGTCGGCGTCACTGTTGGCGGCGGCGGATTGGTGGGCGTCGCTGTTGACGTCGGCGTATTAGTCGGCCCGGCTGTCGGGCTAGACGTCGGCGTGGGCGATGCGGTCATCGTCAGCTGTGGCGTGCCTGATGGCGTCGGCGTTGGGGTAGGTGTGCCAGTGAGCGTTGCAGAAATCGTCAACGTCAACGTTAGCTGGACCGTAGAAGTCGGACTGACAGTTACCAGGGGCGTGCCTTCAGTCGGCGTCCCAGACCCGGCAGGCTTCGCTCCTGCAGAATACTCAAGATATTCCTTGAAATAGTAATCGTACTCGTCCTCATCCAGATAATAGTATGTACCGGCCAATTCAGCATAGAGGGAGGCTATCTGAGACTGGCTAAGATCGAGATCTCGAAGCGTATTGAATAACTGCTCTTCTACTAGACACAGATCCGCAAAGAAATCGCCATAATCGTCGGTTAAATCTTGCCCGTTCAGGAATGAGGCCAGGAAATCGACATCCGCACCCAGAAACCACCAATCCAGAAGTAACTGGTACAGTGTCATCTGTCGTTGCCATTCCGCCCAGAATGTGTCCTGTTCGTTAGACGTCAAGCCAAGTCTGTCAACCATTGACCTAGCCTCACCTTCAAACAACTCCAAGGCAAACAAAAATTCGGCCAGCTCCTCGGGGGTGAATCTCGTCGCCTCGACGAGCTCGACATCAACCATGTAATCGTCGCCCAGTTTCCAAGCATAGCGAAATGCGGCTAGCACTTGGCCCAAGTCGCCGGGCTCAAGCCCGCCTTCCGTCAGGCCAGTTAACATCGAGGATACTTCTGTGTCGTCCATGTAGGGACCGTACTCGCCCAGCAAGGTGTTTATCTGACAAGCCGACTCGGCCCCTTCTACCAGGTCGCTCAACGGCCTGTCCTGCAGCTCGAAGGCCGACTCGCGCTGTCCATCGTCATCTCCATCATACAACGCTTCGAGCGACTCCCCGTCTTCCCAGTTATAGAGATCTAACTGTATGCCACTCTCTGAGTGCATGGCGACGGCGTCAGCGGCAAAGGTCTGTTCGCTTTCACCATCGAGACGAGCCATCGCCATGACAATCGTATCGTCGTCAATACCATTGCCAGCCAGTGTCAAGCGCTCTTCAGCGTCGAATTCCAGGCTGATATTCTCGTCGGAGGCCAGCTCCAAGTCGCCGAAAGTGAACAGATATTCAACTCCCACCGTTTCTTGCTTCATGGGCTTGAACAACTGCTGGGTGCGGAGCTCAACTCTCGGGCGCGAATTCGATGGCGCTGAGGTAACCTTGTATTTGACTGTTGGTTTTTGATTGCTGTTGCTGCTAAAACTCACCTGCTGCCGTTGGGGACTGACACTTATCTGCGCCTGCTCGCCCTGACTGAGCCTGGTACTATCTACAGCAACTGATACGCCCGGGCTGACAATTCGAATATTGGCCTCGGTCTGTTTCTGCCTGTTATTCGCCTTGTATTTGGCCTGGACGGCCGTTCCTCCTGGAACAAGCAGGTAGTTTCCTTTTCTACTCGAAATGCCCCCACGGGAATTCACCAACAAGGCCCCAGGAACGGAACTGATTTCTTGACCATCCCAACGGCCGATCTGCCCCTCGTCCGTGCTGATCAAGATATCTGTATCGCCATCGAGGCCGATAATCGTTTGGTCCAGTAGAGAGGTGGTGGGATTGGTGTAAGCAGATAGGGGTATGAATCCGAGGGAATCGCTGGCAGCGTCGCCCTGCCAAGCCATATTATCGGTCTCAGGGTCACCGTCAGCCATTGCATAGCGCCAGGTATCGGCCGCTGTATCGAGCAGGACCTGATTGGTTTCACCCGGGTAATTGCTGTCGTATACCAGTATTCCGATCAGGCCGTCACTGCGCTCTGCCAGGCCAAAAGCCATCACTGAGTGGCGTGCTCCTTCCTGGCTTTGCATGATAAGGTCGACGGGCTCGTCCTGATCTCGCAGTTCCTCAAGGACCTGGCTTGGCGTGCCGGCCACCAGAGCTTCATTCACTTCGGGCAACAACTGTTGAGCCGATTCGAGAGCGATACGGGTCAGGATGAGCTTGTTTTCCTCAATGTCAAAGGTCGATCCAGCGTCCGGCGAAAAGTCGGCCGGCGCTAAGTCCCCTGTGAATAGGCGGTAGCTGACCACATTGAAGCCTACGCAGTGCCCTTCCTCCCGAAATTCGTTGATCATTGTCAGGAGCATTTGGGCCGTTGCCGTGGGTACACAGGTACCATCTTCATCAAACCTGGAACAGACGTCATCGCCCAAGAGTTCGTTGAGATGTTCAACTAACACCGTGCTGCCCCGCTTGCGGCCGAAGTTCCGGAACTGAAAGCCATCGCTTTCGGGGCGAAACTCGGGTCCAAAATAGGACAGTCGCTGCTCAACCGATGGCTCGCCTTCCGGAACGCTGGTGCTTGTTGCCTCGTCAGTTGTCTGGCTGGGCGTTTCTTCGTCAACTTGGCCCACGGTCTGTGTCGGATCGGTTATCGGCGCGTCGTCGGCCGGGACCGCGTCGTCGTCACCCCGGGAGCAAGCCACCAGCACACTCACGCAAAATGCCAGCAGCAGCAACCTGGACCATGTTCTCGCTACATTCATCCACTTGTCCTCCACCCACAAGATCAAGTGCCGACAAATCTGCTCTAACGGGGCCGCATACTTCTGGCGCACGTCCCGGTATCGCAGATAAGATCGGCCACTGGTCAACACATGACGTGACTCAGTTGCGCCAAGGATAAATCGAGCCAGGCTCTCTTGGTCACACTGCTGACCTTATATCTTGTCTTCTAGTAAATCTCGAGTAGCTTTTCGCGCTTTCTGCCAGGGCAATGAAAGTATTGTACCTCTATATCAAGGGAGTCACAATAATCACGTTTCTGCCACGACCGCTGGCAGCACCTAGCCAATCTCGCCCTTTATGCGCCTGACAGCTTCATTGACCACGCGCTCATCCTGGGGCCTGAAGATCGCGGATAACAATTCGGCTGTATGGGCGTACAACTGCAAACCTTCTCGAACCTGATTGGCCAGGGAATCGACGCCATCCAAGCCAAAGGCCCGGCGACTCAATGACGCCCAACGTGAATCAAGTCCGACAGCCTGAACTACTTCTGGATAGTTACCATTGTCCCCGGAAATCAAGATCCCACGCTGGACGCGAATCACATTGGTCAGACCCCATGTCAACCCGTAACGCGCATTCAACAGCCGGCCTTCGTGACCAGATCTCAAGCCGGCCAGTCCTTTTTGGACTTCTTCAATCCAGCCGACCATCTGGGAACTGGCCCAGGCATCGGCTTGACTCTGCATTTCTCTGTCCCAAGTGAAGGCCCAGGCCCGTCCCTGGATCGCGTCAAAGATACCATCAGGATCCCATAGTGGCCGGGCGCAACGCAAGCCGGCTATGGTTGCCGTGGCTCTTTCGGGCTTGGTGAACCACTCTTCGACCTCTTCCGGACCAGCATCACTTACCACGACGAAGAAGCCGTCTCGAAGGTGGGTCTCTGCCGCGCTCGGGCCGGCTGCGTCCGCATAGAATCGCACGAGATCGACGTCACTGAAGCAGTTGGCGTCACCCCGTGCGTAGCTGCCCATCAGGGCCTCGGCGACAACGCCCGGCGCTCGAAAAGCCTTGGCCAGGTCGTCGAAATCAGGTTGATCCAAGATGCCTTCAACGAAATCCGATCCCATAAGCGCTGCCTCAGCCAGCCCTAGATCTTGCCTGCGGAGGTTTGCCCGTCCGTCGTTACACTAGATACGTAGGTTAGGATAACGGCGGCGCATTGCCCAGAGGGCAAACGGGTAAACTAGGCGGTGAAGCCAACTATAATTGTACATGAATCCCAGGTCAAAGGAGCCTCGAGCCTGGGTAGATATGCCGTCGCCCACCACAGCCCGATAATCTTTGTAGCGCAAAATCTCCCAGACGAAGCGATCCACCAGCGTCGCCTTGAGCTTTGGCTGGAAGCGTGCCTGAGCCACTGTGGCGAAATCCCGGCCGTGAATGATGGCGTCGGCAGCCAGATAACCTGACTCGACGGCCGTCTTGATGCCGAAACCCCACATCAGGTCCTGCAAGCCGGCCGCCTCACCGACATAGAGCGTGTCGCCCTGCTGGTAGATGTTCTTGGTGGAGAAGCAGCCAACGCCGGCTACCGGCTGCGGTTCCCGGATATCAAAGGGAAACATTTCTTCCAGCATCTGGCGGGCGACCTTAAAATTCTCGTCCAGATCGGGGAACCGGTCAAAGAGCACGGTACACATGCACCCATAGCCCCGTGTGATGAGTAGATACGAATAGCCTTTGTAGGCAGCCCGATCGTTCAACAGGAAGACATTGGTGTCCTCGTAATCGGTTTGGAAGACGATGCCTTTATCGACGGCGAACAACTCGCGCGAGATCGGTCCTGTGGCCACGATGTCCGCCTCTTCGGGTGGGATCGTCTGCTTGAAGTGGATATTGACGCCGGCCTCCAGCGCTTGCTGCTTCAAGCCCTGGTCCAGGCTGCCGGTGACGTCGCCTCGTTTGACCAGGTAACACAGTGGATGATCATAGTGGGAAACGCGTTGATTGCGGCCGTTGGTGATCACTAGCTTTAGGAACGGGTCGGCGTCGAAGTTGATGTCGATGTTCATCCGGCCGAAATGCGCCAGAACATCTTCCTCGTCGGACCAATTCTCCAGCCCCTGCAAGTCGCCATGGAAGCGTTTGCCAGTATCGCCGCGTTTCTCAAACACGTCGACTTCATAGCCGGCCAGGGCCAGGTTGATGGCCGCCGTCAAACCCGAAGGCCCGGCGCCCAGAATCTTTACGGGACTGTCTTTGACTCTTCGCATAAATTCCTGATTTCAATTATCTTACAACTCCTGACCAACCCAGGAGAAAGCCAACACTGACACATAATCATAATGCTAACGTGGCAATAGGTCCATATTCGCGCACGATGCTGGCTCTCTCGGCGGCACCGTTTGTCATGCAACGTTTATCGGCTCGGCAATGTTCTCTGTTGGGGCTATTCGTAAGCAAGGTAGCCACGACTCATGGATCACTTGACGAAAATGGACTCTTTCGCTAGAGTCTGGCTATTGACATCCAGAACACTTCGGCTCTTCTATCTACCGATTCAGTAACTGGACAACGACGCTTATCCTCAAGTAAAGAACCCATACACAGCTGTAGACGCCCTCATCACCGCCTCGACAACAACCGGCACTTTGGCTGACCTTATATCGTTCATATTGGCATGGAGGTATCTTTGCCTGGCAATGGCGTTAAAGCCATATGAAAAAGAGCGGGCGATTACCTCACCATAGTCTTTGACAGGAGGCGTTTTTCTATGGAAGTCACGATGACCGTCAATGGTAAGCCCTATACTCGGGACGTCGAGCCAAGGACGCTATTGGTCCATTTCCTGCGCGATGCGCTTGGGATGACCGGTACCAACATCGGCTGCGATACCAGTCAATGTGGAGCCTGCACCATCCATATGAATGGTATGGCCGTCAAGTCGTGTACCGCGCTGGCAGTACAGGCCGACGGCGCCGAGATAACCACGATCGAGGGTCTGGCTCAGAACGGCAACCTGCATCCCATGCAGCAAGCGTTCTGGGACGAACACGGCCTTCAATGTGGCTATTGCACGCCTGGAATGATCATGGCCGCCGTGAAGCTGGTCGAGAATAACCCTAATCTCAGCGAACAGGACATTCGTGAAGGATTGGAAGGTAACCTTTGCCGTTGCACCGGCTACCAGAACATCGTCCGCTCGGTGCAAGCAGCGGCCGTCGAGATGGGAGGAAGTGGCTGATGGGCGAATATGTAGGCAAAAGCATCAGAAGATATGAAGATCCGCGCTTCATCCAGGGAAAGGGCAGGTATGTGGCCAACCTCACTTTGCCAAATATGGCCTATATGGCCATCAAGCGCAGCCCGCACGCCCACGCCAGGATCCTGAGTGTTGACACATCGGCCGCCGAGGCGCTCGACGGGGTCATCGACGTCATCACCACCGATGATGTCATGGCCGAATCCAGTCCGTGTGGCCCGATCGTTTGTGGTTGGCTGGTGCCCAATATCAAGGTCCCGCAGAACGATGCCCTGGCAGTGGACAAAGTACGTCACGTCGGCGATCGGGTCGTGGCCGTGGTGGCCGAGAGCCCGTATATCGCCCAGGATGCGCTAGACCTCATCGAAGTGGAATACGAGGTTTTACCGGCCGTCGTGGATGCCCGCAAAGCAACCGAACCGGGCGCACCTTTGGTTCATGATGACGTTGCCGATAATACGAGCTACGTCTGGGAGTTAGGCGTCAAAGAGGAAACTGAGCAGGCCTTCGCCGAGGCCGACCGGGTCGTAGAGCTTGATTTAATCAATCAGCGATTGATAGCCACGGCCATGGAACCGCGCGCTTGTGTCGCTCAGTGGGACCCTTTTACCGAGGAGATGACACTATGGACCACGAGCCAGAATCCCAACCTGACCCGCGTTGTCATGAGCGCTTTCACGTTTCAGATACCGGAACATAAATTGCGCCTGATCTCTCCGGACGTGGGCGGTGGATTCGGCAGCAAGATTCCTCATTATCCGGAAGAGATTCTGACCCCGCTGGCGGCGATGAAGGTCAATCGCCCCGTGAAGTGGGTCGCTACTCGTTCCGAGGCGGCGATGTCGGACACCCAGGGCCGCGATCATGTTACGAAGGCGCGGTTGGCCTTCAATGACGATGGAACGGTTACTGGGCTGAGCGCTGAAACATGGGCCAATAATGGCGCTTTCCTGTCACTCGTGGCGCCTCTTATCCCGACCGCCTTTTATATTACGCTCCTGTCAGGCGTGTACAAAATACCCGCCATCTACGGCAAAGTTTACGGCACTTTGACCCACACCGTGTGGGTCGACGCCTACCGTGGCGCCGGCCGGCCTGAGGCAGCTTATCTGGTCGAACGGCTCATGGACCTGGCGGCCAACGAGTTGGGCATGGACAAACTGGAATTCCGCAAAAAGAATCTGATCCCGGCCGACGAGTTCCCCTATCAGACACCGGTTGCTTTGCTGTATGACAGCGGCAACTATCAAGAGCTTTTCGCCAAGGCGGAAGAGGTTTCAGATTATCAGGCCATGTTAGCCGAGCAAGCCAAGGCGCGGGCCGAGGGACGCTTGGTCGGCATCGGCGTTACCGGATGCATCGAAGCCAGTGGCGCCGCGCCTTCGTCCGTGACCGGCTCGCTGGGCAGTGTCACCGGCTTCTGGGAAAGCGGCACCATTCGTGTTCACCCGACGGCGAAAGTGACCGCCCTGACCGGCTCACACGCCCATGGCCAGGGTCATGAAACCACTTTTCGCCAGATCGTGGCCGATCAACTGGGCGTGCCGCCAGAGGATATTGACATCTCCCATGGCGACACGGCCGTTATTACCGGCGGCATGGGCACGTACGCCAGCCGTAGCACGGCCGTCGGCGGCAGCGCCCTGGTTCGCAGCGCTGAAAAAGTCATCCGAAAGATGACAAAGATCGCCGCCCACCTGATGGAAGCGGCCGAAAACGATGTGGAGTACGATCCCGCCTCAGGCAATTTCCAGGTGAAGGGCTCTCCCGAGCAGGCCAGGGCTTTTGGTGAGATCGCCTTCGCCGCCTATACCGCTCATAACCTGCCGGAAGGTGTTGAGCCAGGGTTAGAGGAAGACGCCTACTACGATCCCGCTAATTTCACTTTTCCAAACAGCGCCCATGTCGCCCAGGTTGAGGTCGACAAGGACACCGGCGAGGTCACGATTCAGAAGTATGTGGCCGTCGACGACGTCGGCAATGTCATCAATCCCATGATCGTGGAGGCCCAAATCACTGGCGGTATCGCCCAGGGCGTCGGCCAGGCGTTGTGGGAAGGAGCGGTCTATGATGACGACGGTCAGCTGCTGACCGCATCCTTGATGGACTACGCCATGCCGCGCGCCAGTGGCTTCCCGTCCATTCAAGTCGACAATACCGTAACACCATCACCGCATAATCCGCTGGGCGTGAAAGGGGCAGGTGAAATGGGCACCATCGCCGCCACCCCTACCATTAGCAGTGCGGTATTGGACGCTTTGGCGCCGCTCGGTGTCAAGCATATCGACATGCCGTTGACGGCTGAAAAACTCTGGCAGGCGATCCAGGCCAGCAGCAATGGAGGAAGTGACTAATGAATCCACCAAAGTTTGATTATTACCGCGCCGAATCGGTCGGCGAGGCCATTTCACTGATGGCTCAGAATCCAAACGCCAAGTTCCTGGCCGGTGGGCATAGTCTCATACCTGTCATGAACCTTCGTTTGGCCGATCCTGGCACGCTGATAGACATCGGCCGCATAAGCGAGCTGCAAGGTATCCAGGTAGCACGCGATGGCGGTTGCGCTCTCGGCGCCTTGACTACCCATGCCACCGTAGCCGCTAGCCACGACGTACCAACCGTATTGTCAGAAGCAGCCGGCATGATTGGCGATCCGCAAGTACGTAATCGGGGCACCGTCGGCGGCAACGTGGCCCATGCTGATCCGGCGTCCGACTTGCCGACTGTTTTCACCGCCTTGGACGCCAGCTTTGAAATTGAAGGGCAAGACGGGTCCCGTAGCGTATCGGCCGGCGACTTTTTCATCGATTTGTTCACCACGGCGCTGCAGGATGGCGAGATTCTTAAGTCCATTCGGGTGCGCACCCCTCGACCTGGCCGAATGTTCAACAACGCCGCCGGCTCTGCTTACGCCAAGCTTCCCAACCCGGCCTCGGGCTATGCCACGGTTGGCGCGGCGGCGGTGGTCGTGGCCGCGAACGGCCGCTGCACCTATTGCAGTGTAGGCATCGGCGGGGTCACCGCTACTGCGACCCTGGCAGCGTCGGTGGCCCGGTCACTGCAAGGCAAAGCGCTGAGCGAGGAAAACATCGCCGCTGCGGCCGCCGCTGTATCCGGTGATCTGAACGGCGATATTCTGACCGACATCCACGCCAGCGCCGACTATCGTCGAGCAATGGCCGAGGTTTATGTCAGACGCGCCCTGACCAGCGCCGCCCAGCGAGCCGTCGCATAAAGGGATTCCCCACTTTGTCGACAAATGGGCAGGCGAAAGG
Source organism: Promineifilaceae bacterium (SeqCode) (assembly GCA_041570195.1). GTDB lineage: Bacteria > Chloroflexota > Anaerolineae > Promineifilales > Promineifilaceae > UBA11865. The sequence continues at coordinate 11,543 of JBFFWQ010000046.1, read as the reverse complement.
CCTGCCCATTTCCCTCCTCAATATATTGGACGAAGCGGAGCTGGCCGGCAGCCCCTTTTTGGAACCCAGTACGGCCGATCACTTTGAGCGACCGGGCGCTGATCGTTATAATATGCCCATGGAGATCAACTTCTACGCCACCTTACGGCCGATTGTCGGGCAGAAGACCATCGATTTCGACACGCCCGAGATCGTGACCGTTGCCGAAGTAGTCGAGATTGTGGTAGCGCGCTTTCCACCGCTGCGTGAAGAACTGCTGAACGAGAACGGCGATCTCTACCCGCACGTCCATGTGTTCGTCAATGGTCGCGACGCGCCTTACCTGGACAACGCCATGGACACAGTCGTCAATCCCGGCGACAAGGTTGATATCTTTCCAGCGGTGGCTGGAGGCTGAGCCAGTGGAGAGCGAGACGCGGGACGTATGCGGCATTCCGCTATGGTTAATGCAGGAATACCTGCTGGAAATGGGCGGAGCGCTGGTCGAGGAGGGGCGCGTGGAAGGAGAAGGCTGGTCGGTGCGATTGACTAAGATTGAGGACTACCAATTAGGTTCGCTCTGTGTTGGCCAGATTCGAGTGCAAATGAGTGGCGATCGGGAAGGATTCGCCAAACTAAAAACCATGATAGAACCCAAGTTGATTCGTGCCGGCGGCTGAATTAGCGCGGAGTATCTGAAAGCAAAAAAGGGGCGGCTACAAAACCGCCCCTTTCCTTTTACTACCTAACTTCGTCTCAAGTATCTACTTGACCAGGCTAAAACTACAACACTTCGAGTTCCCGCAATTTAGATTCTGGCACGACGCCATTCTCCCAACCGCGGGCAGCGTAGTACTCGTCCAACATCAACGCCAATTCACATACGTGACCTTCGGAGCCGGGCATCGTGGAAGGTTCCTTGAGGAAGCGTTCAGGTAGATAATCGCTGCCTTCACCTAATCCGGCCAGGTTGTTGTAGTGACGCTCAAGGTTGTAGATTCGCTCGCCAGCCTCCAGTACGTCGTCGGCCGTGAACTCATCAAGCCCAACAAAGGCCGCGTACTGGGCCGCATATTCGTCGGCGCCTTCGGCAAACGAGCTGAATTTGCAGAGATCAAGGCTATCCGAAAAGGCGAAAAGGTCCTGGAACAGCTTGGTTAACTCGCCCTTCCCTTTCCACTCCAGCGGATCGGTCTTCAAAGGTATCAGGCCTAGCTCGCTGGCCGGCGTGTAGGCCCGCAAATGGCAAGCGCCGCGATTGCTGGTCGCATAGCCGATGCCCATACCTTTCAGACCGCGCGGATCGTAGGCCGGAATACCCTGGCCCTTGACCGTCATGGCGATTTCGGGATGGCCGAATTTGGCGGCTACGGCATCGCAGCCGTCAGCCAGAACTTCGCCGATACCCTCACGGTAGGCAACCTTTTTGGAAAACTCAACCATACCCATGACATCACCGAAGTCCAGACCAGCGCCGTTGGTATAGCCTTTCTGCGTAGCCTCCATCAGTGTCGATAACACATCACCGATCTCGATGGCATCAAAGCCGTAATCATTGGCCAAATCGATCAGCTTGGCAATCGCTGGGGCGCTATCGTTGCCGCAATTGGCGCCCAAGGACCAGGCCGGTTCATACTCCAAGCTTTCCATGTGCAAGCCGGCGAAAGGACCGTCCTCGATCTTGACCTCTTTCTTGCAGGCCACCGGACAGGCATGGCAGGTGGGATTGTTGACCAGGATATTTTCGTTGACCCACTCGCCGCTGATAAGCTCGGCCTTTTCCTCGAACGAAGCTTTCTGACTATTGTAAGCAGGCAGGGCGCCCATCTCGCTGGTGATGTTCATCAAGACATTGGTACCGTAGACTGACAGGCCGCCTTTGCGCGGACTGGTGACGTTGGCCTCATCCATAATGGTCGCCAGCGCTCTATCGTGAGCCGGCTTCCAGGCTTCCTTGTTGGCCGGCTTGGGGAACTTCTTCTTGGCCTTGACGACAACGGCCTTTAAGTTTTTGCTACCGCCAACGCAGCCGGTGCCGCCGCGGCCGCTGGCCCGATCATCTTCGTTGACCCAGCAGGCAAACTTGACTTGATTCTCGCCGGCCGGACCAATGGCGATGACGGTCAGGTCCTTTTCGCCGTACTTGTCCTGGAAGAACTTGACGGTGTCGTGTACGCCTTTGCCCCACAGCTCCGTGGCATCTTTGATCTCGGCTTTTTCGTCTTCGACGTAGAGATAGACCGGCTTCTCCGCCTTGCCCTTGAAGATCAGGCCGTCAAAGCCTGCCCAGCGCAGGCGAGCCGCCGACCAGCCGCCGTGATGACTGTCGGTAATAGTACCTGTAAGCGGGGATTTGGTGACGATGGCCATCCGGCCGCTCATGTTGGCCGCCGTTCCAGTTAGTGGGCCATTCATGAAGCAAAGAATGTTGTCGGCTGAGAGTGGATCCACCTCCGGCCCATTTTCAAATACATAGCGGTCGCCAAGTCCGCGAGCCCCGATGTATTTGCGCGCCCAATCCTCGGGGATTTTCTTGTACTTGACTTTCTGAGCCGTTAGGTCTACATGGGCGATATGGTCTGCGTATCCTCCAAGTTTCATAGTTGCCTCCCTTTTTGTTCGCGAACAGTTGTTTAATGAAGAGATGGCCCTGGGCAGGACATGTTTAAGTGATACCCTTCAGAAAGGATCAAACCATCAAACCTCCTTGATTTCATGACTTTTGCGTTCGCAGCGCCTACCGACCGTTAGAGTGTGGGCCCACTTTGACATGCCACCCCTCTCACCCGCGTCAAGAGGAGCTAGTAAGCCAATAGGCGCTCGCGGGCAGTCAACAGAAGCCAGTACCAACAGCCTGCTCTCCGTCGCGATCGCAGCCCATATATTGGCACCTTCGGCCATCCGGTGAGATGACCTTTTCCCACCAATTAACAGTATATGGCAATTCGCGACTGGTTATAATGGACGAATGTCCATGTTTTACATGACATTACTCATGATTTCTGCGATGGTCGGTGTAGCTCACCGCCCTGGTGGAAAGATCGACACGTTGTCTCCTGCCCCCATTCGTTGGTCGAGGCCACCGCCATATTCGACGTTTCGGCCGTTTAGCAACACCCGCCAGCCCCTTTTTAGCCTGTAAACCGGTACAACCTCGATCCACAGCGACTCCCCCTCATCCTCAGACTGCCAGGCGCGCGCCAAGGCATCGTTCCGGATTGCCGGAAAGTAATTGAAGAACTTGCGTAATACGTCCTGCATCGTGGCGCCTTCGTCTACCTGGACAGACGCTACAGACGTGCCCAACAACGTTCGAAGACGTGCAAATAAGGCCACCTTGATGGGAAAATCACCTCGACCCATTTCCTTCGCCGCTTCATAGCCCATCAACATCAGGTGCAGTTGCACCATCAGGTATTTATTCCAGCCGCCCATGGCGCCGGCGACCACGTCAGCTTCTAGATTAGCCTCGGCCATGAATCGGGCAAAAGAGGCCAGAACCAGGCCGATGGAGGCGGTTACGTAGGCGGGCGGCGTGTGGATCTGGCGTGGGCCATGCCCGGCATGGAACTTGCCGGCCCGGTACAGATAAGCGGCGAATTCATCCCCGGTGTCCATACCCAGCGTTCGGGTTAGCCATACGGCAAAGAATCGGCGTCGCTCTTCGAGATGCGCTTCGTCAACGCCATCCTCCCAGCCCAAGATAGCAGCCGTTTCTGGCACGGTGCGCAAATAGTCATAGGTGCCAACGACCAACTCGTGAGCCCGGCGCAATAGCGGTTCGGCCGAGGCAGCCATGGCGCGCTTATCGCCGCCCTCTAGGGCCACAAACCGCAGCATTCGCTGCCACTCCTCGCCGGGTTCGGGCATTAATTCGTGTAATTCTAGCGGCGGGGCATTTACAGTTGTCGCCATTTGCCAAGCTCCTTGACGCTGTACCCAATACGAATTGAAACTTAAGCCAGTAGTTTACAAAGATAACCCGGTCGGCGGCAAATCGCGGAATCGAGGCTGATAGGTTGACAGCCTCGCCAGCTTCAACTATCATGAGCAGCGTTATCGAATTCTTCGTTAGGGAAGATTTCGTTGACGAAGATTTCGTTGACGAAGATTTCGTTAACGAAGATTTCGTTAACGAAGATTTCGTTAGGGAACCCAAGCCAGTAATCACTCCCGTCACTACAAACTGACGCCTTAGATGGCTCGTCGTCTTGGCGCCCATCCTAACTGATCTGATCTCGGACATTTGAGTCCGTTCCCATGGAGGAGTTCCTAAATGGCCCACCTATCCTCGCCTGTACAGGACATCGAAGATCGTTACGAAGTTGTCGTCATTGGTTCCGGTTACGGCGGTGGCATCGCCGCCTCTCGGCTGTCCCGCGCCGGCCGGCAGGTTTGCATATTGGAGCGCGGCCGAGAAATCCAGCCTGGCGAGTATCCTGACACCCAGGCCGAAACCGTTGACGAAGCGCAGATGAACACGCCCGATTTGCACATCGGCCGGCGCACAGCTCTATACGATTTTCATCTGAACGATGACATGACCGTCCTGGTCGGTTGCGGCCTGGGCGGCACGTCGCTGATCAACGCCAACGTGGCCTTGCGGCCCGATGCCCGTGTCTTCGACGATCCGCGCTGGCCCCAGGCTTTTCGGGATGACGTCGATACGCTCTTAGAAGAAGGCTATCGCAGGGCCAAGGAGATGCTCAGACCTAGGCCATATCCGGACCACTTTCCCAAGTTGCCCAAGCTTGAAGCGCACAGGAAGTCGGCCGAAGCGATGGGCGCGAAGTTCTACCCATTGCCGATCAACGTCAACTTCGAAGACGGCGTCAATCACGTCGGCGTCGAGCAGCGGGCCTGTGTTTTATGCGGCGATTGCGTCTCCGGCTGCAATCACCGGGCCAAGAACACAACGCTCATGAATTACCTGCCCGATGCCAAGAACCATGGCGCGGAGATATTCACCCAGGTTTCGGTCCGATTGATCGAGCGCCAGGCCGGCCGCTGGCTAGTTCATTATCAGGCCCTGGAAACCGGTCTGGAAGAATTCGACGCCTCTCTAACCACGGTTCAGGCCGATCTCGTCATCCTGGCCGCCGGCACCCTGGGCTCCAATGAGATTCTCTTGCGCTCCAAGGCGGCCGGTTTACCCCTCTCAGATCGCCTCGGCCATGATTACTCGGGCAATGCCGACGTCGGCGGCCTGGCCTACAACGCCGATCAGAAGATAAACGCCGTCGGTTTTGGCGCCAGCGATCCCAACTCTATGGATCCCGTCGGGCCGACCATCACCAGCGTCATCGACATGCGCGATTCAGCGGACGTTGAGCAAGGTATGGTTATCGAGGAAGGCGCTTTCAACGGCGCCCTGGCCGGCACCTTGCCGCTTGCGCTGTCGAAAGCCGCGGGCCTAGTAGGCAAGGACACCGACAGTGGGTTGGTGGACGAGATAAGGGAGAAGAAGCGCGAGCTGGAGAGTTTGCTGCGCGGCGCCTATCACGGCGCTGTCAACAACACCCAGGTTTACCTTGTCATGGCCCACGATGACAGCGGCGGCCGCCTGACCCTGGAGGATGATCGTATTCGCGTCGCCTGGCCCGGCATCGGCGAGCAGCCTTTCGTGGATGAGGTCAATGACAAACTAGAAGAAGCCACGGCCGCCATCGGCGGCACGTTCGTAGAAAACCCGGCCTGGAGCATCTTGCCAACTCGCAATATGGTGACAGCCCACCCGTTGGGCGGCTGCCTCATGGCCGAAAGCGCGAGTGGCGGCGTCGTCAATCACAAAGGGCAAGTCTTCTCAGGCGTCCAAGGAAACGACGTTTACGAAGCGCTCTACGTCTGCGATGGGGCGATCCTGCCCCGCTCCATTGGCGCCAACCCACTATTGACCATCTCAGCCGTCGCCGAGCGATGCGCTGCCCTTATCGCCCAAGACCGGGGCTGGACGATCGATTACGATCTGCCGCCTGACGTCGTGCGGAGACTGGAGCCCGACACGCTGGGCTTGCAATTCAGCGAAACCATGAACGGCTTCTTCTCCACATCAGCCAAGGAGGATTATCAAGAAGGCTGGGATCAAGGCAAGAAGAATGGATCTGACTTCGGATTCATCGTGACCATTTTGGCCGAAGATATGGCTAAGATGATGGACGATCCCGACTATACGGCCATCCTGACCGGCACAGTGAGCGCCTCGGCTCTTTCGCCTGAACCGTTGACCGTGACCGATGGCGAGTTCAACCTGTTCACCTACGATGCTGACCGGCCGGGCACGCGGACAATGAAGTACCGCATGCGTCTGACGTCCCAGGAAGGTAAGGTCTATTTCTTTGATGGCTTCAAGATCGTCCGCGATGATCCAGGTATCGACATCTGGCAAGACACGACCACCCTGTATAGCACGGTTTATGATGGCGATAGCATGGCCAGTCCTGTCCTGGGTCGCGGCATTTTACGGATCTATCCAAAGGATTTGCGGCGGCAGCTGTCGACGGTGCAAATAATCAATGCCGATGGCATGAGACGGCGCCTTGCCGCCCTGGCCCGCTTCGGCCGATTCTTCGCCGGCAGCTTATTTGATACCTATGGCGGCGTCTTCGCCCGTCCGCATCTCTTCGATCCTGATTCACCGCCGCGCAAGAAGCGCGATTTGCGCGTTTCGGCTCCGGAGGTTCACTGGTTTGAAACGGAAGACGGCGCCCAAATACGTCTCACTCGCTATCAGGGCGGAACGAAAGGCCCGGTGATGCTGGTTCCCGGTCTGGCCGTCTCCAGTCAGATATTCGCCGTCGACACCATCGATGCCAACTTGCTGGAGTATCTTTTCGCCAATGGTTACGACGTCTGGCTGCTGGATTATCGCTACAGCATCGAGTTGCCGACGGCGACCAATCAGGCACCGGTCGACAATGTGGCCCGCTACGATTTTCCGGCCGCGGTCGACAAGATTCGCGCGGTCAGCGGCACAGATTCCATCCAGGTCGTCGCTCACTGCTACGGGGCCATCACCTTCCATATGGCCATGCTCGCCGGTTTGCAAGGCGTGCGGTCGGCCGTCAGTTCCCAGGCCGGCGCCCATTTCAAGGTCGTGGGTTCCAACCGGGTCAAGTCAGGCCTCTATCTGGATACGTTGCTGAACAGGATCGGCGTTGATTCGTTGACCGCCTACACCGATGAGAACGCCGATTGGCTTGATCGCTTCTACAATCGGGCTGTTCGTCTCAATCCGACCATCGATCGCGAAGAACTGTGTGACAGCTCCGTCTGCCATCGTATCACTTTGCTTTACGCGCTGCTTTACGAACATGATCAATTGAACACCGCCACCCATGACACGCTGCATGAGCTGTTTGGCGTAGCCTCTATGAATAACTTCGAACATATGGGGCTACTGGCCCGCGAAGGCAAACTGGTATCGGCCAAGGGCGAAGACATCTACCTGGAAAACGTTGAACGGCTGGCCATCCCCATCACCTACATTCATGGCGCCGAGAACGAAGCCTGGCTGCCAGAAAGCACGGAATTGACCTTCAACTGGCTGCGGGAAAACAATGACCGGCATCTCTACAGCCGCCAGGTGATCGCCAACTACGGCCACATCGACTGTATTTTCGGCGAAAACGCGGCCGTTGACGTCTACCCCTTCATCCTCAACCACTTGGAGAAGACGGTCTGACAACGCCGTTTAAGAAACGGGTTTGTTATCGCAGCCCCTTCAAAAACCTGGCCCACACCTAGGTCCTAGGTCCAGAGAGTTTGGCAACTGATTTTCAGGGTGCAGGCCACGATAGATGCTCAGCGTCGCTCATTGAGTTGACCCCTTGAAGTCGAGACTCGGCCATCTTTGCCCAGATCGGCAGCCCGCTCGAGCCATCGAAGATAATGTCGCCGCCAAGTCAGGCGAAGCCTTTGCTTACAATACGCGCGTGACCAACGCCAACAATACCCCCCCGGCGATCACGCTGCCCAGCTGCCCGGCCGTGTTTGCCCCCGTCGCATGCATCAATAAGAAATTTTGCTTGTCATACTCCTGACCGACGCGTTGAACCGTGCGAGCCGACATAGGAAAGGCGCTGATTCCTGCAGCGCCGATCAGCGGATTGAATTTCCTACCCGAGATCACGTACATCAATTTACCAAACGCCAGACCGCCGAAAGTATCCATCACAAAAGCGAACAGGCCGATCGCCAGAATATAGAGCGTCTCGATTCCTATGAACGTATTGCCATTCATCGTTCCACCAATGGCCAGGCCCAGGAAGAGGGTCGTGACATTGGCGATCTCATTCTGCGCCGCATTGCTTAAACGATCTACCACCATGGACTCACGCAACAAGTTGCCGAGCATCAGCGTCGCGATCAGCGGTGAAGCTTGCGGTGAGAGCAGCGATATCACCAGCGTGACGACAATTGGGAAAAGAATGCGCGCGGTCCTAGAGACCTTGCGCCGGGTGTACTGCATCCGTACTTGACGTTCTTTATCGGTAGTCATCAAGCGCATGACTGGCGGCTGGATGATTGGCACCAGCGCCATATAACTGTAAGCCGCCACGGCGATCGCGCCCAGCAATTCGGGCGCCAGCTTGTTGGCCACATAAATGGCGGTCGGACCATCCACGGCGCCGATAATTCCGATGGAAGCGGCCTGGTTCATCGGAAAACCCAGTAACAATGCCAGCATCAACGTGACATAGATACCCAATTGCCCGGCCGCGCCCAATAAAGCGATTTTTGGATTCTCCAGCAACGGGCCAAAATCGATCATCGCGCCAATACCGACGAAGATAAGAAGCGGGAACAGCTCGTTGGTGACACCGGCCTCGCGCAGAACGGCCAGAAATCCTTCCCCTTCCGTGATACCAGTCAGGGGTAGGTTGGCCAGGATTGCGCCAAAGCCAATTGGCAGCAGTAGATAAGGTTCATAGCCCTTGGCTATCGCCAGATAGATCAATGTTCCGCCGATGCCTATCATCACCAGGTTCTGCCAGGTGAGTTGAGAGAGCGCTTCGGTCAGAAAGCTAAAAAGGTCCGCGAAACTCATGGCTGCCAACTCATACTTGACTATTGGAAAGTCACCAGGACGGTGCCATAGTCGACGTCTTGACCGGCGACTACATCCACGGAGGCAATCTCGCCTGCGCGGTCAGAGTAGATCATGTTGTTCATCTTCATGGCATCCAGCACGCAGACCACGTCTCCGGGCTCAACACTGTCGCCAGCTTTGACCTTAACCTCCACGATGTTACCGGGCATCGGCGCAATGATCGCCGATGCTTCGGCTGCCGAGGTGCCAGGAGCAGCTTTATGAGCGGCCGGAGCGGATACAGTCGCAGTCGCGTCCGGTTCGGCCGACTGAGCGCCTTGCCGCGGCGCCTGCACTTGATAAGTTCTCTGATTCACAGTCGCCTTGATTGGCGACTCGCCTAGGTCTCCCACTTCGACGATATATTCACGCCCTTCAACGATTACGGTTACTCTTTTGCTCATGTTTTGCCCTAAATTAGGAACAACTACTGTTCCAACAACTTGCCGAGCGAAGGGTCCCGGTATTCTAGCGCGTCGCTGCGTTCTAACAGACAGATCCCTACCGCCAGGGCAACGGCCATTTCTTCCAAGGCCTGTTCGTCAACATCTTCGGCTTCAGTCGTAACCATGGTCAGCTCTTCTCGCCCAGTTTCGCTTCTATCTGGAAAGAAGCGCAAAAGCAATATCATCACCAGAATCACCAGGCCCATGGCCAGGAACGTGACGCTCAAGCCGATTAGGCTTATTCGAAAGCCAAGGATCAGATCACTACCCATCGTTTAATCCTTATAGCGGCATGTTGCCGTGTTTCTTCTGCCGCACCTGCACCTTCTTGTCACGTAACAGCTCCAGGGCGGCGATTAGATGCGAGCGCGTCTCGGCCGGAACGAGTACCTCGTCGATATGTCCGCTGGCTGCGACATTGTATGGCTTGGAGAACTTCTCGCGGAACTGGGCCTCGAGTTGCGCCTTGGCCCCCTCCGGATTCTCCTCCTCGTTCAAATGCTTGGCATACAAAATGCTGACCGCGCCATCAGCGCCCATCACGGCTACCTCCGCCGTCGGCCAGGCATAGACCATATCGGTGCGGATATACTTGCTACTCATCACGATGTAGGCGCCACCATAAGCCTTGCGGATGATCACCGCCAGCTTCGGCACGGTTGCCTCGGAGTAGGCGTAGACGATCTTCGCCCCATGCCGGATGATGCCGCCATGCTCCTGATTGACGCCAGGCATGAAGCCCGGCGTATCGATCAATGAGACCAGTGGGATATTAAAAGCATCGCTGAACCGAATGAAACGGGCGATCTTATCCGATGCGTCAATGTCGATAACGCCGGCTTTATGCAGTGGCTGGTTGGCGATGACGGCCACTGTTCGCCCATGCAGACGAGCGAAACCGACCGTTACATTAGGCGCAAAATCCCCATGAACCGGAAAGAAACTGGCCTGATCAAACAGCAGCGTTATGACCTCGTTGACATCGTAGGGTTCGCCGGGGTCGGCCGGCACCAGGGTATTTAGTCGCTCTTCGGCCCGCCAGGGATCATCTGTCGGCGTCACGGAAGGGGGTGGCGTTGCGTTACTGGATGGCAAGTAACTGAGCAGCTTGCGGGCGATCGCCATCGCGTCAGCTTCGTCCTCGGCCGCAAAATGGGCCACCCCACTGATGCTGCTGTGCACGGTCGCGCCACCCAAATCGTTCAGACCAACATGCTCCCGGGTCACCGTTTCGATCACTTTCGGGCCGGTAATAAACATGTGGCTGGTACCCTTGGTCATGATGATGAAGTCCGTCAGTCCTGGCGAATAGACTGAACCGCCCGCGCAAGGCCCAACCATAATACTGATTTGCGGCACCACGCCACTGGCCTGCGTATTACGCCAGAATAGTTCGGAATAAGCCGCTAAGCTGTAAACGCCTTCTTGGATACGCGCGCCAACCGAATCCATTAGGCCAATCACCGGCACGCCCGAATCCATTGCCAAGTCCAGGATCTTGGAAACCTTCTGACCTTGCACCTCTGAAAAAGAACCGCCCAATACGGTGAAATCCTGCGAATAGATGCACACCATTCGGCCGTCGATCTTGCCGTAGCCGATCACCACAGCGTCGCCCGCATAGCGCTTGTTGTCCATGCCAAAATCGCTATGCCGGTGCGTCAAATAGGCATCTATCTCTCGGAAAGTACCCTCGTCCAGAAGCTGCAGAATTCGCTCTCGGGCCGTTTGTTTGCCTTTCACATGTTGAGAATCGATCCGCTCTTGACCGCCGCCCAGCTTGATCTTGGCACGTTTTTCGATCAGTTCATCAATTAATTCCTGATGCGTGAGGTCTTTATTCGTTTGATCCATTCGGATTATTATCCCAGCTGATTAGTGTTGATCCGATGCTACGCTTCTTCTATTTCAAACCCTAATTGCTCTGCCCGGAGATTGAATTTGTTTATCAATTCCTTGCTCCATTGGTTTGAAATGGCGTATTGTGTTGAGTCAGGAAAGATTATGATTTCATCTTCCGCCAGGAAGTG